>CAYGNG010000028.1:0-34301 GCA_964351225.1 uncultured Gammaproteobacteria bacterium
ATCCATGGCGCTACGCGCTTGGCTTCGATATGCCCCTGCCCGCACTTCCTTGTGCCAACGCCACTTTCCAGAGGCAAAAAGCCACTCTTGCAGAAGAGCAATGCAAACAATTTGCGGATCCTAGGAAATCTTGGGGTAGATAGCAACTTTTTCTTGTGTTGTCAGTGAATTATTCCCGAATCGGCCGCCAGCAGCGCAAAATTGTCTTATTGTTGCGCTGCAAAGGCTGGCGAGACACTTTACTTATGTACATTTGGTTTTCAATTGATTTAGCCACTGGCGGATCTCATCGTTTTGGATGGCAAAAACAAGAAAGGTAACAACATAAAGCAACATAACCCCTAGAAATCCCGTGACATATTCATATGCTGGTACCACCAAAACACCCGGAACCGCTCCCATCCCCGCGCTAACAATAAATGCCGCATGCAATAACAAGTGCTCCCTAAAATAAAATAAAGAGCACAACAAATAAATTAGCCCGAATTGATAAAATACCCATGCAACACCACCCAAAGGCTTAGCTTTCTTTTCGATACAAACCGAACCTAATGTTTCAAGTGCTTTTTTGAACACCATCTTGGCCGTTATCAATTTATGGCTCAAGACAAACCCAATCGTCTCATTTTTTAAAACCTGATCATATTGTGGCGATAAATACCCTATCGTGGGATCAGTGCTGTGAACTTTTTCAAAACCGACCGTATCACTATAGCGCAGCCCAAATGGATTAGGATAATAGCCCAACCCGATATAAACGGAATGCCAAAGTGGATGCCTGTTGATTATAACAGAAGAATCGAATCGTTTATTTTGTAGTGAAAGATATTGATAGCTATCTTTAATGACATGATTAAAATGGGTTAGCGCAACCAGCACCCCAACACACATTGCACCTAGCAACTTAAGTTTAGTCTTATGCCATAACTGTTGATTCCCAACAATCAAGACGGCAATAAACGCTATTACCCCCGCACTCGACATGGCTCGAATAGTATGGCAATAGCCACAAACAATCCCCACCAGCAGCAACCCGATAACCGCAAAGCGCGGTGCTTGCTTCTGATAAAAAAAATTCATGGCTAGTGGCATAATCGCTAGAGCCAACAAAGCTGGGATAACATAAACATCGCCAATCTCTCTAAAAAAGACCCTCCCTAAAGGGACCCCTAGCAACAGGAAAAGTAACGTAACTTTTCGCTCACGGAAAAACAAACTGAACCCCGTACCCGCCAAAACAAAAGCCATTACAAAGACCATTAACACACTGGCAATTATGGCTTGTTCCAAACTCAAATTAAATAAGCTTGCCAATTTGGGTATAAAATAGTAAATCCCCCGATCATCGGTCTGGCCAGCAGTAAAAACACCAAAGGCTGGTGTATATCCGATTAAAGGTTTGCCAGAGTACTTTAAGCCATTAATCGCTCCCGCGAGTTCACTACAACGCGAATTCATTAACCCATATTTAAAACCATAAGCAGCAATCTCCATAGTAGCGCTCCAATTACTCTAATTTTTCCTCAATGATTGTCAACGGCCCGGGCTTAATTTGTTGGTAAATTCTACCCAGATATTCACCAATTATTCCGAGAAATAAGGCATTTAATCCCACTGAAAATAACATCAAGATAATAATAGTGGCAAAGCCCGCTGGCCATTGCTGGCCATAAACAAATTTCCCTACGCAATAGCCAATACCAGCTAACAACATCACACAAAAAATACCCATACCCATATAGGTCGCAATTCTCAGCGGCAAAGTAGAATGATTGGTTATGCCATCTAACGCCAAACGAAATAAGTGTTTAAGCGAAAACTTACTTTCACCGTAAATTCGCTGGGCCCGCTCATAAGGGATCCCAACTTGCTCATAACCGATGCTAGCAATGGCACCACGCAAGTAAGGCTGCTTGTCTTGCATATTAGCCAAAACATCGATAATGCACCTATCAATTAATCGAAAATCGCCGGCATCATGGGGTAACCTTATTTCACTCAAATTATCAATTACCCGATAAAAAATTCGGCGCGTTAAGGTGATCACCCGGCCTTCTTTGCGCTTCATTCGGATCCCATAAACCACTTTGAAGCCTTGCTGCCATTTTTTTAAAAACGATTCAATCATCTGCGGTGGATCTTGTAAATCACAATCTAATTGAATAGCGGCTTGCCCTCTGGCAGAAAGATAGCCAGTTAAAATGGATCGCTGATAACCAAAGTTGCGGGTAAATCGAATGACGCGCACCCGTTTGTCGTCACGGGCAATGGCTTGCAATTTTTGAAAGGTCTGATCGGTACTGTGGTTGTCGGTTATAACCAATTCAAATTGGTACTGGTTTTCCAGCGCTTTGAGCACTTCGCAGACTGTCGCGTAAAAGTAGTCGATATTCGCTTCTTCATTGTAAACAGGAACCACCAGTGAAATAAGTGGTTTATTCGATAGGCTCATGGCTAGATCCTTGAAAACGGGTAGCAAGATTTTTCTGTTGTGAGGCGACTACTTTGGCAAGCCCTTGGTTTAACGGTACTTTAGCCTGCCAGCCTGGTAATGCAGGCCCGCGAACAGGCGCCATCACTTCTTTTTCGCGATAGGGTTTAGCACCCCAATTCAAATTTAATGGCTTATTCAACAATTTTTGGTATTGGCTCACGATTTCTTGTAGTGGATAATGAACGAAAGTTCCAACGAAGTAACGCTGGTGATAGAAAGTTTGCTTAGATTCAATAACAGTCAGTGCAACTGCATAAGCGGCAATCACATCATCAATATAAATTAAATCCACCAATTGCTTGCCGGGAGAAAGATCGAAACTCTGTTCAGACAACGCCGATTGAAACAACTGATTAAATAATTTTGGCCTAAAATCATCAGGGCCGTAAACATCGTATAACTTTAAAGTGATTGCCTGGATATTATGCGCTTCGACATAATAATCAATTACCACTTCAAATGCTTGCTTACTAGCCGCATATAAACACGTGGGTGAAATGGTTTCTGCATCATAGAAGTGCTGCCAATAAGTCCCAGTATTAATAAAATATTTGCACTGGTGAGCCACCATCGCCTGTAAACAATGAACACCCAAAGTTATATTTGCAGCAACCAATTGATTAATATCGCTGCTGATGGTTTGATGTTGGCTGACAGCCGCTAAGTGATACACAATATCAATGGCATATTTACCAAAAACAGCGGCAACACTTTCGTAGGTGCCATCATAATAAACAAAACGAAAATTATTTTTATTCTGTGGGAATCGTGACAATTCAGAATGTGGTCGCACCAAGGCAATGACCGTATAATCATTTTCTACTAGATGTGTAACCAGTTGTGAACCAATATATCCTGAAGCACCCGTAACCAATATCGTTTTTATCATTTTGATATAAACCGCTTAAATGTGTTGTGAATATGCATCATCATTTCTTCGGTCAAGCCATGATGACAACCAATTAAAATCCCGCCTTGCATTACTTCATCTGCTACCGGATAACCGGCTTGATCTTGCTGACAAGCAACTGCTTTATATCCAGGCTGACGTAGAATATTGCCAGTAAATACGGGTCTGGTTTGTATCCCATGTTCTTCAAAATAAATCTGCAGTTGCTTCCTGGTAAATGGCGCCGATGATTTGACTGTCATCGCAAAAGCCAACCATCCTGTCACACTGTCTGCTTGTTGTTTTGGTAAAATAAACCAATCTTCATATTCACTAAAAAATTCAAAGTGCTGATTAAAGTTTTGCTCGCGAAGCTGAATGTTATGTTGCAATTTCCCAAGCTGAACCAAACCAAAAGCTGCGCCCATTTCTGAAGGTTCCCAGTTATAGCCGGGGGCTGCAAACACAAATTTCGCATCATAATCCATGCTATCTAAATTAACATTGAAGCGATTTTCAATTTTCTCCGACTCAACAAATAATGACGAGCTCCGCCCCCAGCTGCGCAGCAATTTGGCACGCTCCGCATACTCTGGCCGATTGACACAAAGCATCCCGCCATTACCGGCACAGTTAATCACATGCGAACCATAAAAACTGGTGGTGCTGATATCACTGCGTAACCCTGTGGATTTGCCCCGCAAGAGCGCCCCTAATGTATCTGCGGAATCTTCAATAATAGGTAACTGATATTTTTCAGCAATCGATTTAATGTGATCCCAGTCGGGCAGATTCCCGATAAGATTTGGGATCATAATAAGCTTAGTTTTATTCGTGATCATTTTTTCGATTTGCTTGACATCAATATTATATGTGCCCGGTTCCACATCGACAAAAGCTGGGATCAGTTTATTGCGGATCAGTGGTGCTACCGTCGTGGAAAAAGTTAAAACCGGAGTAATGACTTCACTACCCGGCTCAAGATCCATAAGTTCCACCGCCAAATAATTGGCCGAAGAGCCTGAATTCACCATGATGCCGTATTCTTTTGCGAATAGATGCGCGACTCTTGCTTCCATTTCACGAACGTTTTTCCCCATTAACGTAGAAGTTCGTAATACTTCGACTACTGCCGCAATCTCTTCTTCACCATGAACTGACTTGCCATAAGGAACTGATAAATAATTTGAATGCGTCATGCGTTACTCCGACTGTGAATATTCTTTAATTTGTTGCAAGCTCAGGGCTTTTATATCCTGATTATTGGCATAAGCTTGGTACCACTGTGCTGTTTTCTCTAATGCATTAGTTAATCCCCACCTGGGCTGCCATCCCAATAAGGTATTGGCCTTGCTGCAATCCAAGCGCAAATAATGGGCTTCGTGATATTTTTTAGGATCTTCCTCAATCTGCCAACTGGCTTGTTGGCCCCAGTGTTGTGCTAATTGCTCCACAATAAATGCCACGGGCCTTGCATCTTGTGGGTGTGGCCCGAAATTCCATGCCCCTTGCAAATTACGATCAATAGCAAGCATTTGGATCAATTGCATATAACCCGATAATGGCTCCAACACATGCTGCCAGGGTCGAATGGCATTCGGATTACGAATAACAGCCGGCCGCTTGGTCAAAAATGCTTGCATGATATCTGGGATCAAACGATCTTGGGCCCAATCGCCACCGCCGATGACATTGCCGGCACGAGCTGATGCTAATTTAATGCCATTCTCGGCATTAAAATACGAACGCTGATACGATTGGGTCACAAGCTCTGCACAGCCTTTACTGCTGCTGTAAGGATCGGATCCGCCCATCGCTTCATTTTCTCGATAACCCCACAACCACTCTTTATTATCGTAGCATTTATCGGAGGTCACATTTAGGATGACTTTTACGCTGGGTGCATGGCGGGCCGCTTCAAGTAGATGAACGGTTCCTAATACATTCGTTGCAAAAGTTGCTATCGGTTCTTCATATGAATAGCGCACCAATGATTGTGCTGCCATGTGAATAATGATTTCAGGTTGGATATTTTTTATAGCTTGCGCAAGCGTGGCATAATCTCGAACATCGCCAATAATCGAATGGCATCGAGTATTTAATTGTAATAAATCATAATGATTGATTTCAGTGGGTGGCTCTAATGAATAACCGATAACTTCAGCACCCAACTCGGTCAGCCAGAGTCCTAACCAACTCCCTTTAAATCCGGTAAGCCCGGTGATTAATACTTTTTTATTACGCCAAAATGACGACTCGATTTGATGGTTGCTCACCACGTTTTCCACGGTGCGTTTCCTCGCTGCCACAAATCTTCCAATAAGGTTTTCTCTCGCAACGTATCCATGGGTTGCCAAAATCCTTGGTGTTTGTACGCCATTAATTGTTGATCTCGGGCTAAACCTTCTAACGGCGAACGCTCCCAAATGGTATTATCATCTGAGATATATTCGATAACGGCGGGCGTCAACACAAAAAACCCGCCATTAATCCAGCCCCCATTGTGCGGTTTTTCTTGAAAAGCACTCACATGGTTATCCGCACTGATCTCAGCCGCGCCAAAACGGCCTGATGGTGCGACAACCGTCATGGTCGCCATCGCCTTATGGGCACGATGAAAGGCAATCGATTGGGTAATGTCGACGTTACCAACGCCATCACCATACGTGAAACAGAAATCTTCATCTTCCAAATAACCCGCCACCCTTTTCAAACGGCCACCGGTCATGGTTGATACGCCCGTATCGACTAAGGTCACTCGCCAAGGTTCTGCCGTATTATTATGAACCGTCATCGCATTATCCGAGCTGAGATCAAAGGTTACATCCGATTGATGTAAATAATAATTGGCAAAATACTCTTTTATGAGGTAACCCTTGTACCCTAAACAGATAATAAAATCATTGACGCCATGGCTCGAATAAATTTTCATAATGTGCCAAAGCACCGGCTTACCACCAATTTCAATCAATGGTTTTGGTTTTAAACTGGTCTCTTCGCTTAAGCGAGTGCCGTATCCTCCCGCTAAAATCACTGCTTTCATCTTTTTCAACCATACTTAAATATTGTGGAAACTCTACCTTCATGCTCAAAACATTACAAGGCTGTGCTTACACATTCGATGCACACAATAATGCCACGCCACTGGTGATCATAATCAAAGCAACAACTTTCAGGGCATTAAATGGTTCATGCCAAATGAAATATCCCAATAATGGCACCACGACATAAGTAATAGACAACATCGGATAAGCCGTCGAGATACTGATTTGGCGTAATGCGAATAGATAACATAGCAATGAAATAAAATATCCCACCATTCCCAGTATCGTCCACGGTTGGAATAGTGTGCTGATTATTCCCGTTGCTTTAACAACCCCTGATTTAAAAAGCATTTGGCTGGTGATACCCAGTAAAACAGAAACCAAAAGGGCACAATAAGCATATAGTACATCACGAAACATCTGAAGATATCCTTTCTAGCGGTTTTTTTTCATAGAGCGCAAAGGTATAGCCATGAATTGTAATAAAAGGCCCGGGAAAGCGACTGTGTCTCGCGGCTTTAATTTTCAAATGAAATTCTTCCTCGTTTTCAGGATCGAGTTTTAACCATTCATCAAAATGCTTTCTAGTCGTGGCTTTATGTTGCCACTTGGCATCGGCGTTTTTAAGAATTGCTCCTGTTTTTGCAAAATGCTCAATAATTTCTGTTAATAACGTGACACAAGCACGCTCAGCTTTTTCAAAAAGGCGCTCACAAGAATCCGTTTCTTGGATGATAAAGCGATTTACCAGATAGATTTCACCGGCATCGACCGCTCTTACCATCCGGTGGGCCGTCGCACCATAAGTTTCACTTTTATCAAATATTGCATAACTCGCACCGCCGCGCCCTGGGTATTCCGGCGGTGCCGGGTGGAAGTTAACATTGGGTCTTTCAAGCACTTCTTTCTTAAATATCCGATTTGCCAAAAAATTTAATAACAAAGCATGCTCGATATCAACAATTTCTGCTTCGGTCACCTTAGACGCTTGATCAAACACAGCGACAAGCTCCATATATTGCGAAACCATTGCTATCGCTTCAGGCGCCAACTTGTGTTTTTCGGGCAATATCAGGATCGCTTTAAACTTTCTCATAAAAGGCCTTCCAATCACTTAAAAACCACCAAACTGGAATCACCTGGATTTAAAAAAGGTGTTGCATACCGAAATTTATCTAAACTCATAATATAGTTGTCAATAGCCACACCCTTATAAGCGAACACAAATGTACAAGCCAGGATCAGTGCCAATAGCCACAATCTCTGCATCAACGCTTTGTAAAAGTTAATATCTGACCATAAAGGCAAAACAGCGAATATCATGCTCATATAACTGACATTGTAAAATCGTCCGGCACTACTGTACAAAACCAAGAAGAAAGGTAAATTAAATAGCACCGCCCAACCTAATAGCGTTGTTTGCACTGTTTGATAGCCCATAACGACTGCTCCAAACAAGGTTGATAACCCCAGCGCCGTACCCAAAAGTGGGATACCAAACATACTTGACATCATTGTCATAAAACCAACAAATTTATGCCATACTAAAGACACAATATACCCTGGATAAGTAACAATGAATCTAGAAACCTCTTTAACTGCGTAATCCGATGCTTCTTTTGACATTGATGGCAAATGCGCCATATTGTTGATCCATTCATGATAAGCACCATCGGACACTGTCCACGCGAATTTTGAAGGCACTTCCCACAAACCTATCATCAAAGAAGCCCCCACGGATTGAGTCGTTGGGGAAAAAGTATGGATATAGGGGTATTTGAACAAGCCCCAACTGCCACCGATAATAGCTAAGCCGAGGCAAGGCAAAGCAAGATATTTTAAGGTTTTCAATGAGCGGCAATATAATATGAGAGAAACAGCGATCCACCCGGGAACAACATCCGGCCTAATACTAAACCACAGAGCAAATGCAAGATGAAGTGGAACATGATACTTAAAGCTAGGCATTTGCCCATTGCGATTTTTACGAATCTCTGCCAAAAAAACACATCCCCCAGCTAAAACTAACATCGCAATAGCTGGCATAATTGATTCAATCTGAATATAGAATAGTTGATTTCTTGAATTAAGTACCAAAAAAACAGCAACGGCGGCAATATACGCCGGCATTATTTTTCGAGCAAAATGATAAAGAACAGCACCAGATGAAGCAAAAAATATCAGTTGCCAAACCATTCCATTCATCGCCAACTGCAACAAATCCTGAGAGAATATTCCCGATAAAGCGATTAATCCAGCATAGCCAGGCATTCTATGCCAAGGCGGTTGACTCACAATTAACGGCCCATGCCCTGCAAGTATCGATTGCGCCATATAGAGCGCATAGTTTAAATTTGCACCAGCGCCTTCCAGTAAGGTGCCCGAAGCAAAGGTTATTCTCAAATCCCGCATGCCATCACCAAAATCAGTCCATAATTTTGCTGCCAATATTAATAAACCACCACTCAAAACAAACAACGTCTCTGATAATGCTGTCATTCTAGTTTCAAGGGCTAAACGCTGAGAGTACGCACGCAATAAATAGACAATAAATATTTTTGCGACAAATAATATCACCATCAGATGGTAGAGCATAAAAATGTTGCCGTGATGTTTCGAAACAGAATATTTTTTAAACCAGGTATACGGCTTTGCATTTGGATACGAGGGTTTAACATTAGTAAACCCAATTTCGTCCAATATTAAATTGGCAACTTCAGACGACCCCTCACCATTCGATAGCACCAACAATAATTCTGAACTTTGTGTTTTTGGTAATTCGATGACGACCCGATCATTTGTCCCATTGCGTGGTCCAGTTAATTTGAAATTATTAGTGTATTCACCGTCACTTTTAACCGTCGAATTGATTGTCTCTGTTGTCTCATCATTACCAAGAACAAAAAAACCTTTCCTTAACACCAAATATTTAGGAACCACGATGCCTTGTTCGAAACGAATTTTAATATTTAATCGTTTATCCCCAATATGGTTGGCACTTAATCGATAACGGCCATCGTGCAAATCGATTTGACGGGTATCACAAACAACTTTCAACCCTGAATGATCGGCACAATACATTGAGTAAGTCGGAGTAATCCACTGCTGATAAGATAAACTAAAAACATGGGTGATTAAGCTTAGAAACAAGCAAAAAAATAGCAACGCTACGGATATGTTAAAGGCTCTATCCGCAAAAATAAAACTAGGATTTCTAAGGAAACGATCAATTCGACTTTTGACTGCGCATTGATCAATGCCCGTTATGTATTGAACAATCAATCGCCGCCATTTAAAAGCCATAGAATCCATGCTCACACTCTTCCCTCCATAATGTTTAATTTTTACTCGTTTTGACTGTTTTCAGCATACCATTGCGCAATAGAAGGAATACCTTGCTCTAGAGATATTTTCGGCGAAAATCCTAATTTAGACAATTTACTAATCTCCGGGCAACGACGAGGCGTGCTACCTGGCTGTAATGAACCAGGAATAATATTGGCTTTTTTATCAAAGTATTTAACAACCAGCCTTGCGACATCCGCAATACTAACTTCTTCTGGATTACCTATATGATAGATATGAAGATGCTCGCCTTGCTCTATTACGCGCATTAATCCATCGGTAAAATCATCGATATGTATGAATGCTCGCGTCTCTTTCCCTGATCCCTGGATGGTAAAATCCAATGTATCTCTATCTGTTTTCACACTTAACTCTTTTGCTCTAACGATAAATTGAGGCAAGACATGTTCCCATCCCATATCTGGTCCATACACATTGTGCGGCCTAAAAATGACGACCCGTGAAAAATCACTTCGTCCATAATTAATAGCCATCAATTCGCATGCAATTTTGCCCCCACCGTATGAGTATCGTGGATTAAAAATATCCGGAATGACCAAGGGAACAGACTCATCACTGGGGATCATTTGTGGTGTTTGGTAGACTTCAGAACTTGAGGCAAGAATAAGCTCTTTAATTCCATGATGTCGGCACGCATCAATCACGTTGAGCATGCCGCGAATCGCTACATCTAAAACCAACTCAGGTTTTTCATAAAAAAATTCCGTTCCATTGACATACGCTAAATGAATAATAGCATCGACCTTTTTTGCGGCTTGAATAACCACATCCAAATTTCGAACATCGCCTTCAACCACTTCTATCTGATCCAAAACCGACTCAAGCCGTCGCGGTGCTCCTCGAGAAAAATCATCCAGGCAAACCACTGCGTAGTTGCTCTTTAGCAACGCCTTAATCAGTGCCGCACCAATGAAGCCACCACCGCCTGTTACCAGATATTTTTTAGCACTCATGCTTTTTAAACCTTAAGCTATTATGGAAACATCCTAAACCGGTATAGCAGACTGACTCAGGTAATGATAAATCCTGCGCATTAAAATGGTTCCAGTAGTCGTAGATCAAACACGGCGATCCCATATTCATTGCCAGACTCTCAATCGGCATCGAAGCAAATACGGGATGATTATTCATAATGACAATCAAATTAGCATCATGACAAATCGCTTCCAGGCTATGCTCCGGTTGCAAACCAAACGCGCTAATCTGCTCTGATGAAACCACTGCATCATACCCATGATAACTCGCGGTTGGAAATTTTTCTTTAACTGCTTGCGTTATCGGTTTAGCCATGGTCCCTCGCAAATCATCTGTAGCAGGAATACCTTTAAACGCGATGCCCAAAAACGCAATTTTAGGATCCGTCGGAAAACTATTTAACTGGCTTAAATAACTCGCAATATCGCTTATTGTTTCTTTGGGCTGGCGCTCATTGACTTGCCGCGCCATTAAGGTTATTTCTGGCTCTAAACCAAATTTATTTAAGCCCTCCGCTAGGATATAAGGATCTTTTTCCAAACAGGGTCCACCAACCGGCCCAGGCATGGGCAAGTTTGTTCGAGGATAACCCAGCTTGCCCGCTGAAATTACTTCTTTTGCACTAACGCCAACCACATCACAAATTCGTGCTACCTCATTTGAAAAAGCGAAATTGACATCTCGTTGCGAATTATCTATTAGTTTGATAACTTCGGCTGTTTCAACGGATGTGACACGGATAACCGTCGGGGTTAAATATTGAAATATCTGTGAGGCTCTAACAGCCGCACTCAAGTTAATCCCACCAACAATTTGTGGAAGACTTCGAATTTCCTGTAATGCTTTACCTTCTAAGGTTCGTTCAGGACAAAATGCTAAATCAAATGGCACACCTTTTTGCTGCAAGATAGGCATCACCACATCCACAGTCGTTCCTAGCTTTACCGTAGAGCGCATAATTACCATATCATTCGGCTTTAATCGCTCAGATACTTCTTTAGCAACATTCGCGATCATATCCATTCTGGACTGACGATTATCCGCTAGCGGTGTCCCAACGGTAATGATAAAAACAGAGCCCTGCCACTCTTGCGGAATATATTTAGAATAGGTCAGTCTGTTTTTCTTGGATAACAGTTTTATCTTCTCTTCTAGCCCGGGTTCATGGAAATGTGGTTTTCCTTGTTTCAGTGAATCGATTACCTCATCGCGGATCTCAACGCCCAGCACAGTAAAACCAACATCAGCCATTGCAACCGCTAAGGTTAAACCCACATACCCCAAACCTATCACGCATACTGATTTATCCTGAAACCCCTTCAATACCTGATCCATAATTCTGTTTTCCTTGTCCTCCCGCGCTGTGTCGCGATGGTAGCATGTTAAGTTGCCAACAACCAAGGCTTTTATTGGCCAACTAAGTTTACATCGTTAATAAAACCTATTAGGATTTCTCGCTTTGGTGTTGAAACGTAACAATGAGTCTTAACGCGCGCTATTTACACAAATTGCTTTTTTTCTTACGATATACGTTCACGCTGCTTCTCCTAGGTGGTATTGCTTTTGCTCAAAGTACTTTGAACAACCACTTGGAACCGCATTGGAAGAGAATGTTGGTATATGGTGGAAATAAAATTATCATATCACCCAATAAAAAATGGTTAGCGATTAGTGCCGATGTGGGTGAAGAATCCAGTCTCCTCGATTCTGGGAAAAATCCTAAAAATGGTAGAATATATTTATGGGATTTATCAACCCTCTCTTTACGACATATCTTCAAAGGGGAATTAGCCAGGCCTTTAAGTTTGATTTTTTCCAATGATAGCCGGCAAATCATTGCTGGCGATATGACTGGTTTCGTCTATGTATGGGATGTTCATTCTTACCAAAAACTGCAAAGTATAGACACCGACGATCATCGTTGGGTACGTGCTATTGCAATTAGTGCAAATGGCCATGATATTGCAATAGGAACCCAAGATGGCAAACTTCACTTATATGACTTATTAAATAAAAAATTCAAATGGCATTTCAATGCACACGAATACGGTGTTTCCAGCTTGATTTTTTTGCCTAAAAATGACCGCCTGATCTCCGCCGGTGAAGACCAACATATTTACTTGTGGGAGAGTCGCGGCCCTAAATTATTAAGAGAATATCAACATAACCACTTAACTCATAAAGCCCATCGAGGGATGATTGAAACGCTTTACCTTATAGATGACCATCAATTTGCTTCCGGAGCTTTTTGGGAAGGCGGTAGTTTCAATAGTTACGAGGGTCGCTACGCACGAGATCCTGCTGTGCGTATTTGGGATACTAAAAAATCGCTGCCTATCAAATCAATTAAATTACCTTACGGCATTGCGATGCTTGGTCATCACTCGCAATATCTACTGGGCTTAAATATCAGCGGTTGGGCATTAGCGGAGCCTTTTCTCCAAGTCGTTGACATCGATAATAATCAACTGTTAAAAACCTATAATAAGAACCGATTCAAAGGATCATATATTCAAAGTTTTGCTGTTGTCCCTAATACCTCTGATGCGATTGTTGACATTGGGTTTGGTGAATTCGTGATCTGGGACTTTGTTAAAGATCAAATAAAAACTCGATTTTTTGTTAACGACCACCGCTGGGTTAAATTTCAACACAACAACCACCAAGGTAAAATTTAACATGTTCAAAACAAAGCTTCTAGAAATATTGAACTGTGAAAACCCTAGGAAGATAGCTCGCCCTGTTAAAATATTTATCTTTTTCACGGCAACTGTTTTTTTTGGATTTCAGCAAGTAAGTTTTTATCACACGGAGAGTCAGACAAAAAATGTTTATTATAACTCATTTAATAATGGTGCGAGATATACCATATATTTCCCTTTTTTTTATTGTAAAAACATGTTCCCGGTTTTTATCAATAGCCCAGCGGCTTCTTGTGCAACGGTAGATAAAATAATTCAAGAACAGCCAGAAAAATTGTCTGTTCCAGAGTTGCTTTATAATCGTTCCTCCGTATATTTATTCTTTCCTGATATGTGGCTCCACCCCAATAAAAATTTAGACCACGCAAGTATGACCATTGGTGAAGCGTGGTATTTCACCGCGGGGATCCTGTCATTATTTGGCATTTTTTTAATATTTGACCATGCAGTTATTGGATTTATTATGTCCCAACTGATAGCTTGTGATGCTTTCCAAGTATCTGAGCTTTATTATCAATTTGGAACAACAAATATTTTTCCATTAGTGATTGCTTCTGGGGTGTGGGTACTGGCCGGAGTTGCATTGCTTTTATTTTTGGGTAAAAAGCATCGTCATTTCTTTAAAGTCACCATGGTTACTTGTCTTGCTTTAGGTGTTTTATATGGCTTACAAAAAGATCTTCGAATAGAAGGCATTGGCTCATTTCTAGGGTTTATTGTATTTCTATTGCTGCTGCCAAAAATAAAATTCCCTCGAAAAGCATTTTTAGTCGCCAGTCTGGTAATCGCCAGTACGGCCACCTTTAATCTGCTAAATAAACATCTGGATTATATTTTTGAAAAATCCAACCACTATGTCGAGCGCATTGGCGGCAACTACGCTAAGCAGCATTTGCCTTCAAACTATGCGATGCATTATGAAGCGCTGTGGGAAGGGCTGGGGGATTTTGATGAAACCCATGGCTATCTAGCCGATGATAGGGCCGCCTATTCATATTACTATGGCCACACCCATGGTGAGTCAGTCGAAACCCTGTTGAGGAATGACATTTTTTATAGAATCTTGCACAATCCAGCCTGGTTTTTCCATATTCTATATAAAAGAACCGAACGCATTCTTTTTGATAATACACCTTTTCGACTGCGCTATGGCTCTCGCTGCTTTGATTTACCCCTATCACCACTACTGAATACACTCCTTTTTTTGCTAGGCACTGGTTTCATGCTCTCTCATAAAAAATATGAAATTCCTTTATTTGTCTTTATCTCATTGTCAATTGCTTCGGTTTCGGTTGGGCAAATGGCCGATTATGGGCTAGAGCTTTACTCGATAACTCACCTTATTATCGCAAGCTTCATTTTGTTTTGGGCATACGGGATACTGGAATTTTTGATACGCTACTTTTTGAAATTAAATCAGCTTCAAAACTGCGCGCTTGAGGCGACTAGCTAAATGATGGCATTTTATGGTCAATCGATATCTCATACCATAACACGGCATTGAGCAATGTCCACAATTGAAAAGAGTGCCCGCCGCCACCTGCAACCTGCTTGTTAAACAGCGCCATAACATATTTTTTATCTAAGTACCCTGCTTTTAACAACTGCGAATTTTCAAAGGATGATTGGCACCATTTCGCAAATTTAACCTCTTTAAACCAATTTTCCATTGGTGCACCGAACCCTTGCTTCTTGCGATATAGCAAATCATTTGGCAAATATTTCTCAGCGATTTTCTTTAATATTATCTTACCAACACCATTATTTAGCTTATAAGACAACGGCAATTTATTCGTGAATTCTATTAGGTGGTGATCTAGGAATGGCACTCTGGCTTCAATTGAGTGCGCCATTGACATTTTATCCACTCGCATTAATAAATGCTCTGGCAAGCGTAATCGATGCTCGATAAACGGGATTTTTTGTAAAACCGTCGGCTCGGAAAGTGGGAGGCCTAACTCCGAAACATATTCACGAATTATTTCATGGCTATTTAATGACTGAAAGGATGCTGGCAAAAGATTATGAATCGGACACGCTGCGGTATTCGAAAATCTTTGTGGATTGGGGGTTAATTGCTCTCTAGCACTCCCCCACCAACAAACGGCCCCCCCCCAAAACAATTCTTCCTTGACACTGGCACGATATGATATATACCTATCTTCTTCATCTTGAAACGATAATTTACGCTTAGAATTTTTTAACCGTCTCTTCCACCAACTTTGCACTGTTTGATCAAAGATAGGTTTGTAAATTTGCTCATACTTGTTTTTATAATGATCGCACCACCAATAACCCAAAAAATTTTCATCTGCACCCTCACCAACTTGTACGACCTTGGTTCCAGAGTCCTTGACTAATTTTGATAAGAAATAAAGTGGAATACAAACATTATCCGCGATAGGCTCATCTTGTGTCTTAATAAGCTCCGGCAAAAAATTCAAAACCTGAGCACTATTGATTCTAGTTGTATGATGATTGGTGTGGAATTGTTTTGCGACCCGCTCTGCAAATTGAAACTCATTGGAATCTTCATATTGCTCATAGCCAATCGTGAAAGTTTCTACCGGCCTATCCATTAACTCGCTCATTAAGGCGACATTCATACTGGAATCAACTCCACCAGACAATAGCACACCAAAAGGTACATCAGAGACCATTCTTCTTTCAATAGATTGCTTGAGTAAACGGATCACCTCATCCCCTGCCTCATCGAGAGATAAGTCATTCGTTGTCAGGGTATTATTAGCAGTCGGAACATTATCCCACCAACGCCATGCGTGCGCCTCTCCAGTATGATCAATCGTTACCATGTGCGCTGCTGGAATTTTCCATATGTTTTTAAACAAGGTATAGGGTGCCGGAGCGACAATGAACGTCAGGTAATGCCAAAACGCGATGTCATCCATCTCAGCATACACATCTGGGTGCGCCAGCAAGGCTCTTATTTCTGAGGCGAACAACCACTCGCCCTTATGCGTTCTAAGGACATAAAGTGGCTTTATGCCCACACGATCACGAATTAAATGACAGTGGGGTTTACTGGGATTGCGGTTATCAAATATGGCCACCGAAAACATGCCATAACATTTATGAAACGCCTCTAAACCCCATTCTTCATACGCATGTAAAATGACTTCAGTATCTGAGTGATCGGTGCGCCATTGATACTTTCCGCATGCGGTTAACTGATCGCGAATTTCACGATGGTTATAAACTTCACCATTAAATACAATGAGCACAGACTCATCATGATTTGACATAGGCTGTTTTGCGTTTGGTGATAAATCGATGATAGACAATCGACGATGAGCCAAGCCACAAATGCCACTTCTGGCACGCCAGACATCGGCATCGTCAGGGCCTCGGTGGATCATTGTATCACGCATTTTTATAAGTGTTTGTATGCTACAAACCTCTGCTGTTGGCGAGAACGCACCTACAAAACCACACATGTCTTTTGCCTTTCTATGATAGCATTCACAACACGCAACAGTAAAAAAAAGACCGAGCAAGCCCTAGATAATATCTACTGCTTCAACCATTTTTTCTTCCACGACTTCAAAGCTTGCCTCGCCCAAATATGCAGTGCCATAATCCATAAACGAACGACTGATAATTTCAAACTCAAGGATATCACGCATACTATAATAAACATCTGGATTAGTAGTATAAAACTGGCCGACAAAGCTATCGATATAGCCACCTTTGGCTATCACAACGGTAAATGAATAGCTTCCAGAACCGACAGTAAATTTATCGATATCAATCTTGAATTTGCCCTTCTTTTGGTTTGTGCCTGTTGCATTTAAACACCTAACACAATAGCGGCAAGCGGTATCAACACCATTTTTAGAGACTACTAAGATAATGTCAAAAATCCTATTGAGGCTCGGGTTTTTGATTTCATAATCAAATACAACTTGAACCGAATCGCCATGCAGCAAACTAAATATCTCTCGGCCATCGACATTGTACATAGCTGCTTTTGTTAGAATGAGATCACCGCTACCAATCACTCCAGTATAGTTCAACTCAACAGGTCGAGAGTTCGAATGGTAATCCACCTGCAGCGTATTTTGATTTAGCCTGCCTATATTTGCGGGCAAAGGCAATTCAGAGACAACTCTACCATTAAGAAAAAAATACACGACCAGTTCATGGTTTTCATCAGAGCCACTCTCTACCAATAAAGATATCTTATTTTCTTTAATTAAATTTTCAATATTAGGTAAATTAAAATTGAAAACCACTTTATGATAAACTGTGCCAAAATTTAACATCGGCAAAACCCGCTGGCCAGACCATTCTGTAGCCTTTCCCCAACAGCTAACTTGTCTATCTAATGAAGCTTGACTATGGCATTGCGGATCAAACAATGGCACCAGAATTTGCTCGCTGTCGACAATCAACTCGACTTTACTAAAATAGATTAAACCTGGCTGTGGCCGATTGTTTTTCCCAATGATCTCAACAATAAAATTGTCCGGCTTATTTATTACTTGACTTGCTTTTTCAATTGCATTAATGCTTTTTTTTCTTAGTCGCATTTCTTCTTGGACTCGAATAGAGTCTTCATATGCTTTAATAATTGCTGCAGGCTCACCATCGAGCATAACCTTACCGTTGTCAAGCCATATCATTCGATCTGACATTTTCGCTGCATCGTATGAGCTGTGGGTTACTAACAATAGGGTCGTCCGCTCAGCCTGGCAAAGTTGCGACATTCTATTGAAACACTTATGCGTGAAGTAAGCATCACCTACGCTCAATACCTCGTCTAGTATTAAAAGATCTGGTGTGATGGCGGTCGAAGTGGAAAACATTAATCTCGCAGCCATCCCAGAAGAATACGTTTTTACTGGTTGATCAATATATTCTTCTAATTCAGCAAACTCCACAATTTCGTCAAAACATCCACTTACTTTATTTGAGTCTATGCCCATTTGTGCTAAATAAGCATAAACATTTTCTCTACCCGTTAATTCTAAATGGAAGCCCGTACCAATTTGTAATAAAGCATGCGCTCCTCCTTTTACATCAATAGAACCATACGTCGGTCTAATGATGCCACTTATTAATTTTAATAAGGTACTTTTGCCAGCCCCATTGCGACCAATGATTGAAACCTTTTCCCCACGCTTGATTTCTAGATTTATATTATCTAAAGCAATTTTTTCTCTATAAAAATCCGGCGATTTTTTTAGCAAACCAAACATGTCTTTAAGGCGATAGCGCGGGTGTGAATATAAACGATATACTTTAGTCAAATCTTTAACAGAGATAATTGTATCACTCATAGTCAGCCAAATAGGTTTTGAATCGATTAAAAAATTTAATCCCAAAGATTAAAATTGCAAGGGAACCAAGAATAGAAACTAAAATCACGCCCACCTGAATGGGTTCATTGCTCATAAAAGCCATTCGATATGGCTCTATCATATAGTAAATGGGATTACCGTATACTAAAAAATTAAAATGTCCAGAAAGCATCGCCAACACATATCCAATCGGAGAAACAAACATCAGCAACAAAGTAAGTATATTCATAAAATAACTAATATCAGGGATCATGATCCCCAACGGTGCAACGAATAGCGCCAACCCCATTAAAAAGCTTGTTTGAGCAATCATTGCCAATGGCAATATTAGTATATGCCAACTTAACGAAAGATTAATTAGCGATAAAATAAAGATGATTCCCAATCCAAATGCTTGGGTAATCAATGATACCATAACCACTCGATAGGGAATAAATTCAACCGGCATAATAACACTTTTAACATAGTGTATATTTGCCCGAATTGAGACAGCACCGCCATTCACGGCTTCCATAAATGCTATATATGGTACAAGCCCAGAAAAAATATATATTATCGAATCTAATGTGTTGTAGTTTGGATACTGTACTTTAAAAACAATTAAATACAAAAAAATGTAAACACTTAAAAATAACACCGGGTACAATGCAATCCAGACTACGCCCAAAAACGACCCAGCATAGCGCTTTTTAAGCTCCAAAACGGTGGTAGCATATAGAATATTATGTTTATCATAGATAAGTTTTATAAAATCTAATAGTGTTTTTATCATAACTCTTCGGCCGTAATTTTGACTTTGTTATTGTATTCTTTCTTAAGGGGCGTGCGCGCCGTTAAAATTAAATTCCAACCTATAATTTTTTGTAATTTATCTCTGGAGAACTGTGAAAATATTTTTGGTTTTTCTTCTTCAACCAACTGTCTTTTAACTATCCGGACGTCTGTAAAGTTAGAGAATAATTCCCTAAGCCTAGCTTTGGTATATAATTTTACTAAAGGTTTGGCATCATTTTCCGTTATTTCGATGCTCGAACTCAGATATTCTCCAATAGACATTTTTTTATATAAGTCCTTAAGCCACCAAACATCATGAACTTGTTTCTGCCAGTAGTTAAGAGAATTCTCAGCATATACCATCGCTTTTACTACGCCACCCGGTTTGAGGACCCGATAAATTTCAGAGATTATCTTTCGTGTGTTTGGAGAATGATGTATCACGCCGTTAGTGTATACGACATCAAAGGTATTATCAAGGAAGGGCATGTTTTCAGCATCCCCGTGCTTGAAAGTTCCAGTCAATCCGCGTAAAGCAAAATTTTCTTCTGCGTAAGCTAAATGACCAGCCGATAAATCTAAATCGGTAACAATTGCCCCGTTTTTTGCGAATTGCGCCAGATCCGTTCCGATCCCCCCGCCTATTTCAAGAACTTGTTTACCGGGAAATTCGACAAACCCCATCACATCCGCCATCCATGGCGCATATACTTTATAGCGATACGCTTCTGCTTCAAGATACCAATCTACGGTATGTCTTTCCGCCACTTTTACATAATGCGACCCACACGGGTTATAATTCCATTGCTCTTGAACTTGCTTTTTATATTTATCATTATCGCAGGTATCTAAAATTTTAAACCGACTGTCGGATACATACTCCCGTGCATACAGTATTTGCTTCTTTTTCCTGTCTAAATCGTCAGGAATTACAACACTATCACTTTCTCGATAGAGAAATTTCAATAGCCGATCCACATGCTTCTGCCAGGTGTAATTTGCCAATAATGCCCGCCTGGCATTAGCGCCTAATTTTGCACTGATCAGTGGGTTCCGAGCAGCAAATACCACCGCTTCAACAAATTGAGTAACCACTCCAGGCTGGCATAGGATGCCACGTTCATTCGTGACTTCATTTTTTGTAGAGAGCCTTCTTGCATCCAATGCCGGCATTAAAACATCACCGATTTGCATCAAATCACTGGCTATGATGACTTTCCCTAACGCCATGTATTCAAATAATTTTATCGGAGAACCAAAAAAATCGCAGCTACTCATGTGTGACGATTGGGGAGAAAGATAAATATCGCAAGCTTGCAGTAATGGAATAGCTGAGATCTGATCTATCATGCCTGGCAAAGTAACGATAGCTTTTAACTTAGGTTTTCTAATAAGCTCATTTTCTATTAAATGTCTATTATTACCATCGCCAATTAACAGAAAATGAATATTGGGAACTTGATCATAAATTTTATGCATTGCTTCAGCAATTATTTCAATCCCATGCCACCCACCAAAGGAACCAATAAATCCAACGACGACAGCGTCTTCTTTTATTTGTAGTTTTTTGCGCGTATTTTTAATCATCTCCAAAGAAGCTGGTTTATAGGTGTCTGGGCAAGCACCGTTAGGATTTACCAAGATTTTCTCTTGGTTAACGCCGGATGAAACCAACAAGTTTTTAACCACCTGTGAAACCACATTGATTGCCGTTGCTTGCTGCATCGCAGCTTTTTCTGTCTCTATAAATTCTCGCTCATACTGATACTGCCCAGAACCAAATGATCGGTTCATTTCAATTTCAGAGCCATTAAATTCTAAAACATAGGGAATTTGTAATTCCTTGCAGATTTTTGCAATAGCATAATTTCCAAGGCAATACCTTTCATAAATCAAATCCGGATTAAATAACTGTATCGCGGTGCGAAGCTGGTAATAGTAGTAACGGCAAGCGGTTAATAGGCAATATTCTGATGCGCTGGCAAGACCGTCAATCACACAGGAACGCACCCCAAAATATGCCAATAGATCATAATGTGCCCCCATAAGAGCAACCATTTCAGCACAAACTCGGTTAAGCTCATTAGCGAAAAAGCACGTATGGCTATAAGAGCCGCCTGCCTTGATTTTAGACCAATAGTCTAATCTCACATAAAGAACTCGCAATTTATTTTTCTGTATTTTTGCAAAAGCAACGGGGCGGCTATCATCCGAAAACGATTTAATTTCTTTATATAGTGATTTATGCTCAGGAGAAAACATGCACTCATTTAGCATGACCGAATAGTCAGTCGGTGAGTCTGTTATGCAACATCGATAATATAAAAATGAAATTATGGCATTTCTCTTGTCTTTAAAAGTTGGATGTTTCTTGAAAAACTCAGACGCTTGTTCTAATGGCTTCGAATTTTTATATACCTTTATTAAACGCCGACCGACTCCCAAAATGACTCTTTTACTAAATCTAGTTAAATACAAAAGCGAATTGTAGAGCGGGGAAAAAAACTTTCTGGCAATGTCTTTTGCAAAAAAAAATTTTATCATCCACCATAAGTGCCAATAACTTTGTAACGTGTGCCAGTCAAGCTTTTCTATTGTTTTTTCAAAGTGCCAATATAAATAAATATTGATATTCTTCTTCAATAATTTATTCACCAGATGTAGCTGTTTGAAACTAGGCAAGCCTGTATCAAGATTAAAAACCACCCCTTTTATTTTTTTAGTTGTGTTAAAAATCACATCACTGCAATCAATGCGGTGAACACTCTGCATAACTATAGTATATTTATTGCGATCTTCTATCGTTCCCAAAGTGGGATCTTGAAATAAAAACCCTTCATTTAAGTTTTCATTGACGACCAGGTACCGGTTACTATCACTCATCATATGCTTCTTCATGAACGTTATTTTGCAAACATTCTTCTACCAGGAGAGCCACGGCACTTGCCTCTATGACTTCTTCGAATGAAATTGGGGCATCCTTCCCTTCGCTAATAGACTCACTAAGCTGTAACAATTGATTAAAATGCCCTTTATCGGCCTCACCTTGCCATAACGTTTTATTGTCGCTGCAGCGAATTAGCGATTTATAATCATCAATGAGGTAGGCTTCCCCATCGCAAAAAACTTCCACCCTTTCTTTGGGTAATCCTTGCTTTGGCCCCAATGCATTATAAAACAGATTGGCGACCGAGCCATCTACATATTTAATGGTGGCATTAAAGTTGTCATTTTTCATATGGACGGTGCTTCCAGCATCTATTGAAAATCCACTTACCTGAAAAACAGAACTTTGTGATAAAAATCTGAAACAGTCGTACATATGACACGCTTCCCCTAGGTTTCGCCCACCGCCTTCTGATCCTTGTAACCAACTATCGCGAGGGACATACCCTGCATTTACCCGATAATTTACCATCAAGGGGGTTTCTCTGTCAGCCAATATTTGTTGCAACTGTTGCATTGCTGGAGAAAAGCGCCGATTAAAACCAACCATCAAAATCGAGGATGTTTTAAGCTCGTTATAACTCGCTTTGATACGCTCTAACTCCTGCCAGGTTAGCGCAAGTGGCTTTTCAACAAATACGTGTTTCCCCGCTTGCAACGCTGCTATGGTTTGCTCTGCATGTAAATGATGCCTGGTTGCTATCACGACTAAATCAACTTCATCGTTTGCTAAAATTGCATTTATATCCGAGGCAAACCATTCTACATGCTGTTGCTTGGCATAATTGCCACCGCGAATAGGATCGTTACTCACAACGGCTCTTAAGAAATAACTATCATGACACTTCGCCATTTGTGGAACTAACATACAAGTACCAAAAGCTCCAGCACCGATTAAAGCATAATTGATTTTGTTTTGATGTGCTTTTCTATGACCTCGGATTCGTATTTGATGTGGATCATCGTCATAATCTGGTTCTTGAGAGTATTCAATAATTACACCCAAAGTACTACTCTGTGGATTTTGCACTAACTCTTCATAACATTGACCCACCTCAGCGAGAGGAACAATTTTATCAATCAATGCGGTAATTTTCAGTTTTTTTTCGGCAATTAACTCTAAGTATGCCTGCATATTCCTATTTTCTGTCCAACGCACATAGCTGTAAGGGTAGTCAATACCCTTCATCTCATATTGAGAATCATAGCGGCCAGGACCATATGACGTACTCATCAGTAAATCAATTTCTTTCTTATAAAACTGGGTGCGCTCTACCGCTAAACCAACATCCCCAACTATCACAACTCGACCTTTACGTCTTGTTATTTCCATTGCGGTATTTATTGGTATATTTGATTTTGTTGCAGCCGTTATAATGGTCGCATCGACCCCAAATCCTGATGTAAACTGGGCCACTTTCTTATTGAAGACTTGCTGATCAATATTTCCAGCATCCATACCTAAAGATAAAGCTCGCAGGACTCTTTCTTCATTTACATCCATGCCAATTACTTTACAACCATTTGCTTTAAGGAGTTGCACAGTGATTTGCCCTATTAATCCTAAACCGATTACCGCAATTTTTTCACCCAGTGTCGGTGTGGCACGCCTAACACCTTGTAAAGCAATAACACCAACCGTTGTTGATGAAGCTGCTCTGATATCACATTCTTTAGGTAACCTTGCAACAAGATTAATTGGCACCGAAATATATTCCGCATGGTTCGCAAAACCAGCGCCACCACAAGCGACGAGATTACCTACTGAAAAATGCGCAACCCCTGATCCAACAGCCGCGACTTCTCCTACAGCAGAATACCCTACGTTCCAGCCTACTTCATTGCATTCATCATGAGGAAGCCCCTCTGTATCTGGTGCTTTTAAAATAATTTTTATATTTTTGAGATCAACACGCGTTCCTGGTGCCTCGGCATTGGAAATTACTAGTTTTGCTTCAACTGCTCCTTTCGCATCAAAAACAAAGGCCTCCTCTACAGAACCTTGTGATACGATTTTATTACCTATCCATTGCGCCTGTTCATTTAAAAAACCCACGCAAATTTGGCCATTTGAAATATGGCCCTGGAACTCAACCCCTGGCGCATAACCTACCGGAATTTGGAATGTGCACCCAACTACTTGATAACCCCAGTCCGAATCATCACAAATAAAGGAAATATTATTATCCACAATCTGACAACTTTGGGCTGAAAGAATTTCAAAGTTAAAATTTTTATCAAAAGAAATTTTTACCGAATCTGGAATTTTTTTCTGCTGTTTTTTCCGAGCAACAAGCCCTTGCAACTCCCTGCCAATAATTTTCTTAATTCGAACAGCCGCTTTGCTTGGATCTTTAATTGCTTTAATGGCATATGATTTCGCAAGATGGCTGTATTGTTTAACCTTGTCGGATGGCGGCACCGTCATTTGAGCATGCGCCGCTCTCAACCCGGCTACTTCCGTACCGGTACTAATCATCGAATAATGAACCTTGACCAGCACCTGACCGGGCAAAGCCATTGGGCGAGGAACTCTTGTTAAAAAAGCACCGCTGTCTTTGAGAAGAACTTGTTTCATGCACTCTTACCTTCACTGAGAATTACTTAACGTTATTTGATTGGTCGGTGAGTTAACTGCTCGACCAAGATTATTTACTAAGGCAATCGCTGAATTGATATCGCCAATTTCGTTTTGATTCAAAAACGCACAAGCAAGATATGAAGCCGTTATCAATCCGCTTGCCTCAGCAATCAAAGCGTAAGTACGTTGAATTTGTCCATACCCTGGGGAGTACCACGTCTCTTCAACCTGCCATGCCATAAATTCTGAAGAATATATACAAATCTCACCCCTGTCGGTCGGAATCACCACGTTTTGTTTATTAATGCTTGGCTTTGAGACACTAGGATGCAACATGAAATGCCAACGATATTTATGCGGCATTACTGTATTAAACTCATCACATACGATGAGAGAATTTCGCTTTGTTAAGTATACTTTTCTGATATGACTTAATGGATGTGCTAATTTTTCATATGCTGTGTGATAACCAGAAATCCCCAGCACGTCATCGGTTTGATGTACCGCAGTTAACTCGCCCTCGCCTCTAGACTCCATTCTAAACAACCATTCTGGTACTATATGATTCTGTTCCGTATTATCAACCATAACCGTATTATGAAAGCGGACTCCTCGAAAACGATTCCTCATTTCTGGGTTTCTAGTATAAGTATACGAACCCGCATCCACAAAAATAGGCTGTTCCCCAACCACCCATTCTATTGCCAATTGATCATTGTGTTTGTGATTGCCAAAGCCTTGGGTCCCAACTGGTGAATTCGACAATAAGAGATAACTATCACCATTTTTTAATACGGCAAGGCCGCTCTCAACCAAAATCTCTCTATTCTGAATTGGTAAAATCGTTGTTGGATGTTTTACAATGGCCTGCCAATATATCGCCTCAACCTGTTCGCTATCTGATATCCCTGTTAACAAGGATGGGCAATTTAAAACCTTTGCACCAGCAACTAGCAAATGATCCATGTGTTCTTGCTGCCATCGACCATACCGACTAAATATATGTGCTCTACCATTATCGACATCACCAACTTGTGGCTGGCGACCGCTTGCTTGTCTCGTGACCTGTAAAAATCTTAATGCCGACAATAATTTTTTTTGGTAATTTTGAGAAAGTGGCGCATTGTATTGCAGTGACATCGCATAAGCAGACAAAAACATCTCCACCGTTAATCTATGATATGGAATGCTTGATTCAAAATCGCCACCATCTGCATGTATTTGCTCATTTATATCGAGCTCTAATCCTGTAATTGCCACACCACGCCAAACATACCCTGCATCTAAGTGTGGAAACACTAAAGATAACCAATATAGCCCTAACACATTTGCCACATGATGATTGGATGTGATTAACGACTCATTATGTGAACCATACTCCAGGTTTGCACATAAGTGCCGACCATGCTCTAACAACGATTTTAAAAAACACCACCACCACTTTGCACTTAATTCTGGTGCCCCTTGAAAATAACTGATCCCAACAATCCAGCTGACTACCCGCAAACCAACATCCATATTGCAAGCCCATTGTGGGCCAAAACCTTGCGGGTTCTGCTTTATAAAATCAGCAACAACATTCGCGAAATATTTAGCGTATTTCCTCTCTCCAGTTAACCAATACGCTTGTCCGATGGTTGAAAGATATTGCATTCGCCCTAACTCCCAAGGTCCTTTGATATCTGCTTTGTTTTTCTGTAAGCGTTTAAAATCACGTGAAAACCTAAGGTGAAAAAAAATTTTGGGAAATCTTTTTAAAGTGGTGGGATCTTTACACCAATCAAGCTGATACGGTTTGCTAAAAAAAAATCGCTTCATGTTTACTAGCGGACTTCCAAGCATTGAAAATTTCCCAGATAAAATTTGCGATGACTCGGAAATGATACTTGCAACCTCGCCTGGGTAGTGCTCTCTCATTAATTTATTATATTGTTCCTGATTGCAAGGAAGAAATGTTCTGCGATTAGTGCTTTTTTTCTGGGTTAAGACGTATTGTAAAAAAGAACGAATGCCCATCCGCTTCAATACAGCATTAATATCGGAGTACGTTGGCAAGGTATGTGTGTAAAAAGAAACGATTTCAGAAAAACGTTCTATACGCCTCTCCAAAAATTCCACCGCCCAAATTATCCCTTTAATTATGACCGGTTTTAAAAGCGCGAGAATTTTTCTATACTCCATAAAAGGCACACTTCAATCCACTATATTTACGGGTACTCTTAAGGAAACCTCAGGTTTTTTTCTGCTCCTTGGTAACTTGATAAATGCCATGAAGAAAAAATTTAAATATCCTTTTACCCACTGAAATACTTTAAAGGTAGATTTACCGCCAAACAGTCTATCTATTGAAATAATCGGCACTTCGCCCAATTTTAATTTTAAAATCTGCGCATTAATTGCCATTTCAAATGCGATGGCCCAACCAACAGAATTGGCATATTTGGTTAAATCCGGAAAATCATTTCTCCTAAACATTTTGATACCGGTCGTTGAGTCTGTTAATGCCACGCTAGAGATCAACAACAATAGTTTATTAGCCGTATAAGAAAGAAAATGCCCAATCAGCGAGCCACCAAGACGACGACCACCAAACGCGTAACGGGTACAACTAACAAATTCGGCACCGTCATCCATGAGTTTCATCATGTCATCAACAGCGAGCACCGGCCCCACTTCGTCTGCTGCAAAAATTAAGATGCGCTCACTAGCCGCCTCGGCCACACCTTTCCGCAAAGCATTAGCGACGCCACCAGCTAGATCGTTGTATATTGCTCTCACGTAAGGATATTTTCCCTGCATTTCGGAAATGATTTCAACACAAGGATCCTCTGGCAAATCATAGACAACCAACACTTCATGGCTGTAGTCAAGAACCGCTTGTAAAATATTTAGCATAACTTTGAGATTCAAGGTTTCATTCCGTACCGGAATTAAAACGGTTAACTGGGTTGTATTCTGACTCATAACTCATCTTCTCACAAATTTTGATAAGAATTAGTCCGCCTCAATTCTCGGCGGGAAAAAAGATCCTAATTTAATACGATGAAGTAACACATAATCTTCTAATAGAAATCCAAAACCCATCACCGTAGCCGTTCCCAACATAGCAAGTTGGTTAATTGTTGCAGCAGTGATCCCTTGCGCAGCGGAATAACCAAATGGCACTAATATTAGTACAAAAACATATTGCATGGTTCCTAAAAATCCAGGGGCAGATGGCATAACAACACTTAAACTCATCACCCCGACCAATACACTCACTTGGATAAAGTTAAATTCTACTTGAACCATTCTTAGCAAGGCCCAAAAACAAAATATCTCAAAAAGCCAAATAACCATAGAATAAGCAAAAACCGTAATCATCTGCTTTGACCGAATGGCTCCGACGGCAAAAAAGAATTTTTCTAAGTACTTATTAATTAATGGCACCCTCCTGAAAAGGTCGTGCCTAGATTCTTTTCCTAGCAAAACAAAACAAAGCGTTGCGCCACCAAAAAGTAAGCTGCCAGACCAAATCATAGGGGTAATAACATGAGAAGATTGGTTATTTAAGTGTAAGAACAACACGCCCAATAGTAACAATAGTAACACAATAATACCATCTGCTAATCTTTCTAATGCAATACTCCCTAAGACTGCACTACGACTAACACAATGTCGCCGCTTAAGATAATCCGCTCTAAATAACTCACCCAACCGTGCTGGTAAGACATTGTTTAAAGCGTATCCCATAAAAAGAATTCGAAAAACAGCCCCATATGAAAAATATTTAATTTTTGATAACAATATTCTCCAACGCTGTGCTCTTAAGCTTAATGAAAATAAATAACACAACAAACTGAAAGGCAACCATTTCCAATCCGCTTGACTAACGGCATGTTTTACTTCTGCAAAATTGGATTGTTGAAAGGCAAGCCTGAGAAAAAAACCACCTATCAGAAAACAGAAAGTAAACTTAATTCCCCCATGTTGCATGAGCGTAGCCCACCAAGATTTTTTGCTTCCGCTTCTTTTTCTTTCCATCACTTAATCTACAATTCTGGGAGAAGGTAATGGGACAATGAATTTGCCCTTATAACCACGCTTTTTCAAATTGGGAATTAACTCATCGGCAATGTGCCAAGAATATAAAATAGCAAAATCAGGTTGCTCCCGATAAAGCAACGCTTCATCCAATACAGGAACCCTGGTTCCTGGAACAAATTTATTAAGTTTATGTGAATTGCTGAGCTCTAACACACAATCAACCAACGTTTCATCCAACCCTGTATAATTGATCAACGTACTTGACCTTGAAGGAGCGCCAACCCCAACAATACGCTTATTGTCTTGTTTTAGCTGACAGATCAGCTTTAGTAAATCAATCTTGGTCTTTTCAACTTTTTCTTTGAAATCATCAAGCGCCCGTCCTGTATTAATTCCGGCTTTTTCTTCTAAAGCCAGTTGTGCTTTCACTGAATCATCGATTTGATAGATGCCCGGCCTTGCGGTATAGACTCTTATCGATCCCCCATGGGTCGGAATTTTTTTAATACGAATAATATCCAAATCATGGCGCTTAAAGAGTTGCAGTAAACTCGTCAAAGAATAATAACGCAAATGTTCATGATAAATAGTGTCGTACTGCAAAGTTTGAATTAGTGAAAGCAAATAATGATTTTCAGAAATAAAAACACCATCATCTAACATCATCGTTTTAATTGCACTTACCACGTCGTGTACTTGTGTAATATGTGCAAAAACATTAGCCGCGGTAATAATTTTTGCTTTGCCGTATTGATTAACCACCTGATCTGCGGATGACTGATTAAAATAGGTCTTCATCATGGTTATACCATTTTTCACAGCAACATCTGCCGCTTGCGATGGCTCAATACCCAACACTTTATAACCTTTTGCCTTGAAAGGGGCCAGCAACGTACCATCATTCGCACCGATATCCACTACCAAGTCATTACTGGTTAAATCAAACAACATGCTCGTTTGCTCGGCCAATTCAGCAAAATTATCACGTAAAATTCTTGTCGTCCCACTTAAATATGGGTAAGTTTCAGGAAATAAAATTCTTTGATCCACATCATAGCCAATCTGCACTAAACTACATTCTTCGCAGCTAAGCAACTCTAATGGAAATCGCAGCTCTGCCGTTGGTTTCGCTTTTATCTCTGGCATGCTATTTACTGAAGGGATATATCCTAAAAAAATCTTAGGTGTCAATTGCGTCGAGTTGCAGATTTGGCAATGGCTAATGCTTTTAGAGTTTAATTCACTTATTTCACTCATGTACTATTTCCTCATATAGGCGAGCAATTAAAAAAGCTCTAATATTGTGCTACATACTACTTTTGCTTGTGTTTCAGTTAACGAAAAGGAAGAGGGTAACCATAATCCTTTTTGAGAAATTTCATTGGCAACAGGGAACATATTCTTCGCACAAGCATACGTTTTTTGCCAGTGCAGTGGGAACCAAAAATTTCGTGATCCGATATTCTTAGCCTGCAACGCGTTACTGATTTTCTCTTTATGTTCAGTTAAAATATCTGTCCATTGACAAATCTCGCCTTGCCCATCAGCAGACTCAGGAAAAGCAATATGCTTACAATCTTTTAAGAAAGCTCTATACCAATCATCTCGTTGTTGGGCATGGCGTAATCTTTCATGCAATCGATCTAACTGAGCCAATCCAACAGCGGCTTGTAAGTTAGTTAACTTGAAGTTAAACCCAAGAACAGGATGCCGATCATCTCCCCCACTACCTTGCACCCTTCTACCCTGGTCTTTTAATTCGCGCAAGATCTCATGTACCCGATCGCTGTTGGTAGTAATCATACCACCTTGTCCGGTAGTAACTGTTTTATTTGGGGAAAATGAAAAGCAACCAGCATCTCCAAAGCTTCCCAACGGCTGGTTATTCCAATGAGAACCCAAGGCCTCTGCTGAGTCAGTCACGAGTGCTAACCCATTGTCGCGACAAATTTGTATTAAATCCTGATAATTAGCGCCTCTACCATTAACATCAACCGGAACAATTGCTTTGGTTCTCGGTGTAATAGATTGCCGAACCAATTCCAGATCCAAAGTTAATCGCTTCGATTCGATATCAACAAGTTTAACTTCTGCTCCAGTCATACGTACCGCATTAGCCGTAGCAATAAAAGTAAAAGCAGGCACAATGACTTCATCACCCGGGCCAATGCCCAGTGCTAACAGCGATAACGATATGGCAGCTGTTCCACTGGTAACCGCCACGCAGTGTTTTACGCCAACCAGATCCGCTATTCGTTTTTCAAACTCTCTAGTGACATTCCCATCATTTAAATAACCTGTCTCAATAACTTTCGCAAGCGCTTGTGTTTCGCGACTATCCACTTCCGGTAAAAACCATGGAATATTCTCAATTGTCATATGTTTTCCTAACCCGTTACTTTTTCATTTTTTGACGGCTGATCGGTGCGATTGTAGTCGTCTTCAAAACGCACGATATCGTCTTCTCCCAAGTATGATCCTGATTGTACTTCAATGACATGTAAAGGCTCCTTACCTGGATTCTCTAATCTATGAAGAGTACACATGGGTATAAAGGTTGACTCATTTGGTCCTAAATACATTGTTTTTTCACCAGAAGAAACCCGTGCTGTACCTTTTACCACGATCCAATGCTCTGCTCGGTGATAATGCATTTGTAAACTTAAACGACCACCGGGTTTCACCATGATGCGTTTAACTTGAAAGCGTTCTCCCAAATCTAAGGTTTCATAATAACCCCAAGGTCGATAGTGTCGAATATGTGAATGCTCTTCTTTGCGCGCTGAGGACTTTAACTCAGAGACAATATCCTTTACTGACTCTACCTTCTCTTTGTTTGCAACCAAAACCGCATCTTGCGTTTCAACCACAACAATATTTTCTAAGCCAACCACTGTTAATAAGCGATTATTTGACCGAAGATAGCTTTGTTTGCAATCTTGGGTAAGCACATCTCCTAAAATAACATTATCATCTTTATCTTTTTGGCTCACTTCCCAAAGTGCTTGCCAATTGCCGACATCACTCCAGTTGAATTTGGCTGGCACAACTGCGGCGTGTTTGGTTTTTTCCATCACCGCATAATCCAGAGAAATATTTGGATTTTGTGCGAATAACGCTTTATCGAGCGTAATAAATGGTAATGCTATTTCTGCTTTATCAAAGGCCTGGTTACACACCGTATAAATATCGGGGGAATATAGATTAAGTTCATCTAGTAAGATATCGGCTCGCACAGTGAATATACCACTATTCCAATAATAATTACCTGTGTCTAAATAATTCTGTGCTTGTGCTTGATTTGGTTTCTCTGCAAATGCTTCTACTTTTAATCCGGAGATATGATTTACGACATGCTTGCCCGTCTTGATGTAACCATACCCTGTATGAGGACAGTTTGGTGTAATACCCATCATTACAATTTTTCCGGTTGCCGCCAAGGTACAAGCTTCTTGTAATGTCTCGTGGAATAAATTAATGTCATCAATATAGTGATCTGCCGGTAAAATCACCATTGTCGTGTTTTTATCCCCCAAAACAAATTTAGCAGCAATTGCTGCAGCGGGCGCGGTATTTTTTCCTATAGGCTCCAAAATAATTACTCTGGGGACAACACCAATTTCTGCTAATTGTTCTTCAATTACAAATTTGTGCTCTATATTGGCAATAACAATCGGTGCTGTGGCGTTATTTAATTGGGAAAATCTCATTATTGTTTGCTGCAGCATCGAATAATTACTAATTAGAGATTGAATTTGTTTGGGATAGTTGGCACGTGAAAGTGGCCATAATCGAGATCCCGTACCGCCAGCAAGAATAACCGGTTGAATTGTAATCATCTGTCCATCACCTAATTACTTCCTTTTAAGACGAGACATAATACTTGACGACGTCAAATCATGCTAGTATTGATTTAGGGGTTATCATATCGTTGGAAAAAATCAAATAATAATAGACAGTCTGGCTACCACTACGTTAATACTACATGTAAAAAGTATTGGCCAGATTCTTCGTATTCGTCGCTCATAAAAAATTACATATGAAAGATTTCCCAACAATATTTCTTTGTATATCATCTTGGAAATTAAATAGCCTGATATGACAAAAATACATCTACTCCAACAAATCCACCTGCGAATCCGGGAATTTGGTGGTGGTACAATACGACAGCCAAAACAGTGCTTGTGCTCGTAAACCATCAATATCAGGGCGATAGCTCAAAGTCCTTCTTGCGCTATCCTCTCTTTATTCATTGCAACTGTCTTTGCTTTTCCTGCGGTCGAAATTTGATTGACCCTTATTGGCAAACTAGCAATGCCCATTTAGTCGTTTCCTATCAGCGACTTTAGTTGTTTAACACTGAGCACTGTACTCTTTGAATCGGCAAGTCTGATTGAAAATATGTTTTTTTTAACCAACTAATCAAGATTTAAACTCTTGCGAAGATACATTTAATGACCTTGCTATAGGACGCACAACAAACAAAACGTAGCGTAGCGTATTGTGTGGTAAGCTCAAACAAAAAAACCCACCACGCTTTTGGCATGGTGGGTTTTTGATGTTAAAATCCTGGCGATGTCCTACTTTCACATAAGGAGACCTTATACTATCATCGGCGCTAAGCGTTTTCACTTCTGAGTTCGGGATGGGATCAGGTGGTTCCCGCTTGCTAAGGTCGCCAGGAAACTGGTTTCGAAACTCTATCGGCTACGAAAAACACGTATCTCTTTGTTGAAAAGCGTTTAGCTTTCGGTCATTTATTGTTTATAAACTCCCTCAAGCAAAATACTTTTCGCCTCGAGCTCCGCGTTTTTCGTACGCCTCTTACGCAGGGGCGTCAGAATTTCGCGATTAATCTTTTAGAGTTTACGGTGTTAGTTTATTCCTAATCTTTATCTCAAACTGAGCTTGTCTTTATTTCCTAATCACACAAGTGTTCTTAGGGTTATATGATCAAGCCTCACGGTCAATTAGTACAAGTTAGCTTCATACATTACTGCACTTCCACACCTTGCCTATCAACGTTGTAGTCTTCAACGGACCTTGAGTGACCTTAAAGGTCAAGGGAGATCTAATCTTGAGGTGGGCTTCCCGCTTAGATGCTTTCAGCGGTTATCCCTTCCGAACTTAGCTACCCGGCAGTGCCACTGGCGTGACAACCGGAACACCAGAGGTTCGTCCAC
>CAYGNG010000029.1:0-31610 GCA_964351225.1 uncultured Gammaproteobacteria bacterium
GAATCTGGTCATGTAGGTGTAACAGCAAAAGACAACAGTAGGGTGTATTAGGCGCTTGCGCGCCTAACACACCCTACATATGTTGAATATTTGCACGAATTAATTGACGACACGCCCTAGCTCTCCGAATAATAGACAATATATTTTTTCTGGAGCAATGACAGAATCGATGAGTTTCATGGTCGCTTGTAACATGGCCCCGATTTCATGGTGGCTTTCAGGTTTCCAAGCTTTTCAAAGAGCGACTGATTCTGATAAGACAGAGCGAATGGTTTTTAAAGTCATCATTAAAGTCATTTCTTGAAGTGGAGATGGTATAAAACCGCGAGATAAGTAGAATCTTTTAGCTTGTTCAGACAACGCATGTACTAATATAGCAACAATACCCACTTCTTCAGATAGCACTAATGCGCGCAATGATGCATCCCGTAGTAAAGCACTACCGAGGCCCATATTGTGATATTTTTGATCGACAGCAAGCCTGCCTAGTAGCAAGATAGGTATGGGGTTTGGTACATTGCGTTGCATTTGTTTAGTAGCATTTTCTCTCGCGATAGCGCCAGCGGATAAACTGTAATAACCGATAACAATTTTTTTATCACAGATAACAAAACAGCGAGCAGCACCGGACGATTGGTTTTTTAGCGCTAATTCTTTAAGCCATTTATCGAGAGAACTCACACCACTTTGAAAGTTATCTAATTCATGCACAACAGATATTGGGGCTGGCGCAGTTAATTTAGGTATCGTCATTGGTATCCCAGGGAGCCTTTGTGTTGAGTAATTTGCGCAGCTTTTCTGTTGTAGGCAGAGGTTTATCAAGCAACGCTTGGAGTTTTTTAAAGGTACTCGTGTTGGTAGAGAAGAAAGCCTGATCGAGAAGAATATTTTCAGCTTGGCGACAAGCAACATCAAGCATAAAGTCTGAGCGCGTTCGGCCGAGTCGCTTAGCTGCCTGGTCAATTAATTCCCTCTGACGTGCTTTAGCACGAATATTGATAGATATGGAATTTTCTGGCTGTGGATTTTTCATGGAGCCTTCTCCGCACTGTATACACAGTAAGTATACAATATGGTATGCACAATAGCAATACGTGATAATTCAACGGGTTAAAAGGTCATCTTGAACCCGAGTTCGGGGTTTTTATGCAGAACAAAACATAGGGTCACAAAGTTGAAGCTTGAACTGTATAACAACTCCGAACTCGGGTTCTTGAAGAATAGGGCGGTCAATTATCCGTTTTACTGTGTATAGAGGGCAACACCCCAGGCATTATAATAATGGAGGGCATAGAGAATTCCAATCCAAGAGCCGAGCATCACAAGTGTGGTTCCAGGAAAAAACTGTAAAATAGTGCCGATGAATAACGGCAACAGAATCAATATTGCGGCTGTCATGAGCGTCAGGATGCCATTGTCGACAAGACAAGAATAACAGTCCGGTCTTAAAGAAGTAAGCTGATCGGTCTTGGAGTAAAGGCATGATTGATTAAGGATGGGTGTGCCAATATCGGTTGGTTTGAATAAACCATGTTGGCGAACATAACAATAAGGGAAATAATATTTGGGATTGTACGCCATTTGATAGGCGATAAACATCATGGTTGCCATGACGATAGCAAAACTTTGATAACGCAGTGATTTCATAAACGCTCCTGCTGTGCAAAACGCAGTTTAAATTCTTGCATGTGATTGAGAAATTCCTCTAAAGATACATCGCCGACAATACGTAACGATTTATTTTCAGAGCCATCGGGCGAAATAAAAATAATGACAGGAGGGGCGAATACACCAAATTGAGCTTGCATGTCTTGGGTATTGGTATTGTCGATGGTGACATCGACACGGATAAGCTTTACTCCCGCCCAAGCTTGATTGGAGAGGGGGTTCGCAAATATGTTTTTATCGATGGCTTTACAGGTCGTGCACCACTGCGCATAAAAATCTAAAATTACCGGTTGTTGGAGTTGTTTTGCTTGGGCCAGGCGTTGATGTAAGACCGTAAGGCTGGTAATCGTTTCAAAAGGTGAAGCGGGGTTGGTTTGATAATTTTGCCCGATTTTCGCTAATGGTTCATAGGGATCCGTCTCACCCATCGCAGCACCCACCAGCATAATCGTGCCGTAGATTGCCATCAATAAAGCAATCGCACGCCAAAATAATGGCCAGCCAGCATCAATTTCCTGATTGAGTAAGCCCATGAATACCGCTGATACAATTAATAAAGCAGACCATAACATTAAGGTGGCTTGTCCAGGCAGGATCCGTGCGATGAGCCAGATCGCGATAGCGATCATTAACACCCCAAGCGCGTACTTGACGGTATTCATCCAGGCGCCGGCTTTTGGCAACAGCTTGCCGCCGGATGTGCCAATTAAAATTAATGGTAACCCCATGCCGAATCCCATCATGAATAAAGCAAAGCTCCCCGTAACCGCATGCCCGGTTTGGGCAATGTAAGTGAGTGCGCCAACCAGCGGGGCACTGACGCAGGGTGATACGATGAGGGTGGCTAATGCGCCCATGATGAAAACACCGAGATAGGTTCCGCCTTGTTGATGGTGGCTTAAATGAGTAATGCGCTTTAATAGCGCCGAGGGCAATGATAAGTTGTAAACATCAAATAAAGAGAGAGCCAGTAAAATAAACAGGAGACTTGAGGCAATCAGGATCCCAGGGGATTGCATGGTCGCTTGCAAGTGCCCTCCCGCTAAGCCAATAGCAAAGCCCAAACAAGCGAAAACCACGGCCATGCCGAGCACATAACTCAAAGAAAGCAAGAAAGCTTTTTTGGAACCCACTGGGTAGCGGTGGCCGATGATGATCCCGGAGAGGATGGGGACCATCGGTAAGACACAAGGGGTAAATGATAACAATAAACCGAGCAAGAAAAACGAGATAGCGATATGAAAAAGATTGTTTTCAGAAAATAACGCCGTAAATCTATCTGGTTTACTTGTATCGGCAGTCTCGGGTGGGCGGGTGTTATTATCTGAGATGGTTCCTAATTCTAAATTGACACGATATTGTTTCGTGACAGGTGGATAGCAGATCCCTTTGGAAGAACAACCCTGATAACTTACGCGGAGCGTGAAGCTGGGGGCTTTAGCTTGAATAATTGGTACTCTGGCAGTAAAAGACTCTGCAAAAACCGCGGTGTTTTGCATGCCATCGAAAAAAGGGTGGGCGGCGGGCAACTCGGGTTTTCCTAAGGTCACAATGGTGTTGTCTTTTTTGATGGGTTTAAATTCAATAAACTCTTGGTAAAGATGATATCCTGGTTCAATCATAAAGCTTGCTGCAATAGCTTTATTTTGCTCGCTTAAAGCCAGTGACACATGAAAAGCCTTATCGACGGGCAGAAAGCTTTGAGCGAACACAGGATTTAACATCAAAATCAAAATTAAAAAATGAAATAATTTTTTCATGAATTATTGCCCTGCAAGGTTTGATCCATCCATTGTAAATAGCTGGGAAGACCATGTGAAATGGGGAGCGCGATGATTTCGGGGACTTCATAAGGGTGAATGGTTTGAATGATTTCGGCAAGCGGATTAAATTTGGCGGCGGTGGTTTTAATGAGTAATAATGTTTCCGCCTCGGTGACGATTTGATTTTGCCAATGATAAGTAGAAAGCATATTTGTAATTTGATTAACACAGGCTGCGACCTGGTTATCAATCAACGCGTGAGCGAGCCTATTGGCGTATTCGTGTGGACAGGTACAAAATACGACAAGGTGGGTATTATCCATTTTGTGCCATCTCACGGATAAGCTTGATTTGATAGAGTAAGTCATCAAGCGTGATTTCTCCAAGCTGGGTATATACGCGATAGTATTTGTTATTTAAATCTTTGCTGAGGCCGGTATTGCCTAGAATAAAAGCGGGGGAGACTTCGAGATTCAATTCGTGGGCATTTTTTTTGGTGGTTGCAATGAAATTCAGCAAATCGCTATTGTCCATGTCTTTGACAAGTTTGGCGGTATTTATCTCTAAATTTTCAGCAGCATTCAAAATATTTTGCATAGTCAATTCGCCAGATTCTTTTGAGAGTAAAACATCGTGCATTCGCAAATATTTTCCTTGCTTGTGGGCGGCAAGTGCGGCGAGTGCGGCAATGGTTGACGTGCCATTTAACACATTGTATTCACGAAACACCACGCGAAGCTTTTTATCATTTAAGGTGGCGAGTTTAATAATGCTGCGCATGTCTCGAGCATGATCATCATTGTAATCAAAAAATTCAACGAGGGTGACATCGCCATTCGGATCCCCTAATACCGCATTATATTCAGGGTCAGCAAATAGCGACTTGAGTAACGGTGGCCGATTAGGGAGGTCGCTTCCGGTGATAAAGCTCATAATTTGCAGCATTACCATAAAAGTAAGTCCAAGCAGCAGTGCCGCCAAACTTCGTAGTCCCCCTGGGCTTGCAACGATTTTGTTTAGCAAAAGTGATCAGTCCTTTTGATTGGTTAAAAATAAGTCACAAAATTTGGTGATTTGCTTATAATACCCGTTCAAACGATGATTTTGACAAATTATCGACATTTTCGCTATGAAAAAGCAAATTTGTAACTTGAATTCTTGACAGGCACCCTCATTTGCTTATCATTAGCACTCTCTAATGTAGAGTGCTAACAAGCAGATACATAAAGTTAACTGGGCCAGCTGAAAATATTTTTGGTTTGTAATCAAAAAGTTAAAGTTGGCTTTGGGTACTGAATCAATTGAAGGAGTACATGAATGAGCACAGTTGCTGACAAAATTTGTCCGTTGCAAGATCGCGTGGTGATCAAGCGATTAGATGAAGAAAAAGTAACCTCTGGTGGGATTGTTATCCCTGACTCAGCGAAAGAAAAGCCCATTAGGGGGATTGTGGTCGCTGCAGGCCCTGGTAAATTGCTGGAAAACGGTGATAGACGGGCATTGGACATCAAAATTAACGACAAAGTGTTGTTTGGTAAATATGCCGGCACCGAGATTAAATTCGGTGATGATGATCTCGTCGTCATGCGTGAAGACGATGTGATTGCGGTTGTTAAAGGTTAAATTTGATTGTCTACCAATTTAGATACAGGAAGAGGAATAATCTATGAGTCCAAAAGATTTGAGTTTTGGGGAAGATGCCCGAAAACGTATGGTGCGAGGCGTGAATATTTTAGCCGATGCAGTGAAAGTGACACTTGGTCCTAAAGGCCGCAACGTGGTGTTGGATAAATCGTTTGGTGCACCAACCATCACGAAAGACGGTGTTTCGGTTGCCAAAGAAATCGAATTGTTGGATAAATTCGAGAACATGGGCGCGCAAATGGTTAAAGAAGTTGCTTCCCAAACTTCGGATGTTGCCGGCGATGGTACCACCACCGCAACGGTATTGGCGCAAGCTATTATCCGTGAAGGTATGAAAGCGGTTGCTGCGGGCATGAACCCAATGGACTTGAAACGCGGAATTGATAAAGCAGTAGAAGCGGCAGTTGAAGCGTTACAAGGGCTTTCTAAACCGTGTAAAGATAATAAAGCCATTGCACAAGTTGGTACAATTTCTGCAAACTCGGATAACAATGTTGGCGATATCATTGCCCAAGCAATGGAAAAAGTCGGCAAAGAAGGTGTTATCACAGTAGAAGAAGGCAATAGCTTATACAACGAACTTGATGTTGTGGAAGGTATGGAATTCGATCGTGGTTTTATTTCCCCATACTTTGTCAATAATCAACAAAACATGACTGCAGAATTAGATGCGCCCTTTATCTTATTAGTAGATAAGAAAATCGCTAACATTCGTGAAATGTTGCCGGTATTGGAAGGTGTTGCGAAATCGGGTAAAGCCTTGTTATTGATTGCTGAAGATGTTGAAGGTGAAGCGTTAGCGACCTTAGTGGTTAACAATATTCGTGGTATTGTTAAAGTGGCTGCCGTTAAAGCCCCTGGTTTTGGTGATCGTCGTAAAGCCATGTTGCAAGATATTGCGGTATTAACTGGCGGTCAAGTCATTTCTGAAGAAGTTGGCATCACCTTAGAGTCGGCTTCCTTAGAGCATTTAGGCAGTGCAAAACGCGTTGTTATCACGAAAGATAAAACCACCATTATTGATGGTAGTGGTAAAACAAAAGAAATCGAAGACCGAGTCCTGCAATTACAAGCGCAAATCAAAGAAACTTCTTCTGATTACGATCGCGAAAAACTGCAAGAACGTGTTGCAAAATTATCCGGTGGTGTTGCCGTCATTAAAGTTGGTGCAGCAACCGAAATCGAAATGAAAGAAAAGAAAGCGCGAGTTGAAGACGCATTGCATGCTACTCGAGCTGCGGTAGAAGAAGGTGTTGTTGCTGGTGGTGGTGTTGCTTTAGTACGCGTGATTGACGCGGTAGCTAAAGTCGTTGCCGTGAATGAAGATCAAAAAGCAGGTATTGCGATTGTTCGACGTTCATTGGAAGCGCCATTGCGACAAATCGTCACGAACTGTGGTGAAGAAGCTTCTGTTGTTTTAGAGAAAGTGAAAGCCGGCAAAGGCGCATTTGGTTACAATGCGGCAACGGGTGAATTTGGTGATATGATTGAATTGGGTATCCTTGACCCAACCAAAGTAACTCGCAGTGCCTTACAACATGCCGCTTCTATTGCTGGCTTGATGATCACAACCGAGTGTATGGTTACCGAAGCACCAAAATCGAAAGATGACAGTGCGGGTGCTGGTGACATGGGCGGCATGGGAGGCATGGGCGGTATGGGCGGAATGATGTAATTCCTCACAGAGTCCTATTTTCCTAAAAATAAGACCCCACTAGAGATTGATTTAGTGGGGTCTTTGTTTTTTATAACATACTGATTCTTCATATTGTTTTAACTGAGAGTATCGGCTGTTCTAAAATTATAACTTTGAATGGCCGATATATAATTGATGATTAAACGTACTTTAGCAAAAATTATTAAATGTGTAATTTATACGTTGGCTAAGCCAGGGCGCTATCCTGATATTCCAGGTGAACTATCTATCGTCATGATAGATTAATCATCTTGAGGGGGTGGTTGTTGGGCTCGCACTCGAGATCTGCCACCGATTAAACCGTTTTTCTCTTCTTCTTCGTCTTTTTGTAGTGATAGCCCATTATTTTCTTGATCGGGGTTAATGCCTTTATCAAGCTGGATCCTAAGGCGTAGATTATTTTTGGAGTCAGCGTTACGTAAAGCTTCGTCATAAGTGATCCGACCGGCTTTATACAGTTTGTATAAGCTGCCATCAAAGGTTTGCATGCCGATATTTTCAGATTTCTCCATAATATCTTTGATTTGGGTAACTTCACCTTTTTTCATTAATTCTTGTACCATCGGTGAGCCGAGTAATATTTCAAAGGCCGCGACGCGTTTCCCGTCTAATCCTGGGATCAAACGTTGGGAAACAATTCCTCTCACATTCAATGATAGGTCTAAGAATAATTGATTATGACGTTCTTCTGTAAAAAAGTTGATGATACGGTCTAAGGCTTGGTTAGCATTATTGGCGTGTAAGGTTGATAGACACAAGTGACCGGTTTCTGAGAATGCGATGGCGTGTTCCATGGTTTCTTGATCACGAATTTCCCCAATAAGGATGACATCTGGTGCTTGTCGCAACGTGTTTTTGAGTGCGTTGCGATAATTTAAAGTATCTAAGCCGACTTCTCTTTGGTTGACGATGGATTTTTTATTATCATGGACGTATTCAACGGGATCTTCAATGGTAACGATGTGCCCTGCGGAATTTGAATTGCGATGATCGATCAAGGAAGCTAATGAAGTGGACTTACCCGATCCGGTTGCCCCGACAAATAAAATCAAACCACGTTTCTCTAAAATTAATTTTTTTAAAATAGAGGGCACACCGAGTTCCGCCATTTTGGGAATGGTGGTTTTTATGTAACGGACCACCATGCTCACTTCGCCGCGTTGCATGAAAATGTTAACTCGAAATCGACCCAGCGCATCGGGTTGTATAGCTAAATTCATCTCTAAGCTTTCTTCGAATTCTTTCTTTTGCCGATCATTCATCAACTCATAGGCAATTGCTTTGACTTCACCCGTGGTAAGTTTTGTCGAATTGATTGTAACTAAGTGGCCTTCAACTTTGACCGAGGGTGGTGCGTTATAGCTGAGATAGAGATCGGAACCATCTTTTTCAACCATGAATTTCAGGTATTCTAATAAGCGCATATCAATTCCCCAGATAATGCCTGTGATCATGGAGCATATCGGTTAATTGAATATTTACTTGAATCGAGTTAAAGAGGTAACGTATTGAAAAAACATGGTCAATAGTTGTAAATCTTGCAAAATCGCTGGTTAAGTTTACAATCAACCGCAAGTTTTTTGTTTGCTGTACTACAGGAAGTAAATCGTTTTATAGGAAGTAACAATCATGAAAGCACTCAGTTGGCATGTTTTGCCGAAATGGCGTCGACGTGCCCAATCTTTATCTCCTCCTCCAACAACTTCTGCGGTTATTGCGTCATTTGATGAGCCTAAGAAAATGGTTTATGTATTGTATCCAGTTGCTTATAAGCACCGAGAAATTATTTACCAGCGTTTTCTTAGCGGTGATTTTCAAGGGATTGCTGAGCAAGATCATGGTTTGGCTGTGTTTTTTCAGTTACCCCGAGCCAAGAGAGCCGCATGGTGTAAAACAGACAATTGTTTGATTTTACAAATGGAGGTCCCTGAAAAAGCCATTATGGCTAATGGTCGTGGTGACTGTATTTTAAAGTCGGGGTTTCTTGTGCACGCGGCGATACCGTCAATAATCCCTTCTTGGACACTGACGGTAAAGTCCGTACAAGATCCGGATTGCGTGTAAAATAAACAAACACATATGACCATAAATAACCCATTTATCGACAATTTAATGATCTGTTAATTCGTGATACGTATAATGAGGTGAGTTGTTCAGATACAATCTGTAACGGTTGGTTGGGGTTTAAATAAATCCAAAGGATGTTGGAATATGTCACAAGCTCAAGCTAGAGAAATAGTCGTTGCTTTTAACGATAAGTTGTTGCGACAGTTCGCTGCGGATGAAGAACTCAGCCAATTTTTATCAAAAAACCCGGCAGAATACGATTATTTTCTAACCAAAGAGAGTGCGGCTGGCGCTACAAAATCGAGTCTGGCGGCATTGGCGATACACGATATTTTTATCGCGTTTCAAGAGCTAATAGATAAGTGTACAAGTACGTGGAATCCGCTGCATCTTGCTCATGCCAAAAGAATTGCAGATTTTATTAAAAACAAAGCATTGCCAAGCCTCAAAGGAGACTTTATAACAAGTCCGCAAAAGGCCCCTGCGGTCTTGCAATTGCAAATTCCACCTGAAATATTGAAACAACGGTTTGGCTTATTTGCGGCGGTGGTCGCTGTTTTGCAGGAATTTATAAGTACCCCTTGCGAAGCCGTGCCAGCCGAAAATCTAAAGCAATACGGAGTATTTGCCTATTTGGGTGACATGGTGTGCAGTAGTCTGTGTCCGTGGTATATCGATGAGGTGTCTGCCCGTATCCAAGAACAGAGCGCCGCCCTTGTGATGGATGAAGTGAGATCACATATTTTAGAAAAAGTGTCTCACATTACCGATTCGGATCAGAACACGCTTAAACAAGCGCCCATTCAGTTACAGCGGATCCAAGAGAGATTAGCAAATCCGGTGAGTAAGCCAGAATCATTCAATGAGTTATTGCGATTGGCGGACGCATTGCAACAAAGCGTAACGGCTATGAAACAAGCCTATACCCCGCAAGATAAATCAGGTAAAGATTCGCCGCGGCTCATGCAATTAGTACAAGAAATCCAAGCGGGGCGAGTTGCCATTGGGCGTTTGATTGGTGCGACCGATAATCAAGCGGGTGATATTGCTACGGTGTTAGCCGCTTTGCAAGCAGATCCAGTCGACTTTGAAGCACTCATTGTATTTTTACAGCCACATTTCTCACCAGAATTATATCGCCAAATAGTAGATCTTTTTCAAGATGACTTCACAAGGGCTCGTTCGCAATTGGATTTTTTTACCCAGGTCCACGCCGTGTTAGCCGAGTTAAAAACCCATTTAGAACAGCAATTGCTATTGATTAATACCTTAAAACCGGTATTTACCGAATTAGCGACGCGACCGTTGAAAAATAGAAGTGGTGACGAATGCCAAGCTTTACTCCACTTTATTCAAACTCAAAAAGAAGCCCTGCAAGAGCTTGTGCTTTCAGAAGATATGAAGGCGCTCTGCACTACTCAACTAGGATCATTAGAGCAGATCCAAGCGGAAGTTAATGCTTTCCAAAAAGGAGGGCAGAAAGTCATCGTCGCGAAACAGATAGCGGATAAAGAACAACGGCTTAGCGACTATGCAGCAGCTGCTGAACAAGCGGAGGATGATAAGCGCGAAAAAAACAGTAGGGCCGATGCGATTCAAGTACAGCTTCTTGAGATTCGCAAACAACTTAAAGCTATAGCTGAACAGAGCGGTGAAGATATAATAGAGCGGCGAGCCTCATTATTTGAAAGAAAGGAAACACTAGCCATAGAGCGAAGACAAGTGTTACTTGAGGTGCGTGAATTGGAGCAAAAAATTAGCGAAGATCGGGAAATTATCAATCGACTAGAGTCTGAGCGTGATGACTTGCGAGCTCAGCTTGAACTTTTAACGGAGTGTGAGTCCGCTGCCGAAGCAACTCAGCAATTGCAGGCATTAGCAACCGCCGTAAGTGAGCAGCGGGGAAAAATCGCAGAGATCACCGAATTAACCAGCATTGATCAGGCAATAATACAACACAGAGACTTCCAGGAAGATTTTCAAGCGTTACATTCAGCGGTTGCAGCAAATAAGCTTGCGGCCATAGAAAGTGTTGATCCCAGCAACTCCGTGCTAGAACCCGCCAGAAAAATAGCTGATGAAGCCAGGGAGACATTAAGAAAATATCTTCTGGAAATTTATCAGCGAGGCTCAGCGCTAGTGATTGCGCAGAAAACGGCAATTCTAGAACAAAAAGAAGCGTGCTTACAAAACAGAGCATTTGTGACTGACGTCAAATCTAATTTTTCTATTCATGCTAAAGGAACCCAATTTGAGATTGGGGTGCGCGAGGCAAATAAAGTTAAGCCGTTGGCAAGAAAAATGCGAGAGATGCGAATCCCACAAGGACAGGATTTAAAAAGTGATTCATCGGTGAAGATAGTTGAGGCGTTGATTGCTTATATTCAGTCGCTTCGCATAGCACTTCAAAAGTTAAAAGATGACGATGTTGCTTGCGGGCAACAATCACAACGATTTACTAAAGAGCTGATAACTTTGCAAGGAAGGGAATATACCCAATCTCAAAATGACGAATCGCAACAAAATGAACAACAAGTTAGCCAGAGTTACCAGTCACAGCTTGATGAACTGCAACGCTTAGAGCAATTTTTTTCTGAAGTCATGCTGCCACGTTTGAAGCGAGCAGAGACTTGCGCGCAACAACTTGAAATTTATCTCAGTAAAAATCATCGCGCTTTGGTTTTTCACTGGTATGATATTGTTTTGTTACCTTTACTGTTTCAAGCGATAGTTAACTGGTTTAAAAATTCGGACAATCGCGCCAGACGAAACTATGTTGAGAAAACCTTGATGCCCGCTATCGCTGATTTTACTCAACAAGCCGAATCAGACGGTACCCAGTTACAGTCTATCATCAACCAAGGCTTGACACAGTTTAAGCCCAGGGCAGATCATAAAGAGAGTTTCCAAGCTTGTTTGTTACAAATTCGTGAAAATCTGCGAATTGATAATAGTTTGAGCCCGCCTGATAAGTCAGCATTTGAGTTATTAAAAAGTAAAATTGAAACCATTTCGAGAACCACTGGTTGGGGGATCAAACCGACTTTTTGGCGATCGTGCTCTGAGATTAAAATTGCTTCGCCAGCAGAGAATGGTCACTCCACAATTAATACGATTTGCCCTCCAGAAATTAAAACCATCTACGAAAAATCGACCCAGGCTGCAAATAATAATGATCTGACAAATCAAAACCAGTTGGAATTATTGCAACAGTTTCATGCGATGTTGTTAGCACAATTGACTTGCAGCAGTCTGTGGTTAGGGTCTTGGGCTGGTTGGACTTTACAAACCAAAGCCCATGTGGCTGATGTAGATCAAGTGTTAGCGCCAACCGTTCGTTCTTCTATTTCAAGTTGAGAGTTTGTAGGTTAAACTCTGCGATTAAAGCCTGGAATTGAGGGATGGGATGAGCCAAGCGATATACCAGCATCTTGCTGCTGAAATTGCCACGATTCGTGAAGCCGGATTATACAAGGGTGAGCGCGTGATCCGTTCACATCAAAAAGCGGAAATCCTAGTCAATCAAACCGAGCCGGTTTTAAATTTTTGTGCCAATAATTATTTGGGTCTTGCTGATCACCCTGATTTAATTAAGGCGGTGGCTGAAGGCGCTAAATTATACGGCTATGGCATGGCTTCAGTACGTTTTATTTGTGGCACGCAAACCATTCATAAAGAATTAGAATCAGCCATCAGTCAATTTTTAACAAAAGAAGATACCATTTTGTATTCTTCTTGCTTCGATGCGAATACGGGATTGTTTGAGACTTTGCTTGGTGATGAAGACGCTATTATCAGTGATGGTTTAAATCATGCCAGTATTATTGATGGTGTTCGTTTGTGTAAAGCCAAGCGGTTTCGCTATGCTAATAATGATATGGCCGATCTTGAAAAACAATTGCAGCAAGCAAAAAATTGTCGCTTCCGTTTGATAGCGACCGATGGCGTTTTTTCGATGGATGGGATCATTGCCAATCTGCCTGCGATTTGTGAGCTAGCAGAAAAATACGATGCACTGGTCATGGTTGATGATTCTCACGCGGTAGGTTTTATTGGAGAGCATGGTGGCGGTACTCCGGAATATCATGGTGTGGCAGATAAAATCGATATCGTGACGGGAACTTTAGGCAAAGCATTAGGCGGTGCCTCTGGCGGTTATACTTGTGCACGTAAAGAAATCATTGAAATGTTACGACAACGCTCCAGGCCTTATTTATTTTCAAACACCTTGGCACCGATGATTGCTTATGCTTCAGTTCAAGCATTGAAATTACTGCAATCAAGCAGTGCTTTGCGGGTTAAATTGCGCAACAATAGCCAATATTTTCGTGAAAAAATGACAGCGCTGGGTTTTACCTTGGTGCCAGGCGAACATCCCATTATCCCGGTTATGCTTGGTGAAGAAAAATTAGCAGCAGCGATGGCAGAGCAAATGCTCAAAGAAAAAATTTATGTGGTGGGTTTTTCCTATCCCGTGGTTCCGAAAGGGCAAGCTCGTATTCGAACACAAATGTCAGCCGCGCATGAAATCGAACATATAGATCATGCGGTGGCGGCATTTGCCAAAGTGGGCAAGCAGTTGGGGTTAATTTAAGGGTAATTGATGAAAGCATTAGCAAAAACAAAAAGCGAACCAGGCATTTGGTTAGTTGATGTCGATAAACCGGATATTGGTCCTAACGATGTCTTAGTTAAAATTCGCAAGACTGCGATTTGTGGTACTGATCTTCATATCTATCTGTGGGATGAATGGGCGCAAAATACCATTCCGGTGCCAATGACCGTTGGCCATGAATTTATGGGTGAGATAGTTAAGCTTGGCTCTGAAGTGGAAGGATTTTCGGTAGGAGACAGAGTTTCTGGCGAAGGGCATATTACTTGCGGTCATTGCCGCAATTGTCGTGCCGGGGTTCGTCATCTGTGCCGTAATACCCAAGGGTTGGGGGTGAATGTTCCTGGCGCTTTTGCAGAATATCTCAAATTTCCAGCACGGAATTTATTTCGCTTAGAACCTGAAATTTCAGATGATATCGCATCGATTCTTGATCCGTTGGGTAATGCCACCCATTGTGCTTTGTCTTTCGATATGGTGGGTGAGGATATTTTAATTACTGGTGCCGGTCCTATTGGGATCATGGCGGTGGTAATTGCCAAGCATGTTGGCGCACGACATGTGGTGATCACGGACGTGAATCCGTATCGTTTAAATTTAGCGAAATCGGTAGGTGCGACAAAAGTCGTGAATGTCGCGACTGAATCACTAGACGACGTCAAAAAAGAATTGCAGATTCATGAAGGGTTTGATGTCGGATTGGAAATGTCGGGTAACCCTAAAGCGTTTAGCGATATGCTCCAGCATATGAATCATGGTGGCCGAGTGGCTTTGTTGGGGTTATTGCCTAAACAAACCCAAATCAATTGGGATCATGTTATTTTTAAAGGCTTACTGTTGAAAGGGATTTATGGCCGCGAAATGTTTGAAACGTGGTATAAAATGGCGAGTATGTTGCGTAGCGGTTTAAATGTTTCGAAGGTGATCACCCATCATTTTCCTATAGATGATTATGATGAAGCGTTTAAAACCTTAGCCAGCGGTCATTCAGGGAAAGTCATTCTCAATTGGGAGTAAAGTCTTTTTCGGCTGCAAAAGCAGCGCTGCTTAATTTTTCCTTAATATTTAGCTGGTAGTATTTTGGTTTTTTCACTGTAGCATTAGCAGGTCCATATGTTTTCAGGCGAGTGCAAGTCAGCTTCTCAAGCAGCCATACCAAAGAATATAAGCGATATTGTTAAAAAGTCATTTTCAGCAAGAAGTTTAATGCCGCAGCATGAGCAAGCATTACGTCAATTGTTGGAGATATATTCTGAGCAAAATACAGCCTTGATTAAGTATAGCTGCGTGCTTTATTTGACGAAGCTTTTGCAGTTGGCATATTGCGATAATCCAAGATTTGCCGAACAAATCATTGCAGAATACCGCAAGCCGTGTTCTCAGTCGGATGCGGATTTATTGGCTGTTATTGGTGACGTAGCTAAAATGCATGCTGGTGTTAGTGATGACGCACGGCAGCCACCTGAAATCACCATTGATAAGTTATTAGTGGATTTACAACGGCTCACCGCCACGCATCCCTATGCGGATTTTATTCGAGCCGTGTTGCTGGTGGAAAAAAACGCTTATCAAGCGGCGGCTGATATTTATCTTGGCATAATCAATACGGCGCTCAATGACAGTGATGAGTTGCAAAAGAGTCGACAAGCGCTGGCGTATTTTAATCTGGCAGCGTTGCTCTATCGTGATGTTGAAATTGAATTGCCAATACGAAGTCATCCAGTGATTTATAACTTAGTTGAGCAAGCTAAAATAGAATGTGAGCAGCGGCTGAATTTTTTTGAACTAGGGCGTATTTTTTCTTGTTTTGACCAAGACTTTTTATTTGATCATTTCTTTTTTCAAAGCGATTATGAATCGTTACAAGAGGATGCTCCAGTTGCAGAAGCAACCCTAAAAAAACTTTTAATATGCGGACTTAATAAAACAAAAGATTGTGCTGATATCAAGCAAAGCATAATAACTAAAATGGCGGATAATTCTGAGAAATCACTTCGCGATATACCTTTTAGTCACGAGGAATGCGTTGCTATAAGCAACGCATGGCAATTCTATCGGCTTAATGCACCTGTGGTGGTGTTTTTCCCCTCGATTAATGGTGTTTTAGTCCGCCACTTATTAGAAACTTCCATCAAACTCGGCTCCATTGAAGGTGCGCAATTACTTGCTTCATTGCAAAGTAGTCGAGACGGTTTTCTACCTGGTGGTATTGTTAGAGATCCGAGTAGAGCCGTTGATCTTGCAACCAAAGCACGTGCCCAAATGCCCCTAGCACTAAGAGAAATGGGGCCGGGATCCGCGTTCGAGCGTCTGGGGCCTGTTAAAGTAGATGCGGTGCAAAAGCTACTGGATAAATTGACCGAGCTTGAGAAGCGCTTACCTCGGGTTGCGTTTACTTTCGATCAAGAAGACTTTGAGGCCCTACAAAAGTTTGTCAGAAAAACAGTGAAAAATTGTTTTAACGAAGATGGGTTAGTGGATCACGTCATTACAATTGAATCCGCTGTGACTAAAGACGAAATGAATTTTAACAACGCAACTATTTTTATACTCAATGCGATTGCTGCCATTCTAAATCCACCGACGATTATAGAGGGAGACAAAAAAATCAAAGAGTTAAAAATAAAAACGCGAGAATATCTGCGCAATGTCACTATAATGGATGCAAAGCAAGAAATCGTGCTGCAACAACAGACTAAGTGTGCAATTCAGCAATATATCGGTCAAAACGCCATCGATAAAGCCATATTTTATGGCCACTCGGGTGCTATGCTTTATAAAGCCAGAAAGTTATTGGCAATGGATAGTCCGGATGAAGTGATAAAGCAGGAAGCCTGCAGTTTGCTTTATCAAGCTATTTGGCTCGGAAATCCCGATGCACTCTATTATTGCCTGCGGATTTCCATTAATAGTGGTCAATACCCTGGGATATTAAGCGCAAGTTGGGGTAATGAGCAGTTAAAAGAGATAATGGATTATCTGTTGAGTAAAAACAAACGACCACCAGCATCAATATTATCCGCGGTTGATATTAAAACACGCTTGACGGAGATAAGTCATCAACCTGCGGCGGATAAAGCAGCACGTATTGCTAAAGAGGTAGCCAGGCTGTGTGTGATTATTCAAATCGTTTACCGTGATACGCCTAGCATACAATCGGTTTTATATAGTCAAATAGCCTGTACGGTGACGCGTATTATGAAAAACAGTCCCAGCTTAAAAGTGTTGCTATTCGCTTCGGTATTACAAGAAGCCGCTTGTCATGCGAAGCTCATCGATCCCAACCAAACATTTAGCAATGATATAAAAAGTGTATACGAAGCTAATTCGCTGCCTACTTTACTTGCTTTCATCTTTAACCGGTGTGCCGCGGTAGAGCGGCTTGGGCGAGGGCTCGGTTTTTGGAATGATAAGCCAACTACGGGCGATGTGAGCCGCGGTGCTTCTGGGATAACCAAGCCGGAGAAGAAGAAGAGAATCTTGGGTATTATACAGAAGTTCTCTCGGGTAGATAAAATGCATGATGATCTGATGGATTTGCAGCGTTTAAAATTTATCTTAAATGTGGATAATAATTCGGAAAATCATTGTTGTGAGATTCATCTTATCAATAACCCGGCCGTCAAGTCAGGATTTTATAAATTCTTGCAAGAAAGCGATGCGGAATTCGTTTCGCAATATTGGTCAAATCAAGAGGATATTATCAGAATACCCTCTGAGTCCTTGGAGCAAGCATTGCCCCGGCTGCTAAGTTGTGCCAAGGCTTTTGACTATCTGATACGGACCATGGTAGCGATCAATAAATTAAAAGCAGAATACCCCGAGATAATTCAGTCTATTCAATATATTAAGGGTGGGGGCTGTCATATCGTTATCAGAGCGGTGAGCGACTTTAACAGGCTACAAGAGGAATTGTGCTCAGAGACCTATAGAACTTTATTTCGGGTTACCTATACTTCTTCTAATAATGGTATTCAAGTTGGTCGTCATGATGTAGTCGTACTGTTACATGTTATGGCCAAGCTTTTGAAGGAGATGGCATTGGAAAGCAATACGAACGCTGAACGAGCGGCTGGCTCTAGCCAGGGATGGCAGAGGAAAACATACTAAAAGGGTTTAAACTTAACCCTCTCTTAAGCTTAGCTTGGTATTCTTCTCTGGTATTTAATTTTTATTTGGAGAAGTACTATGTTTTATAACTCAAAACCAAAACCAAAACCAAAACCAAAACCACAACCACAACCACAGATGATACCCCCATATAATACTGCGCCAGGACAACCTTCACCAGATTTTTTTAAAGTTGTGGTTAATGCTGTAACTGCAGCTGCGAAGCATTTGCCAGCGTCGTCTTTCGGGGCACAAAACCCGTTTAGTCAGATTGACGACATGAAAGGTCTAAAATAATTTCCCATTCCTTGTGAGTGACAGGGGTAATCGACAACCGATTGCCCTTCTGTAAAATCAGCATGTCTTTGAGTTTCGCTTGGCGTTTTAATTCGGCAAGCGAAATCACTTCAGGGAATTTTTGGATAAATTTAACATCGACCATATGCCATCGGGGATTATCTGGTGAGCTTTTAGGATCATAATATTTGCTCTCTGGATCAAAAGCGGTAAAGTCCGGGTAAGCGGCTTTAACGATTTTAATAATGCCGACGATTCCGGGGATGGCACAATTGGAATGATAAAAAAATCCAAGATCACCGACTTGCATGTCATCGCGCATGAAATTGCGTGCTTGATAGTTGCGGACCCCGTCCCAGTGTTCGGTTTGTTTGGGTTTATGGGCGAGGGTATCGATGCTAAACGTTTCGGGTTCTGATTTGAAAAGCCAATAGGCCATGTCCATATCCTATGCAGTTTGTTGTGTCTGGGGTATAATAGCGGTTTATAGCTAACATAAGCAATCATGAATAAATCACATCACGGCAAAGACGGGCGATTTCACAATTTGGAGCCTAAGCACGAAGTGTCAGGTTGTAAACTCAAAACCATTGCGAAATTTTCTTTAAAATGGCTATTTGGTAAAATGCAAGCACCGCTTGCACTTCCGGCTAAACATGTAGTTAGCAAAGCAGAAACCATAGCCGCTTACCAAAGTGCACAGGCAGAAGACACCATGACTTGGCTTGGGCATGCTTGTTTTATCATTAAATTAAACGGCGTTACCATTTTGACCGATCCTTTTCTTGCGGAGCGAGCCGGCATTTGGAAATTTGGCCCGAAACGGTATATATCGTCAGCTTTATCTGTGAACGAGTTGCCACCGGTCGATATTATATTGCTAAGCCATAATCATTACGATCATCTGTGTATGCCTACCATCAAAGCATTACCCAATAAAGATAAAGTACAGGTGATTATTCCCTTGGGGCTTAGATCTTACTTTGAGCCGTATGGTTATCAACATATTCATGAATGTGATTGGTATGATGAAGTGCAAATAGGCGCTATCAAAATTACCGCATTGCCGTGTGTCCACTTTTCTCGGCGAGGGTTATTTGACTACAATAAATCGCTCTGGCACAGCTATGCAATTGCTGCCGGTCAGCAGCAAATTTATTTTTCGGGTGATACCGCTTATGGCAGTTGTTTTAAAGCGATCGGTACACAATTTGGATCGTTTAGCCATGCTATAATTGGTATCGGAGCTTATTCTCCCCGAGCAGTGATGCAGCACTCTCATGCGACGCCAGAAGAAGCGGTGCAAATTGGTGTAGATATCAAGGCGGCTACTTTGGTTGGAATGCATTGGGGTACCATTGTGCTTTCTACTGAGCCGGCATTTGAGCCCCCAGAGCGTTTTCGTCAAGCAGGAGAGAAACAAGGCTATCGCCAAGATCAGCTCTGGATCATGGCGATAGGGGAAACCCGGGCGTTAAACCCCGATTCGGCAGAATAAGTGCTTCAAAAAAGACCAATTCGATGGTATAATTTTAACCATGAAGATTGGCGTTGTATCTAAAAAAAAACCAAAACAGCAAGCTAAGATCTTATGGCGATTATTATCAAAGGATCTTGGTTTGGGCACCACTTTGTCGCAATACCATTATCAAAATGACCAGGATAGTCCGCATGTTTACTCACAGGCTCTGGTAGCAAATGATGTGGTTTTTATCCTCTGTGATGATTATGCCATTGAAGCGGATCCTCATAGGATAGTTTATCAAGAGAGCACCAATTTGGATGCATTTGAATTGAATGATTGCTGTGGTATGGAAATAAACTCAGCGGATCAGGAAGTTTCTGGTTTAAAAGTCGTATATAAGCGGCCGCGTGATCAGCAAAGCAAAGTTGTTTATTATTTGCCTGCGGATAGAAGCCGTATTATCCAAATCTATAAAGCGCATATCTCGCCACAATTGCATGTGTTTCGGGAAAACATTTCAACCACTATTCCCTATTTATCCGAAGTCAGCATGATAGTCTCAAGTGCCGCCTATTTTGCAAAAGAGTCCATGAGGCTGCTAATGCAATTTTTTTACATTACGGGCTTAGCTTCATTAGCCTATACCTTGATTGATTACGGTAAGGGTAAGTCAAATGTGGTAAAAGCACTAGCCTGGACGGGGGCGGCACTGGTATTGGGAATAGGGTTAACACTTATCGCATTAACCGCTCAGTGGATAGCGGCTATTTTCGTGATATCGACTATGCTGATATCGGATTATCTTCGTTATCGTGATATGAAAGTATATTTGCGCTGTTTAGCCGAGTCAGCCAGCAACGCTGATCAACAGGTTCTTCGCTTTTTAAAGATCCAAGCCTTATTTTCTTCGGTGGGGTTTGTGCTGGGATTCGTTACCACACTCGCTTTTGCGACTATGGTGCTGTTTCCATTTGCCATGCCGATAGTAATGGGTGTCATGTTAATTGTTGCTATTATGCAAATGGGTCTTTTCTATTGTCATAGCAAATTTGTTGCTTTACAGCAGCCGGTATTAGAGTCATTAGGTTATGGCTATATTGCTGGCAGGTTGAGCTCATCCGATTCGTGTGGGCGGACGTTGAGTATGCAGCGGTTCGATATGTCAGCAGAGGCGGACAGTGGTGAGCAAGGGGTAAATTATTTTTTCTCAAATCACAAAACGGAGCCTTCCGATCCGATGATCGAATTGCAGCCGTATGAAGGGGGGCGTGTAGTCCACGCCCCGCAGCCAGAAAAATCAATCGTTTGATAGATTAAAATAGGCGCGCATCGCTGCCGCCATGAAAGCACAGTAGCCAGGATGTGTGGCATTGAGCTCAGCCGTTAGCGCGCTGTCCTCTGTGAATCGCTTGAGTTGAGACGCTATCACGGTTTCATTTGTCGTGATGGCATCACCAAAGCAAGCAAGATTCTCATGGATCAACTGCTGAACGTGCTCAGAATCGGGGGCAAGGCCTTGGCTTAACGCCGCGAGCAAATCCGTGTTATTTTGTTGCATGCGTAACGCCCATTGCTGATGCTGCTCTAAAGACATATTGCCAAAGAAGTCATAGGTTTGTTGTAAGTCTGCTTCGCTCATGGAGCCATCTTCAAACCACTGTTGGCGCTGATTTTCATAGTCAGCCAAAAAAGCAGGCGGATTTTCCACGGCTTCTTGCACGCGTTGTGGTGTGGTTATGCCAGTTTTGATCATTTTATCAAGAGAAGCGTCTAGTGCTTTATCAAAGCCAGAGAAATATTCAGTTGGTTTCATATCAGTATCCTTTTCAAGATGATTAATGGTTTTTTTTACGGTATTTAACAAAACGTGTTTTTGCTCAATTAATTGTTCGAGCGCAAGTTGGTGTTGTTTTAATGCCGCGAGCTTGTCAAAATCAGAACTTTTAATGATCTGTGCAATTGCTTTCAGTGGTACGCCAAGCTCGCGATAGAAAAGAATTTGTTGTAACATGAGCAGTTGTTCATGCTCATAGTAGCGATAATTGGCGTCACTGAGATGCGCAGGTTTCAAAAGATTGATTTCATCGTAGTAATGCAGCGTTCTCACGGAAATCCCAGAGAGCGCGGCAAGTTCTTTAACGGTATATGCCATAAAATATCTCCATGTAATAAATTCGAAGGTAGCATATCGTATCCCGCAACGTAAGGGTCAACCCCTTTTTAGGACTTACATTAAATGCGCTCAAATTTAAGCTGTTTGGTGGATTTTTCGTTCAGTAATGACCGCGTGTAATGGGATATCCCACTGATCGCAGGGCAGATGGTCCACGCGCTGGAAATCATGCGCCAGTCCGATAAATTTAGTACTGTGGCTTTGTAGTGCCAGCGATGCGAGGGTTTTGTCGTAATAGCCCTTGCCCATGCCAATACGGTTGCCGCGATCATCAAATGCCACTAATGGTATTAAAATCAATTGCAAATGGGTTATGCCGATGCATGCCGTGGGCTCAACGACCGGCTCTAAAATGCCGTATTGGTTCGCTATTAAAATGTCGCCGTCTTGGTATGGTGCAAATGTTAAGGTTTGATCGGTTTGCACGAGAGGGAGGTAACAGTTTTTATTAAGTGACCATGCTAATTTCATGCTGGGGCTTGGATCGATTTCACCATCATTGGCGATATAAAATGCCAACGTGTTGGCTTCATGAAAGAGTGACCATTGTGCGAGTTGTTGCACTAAACCATCGGCATGCTGAAATTGCTCATATGGGGAAAGCTGTTGCCGACGTGTTCTCATATCGCGGCGGATATTTTTTTTATGATCCATAATGAAATACCCGGCTATCAAGGTTGCAAACTTGAACCCTTCAATCAAGTGGGGATCGGTATGTTATGTTTTAGGCTTCTTACTCGGGGGTAAGCATGCACACGGCACAACAGGGGTGAACCCCAAGGTTCAAAAGTCTCGGTTCCTGAATGCTAACCTTAATAACCGAGCCTCTTTGATTATAGCGCGAACTCTTCTTGATGGGTAAGCGTATTTTGAATTTTTTGTAATAGTTTTTTAAGGCGGGTGTTAACTGATTGAATTTCTGTTGAGGAGTCTTGATGTAACTTCAAATATTCTTGTGTTATGGTTAGCGCGGTGATCACCGCGACTTTATCGATACTCAAAATATGTTGTTGCTCCGACACGGTGCGCATCATCTGATCTAAACGTTTTGCCGCTTGTCGCAATTGCTCGGCATCATCAACGTGGCATTTGAGATGATAGGATTGATCATAAATTTTGACGGTGACAACATGAGTGGGTTTTGTCATACGGCACGCTCAACCGATTTCAATCGGTTTAACAAGGCTTTGATCCGAGTAATGGCGAGTTGATTTTTTTCGATCAAGGACTTACGTTCTACTAGTAATTTCTGATGCGCTACTTTTAAAGCGTGGTATTGGGCTAGCAATTCTGCAGTTGCTGATTCTAAGTGGCTGACATCGATTTTATCCATAAGCACAACCCCCGTACTATTGTTGATCCACTATAAATCGGGGAGCGGTGTGGGTCAATGTGTGTAATCCGCGTGGCTGGATAAAAACTGGCTGTCAATAGGCCCTTTAGGCGGCAAGGTGAAGTTTATTTTCTGGCCAAGGCGAGTGGTTTGATGATAAAATTCCTCAACTTCTTGACCGTGTGGAAGGAAAATAATTCGTATGGAAAATTCAATCCATTTGCCGTCATTTTCAGAAATGTCTGCAATATTTGGTTCACTTAACGTGACAACTTGTCCGTCGGAAGCGCATGGTATTCTGTGTGGTGTCATTTGCGCCGGCTTTAGAATGAATGGGGTGAGTTGGTTGAACTTTATTGAAGGCGCGATTAATGAAACCGAGGTGACTGATATTGAGTCTGTCCGAGAAACCTTAGTAAACCTCTATGAGATTGCCTCTAATCAGCTGCGCGATTCAGAAATGAATTTTCATTTGTTGTTACCAGCAGACGATGAAGCCTTGTCGGCGCGAGCGCTGTCACTGACTTTATGGTGTCAAGGCTTTCTCTATGGAGTCGGTCTTGCTGGTATTCAGAGTGAGGAGACACTAAGCGATGATTCACGTGAGGCGCTTTATCATATTTCTGAAATTTCAAAATTAGACATCGATAATATTGTCACCAGCGAAGACGATGAGAAATGTTTTATGGAAGTGGTCGAATATATTCGTATGGCGGTTTTAATGATCTATGCGGATTTCGCTAGCGTCAGTCGTATGGCTCATGAATACGAAACGTTACATTAGGGCCTGTTGGCATTTGCAGCCAAAAAAGCAATGGTCAACAGGGCCTAAAACAAGTTAGGATATAAACATGCAACAAACGGAAGCGTTTGCGCGGCGACGAAATAAATTATTTGATAAGATGCCGGTTAACAGCATTGCGGTTATTCGTAATTCGGATTCTAAAACTCGCAATGCCGATGTCAGTTACCCTTTCCGCTCTTGTAGTGATTTTTATTATATCACCGGTCTCACTGAGCCCGAGAGTGTGGCGGTTTTCACCAAAACAGAAACAGTGCAAGAATACCTTTTATTTGTTCCGCCGCCTTTTGATGCGTTGCGCGCGCAGTTTGAAGGTAAGCGCGTTGATGTGGCTCAAGCGATAGCCACCTTTGGTGCCGATAATGCTTTTGAAACCGACGATTTTTCTTATATGCTCACGGACCTGCTAAAAGGCAAAACACAGTTGTTTATTGCGCTGGGTCGTGATCCTGAGCTTGAACAGGATATTTTATCGGTGTTACATCATTTTCGTTTGCGTGGGCGCACCGGCGATACCACGCCGCAAAGCATCGTCAATCTCGATACGATTTTACATGAAATGCGCCTTAGAAAATCTCATGAGGAAATCGAGTGTCTGCGCAAGTCGGCACAAGTTGCCGGTCTTGCGCATCAGCGAGTTATGCAAGCGTGTCAGCCTGGTAAAATGGAGTATATGCTCGAAGGCGAGTTTCTCCATGAAATCCACCAGCACGGCTGTCGTTTTCTGGCATATGAATCTATCATTGCCAGTGGCGCTAATGCTTGTACATTACACTATGGTAGAAACGATGGCATTTTACACGATGGTGAGTTGTTGCTGGTGGATGCGGGGGCTGAATATCAACATTATGCTTCTGATATTACGAGAACCTACCCCATCAATGGCAAGTTTACTGGGATACAAAAAGAGTTATACGAAGTGGTTTTGCGGGCACAGTTGGCGGTCATTGATAGCGTTAAGCCCGGTTTGAGCTGGGATGTGATGCATAAAACAGCCGTGCGGGAGATTTGTTCTGGGCTGATAGCCATTGGACTCCTTAACGGCGATCGGGATACGCTTATTGAGCAAAAGCATTATACTGATTTTTACATGCATTCCACGGGTCATTGGCTCGGCTTAGATGTGCATGATGTCGGATTGTGTAAAGTCGATGGCAAGTGGCGCGAGTTGGAAGCCAATATGGTGTTTACGGTAGAGCCGGGGATCTATATTGCGCCGGATAATCTTAACGTCGATGCGGCGTATCGTGGCATTGGGATCCGGATAGAAGATGATGTGTTGGTGACGGCAGAAGGTTGCGAGGTGTTATCGAAAGCGGTACCCAAAAGCATTACCGATATTGAAAGTATCATGAAATGATGGATTTTGATGTAATTATGGTTGGTGGTGGTGTGGTTGGCAACAGTATGGCTTGTATGCTTGCGCAATCAGGCTTAAAAGTTGCGACCATTGAAGCGGTGGCGGAGCGCGTGCGCCAAGCCGCTGAGTTTGATATTCGCACCATTGGTTTGGCTTATTCCAGTCGTCATATTATGGAGCATATGGGCATATGGCCATTGCTTGCGGCAAGAGCGACGCCGATTTCCCAGATCCATATTTCCGATAGAGGGCATTTTGGTGTTTTACGATTATCCGCCCAAGAAGTTGGCCGATCCGCTTTTGCCTATGTGGTTCCGATGCCTGTGATTATTCAGGCGTTACAGCAAGCATTAGCACAACAAGCGAATTATCATCTGATCTGCCCGGCTGCGGTCACTGCTTGTGAATATCAAGCGGAACGGTTGGTTGTTACCACGGATAAGCAACAACAATACCGTTGCCGTCTGCTTATTGCCGCTGATGGCATGCATTCCACCATCCGTTCATTACTGGGAATTTCGGTTAGAGAATATGATTACCAACAAACGGCACTGATAGCCAATGCCCAGTTTTCAAAACCTAAACCAGAATCCGCCTATGAACGTTTTACGGATACTGGGCCGATGGCGGTATTGCCTCTGCCGGACAACCGCTCTGGAACCATATGGACAGTTCCTCGCACGCAAAGCGAGTCATTGATTAATCTTCCTGACAAAGATTATATGGCCGCTTTTCAGCAGCGATTTGGCTTTCGTTTAGGGAGGTTAGAGCAAGTTGGGGCAAGAGCGCAATATGCTTTACGTATGGTTTGTGCCAGGGAGTTGGTAAAGCCCAGAGTCGTGTTAATTGGTAATGCGGCGAACACCATTCACCCAATAGGTGCACAGGGGCTTAATTTGGGGTTACGAGATGTTGCGAGTCTGGCGGAATTATTATGGCAAGCCAAAAGTCAGCAAGCGGATATTGGTTCGGAGCACCTGTTGGAACAATATCAAAACATGCGAAAGAAGGACCATGAGCAAGTGGTGCAGGGCAGTGATCGGTTGGTGAAGTTATTTTCTAATGATCATTTACCGCTGGTGATGTTGCGGAAGCTGGCATTATTAGGTGGTGATTTATTGCCATTGCTCAAACAGCGAATAGCCACCCGAACGTTAGGGCTTTATCCCCAAGGACCCGAGATATTATATGCAGGCGAATGAAAGTGATATTGTTATTGTTGGTGCAGGTATTGTTGGGCTCACAGCAGCGTGTTTATTGGGAGGAGCTGGGTTGTCTATCAGTATTGTTGATAGCGACGAGCTTCCTAGGCCTTTGCCTTTGCAGGATTTTAGTTTACGGGTGAGTGCGATTAATCGCAGCGCAGAAATGATATTCAAAGCTTGTGGCGTCTGGGATCAGATTAAAGGCGCTCGATTTTGTGCGTATCAACGCATGCGGGTTTGGGATGAGCAGGGGAATGGCGGTATTGAATTTAGCGCGCGCGAAAGTTTACAGCCAAATCTTGGTTATATTATAGAAAATGATATTTTACGCCAAGCCCTGTTAAATCGCGTGGCAGTGATAAATAATATTAAGTGTTTCCCTGATACGGCTTTAGCCGCTTTACAAGCGCATGACACCGGTTATCGCTTACAAACCAAGACGGAGCTTGAATTCAATACCAAATTAGTATTAGCGGCAGATGGTGCGAACTCTTGGGTACGGCAACAAGCCGAAATTCCGCTTACCATGCGTGATTATGAGCATCATGCGTTGGTGGCGACGATTGGCACTGAAAAACCGCATCAAGCGACGGCCTATCAGCGTTTTTTACGTGAGGGGCCGCTGGCCTTTCTGCCTTTAGCGGAGCCAAATACTTGCTCGATAGTTTGGTCAGCACCACCTGAGCGCATTGAATTATTAAAATCATTACTACCGGCGGATTTTGAAAAGCAGTTGGCCGAATCATTAGAGCGGTATTTAGGTGACTGTACGTTGTTAAGTGCTCGGCAGTGTTTCCCTTTGGTGATGCGCCACGCTCAATACTATGTATTACCTCGTTTAGCGTTATTAGGTGATGCGGCGCATACCATTCATCCTTTAGCGGGTCAGGGTTTGAATTTAGGCTTGATGGATGCCAAGGTCCTCTCTGGTGTTATCAAACAAGCGCTGGTGAAAAAGCGGGATTTTAGCGCTTATGATACCCTGCGTCGTTATGCTCGAGCGCGTAAAGAAGCGAATGTTACGATGCTTGCGGCCATGTCTGGTTTCAAAGCCGGGTTTACCAGTGATAACCCATTGCTCGTTGGTGCTCGAAATGTTGGTTTAACCGTTGTCAATCAATTACCGGTATTAAAATCGCAATTGATGCGTTATGCCTTGGGGTTAACGGAGGCGTAATTTTTGGCCAAAAAACCCATTGCCGTTCCTGTGGTTTTTTGTCTGATTATGCTATGATTCTCATCCAACAATTGTGAGATACTGTTCATGTCGCTATCTAACCTTGACCGGGCGCCAGTTGTTATGAGTTTGACTTGTTTGGATCCTTCCGGCGGCATGGGTTTACAAGCGGATATTGAAGCGGTAGGTTATTTGGGTGGTCACCTGTGTCCTGTTATTACCGCTGTTGTCGCCAGAGATACCTGTGAAATAAAAGACATTGTTCCGCTGCGTTCGACATTGATCATCGAGCAAGCTCGTACCGTTTTAGAGGATATGTCGGTTCAAGCCATTAAAGTGGGGATGCTGGGAACGATAGAAAATGTCGTTGCGGTTTCGACGCTGCTGAGTGACTATCCCGCTATTCCGGTTGTGTATGATCCGGTATTAAAATCGTTAAGCCATGAATTTTATCCCTCTGGCGAAATGTTGGCGGGCATAGTCCACGATATTTTGCCATTATCCAGTGTTATTATTTTACATCAAGACGAATTATCTTCATTGACCCAAAGTGCTGATAGCATAGAGGCGTCGGCCCAGGAGATCATGGCAACCGGATGTGATAATGTGTTAATCGTGAATACGCGTTCTACCCATCATAAAATCGTTAATGCGTATTATGGCCACCGACGGTATGTCAAATCCTTTGAGTGGGATAGGTTGGCGCACGCTTATTTAGGTGCGGGCTCTACCTTGAGCGGCAGTATTGCTGCGTTTTTGGCGCAGGGGTTTGATATGCCTTCAGCCATTCGTGATGGCCAAGCCTATACCTGGAAAACACTTAAATTCGCGCAACGTTTGGGAATGGGGAAACACATTCCTAAGCGCATTTATCAACCGTCGTCGTTTACTCCCGATTTGGAATAGTATTTGAGGTTTGTCGGCAGTGTTAGTTAATTAATTTATTTTTTATTGATAAAGGATGTGGGTATGACACGTTCGGAAACATTTATGCTTGAAGCCAAGCGTTTTATCCCGGGTGGGGTGAATTCGCCGGCTCGCGCTTATCGTGCTGTCGGGGGAACACCGGTATTTTTTGCACGAGGTGCTCTGGCGCATCTTTTTGATTATGACGGTGTGCGTTATATAGATTATGTTTGTACGTGGGGTGCCAATATTTTAGGTCATGCCCATCCGATGATTATCGATGCCTTGACGACGGCAATACAAAATGGTTTGGGTTTTGGGGCACCGACAGAAATAGAAATCGAGTTAGCTAAAACAATTTGCACCCTCATGCCAAATATCGAAATGGTGCGCATGGTTAATTCAGGAACCGAAGCGACGATGAGTGCGATTCGGTTGGCTAGAGCATTTACCAAGCGAGATTTCATCGTCAAATTCGAAGGCGGTTATCATGGCCATGTTGATGCGTTATTGGTGAAAGCAGGTTCTGGCGCGTTAACGCATGGCAATCCCGATTCAGAAGGGGTGCCACAAGACGTGGTTAAACATACCTTGGTAGCTCAGTATAATGATCTCGAAAGTGTTAAAAATTTATTTGAAGAATATGGCGATAGGATTGCTGCGATAATCGTTGAGCCGGTGGCGGGCAATATGAATTGTGTGCCACCGTTGTCGGGGTTTTTGCCAGGATTAAGAACGCTTTGCGATCAATATCAATCGGTATTGATTTTAGATGAAGTCATGACTGGATTTCGGGTTGCTTTAGGGGGTGCGCAAGCACACTATGGTATTAAGCCCGATCTGGTGACGTTAGGAAAAGTAATTGGCGGCGGCTTGCCGGTGGGGGCTTTTGGTGGTCGGGCAGATATCATGTCATTGCTTTCGCCACTGGGGCCTGTGTATCAAGCGGGCACATTGTCGGGTAACCCGATTGCCATGACGGCAGGGTTAACGGTTTTGCAAATTATCCAACAAAATAAAGACTTTTATGTTACGTTGCAACAGGCCACCAGCCGACTGGTGCATGAAGCCGTGCAATTGGCTCGGGATGTGGGGTTTGCGCTGCACGCGAATTACGTTTGTGGCATGTTCGGTTTGTTTTTTACCGAGCAACAAGCCGTGACGGATTTTGCCTCGGTGATGCGCTGCGATAAAGAATTATTTGCGCGGTTTTTTCATTTGTTACAACAACAAGGGGTGAATCTCGCTCCTTCTGCCTACGAAGCTTGCTTCATGAGTGCGGCCCATGATGAGCACGTGATCACTGAAACGTTGTCTGCTATGAAAGTAGCTTTTGATTTGCTTAAGGAATAAAAAATAATGAAACAATTCTCGGTTTGTGGCATCGGTAATGCGTTAGTGGATTTTGATTTTGAGGTGCGTGACGAAACCTTGAATCGTTTAGGCATTGAAAAAGGGGTCATGACCCTTATCGATAAACATCAAGAGCGTGTTTTACTCGAAGAGTTAGATGGGGTTAAGCATGTTAAAGCCTGTGGCGGATCGGCGGCAAATACCGTTATTACGGTTAAGCAATTAGGCGGCGAGAGTTTTTACATTTGTAAAATTGCCGATGATCCGACGGGGCACTTTTTTTATGAAGATTTGGCCAGACATGGCGTAGACAGCAATGTGCGTGGTGCCCGTGAAGCGGGTATCACCGGTAAATGTATTGCGATGATCACACCCGATGCCGAACGAACCATGCATACTTTTTTAGGGATAACTGGAAATTTATCTGAAAAAGAGATAGTGCCCGATGCCATTAAAAAATCCGAGTATTTATACATCGAAGGGTATTTGGTTGCTTCGCCGACGGCATTTCATGCCGCGATGGAGAGTGCGCGCATTGCTAAAGCGCAGGGGGTGAAAGTGGCTTTGAGTTTATCTGATTTGAATATGGTGCGATATTTCAAGAAAAATCTAGATGAAATTATGGCCTTGGGCGTTGATCTGTTATTTTGTAACGATAAAGAAGCCTTATATTATTGTGAGACCACCAATTTAAAGGTTGCCGCTGAAATCCTCTCTGAAAAAGTGGGTTTGGCGGTGGTGACGTTAGGCGCCAAGGGTGTGTTAATTTGTCAGGGGGGTGAGCGTATTACCATTGAAGCTTTCCCGGTCGATGCGGTTGATACCATTGGTGCCGGCGATGTTTTTGCTGGGGCTTTTTTATATGGTCTGTCGCAGGGTTACCAATTGATAGTGATTGGGCGCTTAGCGTGTTTTGCCGCTTCTCGGGTGGTTACTAAATTTGGTCCGCGTCTGGATGTGTCTGCGGTGGAAGAAATCAAGCGCATGATCTCCCGCTATAACCGTGAAACAGTGGCTGGGTAATTGCCCCAGCTACGTTTTAGGGCCAGTATTATCTTGGTGCCTAGTTAATCCTTCCTTGCAAGCAGCGGCAACGGCTTTACGGCGGCCAATACGAAATTGCCAACGAGAATAGAGCCAGTTATATCCTTTTGATTTTAAAAGCGCTGTTTCAAAGTTGTCTTTGGTGGTGGTAGGTTCTGCTGGTTTTGGATAGTTTTTTAAGACAGCTAGCATTGCTTTGTCAGACGATGGTAATGCTTTTTTGTCGGTTTGTTCTGGTTGCTCTTGGTTATTAGTTAGGGAAGTTAAATACCGAGATAGTGAATGCTCTTTGTTGCCACTGGCGAGGATGGTTGTTGCTAAATTGTTGTATATTTCTGGGTAGTTGGGTCCTTCTTTTCCGATTTCATTTTCGATTTTTGTTAGCAAATCTTTAACCCGCCGTAATCCTTTGCTGCCATGTCGGCTGTAAAAATATTTCGCGAAGAAAGATCGGCTATTGAGATGTGAATCAATTTGATTTTTTGCGGACGCTATCCAGTTGCTAATCGCATCGAAGTCTTGTGGGCGTTTAAAAGTTGCGTCAATATTGCCAGAGTTAAACTGTATATTGTGGCAAATGTATTGATGTAGCCCTTGGCATATCTCAACAACTTTTTGCTTCTCAGGATCGACAGTGGGGGAATCTGCCGTTGTGATAGCAGTATTTTGCGTCAGTTCTGGTTTTGGCTGTTGCTTTGGTTGCTGTTCTGGTTTTGGCGGTTGCTTTGGTTGTTTTTCTACTACTACTACTTCTTCTTCTTCTTCTTCTTTTTCTTTGACGTCGTCAAACATATCTTGGTAACTTGGTATTTGTCGAGTTGATCTATTATTTTCGTCTTTCTGACTCTGTTGTTGCTGTTCTGGTTCTGTCTGTTGTTGCTGTTCTGATTCTGGCTGTTGTTGCTGTTCTGATTCTGGCTGTTGTTGCTGTTCTG
>CAYGNG010000030.1:0-29994 GCA_964351225.1 uncultured Gammaproteobacteria bacterium
TAAAAACTCTGTTGTCTTTTGCTGTTACACCTACATGACCAGCTCGTCCCGGTAGATTTGGTGTATTACGGCGCTCGCGCGCCTAATACACCCTACATATGTTGAATATTTGCACGAATTAATTGCCGACACGCCCTAGGACTTACGCAAAACGTCGTGGCGTCATTGCGAGCTTGAGCCGTTATCTTTCGCTAAAGAAAAATGGAATTGACTAAAACGCGTGTTGCGCTCGACTGGCGCTGATAATTGGACCTGATATTCCACATTATCGTTACTAACCATCACCACATCACCGGAATTAACCAACCGATTTGGGATCACTAAAATATCGATATCACGAATGGCTTTCAACGCCGGTAATAATAATCCAGAAACAAACTCCCCTTTTTTGCCAACGGCAATTTTAATCGGTTTGAATTGTGGCGAAAGCAGCTCAACACCAACTTTAATATATCCGTTATCATCCACCTCTACCCACCGGAAAACCCCGAGCTGCCAAGACGCATTTTGATTTTCTCGAACTTTAATGAGGCTACCAACAGTAAAATCCAGTGGCAAAGCGGCATAGCTTCTTAAGCCATAACCTTCTGGGCTAGCATTCACGATATGCCATTGTGTTTCTTGTGCGAGATCATCTTCACCGGTGACTTGTAACGATAAAGTGACACTGCCGGTAACAGAGACTCGATGAAATTTTCGTTTTGGCCGCTCTCCCAAACTGCTAATCACGCGCTGCACAAAATCCGTCGTGATGGCCACGCCATCCATTTCCATGGTTTGATCTGGAATTTTGAATAATAACTGTCGCAACCGGTGGCATTCAGGGAGAAGTTGCTTGACATCAAATGACCGCTGATTACCGGGAACAACGTCATGTTTGAATTCGTGCGGCACGGGTGCGCTGTCATAATCCAAATTTATTAAAAACTGATCGTCCTTTAAGGTTGGAACATTGATTTTCACCAACGGCGCCCATTTTTTTACAAGTGCAAACACCCCCGTCATTTCATTTTGCGATAAGTGACTGGGTCCAACACACGCTAATAACACACATTGTTTATAAATATCTTCAAGAGAAGCAGCAAACTCACCTTGCATCGTATGTTTAAATGAGACACCGGCTAATAATTGCTTGGCCTCAGCAACTTTATATATTTCATTGAGTAATAGCCACCACTGTGCTGGGGGTTTTTTATAGATCTGGCAATTATACTGTTGGCATTGTTGTAAATGATATAAGGAACGATGTAAGCACGCGATAACCTGCATATTTGTTTTGAGCGATTTTTGAGTGGAAATAATTTGTTTGGCGATATCAAAATAAGATTTCACTAAGAAAATTTGGCATTGATCTGCCAAACAATTAAGTTCTCTCTCTTTGGTTTCACGGGTGCTGATTATCACCATATCCAAGGTGTCGTGTATCGATTCCAGAAAATCATTGCGCTCTAATACAGAAAAATGCGCCAAATTCAACTCTTGTAAAATAGGCGTAATTAATTTTGTCGCTCGAGGCGGATTTACCAACGGAAGACGCTGCAATGTTTGTGAAATTATCGTTAAGTCCATATTCACGCTCTCCCGGTTAATCCTTATGTTTAGGGCCGGTTGACAATTGCTTTTTCGGCTGCGAATGTCAACCGGCACTAATATATTAGACTGTTAAGCCCAAAAGGTCGAATAATATCATTGCAAGATCTTTGCCAATAATGTGATAATGCCTGCGCTCTTTTCAACCTCCAGGAGATCTCATTGCGACCTTTTCTCAAATGGGCAGGTAACAAATTCCAAATCATGCAACACCTGCTTGAAAAACTACCAAAAAGAAGTCGCCTACTTGAACCTTTTGTTGGCTCGGGTGCTGTTTTTCTCAATACGAGTTACGATAGTTACTTGCTTGCAGACAATAACAAAGATTTGATAACCCTTTATCAAACCCTACAAATTGAGCAAGATGTTTTCATTGATTATTGCCGACAATATTTTACAAAACAATTCAATTGCGAGTCGGCCTACTATCGATTGCGTGATGAATTTAATGAAACCGATGATCCCCCTCTCAGAGCCGCCTTATTCCTTTATTTTAACAAACATGGATACAATGGACTCTGTCGATATAACCGTAACGGTGGATTCAACGTTCCTTTTGGTCGTTATACAAAACCCTATTTCCCAGAAAAAGAAATGCGCTTTTTTTTGGTGAAAGCCAAACATGCAAAATTCATTCATCAAGATTTTACGAATACCCTGGATCATGCGCGAAGCGGCGATGTGATTTACTGTGATCCACCTTATGCCCCGCTTTCCAATACGGCAAAATTTACCACCTACAGCCCAGGCGGATTTGGCATCGATCAGCACGTGCTATTAGCCAATAAAGCAAGAGCACTGGCACGCCAAGGGATAATCGTTGTCATTTCTAATCACAACACCAACTTCATTCAAGAAACCTATCGCCCAGCACAGATGATGGTGATCGAGGTACCGCGCTTTATCAGTTGCAATCCTGACAAACGCCATAAGGTTGAAGAAGTTATCGCCATTTTTCAATGATGACTACCTCTCATGAATAGAAGGCAGCCTTGGAGATTCTTTAACTGAAACAAAAACGCCTACCATTTCAACTTCTTTAGGAGATGACGGTGACGGAGTCCTATTGTTACAATTACCGCCTAATAAGTACGCGCTCAAAGTATATTTTCTTTCTGGGATCCTTGCGTTATCACGCACACAGTGTTGAATATAGTGCTCTTCATCACACGCTTTTAGAAATCTATCTAATTTTTCTATTACTGATTGATCCGCACTTCCTGAAATAGCTGCTCGTAAATATTTTATCTGGGAACCAATTTTATCCATCTCCTTTTCCAAGTTACCATTTGTGCCGGATTTTAATAATAGATCGACCAATGCTAGCAAATCCTTTTCATTTTTATTGCACGTCAGTTTTCCAAGTTTCTTTTTTATATTTTCATGCTGATCCACTCTTTCTCTAGAAACAGATCCCTTCTTAAAGTCTTCCTCTATCTGCGCGCTGGCTTCAAGAATTTTACAGTAACACATCAGCTGCTTCATCCCCGGGGTGATCTCCGCTGATGCAGTCGACGTTAGCAACTTATATAACGCTTCCGTTTCATCTATCTTATAGTCCTCTTGCAAATAACGGTTAATCATCTCATCCAGATCGGTATATTTCTTTAAATCTGCGTGTGCTAACGTTTTTTCTTGGTAAATTGCATTAACTTTATTTGCCGACCAAGCAATGGGTTTTGCTATCAAACTACCCAGTGCTATAAAAAATTGGGTTGTTGCAATAAAAAGGGTTGTTGCGATTGGGATAAGCAATGCCACGCCACCTGTGGCACTGGCCCACCCTAAGGCTAAGCCAATGCCTTTTATCAATAATCCCAATAATGGCACGGCAGCAAATAGTCCCCCAGTTAAAAAGCACAAGGTTGCCATCAATAAACCAACCGCAATAAGCCCCATATACCACCATACTCTGTGTCTGGGTTTCTGCTGATTGACCGCCAACTTGTCGCATAACAATGATAACGGATGCGTGAGAATATTCCATAGCTTAGCAATCACCAAGCCAATTGACGCCACCACTTTTAACGGCACCGCCACCACCCCAAGTACAATGCGTAAGGCCCAAGTGATAGCTGGTGACGCGGAAATACCGTCTTCTTGATATAGCCAACTGAAAAAGCTTGACGCGACATGATTCAATACCGCTAACAATAATATCGGCGCTCGCAGCGGGTTTAATAGCGATGTTGTTGCTAGCAGGAAAAATACCGATAACCGCCACTCGTCTTTAGGAATATGATTCGTTCTCAATTTAGCTGATACTGTTCCAGCAAAATCATTGTCAAAATAACGGTGCATAAACACTTTATTGAGATTGGGAATGAAATTGGTTTTATTATAGTTTGCTTTAATGGCTTGATTCACGGCCATTTTTGAAGAACCAATGAAATGATTCCAGAATTTTAACAATACTTGAGATAAAGCCATATGAATTTACCTTAAAAAATATCTTCATATAACTATAGTTGAAAATTGTTAAGGTTATTTAAGCAATTTAGATGCTCATATTACTTTTCCAAGATGACTATAATGACAAATTTAACTATTTACCGTGCGACGGGATAAAAATCAGCGTAATAATCGTGGCAAGAATAGTAATAACCAGCATAAAAACCATGCCTATGTTTAGCAAATGGGTATAATTTTCTTGGTTAGAAATAGCGGCTGTGCTAATTATAGCGCTCAATACAGCGGCCCCCATCGTTAACCCGAGTTGACGAACGGTCGTGTAAATACCGGAAGCTATCCCTTTAAATTCTTCGCTTACTGACATCATAATACTCATAATTGCAGAAGGAATAGCCAGTGGAATACCAATACCAAACAAAATGAATCCTGGAATAATATGAAAATACGATCCAGCACGGGAAAATCGCAAAACCCACAACAACCCCAACACCATACAGGCTAGCCCAGTTAACAGGGGTGTCCGTGTGCCTCGTTTACTCACCCAAATCCCTTGTAATGCTGGAACAATCATCAATGTAAAAGTGGTTGGCAACAATGCCACCCCAGCAGTTTGAGCATCCATTTTAAAAGCAAACTGCAACCATACCCCCCAATAAATAATCAAGGTCAATGCCATCGTGCTAATTAGCAATACCATGCAAGCGGCTGCCAGCAGCGGATCCCTAAAAAACTGCAAATTGATCATTGGCGCAAAGCCATGCTGTTCATGCCAAATAAAAATGGAAAATAACGTCACAAAAATAAAATAACAAGCCGTGCTCTTGATACCCAACCAATGCCATTGATTACCCTCCATCAATACAATAATAAGACTTGCGATACTCAAAGCAAATAGGAAAAGTCCCTGGAAATCACTAAATTTTTCATTTTTATTTGGAAAGTTCGTTAACCCTTGATTAGCAAAAAATAAAATTAGCAACGCGATGGGAATATTAATCCAAAAAAAATAACGCCACCCTAGCTGAAAGCAAAGAGTCCCACCGATAATCGGCCCAATGGCATAAAAAACATTCGCACCACTTAGAACAACACCAAAAATTTTACTAAACATATCGCGATGGGTATGGCTATGTATCAATGTTGGTATCGATGGTAAAATGAAACTTGCGCCAACCCCTTGGCACGCTCTGCCTATCAACAATATGAGTAAATTTGGGGCTAATGCACAGAGAATTGAGCTAACCAAAAAAATAATCACGCCCAATTGAAAGACTCTTTTAGCGCCATATTGATCCGAAAGTTTCCCACCCAACAACAACAAAGCTGAAAATGTCACTAAATAACTATTTACAATCCAATATAATTCGTGATGATTGACCGCAAGCGAATGACTGATGGATTTCAAAGTAACCGAAATTCCGGATTCATCGATGAATACTAATGCATAACTAAGCATTAACGTGATAATTAAAAAAAGGCTGTGTGGCTTCCTTCGCTCGTTTTCAAGCTGCACGATTGTCAATCCCGTTCCCCCAGTCAACAGACCCTAATCTTCACAAACGCTTGTATCATTGTCAATTGGTGGTCTTTAAGCTAAAGATAAGACTGAATAACCTCCAAAGTCACTTCTGGACGATGGGCGCGCTCCAGCTCAATACCAGCATTCATCGCATTCCGATGATAAAATGCGTAATCTTTCATGATGGTCATGACCGCTTGATAAATCGTCTGTGGCTCACGATCGGCCACCGTAAGTCCAGCTTGAAAACGTGTTACGGTTTGTCCCATCCAGGTATCCGGCACCGTAATCACTGGGCATCCAGAATACAGCGCATCGAGGGTAACGCCACTGAATTTATCCCGATAAGACAGCGGATCGTAAATTAACAAACAAATACCCCCAAAAAATTGTTGCAGATATTCTTTTTGATCCAGGGTCTTTCCTTGTAATGTTAAATGGGCGTAAGCGCATCGGGTCAAGCGATTAACGGCAGCTTTTGTGGCTTTATCAAATGAACCGGAATGTGGCGGCGAGACTTGAATAGAGATTGGAAATTTTGCACCCTGCTTGGCGCAATACTCAACGAAATTCACCACTTGTGGAAATCCTTTATCTGCTCGCGCAGCCCCCACATATAATATTTTAATTTCATCAAACACGGCATTTGTTGGGCTCGGAAACGCGGCATAGGTCGGACAAGGCACATATTCACAATGAATAAACCCGGCTCGATGAAAGACTTCTCGCAATCGTTCGGTCGGTGTCATCACGACCCATTCAGGGTATTGCTCTGCCATTTTTTTTAACATAGCCAATTTTTTAGGGGTCTGGCGAAATTGATGAAAATGTAAAAATATTTTTTGCTCACTGGAATTTTTTCGCAATGCCTTATCTAATAAAAAAAGATCCATGCCGCTGGCTGTTGGAATAAAAATGATCGCCTGCTGGCGTAACAAGCGCTTATAAAGAAAATACGTTTGCCATTTGCGTAATCGATAATGGAAATAGGGGCGCAAGACCTCATCAGAAAATAATGGCTTGGCCTTGTGATCTGCCCAGATTTTTACAGGCAATGCCAGCTGATCACAAGCATGTAACAAACTGTCGACATAGCCATAACAATGGCCCGCTTGATCTCGAAGGCTGGGTTCTATGATGTTGATAACCGACATGAGCCACCTTTTGACACCGAACTAAAATACAAAGCTGAAAAACAAACAAAAAAATGTCCTGGGGCGGATAAAAACAAAAAAGCATCGCAACCACTGGCTACGGCAAATGCGGCAACAAAGGCTTGTGCTTCTTGTCCCCAAAATCCAGGGATCCTTAAACTCGCTCGCCATTCTAAAGCCAATAATAAAATCCAACAAGCAAAACCCACCGCCCCCAATTGTACCGCTATCATCAAATACTCATTATGGGGATCTTGCAGTTTAACAATATGATTACCCACCACTTCAAAAGGGCCAAAATTTTGGAAATACAGTTCACGGAAACACCCAACACCACGACCAAATAGCCAATGGCCCTCTAATAAAGTTAGTGAGTTTCGCAAAAACTGGACCCGCAATAAAATCGATTTACCGCTATCCTCTTTGGGCTTCGCTAAGCGCCAAGCGCTTGGTTTGCCATGTTGGGTATAGTGACTCAAATCGATACCACGCTCCAATTTATCTATTGCCGCTGTCGTTTGCTGCAAGCGGGCACGAAATGGTGTTGGTAAAACAACTAACAATCCAAAAAGCACACTCAATCCCATCGTTGCTACCAACAAACCGCGCCATCGACTGTGTTGAAATAATAATAATGCGGTGAGCACCATAAATACTAAGTACCCCGTTCGCCCTTGGTTAATCAATAATAAATCTATACAGAATAATAAACACACCCCCACATAAAGCGGTCGCAGAGCTTGGTCAAACCAGGCTCGATGCATCGTTACATACGCCGCAAACGCTAACAAAAAACTGGTTTCAATGCGATTTTTAAAAACAGCGGAATAGTCTGCCCCAATATGGGTAATGGCTAATAAATTGGTTATGGTCAATACCACCGTTAACAGCATCGCAGCTAAAAAGACGTGAATCGCTTGGGACTTGGTTGCTTCATCATGGAATAATGGCATCAGTAATGGAATATAAAGCAGCTTACTATATTTATGAAATGCGATTTGTATTGACTCACCGCTGGCCTCTGAAAATAAGGCTCCAATAATAAAAACCGCAATAAGTAACAAACCAGCTACCGCAACCGGATTTTTTAATACGGCTCCTAACCGTTGCCGCCACTTGGCACAACATAGCGCTAACATCACAGTCATCAAAATACTAATATTGAGCAAAAATGCTGAAAGCGGGATGAAGAAAACTGTCGCCAATAAACTGAAATGGCACAGTTTGTCGCGAATGGAATACGGCGAAGTTAGGGTCATTTCATTCATGGAGCATGCTCTGACAAGCTTGAAAATACGCAGTTGCGATATCCCACACCTGCTTAGGAGGCAATGTCGTAAAGCACGCTGGTTTTTCTGTGGTTGGTTGCTTGTAAGAACATTTTTTTAACAAACACGGCGCGCAGTCAAATCGCGCTGATAAATGTTTTTGATTAATCCCCATTGTCCCGGTCAATCGTGCATCCGTAGGGCCATAGAGTGAAATCGTAGGAACTTCTAGCGCAGCAGCAAGATGGCCAAGCCCCGTGTCTACGGCAATGACACCGTGCGCATGCGCCAATACCCAAGCTAATTGCGCCAAACCCATTTTGGGTAATACGGCTACGTCGTGACTCACTTGGGCAATCCGCAATGCGCGTTGTTTTTCGGCTTCATTTCCCCAGGCCAGCTTGAGGCGATAACCCGCATCGGTAGCAAGCCTTGCTAACTCACGCCAATAATTGGCTGGGTAATGTTTTGTTGCCCAAGTCGTACCATGTAACAACAACAAATAAGGCTTCGAGTCGATATCGACTTTCCCCAAACGAGTCACATCGATACCATAGTGTGGTTCAATCCGAGCAGGCACATAACGCAAAGCGTCAGCAAATAATTGTCGTACCCGTGAAACCGCATGTTGCTCTTTTGCAACCGGTATTTTTTTCTGATAAATGATGCTGGCCAAACTTTCTCGTGCAGAAAATTGATCTAAACCACAGCGCAAACCGCGCGCTTGCCGAGTTAAAAATGCGCTTTTCATTAATCCTTGCGCGTCAATCACCACGTCATAGTTATTTTCTCGTAGTTGCGATTTAAAAGCCTGCCATTGCCCACTGCGCCAAGCATGCCAAGGATTTTTACGCCACCGCCGCAAAGCCACCGGGATAACCTGAGTCACCGCGGGATGCCAATGCGGGATTTCAGCGAAAGATTCTTCGACTACCCAATCGATTTTACAATCCGGCATGGCAAAACTCACATCGGAAATCGCTGGCAACGTGTGGATCACATCCCCCATTGAGGAAGTTTTAATTACTAGAATTTTCATACGGCTAATTCTTGTAAAGCGGTAATGACTCTTTCAGAATGCAGCTCGCGCAAACAATTCATGTGTTGTAACGGACATTCCCGCTGAAAACAAGGGCTGCAGGATAATCCTAAGCGCAACACTTTAACTTGCTCAGATAAAGGTGGTGTAAAACTGGGATCGGTAGAACCATACACCACTACGGCGGGCTTTTGTAACGCCGCTGCAACGTGCATCAACCCAGAATCATTACTCACAACCGCGGTCACCGTTGATAATAAGTCGATAGCTTGAGCCAGCGAGGTACAGCCCGTCAAATTGACAACGCCCGCTCCCACTTGCTGTTGGATCCGATCGGCACAAAATTTATCGTTATTAGAACCAAATAACCAGACCTGCCAACCCGCACTGATTTTACTTTGAGCTACTTGAGCATAATACTCGGCGGGCCATTGCTTTGCAGGCCCGAATTCAGCACCTGGACAGAGCGCTAAAATCGGCTTATCTAAAGATAGCTTAAATTCATTCACAACATGCGCCACCTTGTTTGCGTCAATTTGTAATTTCGGCCGCGGTAACTTATCCAGCGCGGTGCCTTTTGCAAAAGCTAAGGCCACAAAGCGTTGTACCATTAGGGGGTATGCTTTTTCATCTAGCACTCGACAATCATTCAGCAGGCCATAACGCATTTCACCACGCCAACCGATACGCTCAGGAATTTTAGCGAACCATGGGATCAAAGCCGATTTAAACGAATTGGGTAACACAAATGCTTTGGTATACGCTTGTTTGCGCAGCGCCAAACCAAGCCGCCGCCGAATATCTAAACGCAACGCCCCGTGCCCAAGCGGCATATCCAAAGATTCATCCACCTCCGGCATACGTTGCAATAATGGTTTGCTCCACTTCGGAGCTAAAACCGTTAACCGGCTCGCTGGATAGTGCTGTTTTAACGTGGCAAATAAAGCTTGCGCCATCACCATATCACCAACCCAAGAAGGGCCAACGATAAAAATATTTTGATTAGTCATTGTGCTTTTCTTCTGTTGCTCCGCCAAAATCATCTAAAATAAAGCGAGCACCGCAATAAGGGCAAATTTCATCCCCCGTTTCATCGACCGGTAAATAAACACGCGGATGTGAATCCCATATGCGCATAGACGGCATTGGACAAGAGAGTGGCAGATCGTTATGGGAAATATGATAGATTTTCTCGGTATTACCTTGTAGCTGTTCAGACTCTGACATTTTATTCTCCAATCGGTGGCAATAATGCTGAGTCGGGGATTATACTGCAATGCAATCCATCAAGCAGCCTTGATAAACCTTTCGCAAGCTACAATGGAAAAAAACGAGCAAGCTCGTTTTCGCCAATGGCCAGATAGGAATAGTGTTGTGGTAAAAACCAACCGATGCTCTGCATAAAATTTGAAAAATCTGCTTCTGACTCAAAAACTTCTTGCGTAATATTAAACACTAAGTCCATGGTTTGTCGCTCCGATATCATTTTTATTATCACGGCCACTTTGGGTTCTGTAATGCCAACGTTTACTAAATATTCGCGTAATACTTTTCGTACCGCTGGTGGTAACGTATTTTCTGTTGCATCGCCCACGAGTAATTGCATATCGGCTGTGATGGTATTTTCTTCCCCGCCGCGAGAAAAATTATTCTCCGGGATGGAAAAAGTATTATTGATAAAGTAATTTACAATATCCCCATAGGCAAATACCCAATCAGCCTCTTCTCCTCTTGGGTTAATCACCACGCCCAACCCTTCTTCAATTAAAAATTCTTTTACCAATTCATCCAGTGTTGCTGTTTCGGTATTTTGATCTGGCTGTAACACGAATAATTGGAAATAAGGAAAGCCATCAGGCCCCTGTATCACTTGCGGATCTCGATACCCCAAAATGGCAAAAGGTATCGCTTGTAGAAAATCTTCTAGCCATTGGGCATCGCGTTGCTGCCGTGGCATTTGTAATAATTGGCGGGCTTGTGCGGTTTTTACTAAATCTCCTGGGAACATTTGTTCATGGTTGCTCATTAAAATTCCTTAAACTCCGAATGGTTGGCAATCGTAATCATTCAGATTTTTCAACGATAAAAACGGTGCCCACTAACCCAACAACTTTTACTTTTGCGCCAGTGGGTAAATCGACACCTTCCACTTGCCACACGGTATCATCTACTTTAATGCGGCCTCGTTGATTGCCAATGGGTTCTGTCAACGTAAAGGTTCGTCCGATATACTGCATGCCTCTTTTGTTAAGAAAAGGGGCATCTGAATGCTCTCGAGGATGATTTCGCGAATAAAACCACCAGGTGAAGCAGCTGATAAAAGAACCCATGGCAAATATTAATATTTGATGTTTGACGGCCAAGCTTGGAAAAAAGGCAACGATGCCGGCAACGATGCCAGCTGATGCTGCGGTACATAATAAGAAGCCGCTCCCTGATATCATTTCTAGGATGAGAAAAATAAACGCGAGCGCCAGCCAATGCCAAATACCAATGTGGATAAAGATATCCATGTTTATGACTCCGTTAGAACTTATGCAAGAGGCAATGGTGTATTATGGCGCTTCGCCCCTAAAACACGCACATTTTGCGCTATTGCTTATGCTTATCTAAAAAAACCTCTTTGGCAATCTCAGATATGCCAGCCAAAGAGCCAATGACATTGGCTGATTCCAAAGGCATTAAAATGACTTTTTGATTATCCGCACTCGCTAGACGCGCGAGAACATCCATATATTTTTGAGCAACAAAATAATTCACCGCTTGCATATTGCCCTGAGAGATAGCCAATGACACCATTTCCGTTGCTTTCGCTTCTGCAAGCGCCAGCCTTTCTCGAGCTTCCGCTTCTCTAAATGCGGCTTCCCGCTTACCTTCTGCTGCCAAAATTTGTGCTTGCTTTTGCCCTTCTGCTTCTAAAATTTCAGATTGTCGCTTTCCTTCTGCTTCTAAGATTTTAGCACGCTTCTCTCGCTCTGCCTTCATCTGTCTTGCCATCGAGTCTACTAAATCTCTAGGCGGCTCAATCGCTTTGATCTCAATACGGGTAACCTTAACCCCCCATGGCGTAGTGGCTTCATCGATCACATGGAGCAATTTCGCATTAATTTGATCGCGCTGAGATAACATCGCATCTAATTCGAGTGAGCCTAATACCGTTCTAATGTTGGTCATCGTCAAATTGCGAATAGCGTGTTCCAGTTTGTTAACTTCATAGGCTGCCTTTGCGGCATCGATAATTTGGAAAAAAACCACCGCGTCTACGGTAACCATTGCATTATCCGCAGATATAATTTCTTGTGAGGGGATATCAAGCACAGACTCCATCATGTTCAATCGCATACCGATGCGATCCCACAATGGGATAATGAAATTTAGACCTGGCGTCAATGTTTTTGTGTAGCGCCCAAATCGTTCTACCGTATATTCAAACCCTTGAGGTACTTGCTTAATAGTAAGAATAATACCTAAAACAATCGTCATTAACACTATCCAAACAAAAAAACCCATTGTGACTCTCCTTTAAAAATGAAATTTCTGTTATTGACAACAATCTGGATTTTGTTGGCAAAGCTCAGGTTTCAGCCCTTTCTCAATTTGCAACGTGACATGGTCAATATGATATTTTTCCTTTAATTCATTATTGATCTGGATATACTCTTCATCAGAAAGATATCGATTTGGCATAATCAAATGCGCAGTTAACGCAATGTGACGAGTACTTAACCCCCAAATATGCAGATCATGCACGCCGGATACGCCGGAAATATTTTGCAAATAATCAGTAACGCCTTGCTGATCAATTTTAGTTGGCACCGCATCTAACAATAAATTGACCGAGTCCCGCAGTAACGACCACGTTCCAAAAACAATTGTCAGGACAATCAATAACCCCATAATAGGATCTAATAGTGAAAAACCGGTATACGCAATGATAACGCCTGCAATAACCACACCAACTGAAATCAAAGCGTCATACATTAAGTGAAGAAAGGCTCCTCGGATATTTAAATCATTGTGTCTCCCTTTAATAAACAATATCGCGGTACCGCCATTCACCAGAATCCCAATCAGTGCAACCGCTATCATTATTTGCTCACTCAATGCAACCGGATTTATTATGCGCTGTATTGACTCATAGGCAATAAAAAGCGAGGTCATCATTAAAATCAGTGCATTAAAAAAAGCCGCGAGAATCGTTGTTCTCTTAAGGCCATAGCTAAATTTTTCACTGCTGCCTTTGGTCAATAACCAGTTTGCCAACCAAGCAAAACCCAAGCCCAAAACATCCGTGAAATTATGACCGGCATCCCCCATTAAACTGACGGAGTTTGACCACCACGCACAGACAAATTCAATAATCGTGAATCCCAAATTCAAAGATAATGCCACAGCAAAAGCAACCGTAGCCGAATACGGATGACAAGGTTCAAGACTGGTATGATGATGTGAGTGCGCCATATGAGCTATTCCTACCCTAACTTAGGAAATAGTAAAACAAATTCGGTATATTCTCCATGAGCTCCACTGCGTTCGATGACGGCTGTGGTAGTCGATTTTGAGGTGATTGATACGAAAGAATACTTTTCTGGTAACTATTCAGCAAAAAAGCGGTTCCTCCGGTTTTGACGCCGGGCAAGGCAAAGCCTTGACTGGCGCACTTAAGGAATGGGTTGCTTTCGTTATATCTTTGATATTTTTTCATTTTTTTGATGATAATGATGTTTTACCATTGCCTGCCTCTTTCGCGCTTAAAATTCCTTCTCTCATTCTTTCTGGAAAAGATTTAGCAAAGTTTTTAAAATCTGTTGCAGGGTCATTTTTTTTCTCTTCTTTATCTGATAAATTACCGCTCTTTTCCGAGCATTCTTGTAAATAATGTTCATATAGCTTTTCATTATTTCCAATAGAAAAGAGACCAACAAAAGCCTCTATGTCGTTGGGAGAGTCAATATTTTGCCAAAATTCTTGTTTATTAACCCTCTCCACCAACCCCAACGCCCGACTGATATACGTTCCTTTAGGTTGCAAACTATAGAGTGAGAAAATACACCACAGAGCATTCCGGGCGTGATCTTTACGAACATCAGGGTCTTTGGCCGCTGCTGCGTTTCGAAGATACGCCAAGAAATCGTCTTTTCGCTTTTTCGCAAGATTTTGATTTTTAACTGTGTTGCCGTTGTACATTGCTATTACTCCCCTATGATGGGCGTCAAAACCAGAGTGCCTTATATTCAGCTTTTTTGCTGAATGGTGACAAAGTGTTAAATATAAAAGTAGACCATTACCATTATTTCTGGCAAGGATGATTCGGCTTTTCTATGATAAATGAGCCCTTGTCGAATAATCCGCGCCCAATTTGATGTTTTTTTATTCTTTAGGTCGGCACGATCGCAGCAATATTTACAGAAAAGCTAACTATTCACCCAAAACTTGCCGCAGCCTCAAAAATATAACGAAAGCAACCCCTTCCTTAGGGCCGGTTGCCAAATTGCTTTTTCGGCTGCAAATGGCAACCGACCCTAATACGCTTTCTTATTCGGATTGCTCTCCCACACCATAAATGGTGCAGCGGCTATATCGACTGCCTCATGGCGTAAGATGATATCTTTATGGCTATTGGGTTTATTGAGTTGTTGATAAAAATATTGGTCATCAAAACCGTAACGCTGAGCCATATATCTATCTGCTGCAAAATATATTTCACCTATCCTTGCCCACAAGATTGCACCGAGGCACATCGGGCAAGGCTCGCAACTCGAATATAAAACACAATCTTCCAAAGAGAAGGTTTTCAGTATCTGGCATGCTTTGCGAATAGCCATCACTTCGGCATGAGCCGTGGGATCATTGAGTAACGTTACTTGGTTATTTCCCGTCCCAACAATTTGTTGCTCACGGACAATGACTGCACCAAATGGACCACATCCTGTTGTTTTGGCTGAATCCACCGCAACCGTAATCGCTTCTTTTAAAAAATCGATATTCATGATTGCTCTCGCTCATTGCTAGCACCCTTTCATTATAAGAAAAAAAATACGACTTTGCGCATCAAACCACTCTTTGGTAGCGCTTGCCTTGACAGTTTTGTTTTTTACTTCATATTGTATAGATTGCCTAAGCTTATAAGATACGCACCATGGTAAATGGCAAAGCAACGCTATCCGAACAAAATCACGCTATCGAGCAAACCATTTTAGTGGTCATTTTATTGTTACTGATCGCTCTTGAAACCCTTATCGTATTAAATATTTCCAATTTAAAACCATTCCGGGATCAAATAGCGCGAACTTCCGGAGTTGATACCCTTTATTTCGAAGCGACTAAAGATTGGGTGATCACCCCGCGCGCGGATCGGAGTGCGCCAAATATCTCCCAAGCTAAAATTCTTAATTGGACTTCCGATAAGATTATACAATTATTATCTTTAGACTATGTTAACTATCAAGAACACCTACAAGATCATAACGCTGCTTTCACAGTAACTGGCTGGGGGCAGTTTGTCACGATGTTAAGACAATCGGGACTCATCAAAAATATTATTGATCATCATTTTGTAACGCTGGTGATACCGACAAGAGCGCCTTTCATTCTTTCTGAAGGCATTGATAATAACCACTACACTTGGCGGGTTGAAATGTATTTTAACTTATATCAACAAGCGCTAACTTACCGCCATTTTACGCCAATGAAATGCACTCTGTTGATAGAAAAAATCTCAGATCAATATACACCAACCGGCCTTGTTATTAATGAATTTAGTCTTACCCAAGATCAAGAAAAAAGGAATGGAGCACATGCCACGCCATAGCATATCGTATCAAACTGGTAACTATAATGTTTTAATTATCTTGGTTTTAATTAGCCTCATGTTGCAAGCTTTCATTTGTTATGAGTTTACTGATCTGAATTATCTGATCAAGCGCGGATCTGAGCCAAAATATTTTGCCACCAATCCTTATGGTGTCCTCACTCCCTTAACGCCACTGACCGAACCGAGCCTTTCGAGTCAAGCCATTGCGCAATTCTCAAGTGATGTCGCAACTAAAGCGTTTACCTATAATTATCTAAATCAAAAAAATGTTTTTGCTGATCTGCGTAACAACTTTACTATCTCAGGATGGCAGGCTTTCTTAGACAACATTAAAAAATCTCAAGTCGTCGACTTGATTGCAAAAAATCGCTTGGTCCTCTCGGCGGTCGTAAAAAGCGCTCCTGCGATTGTAGAGGAGGGCCCATCGTTAGGGCACTATGCTTGGCAGGTGCAAATCCCGCTGCTGGTGAGCTTTCATAGCGGTGAACAAGTTATTAACCATAACTATATTGTCAATTTACGCATTGTTCGCCGCTCTACACTCGACTCGCCCATCGGCATTGGGGTCGAGCGATTCTCTTATAATTATGGCAATGGCTCAAATGCATATTTTTGAACTGTCTGAAAAAATGCCGGGATTATTATGCAAATTAACGTCACTATGCCACTACATTTTGCATGGTATTGCGTAAAGCTGCAATTTCTTTAAAAAATATTATTACAAGCCTAGCAAGTTATTCGCAGGTTTCTTAAACTTAAATTTGAATTTGAATTAACTATTCAGGTTTTTTTATTATTTTGTCGTTTTGAGAAAGTGAAATTCTAAGACTAAGGACGGTCATGGAATACTTGTACAATACCATCGAAATTTGGAAAATGGTATTTTATCATTGTGATAAAATATATCACTTTCTAACACAGGAAAATGCGGCAACGATTTTAATGAATCTAGGCTTATTACTAGCAGCCATCTATTTATTTACCGTGACTGGCTATCTGATCCCCTTGATATTAGAATACATATTATTTACCACCGATGCTTATCTCATCAACGGCATGATTTTATCGAGCGTGATCACCTCGCCACTGTTATTATCTCACCTGTGTCTAACGCCAATTTATTTATGTTATGATTTTTTAGAGATTGCTATTTTTCTTTTTAAGAAAAACATTCTTGGCTATGACTTAGATGAAAACAGCTATTTTTCTTATCGGCAATTACAAGCGATCCCCAATCTTTCAACTCATTGCAACAATAAATGCGCCCAAGGAAAAAGGTATTCGTTTTATGCGATGAATCAAACCTTGATAGACTCATTAGGAATTGATGACAAAGACATTCCTGAGCATTTTAAATGCCCCATCACGATGCAGGTCATGGATCATCCATTAAAGGTCTATACGCTAGTCAACAATCAGGCAACAGAACATACGTTTGAAAGTGAAGCCATCGAGCTATGGATAGAAAATCACAATGATTTAAACCCGCTAAACCGACAAGTCATTGTAGCAAGCGATCCGAATTATGTGACTTTAAAAGAAATCTATGATTTTATTAAAGTCCACTCGCAATACGTTGATGATCGGGGCCAATCATCATTAAAATCCGATGTATTGAAAAACCCGGCTCATTGCCAAGCCACCTTGTTTGGTGATCCCAAAGATTATGCTCGAGCTTGCACCACCGATACCCCGACAGCAAGAGAAGCCTTCGTTCTGTAAATTGTTCCGCAGGTTGCTGAGGGGGAATCCCCTCAGCTGAGGCAGCTAAAACCCGTATTGATCATTTTGGGGCGAGAGAAGGAGAAGGAGACTCGGTTTTTTCCTCTGGTATTTCAAAGGACCCGTTCATTTTTTTACTTATGATGACCATCGTGTTCTTACGAATTTCCGAATGTGCTGTTTGGAGCCCTAACTTCGAATTTAAATTGTCAATAAACCGTGTTACACTCTCGTTTTCTGTTACAATCTCGTTTTCTCTTACACTCTCGTTTCCTTTTACACTCTCGTTTTCAAAACATGGCTGCTTCTGCTTAGTATGTATCAGCACAGCATTCAATCTGGAACTCTCTTTAACGACGGCCGAAAGGATAGAATCTTGTTTGTGCATAGGACATGAATTAATTAAGCCCGCGAAAACCGCCAGCGTTTCGTTACAAGCATTACTCTTGTTATCAACCCAAAGCGTAACTGCCTGATCGAAAACACGGCCTGCAACCGCTTTTACAACCTCAGTTATTTGCTTAGAAGGCAGGGCAAGCAATAACTGAAAAATAATGCTTTTATCGCAAGCAAACTCACGCTGACTTCCAATACAGCTTGCAATCTGTGAAATAAGGCCTTTAATGTATTCGACTTTTAAACCTCCATATCCCTTAGGTAGTTTGTCTAAGACAGCTTTGAACTCAGCCGGCTCCAAAGCCATCTCCCTCGCCACTTCGAGAATATTCACTTTTTTACCTGTATAGTAAGCGTTATGTTGGTCCGCCGTTTCCAAAAGTTTTCCTGGATTTGTCAGCGTACCTCGTGGATTAAGCAATACCTCTTTCCATACATCCGGGATCCCTGAGAAATTTTCTATCGTGTATTTTTTTACGCTTGGTTTTTGTTCTGGGGTTTTTTGTGGTTTTTGTTGTGAGTTTTGTGAGTTTCGAAACATGATTATCTCCTGACATAATGAATGTAAAGTAAGTATAATCCAGTAGAATTAAAGCAATATTAAATGTCGGTTATTTTTATTATTTTTAATGCACTAGCATGACCTTTATCACATTGCTTTTTTGATAGGAGAGAGAGCCTTTTCATCCAAGTCAGCGCACAGCGGTGCGGATCCGGCAAAAAACATGGTCGCTGTTCGTTTACTCGCAAGTGATTTTTCTGGCATGTCATCACCACGTTCACAAGCTTGACGCGGCTTGCAAGGCTTGCTGCTCGCGACAATCTGTCACGCAAATCGTGCGTACCGAGTATTGAGCGCCGAGATATAAATTGAATAAATTCGATATAGCGGCTTCTATCTGTAATCGCAAATTAGCATGACCCTGGCTTTGGCGCACCACGCGCCATAAAGCGGTTCCCTCACTTTTTTCATCGGGTTCTCGCAAAATAAAATCACAAGGGGGTCGGGCATCCCCACTAAATTAATTAGACTGATTTTGCCCCCTGAAAAGGGAACAGCCAGAACCCAAAAAAATTATCATTAATAATCAATTTGTTATGTTATTGATGGTGCGCTTTGTCATCGAATAAAATTTAATCATTTCAAGTGCGGCATTTAAGCACCCCTTAAGGATCGCCCTGTATAATCTTTAATCAGGCAATCAATTTTTTTTAGGAGATTTTTATGAGTTTTCCAAATAATAATCGTGATGATAAAAAAAGTCATGAGCTAGTTAGCCAACTTTTTAATCTAACTCAACGACCCCCCAATACTTGCGATTACAATCCAAAAACAAATACATTATTTTGCTGGGATAAGAGAGGCCCATTTTTTACAGCTATTCCAGCTCCAGCTCCAGCTCCAACTACCAAGGATGGAAAATCCGGTGTTAGTGTTTATATGCCGAAAAATCGTTGTAACCAAGATGATAGAAAGATGATAAAAGCTTTTATCGAGAATGCGGCTGAAAACATCTATCACAGGGGTGATTATACTGTAGTTGATAGAACCCAGCAGCGGCAAGAGAATACTAATACTCGTCAAGGTGGTATTGTGTACTATATAGAGCCCTGTCTTCCTGAGGGTACGACTCATTCTACCTTTAAGAAGTAACAAATAACCCTTCGCCCTACGTGATTCACTCACGCAGGGCTTTTTTTATATAGCTAACTAATAAGCCAGCTGCCAAAATGCTACGCATTTTGAGGGGGGATACTGGTGATGAGGCTATCCAGGGGGTAAAATTCTATCTTGTAAGCGACTTGCAAGGAGCAACAACCGCCAATGGACACCAATGAGGCTATTATCCCCCAGCTAGATCACCATCTCATGCACACCATCGATGCCATCGATTTCAGTGCGGTCATTCATAAAATGATTTTCAATTACGGTTTTTCTCAGAAGCAAGCGCTCGCATTATGCCAGCAATATAAGCGGTTTCTTTATCTCTGCAAGCAGTTTGGTGGCCAACATACTCTGGTTCCTTCCGATGAAATCGATGAATTTTGGCATAACCATATTCTAGATACTAAGAAATATTGGCATGATTGCGACTTGATATTCGGCAAATATATCCATCATAACCCCGAAGCCCCGTGGGAAACACCAGGCAAAAACAATCTCGATTATGCTGAACAATTCGCCCAAACCCAAGAACTGTATCGCCAAACCTTCGGCGATTACATTTACATGATAAAGCCACTATCACCAAAGCGATTCATCAAAAATTGCTTATTTAAGCTACGCTTATTGCGTTATCACACCTTATCGCTGTGTAAAAAATATTGGCTCGCACACACGAGCCAAGTTACCCATCATTGAGTAAGAAACCCTAGCCGTGGCGGTGCATTTGTTGGTTGCCCGCCGCTGTTGTGCTTGGCTCAACACCTTGAGCGACGTCGCCACCATTTTTTTGCCAAAAAAGGTATGCTTGATAAGGTGCAACCGCACTCATACCGCCTGGATCTGCGGCTTTCGTTTCCATTTTGACTACAGTTAATTCCTTTTCCATTGCGCGTTTACCTTCTGCGTTGCTGTCTAACTCATAGGCTTTCTTTTGCCTTTCGAGCTCAGGCTTAGTCTCGCGCTTCAATGATCCTACCCGTTGCAATTGCACCATTCGCTTATCAGCTGTATCTAAAACAGTAAGCCCATCATATTCCGAAATTTCAGAAGCAAAGTTAATGACCGGACGGCATAATGTTATCAACGACCCGATATTCTCTGCTGTCGCTTTCTTTACTAGCTCTGCTCCTAGTTCTGTTAAAAAGCGACTGGCATCTTGAAGCCTATTGATTTCTTTGCGCGGCTCAAGCATAACTACGCCTCCAGTGCTGATATAATCACTCCATATCGGGCTACTACTCTTCATCTTGTTGAACTCAGTAAAAAAATGCGCCTGACTGGCTTCTGGAATATGGTTAATAATATCTGGAAATTCTTTAAAAAAGTGTTGGAATGCTGCCAGCTTTTCTTGAGGGCTCGCTTTGGGATTAAATAATAAAGTACAAACATCTGCATATACGACATGCCGTTGTTGCATCAACTTTGCAACACCATCTAAATAATCCTGCATGGCTTTATCGTCTGCTGGCGAATTTGTTTCAATTGCAGCAACTTCTAAAACTTGCTCATATTCACTGGGTTTTCCCTTATTAAAACAGATATCATAAGCCATGTGTTGAATAAAATCAGGAAACCCGGTTCCTAAAACCGCATGTTCGATATCCATCGCCACAGGTGCTGCCATGGCATCAAGGATTTGTTTATATATCTGTTGTTGTGGATTGTCATAACTGTGTCTGGCATCAGCAAACTCTTCAGCAAATTCTCGCTGCATGGTCTCTAAAATACTAGCTTTCTCTTCTACGACCCCATTGGTGGCCAATGAAGATCCGCCGGCCCAATCTGTTCGACCACTGTGGATCCCGATAACTCGCTCAACACCCTCGCTATTTTTCCAAACCAGTAAACACCCCGCCCCTAAATCAACACCAATCCGGCGTCCAGCAGCATTTGTTTGCTTTTCGAGGGTAACAACTGCTTCTGCCGTAATTTCGTGCTGGGTGGGATAAACCGCTGCCATGACATCAGCGATAAATTGTTCATTGGTCAAAGATCCCGTTTCGGGAAGCCGCATGCTGGTTAATCGATCTTGAATGGTTGCATTATCTTCATAAAATGATTTTATTTTATCCAACCCCTCTTGGGTTGGTTCAATCCCATAATAAAGCATGGCATAGCCAGATCGTGAAAGTCCTTGTAAATCATGTAGTTCAAGCCAATCTTGGAGTGGCAACTCGGCCAAAGAAGCCACGCCGTTTCTGCTGGTAAGTTGCTTTTTTACAGATTGGAAAGCGCGATCCCATTCTTTTTGTTCAGCTGATAACATAAAATTTCTCGCTTTGATTACGGTTATTAATGTCCACAATTTTATCACTAAAAACCTGGTGTGTATACATTTTGCTCATATGTTTGAGAGATATTTCAGCCTTGCCGAATAAAAAAATTTTTTACCCCAGGGGCCCTAAATTCAGAAGATACCAAGGCCTGCACCAGCCCTTGGTCCTAGCCGTGATGGAAAATGCTCTATATACTAATATTTTCTCTGACGCCAAAGGGATGAATAATGAATACGCCACGCCGGCTTGCCTTCTGCATTTGCCTGACAAGTCTTTGTTTTGGATTAGGGGCATGCACCCCCACTTACAAGCAGAGTAAATTCAATCCGCCGCATGATTCTTTCTCCAACATAGATAATGTTGAACGAAACACCGTCACCGGCGGTGCTATCGGTGCATTATTCGGCGTCATGGGTCAGCCCGGAGTCCGAGCGCTCGGTATCGCTGGGGTCGGCGTTGGTTTGGGTGTGAGCGCAACACCAGCTGGGCTCACTAATCGACTACGTAAATCCGGCATCGAGGTCGTGCGCCTAGGCGATAATGTTCGTATTGTTATTCCAAGTGACGAAGTCTTTTACTTCAATAGCACTGACTTCAAAAACCGCTATTACCCAGCTTTGAATGATGTCGCACACCTATTGAAATTCTTCCCACGAACCGATATCGCGATCGCCGCATACAATGATGCCGTTGATAAATCTAAAGCACACCAGCAACTTTCAACCCAACGTGCCGAAGCAGTCCGCAGCTATCTGTGGGCACATGGTATTGATTCCCACTATACTTATGCCGTAGGAATGGGAAGCAAAGATCCGGTCGCTAACAACATCAAATCTTACGGCATGCGCGCCAATCGCCGCATCGAGATCACGCTGCGTAGTCCAGAGTGGAATAGTTTGGTTTAGGTAGGGCGTAGCGCTTGTACCATTACTGTCATTGCAATGACGGAAAATTAGAGAAAATTGCTACGCTTCTTCGGGATCACCATATGGCGGTCATCTCGCCCAGCTAAAGTGGATACTGATCTTAACTGGCAAGCCGGATGGCGATATAAACCCGGGAACCCTCGACAATAAAAATTGTCGACATTCACCATGCTTAAAACCGCCCCATTCTGTTTCATGTAATTGCCCACTATCACTTTGGGCTCATGATAATAATAAATATTACTGCGCTCATCCGCCAATGCGCTGAGTGAATTAATCGGCCATATATCGGCGCGTGAAGTCCCGGCGGTGTTAATATAAGCGGCATTAGCACGGAGAAAGCGCGCATCTAAAAAGGCATTATCTTTTAAATCGGCATAGACTTGATCGGCGCGCCCTGCCAAAAAGGCTTCGCCATTTTCCGAGCCATGCACATGCAAATGACAACTGTTCAACCACAACATATTTAAATAGCCATGGCCTTTCATCGTCAAATCTTTAATATCACTGATCCCCGTCAAATAAACTTTGGCTTGTCCCTCAATTTCAGCCACCATTTTAGGTGTGGTGACGTTAGCAAGCTCTACCCGGCCCGCGCCATCGGCATGCAAGCTAGTGACATGCAAATGATTACCCGACAAGCGCGTTAAGCCACAATTGGTCACATGAATAGCCAACGATTTACTATATAAATTATTACCAACCACTTTACCCTTACCAACGAAAGTAAAATGCTCCAAATCTTTAACATGGATAACAGCAACCGCTCGCTTGCCCGCTAACGAAGGACAATGGCAATTGGCGCAGAGCTTGCGTTGGTCGCAATAACGCCCACGACACAATGATAAGGTTTTGCCAATAAGCTTTGCGAATAATGGCTGATTAGAAGCGTCGGTATACTGCAAACTGTTTGCGCGGTTACCGCCAATTAACACTAAATCCAAATCACCATACGCCTCTATCGAATCAAAATCGGCTGCCACAAACTGTTTTTGTTGCGGTGCAACCAAATGGGTATGGTCTTTACTCTGAAAGGTTTTATCACGAAGATAATACGGACCCGTAGGGGTGATGGTTTCATTTGGAATAACGGAATATTGCTCTGCCGGCGCAAAATATTGATGATCTAGAACAAAATTGTGCCCGGCATATGCGCGAATAACTACCATCATTCCTATTAAAATGATCTGCAGTGCTAAACGCATAGGAATTCCTCATTGCTACAACGTAATAATAGATAGGTTAGAGGACTCAGAGTCTGGTGGCAAGTTTCATTTGAGTACAATAACGAGATAACCTGGTAACGGTTTGTCCTCTTGCTGACGCAAAGTAATTTCTTCCAAACACACGATGGTTAACTTTACTTCTTGTGCCAATGCATATAAATAGTCTTTTGAATGACCAAATCGCCCGGTTTCTTGTAAATAATAATCTCCAACTGGGCTAATTTCTACCGTAAACGCGAACAATCCCCCGCTCTGTAACCGCCGCTTCACGCCGCGCATCACTTGCTGCAAATTGCCGACATAGACCAAGGCGTCCGCCGCCAGAATTAAATCGAATTGGCGCACTTCTTGTAATAGGGTTTGCACCATATCTCCAACAATCAATTCATCATAGATCTGCTTGCTTCGAGCTTGTTCAATCATTTTCGGGCTGATATCAACCCCTACTAAACACTGACTCCACGATTTAATAGCGCTGCCACAAAGCCCAGTGCCACAACCCAAATCCAGCACCGTCATTCTTGCATCTTGCAGAGCCACAAATTGCCGCACTTTAGCAACTAAAATAGTTGGTGCTTGGTATTGCAACCCCCCCGTGGCATGGCGATCAAAATAATTGGCATAATTATCAAATAAATTTTTGATATAGGCTTCTGGCGCAGTTTCAGGCGTCATATCCTCACTCAATGCCGATATCATATAGTTCGCCACGGTATTTTCTGAGTCTAACTGCAAAACTTGCTGATAGTACTGTTTCGCCGCCGGGCGATTCTGTGACTTAATATAGCAACCCGCTAAATTTAACATGGCATCGAGATGATCGGGAATCAACGCTAACGTTTTTAAATAATAATCCACCGCCTGCGGCAACTGGCCTTGGCTCATGTGTGCCACCCCTAAATTGTAAAACACTTCTACATCTTCGCCATGCACCTGCAAATATTCTTCATATTGGCAAATCGCTTCACTAAACCGGCCCATTTCTAAAAAAGTTGCCGCCAAATTGCGCCGCACAGCCACATTATCCGGCACAATACGCAAGATTTCCGAAAACGCTTTCAGGGCAGAAACCATGTCGCCTTCTTTAATGAAGCAGGCAGCGAGATTATTCCTGGCATCTAGATGTAGGGGTTCATTCTCTACAGCTCTTTGATAACAAATTTTCGCTTCTGCGATTCGCTCTTGCTGAAAATACAAATTGCCTAGTTGATAATTTGAAAAAACATGATGCGGAACCGCTGCCAGAATTGCCTCGAACTGCGCAATGGCTTCGGCATATTTTTGTTGCTTGCAAAATAAAATCCCAATATTTTTTTGGGCTTCGACATAATTTGGTCGTAATTGAATGGCTTTAAGGTAAGAATCGTGTGCCAACTCATATTGTGCTAGCCGGTAATACACATTCCCAAGGTTATTATAAGCTTCAGAGTAATCAGGACGAAATCTCAAAGCGAGTTGATATTCCTCTCTCGCCTCACCATATTGTTTCATCGCAGAGAGTATATTTCCAAGGCTATTATGAATACTTGCCGACTTGGGTTCTTGTGCTTTAGCTTGCTGCAACCATTGTAAAGCCTCATCAAAACACTGCAATTGGGCACAAACCACCCCTAAGGAATGCAGGCAATCTAAATGTTGAGGCTCTTCTTCTATGACTTTCAAATACAACTCTTTCGCGCGATGCAATTCGCCTTGTTCATGAAAATTGACTGCCTGCAAGAATCGGCTCTTTATCATTTTCGTGCTTGATTCAACTGTGCAAGTAGCGATAACGTTGCTTGATAGCGATGGCTAATTTGATTTTTGATATCAGCAGGCAGCTCTGCTGCCGAGCAACCATATTCGGCACAATGGAAAATCGGATCATAGCCAAAGCCATTGGCCCCACTGGACGCTGTTAAAATGCGCCCATCCCAAATTCCGGTACTGATAAGCGGAATCGGATCATCGGCATGACGCAAAAAAACCAATACACAGACGAAACTCGCTTGCCGTTGTTCTTCGGGTACATTTATTAATTTTGCTAACAGTTTCTCAATGTTGTTCCCATCGCTTTTATCGCTGCCAGCATAGCGCGCCGACAACACCCCTGGCGCCCCACCTAAAGCTGGCACCACTAAGCCCGAATCATCGGCCAGTGCGGGCAGCTTAGTTTGTTGTGCCGCATGGCGCGCTTTGATGATGGCATTTTCAACAAACGTTGCTGCCACTTCATCGGCATCGGTCACTGAAAATTGCGACTGCGGCACCAAATCGACACCAGCACCGGCAAACAAAGCTTGAAACTCCGCTAATTTTCCCTGGTTACTCGAGGCTAATACCACTTGCTTCGGATCAAACATGGACTTCATCTTTAATGCGAACCGCCAACACATCGCAAGGCGAATCGTGTAGAATGGTTTCCGCGGTGCCACTAAGAAACAGATGAAAACCATGGCGACTATGGCTCCCGACTATGATTAAATCAACCGCTAATTCTTTTGCCGCACCCAAAATAACCGGCTTGGGAGAGCCCACTTCGATATACCGATTCTGCTCAGGCACATCCAAACGCTGACCACATTGGGCCAAGCGCTTTTTGGCTTCATCAAGCAGTTGCGTTTGAATATCGGATAAAGCCGGATAGGCAAAGGCAGCACCATAACCACTCACATACTCTACCGCATGGATCAAACTAATCATGGCACCGGTTTCTCGCTGCAACTCCACCGCTCGTTGTTCGGGAAAATAATCATTTTCTGGATGAAGATCGAGGGCTAAGAGGATGTGACGATATTTTTTCATAGTAGGCACTCCTTGTGACTGGTATCTGACTGTGGGGTTCTGTACTGAGTGGCCATTTTCCCACAAACTGTCGGGCAATGCCATGAAGCAAATCCCATACCATGCTAAGCGCCATTGGTACCTGGCGCGCCGCGGGGAAACAAACACAGCAACTACCTGCGCCATCAAGCTTGTTGCGGCATATCTAGTAGCTTGACACCCGTCCACCTGGCTAATGTCTTGTTTTTAAATACATTTAAAAATTTCCGCTTTTATCGCGCTGTAATTTTTGTTTAAGGAAAATGCAGTATACTGATGAGAGTACCCAAAAATTGTGAGTGAGAATCGCTATGCCATTTGTAAGCCAAACAACTCAAGATACGGTAGAGACAGCTAACAAGGACCTAGAGTCGCGTGTAACGGATGCTCTTAAAAGCCTTCAGCCAACTCAAGTTGCAAGCGAAGATGATAATAGTTACCCAGGTATTGCATTAAATGAGCATTCTGTTGCTCGAAAAAAACCAATTCCTCTCCCTCAGATCAAAAACAGATATCAAATTGGCAATGAAATAGATACTTGGGACAAATTGAAAATTTATGCCATTAGCGGTGCCGTTGGTACAGCCATCGCTGCTGGTGGTTCGAAAGCTGGCGAAGCGGCTGGTGGCGCTGCCATCCCTGTCGTCGGTGGAGAAGTCGGGAGTCTTGTTGGTGGTATAGTTGGTGGTGCTGTCGGGAAATTAGTTTCTGAAGAATTATCGGCTTATCTGATCAATGATCTTAAGCAGGAAAGGCAAAATGAAATTATTACGGCTGCAACACAAACCAATCAAGATTGGCTAAAAAGCTTAACAGAAATAGAGACGGATTTTTATAAAGATCTGGCTTACATTTTCCGGTGGTATGTGGTCAACGAAGAAAATGGAACCCCTATCACCGAGGCCGCATTAAATAGCGAGATTGCAACAGCTTTTCGTAAATTTCAAGAAAAACTTGACCCGAAAGTGCAAGAGTTAGTAAACAGTCCTATGACGGGTCTTAAGGCTTTCTTAGGGATAGACGGCCTCAACAACCAATCCGCCGAAACCTATTTACAGAATTTAACTGCTCATCGCTATTTAGCCGATGCTCTCACTCGCTCACAGGATTTTTTTGATGCCTTAATCCGTGAGAAAAAGCCAGAGCCACTCTGGAGCCGATTTTTAAATTCAAGCGTGGGGCAATTCATCATACCATTATTTGGCTTTATTGGCACTTGCTTACTAGTCGCAGCGGTAACCTTATTTATTATTGGCGCAGGACCATTTGCACCGGTTGCTGCGGCAGCGGCGGCTTTCGTATTTGTTGCATGTACGGGAAAATTCAACCAATGGCGGCAACGCCTAGCAGAGCGGTTTGGTTTCGATACCAAGCTGTCGGCAGACGCGCGACAAAAGGCCGCAAAAATTGCCAATAACTTTCTCCAGGTCGGTAAAAATATCCGTACCGCATTAAAAATTAACAAAGAGATCAGTGTGCATTATATGACGGCTTTAGGAAAGCTTTCTGATAAATCAACCAATTTTTTTCCCGGTAGCAAACCTAAGCTTTTCCTCGGAGAGGAAAAAGCATGGCTAGCAGAAGTTGCCGGCGTAGAGACTTCTTTGAATAATGACCGGAAAAAGCAGGCTCAAAATTATTTTGTAAGCTTACAAGAACATGCTGAAGAAATGGCTAAAATTACAGATCCAGATGACATCATCAGCATGATTAAAGAAACAACCAAATTTCTCCAAGAGCATCCTGAACTCACAACTGATACCACATTGAACCTTGTCGTCAAAATCCGCCAGCAAGTACTACAACTTTATCGAAGAGAGGACATTACATCAGACTCAACAAAAACCGCCTTGGAAAAATTCTATATTGGTGTTTTAGGTGGTGACAAAGCCGATCTGACAACGCCAGCTCTGATTTGCAATAGTAGTGGCACGGATACAATAATGAATCAAACTGAAGGTCACTTTTTTGGAGGCACCGAGCGGGGTTGGCACATATTCAAACCTAATGCCAACACTGTACAAAGAGAAAACCAAATCCCTAACGCTTGGCAAGATCTAAAGGCTGATCAGCTCAAGGAGCATATTGCAATCGCAAAAGAAACCTACCAAAAGCTTACAGAATCACAAGATAAATTGATTTACCGAACCCTCATCATCCAACAAGCATGCGAGGTATTGCTGACTGCCTACAACAGTTCCATTTATAATGAGCAGCGCATTGTATTAGAAGATTTTTTGATTGATTACTTTGGCTTTCAACCCCAATACATCCATGATTTTTACCATTTTTTTCGATCCAATGCGGTTAATGCGCAAGATTGTGTGGATTTTTGTTTGGCCATATCAAAAGATAACTCATCACTAGAAGAAATATTAGAAACTGCGAAACAAACTGAAGCATTCAAAAAGACCGGGAAAATACCTAATATCCTGGGTCTGGATTATCTAATACTGTCTCGTAACGCCAGCTCCGATGTTGCAACTGCAATCATAGCCCAAAGAACAGTACCCAAAAGTGCTTATTCAGATAACTATCTGTCTTATATTAAGACGCTTGTCACCGAGACTAATGAATTTTTAAGACAAATATCATCACATAACACGCCTCATCAAGAAAAATCCAAAAAGTTTTATTTGCTCCACGCCTTGCAAAGCGCAAAATATATATTTGATGATATCAATGCCACTGGCGCAGCAACCACGGACCCAAAAAAAATAAATGAATTACAACAAGCCAGAAAAGCTATTTGTCAATTTATCTGTCAGCATAAAGGTATGTTGTCAGATTGCTTTCAGGAAGATGAGATGGCTATCTATAAAAAATATGCTGACAGCAATATTGACTCTATCGCAAAACGCATTTTAAGCGCGTTAGGATTTGGGGAAAGATTTGTTAAATCAAATCCTTTCTATCCTGATGATTGCAAATTCTCCACCCCCCATCCCTTAGTCACAAGAACAGAGCGCGATAACCCATGGCTTGTTGCTCAGAGCATCCGCAAAGCTGACACCACCGTACCCGTACCCGTACCATCGTCATCACACACGAGCGCGATAACAAAGCTGGGGGGAACGTTAACACCCGCCCCAACACAGCAGCAGCAGCAACAGCAGCAGCAACAGCAACAGCAACAACAAAAACCGAAGAAGTAACCAGCAGTAAAGACCCCGTTATACTGAGA
>CAYGNG010000031.1:0-110 GCA_964351225.1 uncultured Gammaproteobacteria bacterium
CTATTATCTCTCAAATTTTTGAGTTTGTATGGTCTAAATTGCGGGGGTCATTATACTATCGGCACTAATACCCAGTGCGGCAAGTTTTGCTGCTAATTTCTTATTTTTGG
>CAYGNG010000031.1:210-28388 GCA_964351225.1 uncultured Gammaproteobacteria bacterium
GGCATCAGCTCTTGCATTTGCGGCTTCTTTCTCTTTGCGTTCGCTTGCGGTTTCCGCGCGAGATGCTTTAATTTGAGTTGCACATTCGCTACGATAAATGGCTTCCAAACGGTGGAACTCTATCTTCAAGTCATATAAATCACCAAATATCGAGTTGCTCAATGCCCTTGTTTCGCGATTAAAATTATTCCCATTCATCCAGCACTGCTTCAACAATTCCGCATGCTTAGCATAAAAATCCGACACATCGTCCTTGAATTTTATCGCATCTTCTTTATTCTTGCCCTCAAAAATCCCTATCCAGTCAAAAAACTTGGTATGCAATGTCCGATCTTCATAAAGCTGTATCGTCTCCAAAAAAGCCTCATGTACTTTCTGTAATGCTGGCATGTAGGGCCTCTCTTTTAATCCTAGTGGCAACTTATCCGGGTGTGCCCATAGCGACACACGCCGAAGCGCGCTATCTAAGGTAGACTTGCTCGGGCATTCACCTAATCCCGTCAAGCGTTGTACTTCACTCGCCATACAAAACGTCATCTGACCATCAACCGTCAAACCCTGTGCTTTGTCGTAATGGCTAATTAAACTACTTGATGCTTTATCTAATACGAAATTGTAATACCATCTGTCAGAGTGCCATAACAGCCAACCTGCTATTGTCTTAACACCGAAATTGCGCAATATCATTTTGGAGATAGTCGATGGCTGTGACGTTATCCAGCCGTAAAATCTCTGCCCCCTGCTCGGTGAATGCATTGGGACCCCTAAGTGGCAAAACCACCCAGCAACTCTCCCTACTAAACCTTGCTCCAAGTACAGCGTTCTCGATTCACGGGCTTCCCTAAACTGCTTAGACCAACTACTAAGTCGCGAATAAAGCAAACGACTCTTTCCCTCAAAAAATAACCGTTTGAGCACTTTGAAATAATGTATTGAGCCATGTCTTGCTAACCAGCGCTCATGCTCATTGACTAAAGACAACGCGGAGCGCACTTCGGTGCTAACTAACCGTCGCACAGATTTAATCAGCCAGTGGCTTTGGCGATGTCTTTCTACTATCCGGCTCGCGGATTGCAACAAATCATCGGCTACCGCTGAGGGCTCCTCTGTCGCCCTATTAAGTGCCGCAAAGTTCCAGCCACTAAGCAGCTCATTCTTTGGAAGCGCAATTATTGCTGCACCAGGAAGGGCATCTCCAGCCTCCATGCTCGCTGTATTACTCGCAGCTGTATTTGTCGTTACTAAACAACTCGATACCATAGTCAACACCGTTAACTTCCTCTTCAACTAGCTTTGTTATTTCCTAGGGCCTTCTGCGAAAATCACCATGTCGTCATCTTCTGTACAGCTTGGCTTTGGTGTTCCCTCTGCTTTTGGCATACCGGGGGCATGACTAAATATGCCACCGTAAGCAGGGTTATTTGCAGAGCCAGAACCAGAAAAGCAAGAAGATGGGGGTTGAGCATCATTAGACATTTCTTGTTCTGAGTCGCTATCGGCACTAATACCCAGTGCGGCAAGTTTTGCTGCTAATTTCTTATTTTTGGCACGATAGGCTTCTTTCTCTTTGCGTTCGGCATCAGCTCTTGCATTTGCGGCTTCTTTCTCTTTGCGTTCGCTTGCGGTTTCCTCGTGGGACTCTTCAAGTTTTTTACCCACCTCTGTATTATACCGCTCTGAAGCGGCTTTCAATGTCGCAGCTTGTGTTCCCATATCAATAACACTATCAAACGTATCCCTAGTTAGCCAATTGCTTAAATGGTGTGGCATAGGCTAGGAACTGTGAATAACACGACAGAATCAACCATAAGGGAAATCCAACTTGAATACTTGAATTCGCGGGCTTTCTCCAGTTTCTCTTTGGCGGTATCCGCAGCCGCAATCAGTTGATTTATTTTATTTATGCAGTCAGTTGTTAGCGCTAGGTCGGGCGGACAACTTTTTGGCCTACCATATAACGCCAAACATTCGGCAGCTTCCACAACAAAACTGTTGAGCGCATCCAGCTGATACCGTAGCAACCATCTTGTTGGGGCATGGAAAACCCAACCAAGCCAACCAACTTTTTCTTCACCTGCCACCTGGTAACTATAGGATTGTAAGTATGTGGCAACCTCTTTTCTTCTCCTCTCAAATTCACCAACAAAGGTTAGCAACGTTTTTTTGCTGTCTTTAGCGTCTGTTTCAATTACACTAGTTTTTTCCCTCTGTATTCCCTCCTCTATGCCTTCATCGCGAATAGTTCTAACTATTTCGCCGGATATGGGGACATATTGGGTAGTATCATCAGATTTCATCTCCAACCCATCTCCAGTTGTTATCAAAAAAATATTTGGATTTGGGGTGATATTGCTATATATCGGATTTTGGCTATCGGTTTTCATGGCTAAACTTAACGATTGTTTTAGCCGATGCGCAGTGGTATGACTAAATAAAACCTCCCACAAGTTACCCATACGCATGGTTAAATTTTCTAATTTTTTTGTGGTTGCTGACATTAACGCATCACCATTCAGATTGGATTCTATGGTATTTTCCAAAGTTGAAATTGCATCTATTAAATGCGATAACCTGGTGTTTATTTCCGAAATGGCTGGTCGAAGGGCTGCAACCATATCGGGTATGCGACTATTCTTGGTAACAGCTCTGCCTCTTATGTGCGTGTCCATATTGTCGTAATAGAAATCGAAAACCGCTGCTTGTGCTCTTATTGCTGCAATCATTTTTCTAGTGCCGGTCAATGACTCTTTCAGCATCAATTTACCTAGCTCACTATTCAGCGCCCAGATCACCCCAACAATTTCAATAATACCTCGTAAATCTCTATGTAGGGTACAAAGTAAAGCTAAATGCTCTACCATTTTACAGAGTTCTACTAACGCTAAGAAATTATTTTGCTGCTCTTCACGTAGTTTTTGGGGGCTGAGCTCTTTGCCATACGCGCATAGCGGCAACCCCAGCTGATCTGATTTGGGATTGTCTTTTCCCGGCTTAAAATAAGGCGCTATTACCGCAGGACTTTTCACTGCATCGGAACTTAAATAGTCAATTGCACCAATAGGAAGCGACATGACCTCGTCTCGATTAAATGGCGTACTAGTACTAATAATGGCTGACAACGAATCGTTTCTTTTGCAGCTCATTACCAAGCTTGTTAATAATATGCCAATCTGTGAGTTCACCAAAGAAACTGCGTTGGCATTATGTGCCATTTTCTTTTGTAAAGCCGCTAGCGAATCCGCAGGAACCGTTATATTTTTGACGGGCATTTTCAAGCACAGCATGGCTTTGATAACTACCTGATTAACTCCTAATATACCGCCCTCAATTGCCTTCATTTCCCCTATCAGATTAATTTTTTCTTCTTCTTTAGTTAAGCTGGAAACGACATTGCTAACCTGTGTAATAATGTCCTCAAAGGCAATTCTGCTGTTTTCTTCTGTATTTGTTGTCCAGGTGTTATCTTTGGTATTAACCAACCGTAAGGAAGGATTATTGCAATTGTTTAAGAACTTCAAAAATTTTTCCAGACCCTTTTTTAACTGCTCAATCTCGAGCCAGGCGCCGATGTCATCGAGTGCAATATTAATAATGCCCCAGAACAGCAAACTTAAAAAATCACCGTCATGCCCTCTCTTTCTTTGTCGTCTAACATCAAGAAAACGGGCAGCTCTTAATGCAATGCTTGATGCAATTTCAGGCATATCGTCTTTAATTTGTGTATTTACGAGGGTTTCAAATGAGAGGATGCCTTCCATATAACTGCGTGCTAACGCCACACCAGTTTCATCAAGTAGCCAATACGCGGGGATGGGCTGGTTATTTCTTTCGAATGCAGAATTGAAAAACCGAATAACCAGATTAAGGCGCTTCTTGCTATCGCTGTTTAAGCCATAAATAGAATCAGAAACGAATTTTTTCACATGGGATAAAGCGTTAATACCCTTTGCCACGCTACTTGAGGCATCAAGGGCTTGCATCGGTAAAGAGGAAGATTTTTCATCTTGATTAGACGGCATCATGGTGTTCTACATCCTATAAATAAACTACAAACTTCAAAAGGTCGCAGCGTTGGGTCTTCTATTGCCTGTGCCTGCTTAAACAGCAATAACATCTTTACAACACAGACGAAATGAAGGGTCCTTATTGTCCACCAGACTATCGCTATCTCATAACGGAGTAAACAGTAAAAATACGGTATTTGCACTGCTGTACAAAAATAATTTATAACTTTAATTTACATACTACACCTATGCATTACTAGGAGCCTAAGGGTCATAAGTTGGGTAAGTTATAAAATTTCAAGGGGCTCCGTTTTTGAGCCTTCAGTATAATTCTCTATCAACCCGACCCCCATTGAACCGCTTCGTCTTGATGAAGTGCGGTCTTATTGGGACTAATTCAAATCAGAAGATTACTAAACACTTACCCTAGTGAGATGAGATAAAAATATATCGATATTTTATCTGCACCCTAAATGATTGGCTTTTATGTACGTTACCGCAAGATGCGTTGTGTTTCTACAGCCAAACTTTTTTCTCATATCACCGAATGCCATAGAAACCGAAGAAGAAGATGTGATTGTTTCTGCAATTAGGGTTGCCCTCATGAAGAGTAAGGTTGCTGAAAAGGAAGATACTCCTCCTTCTTTAGGACCAACAAGCAAATAAATCTTGTTGGCCTATATCCCAGGATTTTTGTCTCACTGGCGCTGGCACAGAGAGTCTTCCTTCTTTTCTTCGAGATAACGGTCGCCATCTGCGCGCGAAGAAGAGGGGGGGGAAAACACGCTATGACGAATAACCGCAGAAAATCCCACACGCGCCGAGCTGAGCGATGATCTCGCTTTTAAAGCAGAAATTAAGCTCTCAACACGGGTATCATTGGATGCACGGCATACCGATTTTATTGTTGGTAAGTTAAACAACTGTTCCTGCTGCTCTTCATTTTCAATTAAGATATCTAAGTTATCTCGTATTGCAATTAAAATCTCAATCTGCTGCGCTTGTGTCAAAGTTGTCAATGTCAATAACGCATATAATTGCTTGAAATTTTTAATGATAAAACTTAAGCGCGAGCCAACCGCATCGAGAATGACTTGACTCGGTAATTCTGAAATAGACAATAACTGAGCCAATTGAGCCCCATCTTCAATGAGCGTAACCAATTGCCCTTGGAAAAAAAGCCAAATTTCTTGCTTGGTTTGTTCAGGTAGAATACTAGCCGAGAGTAATTCAAAAAGATTGCTCGCATTCGCTACTATTCGCTGGTAACCATGCGTGGGTTTAAATAGTGTTTTGACAAGCGCACGCAAACAGTCTTCTCGTCGTGGGTGCTCTGAATGGACAAGCAAATCATATAATCGCAAAAAGGTAACCACACGACCGAGGGTATAAATCAAATCATCAAAATTCTCAAGCAGTTTATTTTCGATCTGTATCCTTTGCAGAGGTTGAAGCCTTGACTCATCGCTTAACAGTTCAAGAAAATTGGCTAAAGCCTCATGTTCCTGCCACTCCCGAGAGTTGGATAATTGGACCATGAAGTGATCCCAAAATTTTTTAAACAACCCCTCGTTAAGTGGTAATCTAAAAACATTAACGAAACATTTTTTTAATGGATCAATTAAGGGCAGTGCAGAATCAATTTCAGTTAAAATTTCTGTGGCAATGTCGCTATCTTCTGGATTTTTCCAATCATACGTTAACAATGCCGCGGTTAACTCACGAAAGAAGATATAGTTATCGTGTATGCGCGAGCGAATAATGGTAACAAAGCTGTCTTTCAGCTTTGACCAAAGCGCCTTCTTGTAATACGGCAATTCTTTAATTTTTGGAATAAGGGATAGTAACGGTATAATACGGTACTCATCAATTCCCACTTGCATAAAACCATTCTCATCAATCATCTTCTTGCAATACTGTGATCTCGTCGTTCCTGCGGGCAAACGAGCTGAGCCATACAGTTCATAATAAATTCCACTTTCTTTGGGTTTTACCGAATCCAATGATTTTAGCGTTGCTGTAATAAAAGAAGCCATCACAACATCCATGGAACCATCTTGAATAGCAAATATCCGATTGGCAGGCGTTTCTATCAAAAATTTTAACCCGTCTACGGTGAGAAATTGCCTATTTAATAGATTGAATTTCAGCATATCCCAACTGTCTTTGCGCTTTTCTGTCGAAAATTTTTGTGGTGATAAAGAGAAAAGTCGTGCCAACTGTGTCCCATCTTTAATTAACGTCGTGAGAAAAGGCCGAACTTTATCCCATACCCTGTCACGCTGCGTCGCAGTAAACTTTTCCAATGAAAGATTGTAAAGGTCCCAAAGTTCATCATCCGGACCGAAATCCCCAGTGTAAATGATCTGGTCTTGCCTTTGCGTTAAAATAAGCTGACGCCTTTCTGGCGAAAGTCGTGACAAAGGAAGATCAAACAGACGGCAATAATTAAACTCAATAAGAGCAACTTTATTCTCTAATTTACACCATATCGCTTCTCGTTGCTGTGCAGAGAAGAGAGGAAATGCAAAAAGAAGATCAACATAGCAATATTCATTATCCCCCGTTCTATCTAATTCTTGAAGTGCTGTTAGCAATAAGCCAAACAATCTTGCGCGATACCCCTCTGATAATCTTGGCGCTCGATAATAACGCAAGAAAATCTCCATCTTATCATCTGAACAAGGTTCAATCCATTCCGAAGAAACAGATGATTCCATTGCTGCCACTAACGCCTCAAAAAAATCTTGCGAGAATTGCTCAGGCGACAGGTTAGCAAAATCGCATAAAATTTCGAAATTGCAATCATCACCTATGGCTAAATTCTGAAGATTGAGATGTCGCCAAATATATTGCCGCTTTTCAATACTTACTTGATCGAGTGAGCAATTGTATATTTCATAAAGATCCGTTATGTCTGTCACGTTGTTCTTGATGTATTCCGGGGTGCAAACCTCATTCCACATTTCATCTCGCTGCTCGGATGGCAATCGATCACGCAACATAAAGCTAACGAGTCGGTAGAAAGACTGCAGAATCAGCTTTTTTATCACCTCTCGACAATTTTGAAAAACACCGATCAATATCGCATTTGGTAACTGGCTTTCTGGTAATCCCGCAAAAAAAATAAATCTAGTAAAAGGTTCATCGAAATCCGTGTTCGGTTCAGAAAAGAAGGCCGTGTCATTAGGGATCAGATCCCAAAAAGAAAGTCGCTGACCAATCGAAAAGGTTCCTAACGGAAATCGAAAAATGTTATGTAATAAATCATTTTTCTCCTCTACCAAACGCTTGATGGTGGAAGGCTTGAGATAACGAAAGAACCAATCTGTTATGACTTGATCACCAAATCTAATTACTGTTTGAAGCTGATAAGCGCTCATCCCATCTAATTCTTCTTGCGCGGGTAATATAATTTTATACAACCTTGCGTTGTCTTGTGCTAGGAAAAAAGTAATTCCGGAAGAAAGACGAATGAAGAGAGAAATTTTGTTACCCTCTTGGGCTTGTTTTTCCAGATGCTGCCACAGTGCTTGGTGAATCGAAGACTGCAGTCCCGGATCCTTCTGTAACTGAAAGCTTAGTTGGTGCACCATACTCCAAGAGTGATCAATAATCTGAGGTAAATTCGCGATCAAACACGCACCGAAAGTTTCAGAATCTTTACCTTCAGGGTGTGCATTGAAAAACGCTAACAGTGTCTCTACTAATCGCATAAGATCAAAATTTGAGTAAAGAACAAGCGTATTAAAATGCGTTACGGCAAAGTGAAAAATATTATTTTTCTGCTGAAACGTTAAGTTCGGCGAATTCAGTAATGTGTCGAGCTCTCCATGTGACATATTAACATCCAACCGTTCGAGCGCTTTGTCGACGATCTCCACAGACAATGCGTCAGGATTAGCTGCTGCCAGCACAATGAGATCATTAAGTGCTTGGGAATTTACAACAGTAAGGTGGCTATAATCTCTGAGCGCCCTTAAAAAAAGTTCCTTTTGATGGGGATTAAATGAATTCGAAGTAGGCCAGCGCATCACCGTACGACAATCTTCTTGCCATCCACACATCTCAGCGAAATACGTAACTATTCTGGGTAGTTTCTCAATGATTGTTCTTACCTGCATGGTTCGTAAATTATCTGAAACAGGCACCCGCAATAAGGCATCGAGGATATCGACAATAAAATTACTCATAAAGTTGCCACGAGTTTGAATTTGCATCCAAATTTCTTCGATAGTTAACCACTTACTCAGTTTTCCACCCGCTGCAAAGCGAAAAAAATCATATACTTCATTTGGTTTTTGGAAAAAACGCACGAAATTACCGCGAACTGCATTCAAAATCTCGACACGAAGATCAACTACCGCATATGTGCTCAATAGCTTAATCAGTTGAGTAGCATTCTTAATAACCGCATTAAAGTTAATGTTTTTTATTTTCTTTATTATGATGGACATGGGAGGGGCGCTGCGATTTTCTGTTGCTAATAAGGTAAGAAGCCTATCAATATCCTCGACCGATCGAATGAATCTTGCGAAGCTTTTGCTTATTATCGACCAAATGACAGGACGACGACTTGCCGCTAATGCATCTGGTGGTAAAGTTAGTAACTGGTAACATTCCCTCATGTTCTTGATCCGCTCGGCAAGCTGCTGCTCCGTGGTTATTGACTGCCAAATATCATTATGTTGCCCAAAAATCCGCTTATCTGGTGGCAACGATAGCAACTGGTAAAGCTCAGTTCCATTTCTGATTAGATCACGAAGCTCCGATTTTTTTGATTGCCAGATGTGGTTGCGCAGATCAGAATCCGTGGGTATTTTTCTTGATGATAAAATTGAACAAAGATGAGTCGCACTGCTGATCAGATCAGCTGATATTAAGCGGCCCCAGTCATTAACATTAAAACCTGGCAACTCAAGCAGGCGAACCAAATCATCACCATCCCCAATCAAGGTCTTTGCATTATTTTCAAGAAATTCATGCAAATGGCGGTATGTCAATGTCTCCTTGAGTGCATCTTGCAACACGGGATCCACAAAACTCCCAACAAGCTCCCATAGTTCGCAAAAGTCCTTCGTGGTTTTAATCAGTTTTTCGAGCTTGATTATCTTTACAATATCATCTAATTTTTCTTTTTCTGAACTATACAAAGATAGCGCTATCCCTAATAAAGATATCGCCATTCGTATCTCGCCGAAATTACAAACAAATCCTCCCCATGAGATTTCAGGAACGCGGGATAAGAGTCTCTTTTGAGCATCAGAACTCGTCAGTGCCATACACATATGGCCAATCTCTTTGGGCGAAAATTTTGAGATATCACCACTCAAAATCAATTCAAGGATCACCCACTGTTCACGACAACCGTGATGCTCCACCAACTGATTACACCACACTGTTGTAACTGATTTGAAATGATGAGCGCAACAGTCGAAAATATCTTGCTTATGTGGCGCAAGATCACAATGAAACGCCTGCAGTTGTCGATCCGCTCTCGGATCGCTTTGCTTTTTGGAATCAAATAATTGCATTAGCACCGAAATAGCTGGGATCAGATCTTTTAAGTTTCTTCGTTCAATCCCATCCTCCAGCTTATCTTTAAACCTAGGCCATAACACGTCCTGGTATCGTTTATGCGTTAAACCTAAGGAAGTGATTAATGGCAAAAATCCTGTTACCGTGCTTGCCCACTCATCGAGCTGGGCGGAGGGAATGCGATCCCAAATACGCTCCCGTTGTTGGTATGTTAAATACCGCAATTTCTGTAGATCATGCAATTGCTTGCTGGTCCGAAGTGGTGTTTCATCTATAAGCGTGGCAAGCAGATTTCCACACTCATAATCTCGTGCTGTCAAACACTTGTTAACCACCGGAAATATACTACCATGGAAAATGGGACCCTTGCTCTGTCCCCATACTTTTTTTATGTTATCCGGTGGTAAATCAACCCGCCGCATGATCATAGCGACCTCGAGATTATACACTAGATAGGCTGGGTAGCCGGCTTGACTTGAATGTGTTAAATGGCGAATCGTTGCAGCAAGTAGCGCAGTGTATTTTGCTGTCCACGGTTGATTCGATTCAAGCGTGGATACCGCATGAACTAAAACGAGAGCAATCTGGTTTTCGTTCAGGTTAAAAGAATCATCACTTTTTTTATCATGCTCAAGAAGGTCGGCTATGCTGATATCCGATAAATATAATTCATCATGGAATCGCATTCTGAGATAAGCCCATTCTCTATCAATGATATCGGGCCGGTTCTGGTTTTCGGAGGCCATCGCAAAAAAACGTAACAATCGCACATTAGGTCGTGCTTTCTGAAAATCTTTTTCCGCTTGATTAAATGCGGATCGGCTATTAGCAATATCAATCTGAGTGTCAAATCTTCCTGCATTTATACCCTCTAAATACGACAGAAGACCGGCTATTAGGGTCTTTCTCGCGGATGAGAACGGTGGCGAATCTTCCTCAACAAATACTTTAAATTTATCGTATTTTATCACCCTCTGCACCGATCGCTCTGCTTCTAAAAAGCGCTTTACCCGCTCATCCAATCCTGAAAATGAAGACGCACTAGCAATATATCCCTTAACTTTTCTTAAGGCTTGGTTTCTAGCCTGGACTAATCTTATATCGTTACTACTTACTGTAGTAAGAGGTAACGACGCAATTTCTAATAAACCCGGAACGGAAGGGTCAATATCCTCGGTTGGGCGCATAAATTCGATCTGGTCTAAGCAGTTTTCAATAGCGGCTGTTGAAATTGAATAACCCTTTTCGGCGATCATCCCGAGTAAATCATCCCTCACCCGCGTGGTTTGCCTTTTTAGTGATTTCAAGACAGCGCTTTTCTTATTTGTGTCAATAGAATCGATATTTATCCAATCTCGTGTTTTTCCCAGCAATAATCTTTCTTTATCTTGATGGGTTTCTTTTAATGCTCTGCTGAGGATTGCAGAGATAGCCCCAATTAAAAAACCACTCCAATCTTCAATAAGTTGGAGCCGCTCATAGTTATTATTGCTCTTGTTTTTAACAGGAAACACGCCATCAAGCAAAAACAACATCCCCTGATTTTGCTCAGCATAACCGGGCTGGCTCTTACTAAAATCGTATAAGATATTCCATAAAGGGATAATCCGAGCGCTCTTATCCGCATCATTGTTCGATCCTACCGCCGCATAAGCTTCATCAATGGCTGATTCCCCACCCATTAGCGCTGAACAAACTACATTAAGTATCACAGCCGGGCTCGGATCAACGATCCAGTCTGAATTTTTCTGCTCGATATCTGAATTTTTCTGCTCGATAGCGGCATGGTTGGCTAAGCGATAGCTGCTAACCTTCATTAACGATAAAATATGGTTAAAGACATGTCCTTTTTCCTGCATCCTCTCTTCCTCATTGGGAACAAGGGAAGCAATATTTTTCGATACATAGTGAATAAACGCAAAAATACCCTGTGCATCCGGGTATTGCTTACGTAAATTCTCAAACGCTTTTTGGTAACTTTCTTGAGAAGAATCTCCAAAGATGATCTCATTTAACTGTTCGGCAAGAGGAGCTAAATCTGGATGCCAATTAGATAAATTAAAAATTTTAAAAAAATCCGCTAATAAGTTTGCTATCTGGAACTCTCCTGACCGGCTGCGCATAATATGGGTACTAAATTTACTTGGCATAGCCATGATGATCTCCTTTTATTATTGTAATAGGGGCTATTGACCTTTGCAGCCGAAGAAGCAATTGTCACCAGATCCCAGTTATCTCGTTGTTCTGCAAAATTAACTCAAATTGTTTCTAAAGTACAGATCAGATTAACCAAGCATCGCACTGAACGATGCGTTGTTAAGATCCACCGCCGTTCCCAGAACCATCGATTAAGCCACTTCCCACACATGACCAGAGGCAAGCATTTGTTCAAGTGCTGATGCTGTCACCGGAGCGCTTGACGCTTTCCTTTGCTCATTATAAGTTGGGGCTGAGACTTGTCGAAAAATCCCAATCGGCACCGGCATCTCTGGATAACGCATGTAATTCACCAATTGCGCCAAAATAGGTGATGGCTGCATGCAGTCATATAACAAGGCCGCATCAAGATCAGTGCTCTGCACAAGTTTGAGTTCCGTTAAACAAATGGCTTTATCACGGTTTTTGCCAAAAATTAACGGCTGTTGATGCCGCAACTGCACAGTATGATCAGCACGAATCGGCTTTTTCGCAAAATCGTCAAATGCACCATCATTAAAAATATTGCAATTTTGATAAATTTCTATAAATGCCGTTCCTCGATGTTGACTTGCCGCGTGCAATACCGCTTGCAAACCGGGCGCATCGGTATCGATAGCTCTTGCTACAAAAGTTGCACCGGCACTTAAGGCATAAGCAATTGGATCAACCGGCGGCTCGTTGACTCCAGCGGGTGAGGTAACACTGACTTTACCCTGTCGCGAAGTCGGAGAAAACTGTCCCTTTGTTAAACCATATATTTGATTATTTAATAATAAAATTTTGACATCCACATTGCGCCGTAAAATATGCAGTAGATGATTGCTACCAATGCTAAAAGCATCGCCATCGCCCGTGACCAGCCATACCATGAGCTCGGGCCGCATCATCTTTAATCCGGTTGCCACCGCTGGCGCTCGCCCATGAATGGTATGAAACCCATACGTATTCATGTAATAAGGGAAACGACCTGAACACCCAATCCCAGATACAAAAACGATATTGGCCGGATCCATTTGGCATTCCGCCAAGACTTTCTGCATGCTCGCCAAAATAGCGTAGTCACCACACCCCGGACACCAACGCACTTCTTGCTTGCTGGCGTAATCACTGCGTTGCAAGACTTTATTATTTTGAGTTTGTGCTTTATCCAGTACGGTCATACCTTAGCCTCAATGATTGAAATAATTTTCGCCTCCAGCTCTTGGCTCGAAAAAGGCTTACCTTGCACTTTAGAAAAACTGATCACCTCGCGTTGAAAATTGGCTCGAATAAGCCAGGCCAATTGGCCTGCATTCAACTCTGGGATCACTATTTTCTTAAAATTTGGTAATATCTGCGCTAATTGTTGCGGCAACGGATGTAAATGACGCAAATGCACCAAACTCACAGACCAAGACGCCGCCTGACAATTTTCCACAGCGGTCAACACACTGCCATAAGTACTGCCCCAACTCAAAACCAACAGTTCGGCATGCGCTGCACCGTGGATCTCTAAATCAGGATATTCCGCTTGGATCAAGGTAAGCTTATGGGCACGCAATGCCACCATTTGTTGATGATTGATGGGATCATAACTCACGTTCCCTGTGGTTTGATCTTTCTCTAGCCCGCCTATCGTAAACATTTCATCCGCCATGCCCGGTGTTACCCAAGCTCTCGCGCCCGTATCCGGTTGCCGCGCAGCAGCCGGCGGCATCGCATTGATTACGGCTTGTTGCGAAATCGCTTCACAACTGGGAATACACCACGGCTCTGCTCCATTTGCTAAAAACGCGTCACTCAAGATAAAAACTGGCAACATATATTTTGTCGCAATATGCATTGCAAATAATGCCATCGTAAAACACTCCGCCGGTGTGGCCGGCGCAAAAACGGGTAGAGGACACTCACCATGGCGGCCGTAGATTGCTGCCAATAAATCACTCTGCTCACCCTTAGTTGGTAATCCCGTGGAAGGCCCTGCTCGTTGTACATCAACCAATACCAAGGGAATTTCAGCCATCACGGCAAGCCCTAAGCCTTCACTTTTTAAATCGATTCCCGGACCACTGGTACAACAACACGCTAATAGGCCGCCATAAGCCGCACCAATCGCCGCACATATCGCGGCAATTTCATCTTCAGCCTGAAATAAAGTGATGCCGCTGTCTTTCAAGCGTGCCATCGTGTGTAAAATCACCGAAGCCGGCGTGATGGGATAGCCACTAACGAATAATGCCCGCTGCTGTTGATAAGACGCCGCGGCAAACCCCAAACACAAGGCTTCATTGCCGGTAATTTGTCGGTATAAACCCGGTGGCAATTGCGCTTTGGGTACTTGATATTGAGTATCCACCAGCTCGGTTTGTTCTGCATATAAGTACCCCGATTTTAAAGCCAGGGTATTGGCTTTGAGGATCTCAGCATCGTGGTGAAACTTGGTTTCAAGCCACCGCAAGCAATGTTCCAACGGTCTATCGTATAACCAAAAAACCACCCCCAAAGCAAAAAAATTTTTGCATTTGGTTGCGCTAGAATGCTTCAATTGACAGTCGGTCAATGCCTGCAACGTTTGCGTGGTAATCGGCAATGCAATGATCTGAAACGGTCGTAATTCATCGGTGAATCGTGGGTCCTGCTCATAGCCTGCTTTTCTCAAGCTTGCTTCTGTAAAAGCATCTTCATTAATAATTATTATACTACCCACTTTGAGCTCACCGCGATTAACTTGCAATGCCGCTGGATTCATAGCAACTAAAACATCGATGTGATCGCCCGAGGTATGCACCGGGTTTTCACCAAAGCGAATTTGAAAACCCGAAACACCGGCTAACGTACCAGATGGCGCGCGAATTTCCGCGGGATAATCGGGATAAGTATGAACATCATTACCCATGATGGCGGAGGTATTGGTAAACTGTGTGCCAACCACCTGCATGCCATCGCCAGAGTCTCCCGCAAAACGGATCACGACCTCTTTTTTAACTTCAACGGTTTTCATTAAACATTCTCGCTTGCGTCATTCGCGCTTTCATTTCACGCACAGCGGCTTCCATACCCATGAATATCGCTTGTGCAACAATCGCATGACCGATATTGAGTTCTCTGATTTGCGGGATAGCCGCAATTTTAGCAACGTTATGATAATCCAAACCATGGCCGGCATTAACTTGCAATCCCATCTCATGCGCCAACGATACCGCTTGTTGTATCAGATGACATCGTGTTTTGGCTTCGCCCAAACTTCTTGCTTGCGCATAACTTCCAGTATGAAGTTCTATCACAGGAGCACCACTGGCTTTTGCTGCTTCAATTTGGTTACTCTCTGGATCGATAAACAGCGACACGTCGATACCCTGCGCGAGCAAAGGCTCAATAGCAGATTGGATCATCGACAATTGCCCAACCACATCTAACCCACCCTCTGTGGTTAATTCCGCACGTTTCTCTGGAACAAGACAAACCGCTTGGGGCTTAATATCTAACGCTAATTGGATCATCGCTGGCGTCACAGCCATTTCTAAATTTATTTTGGTTTGCACCGTTTCTTTTAAAACATAAATATCTCGGTCTTGAATATGCCGTCTATCTTCTCGCAAATGAACCGTTATCCCATCTGCCCCAGCGCGTTCAGCAAGAAATGCCGCCTGTACGGGATCGGGGTATCGAGTTTGGCGGGCTTGGCGCAGCGTTGCAACATGATCAATATTAACTCCCAACGCAATTTCACTTCTCATGGCATTTCCTTACTACTCTCATACCGCATAAATAATTCTCTGCTTTTAATTGTATGCCCAGCAAGCAACGGCGCAAGGGCTAAGCGCATCAGTCGCTTCGCTTCACGTCCAATCTCAGGCACAGCCCACTGTTCATGAGCAATAGCCAGTAAATGCTTACCGAGAAATACCGCCGGTAATCTATCCGGAGGGATATAACTCTCGGCGGCAATTATCCCGTAATCTTCGGAAAACAAGTAATATTTTTTCGGATCGAGCGGCGTATTTGTTCTTGAATCATACATCAATTGCAAGCCATAGCCCAATTCTTGTAACAAGCGTTTTTCAAATAAGCGCAGAGGATACTCGGTTTGTGAACCATCGACCAATTGCGTCAAGACGTGCTCATAATAAGTGAACAATTGTGGGCACGCCTCCGCTCGATGTAACACGCGTACTAATAATTCATTAACGTACATCGCACGAAATAACGCTTTGCCACCGAGTTGATAAGGGCGACCATTGGGCTCGACCGCACGCAAGATGGATAATTCATGCTTATCCGTACAAGAAATTAAAATAGGGACAAATAATTGCAGTAAGCCTCGAGAAACCGATTGTTTGTGACGAATGCCTTTGGCGATAACACTAATTTTACCGCGCTTGGCCGTTAACAATTCTAAAATGATGCTGGTATCACGATACAATCGCTTGTGAAGAACATACGCTGCTATAAATTCTTGTGATGACCTAGTCATTGTGATAGCCGAAACGCTTTAAGGCACTCGCATCATTAGACCACGCCGCTTTAACCTTAACCCAAACTTCTAACATCACTTTTTGACCCAGTTGTTTTTCTAAATCAACTCGAGCGGCCGTCGCAATGCTTTTTAATTTTTGTCCTTGCTTCCCGATGACAATCGCTTTTTGTCCGTCGCGCTCAACCCAAATTAAGGCATGGATATGGATCAAGTTATCTTTATGCTCAAGTTTCTCAACTTGAACTTCGGTGGCATAAGGCAATTCCTGTCCCAGGCCTCGAACTAATTTCTCACGAATGATTTCAGAAATGAAAAAATTCTCATCCCGGTCTGTCCGCCTATCCGCCTCGTAATAGAAGACGCTTTCAGGCAATTGTTGATTAATTAATGTTTCCAGACGATCGACATTCTTGTTTTTTACCGCCGAGATAGGAACCATTGCGACAAAAGGCAAGGTATGCTGCCATTGCTCCAAAATGGGTAACAAAGCATCTTGATCGGCCAACTCATCAATTTTATTGACTGCCAACAAAAGTGGCTTTTCTATCCTCGACAAATACTCAATAATAAATTCATCTTCGTGATGAACTCGACCCGCTTCAACAACAAACACAATGACATCGACATCGTGCAAAGTAGAAAGTGCCACACTATTCATGAATTGGTTTAACCGTGTCGCGCGTTTTTCATGTATGCCAGGGGTATCAACATAGAGAGTTTGAATAGTATCTTTGGTTTTAATACCTAATATTTTATGGCGCGTGGTCTGTGGTTTATCAGCCGTAATGCTCAATTTGCTGCCTAAAAGAGTATTCAACAACGTCGATTTTCCAACATTGGGGCGACCAACAATCGCTACAAAACCACAATACGTTTGCTTGGCCATTACACAATCACTCGCTTGCTAATAAAAATTGTAAAAATAATTTTGCGGCTTGCTGCTCTGCCCTACGGCGATTACTGCCTTGCCCAACGGTGACCGCTTCTACGCCGTCAACTTGACATTGAACAAAAAACTTTTGCTCGTGATCTGCGCCCTCAACCGACTCGACCGAGTAGTTTGGTAAAGGCAGTTTATGGGCTTGAAGATACTCTTGCAATTGTGTTTTAGGATCTTTTTGAATGCTCTCGAGCGTGATACTGGCCAACCGATCCCGATACCACTTCATCAATAATTTCCGACAATTATCAATCCCATTGTCTAAATAAATCGCCCCGACAATTGCCTCAAACGCATCAGCGAGAATAGAATGACGCTGATGTCCTCCTGATTTTTGCTCACCGGTACCTAACCGCAGATAATTACCCAAGTCAAATTCTCTTGCTAATTTTGATAGGGTTTCACCTTTGACGAGACTCGCTCGCAAACGGCTAAGCTCACCTTCTCGAGCAGAAGGAAATTTGCGATAAAGTATCTCTGCAATAATAAAATTAACAATGGAATCTCCTAAAAATTCTAATCGCTCGTTATTGACCCCACGCGCGCTGCGATGGCTTAATGCGGCTTCCAACAATTCAGGATCTTGGAATTGATAACCTAATTTTGCAGTTAATTCTTGGTATTTATCTATCACTTGGTTGATATCACTATCTCATCTTCAAAGTTGACAATGGCGTCTACGTTCCCCATCATATGGGTTTTATAATGATAGTGAATAGCCACTTGATAACCATCCGCGCTGGATTGAATTTTCAAATTTTTCTTTAAGTTTACGCTATCTACATCATTAACTTCAAAACGACGACGCAATGCGGTGCTGATTTTCTTTTTGATTTCTCGGTCATTGCTCATACCACGAAAAGTGGTATCTTCTTGTAAAGCATCGAGAGAACTCGTGACATTAAAATGCTCCAAATATCCGGGCAATAATTTTACAAACACGGTCAGGCAAAAAACAACCATCATGGTGATGATCCCAACCCCCAATGCACTCATTCCCTGTTGTTTTGATAATGACCTCATGCCTCGCTCCTTAAGACTTTGATATGGATGATATGAGTGATCCTAACCGACCCCAGCGCACATGCCAATCTTTTGAATCCCAACTCATCCAAATCAACACCGCTTTACCAACAATATTCTCTTCTGGCATAAATCCCCAGATCCGACTATCGCTGCTATCGTCTCGATTATCTCCCATCATGAAATAATATCCGGCAGGCACTTCAATATCGTGTAGATCGTAACCTGGTTGTTGATGGCGCTGATAGATTTGATGATTAACCCCAGAGAGCGCCTCAGTTAACCTATCGACCGCAATCACGGTGCCATTAGCTTGCTGACGAGTCGTCTCTTGCTCTAAATGGTATTGGCAAGCAATGCCATTGATGATAAGTTTTTTGTCTATGTAACTGATTTTATCGCCAGGAACGGCTATGACTCGTTTGATATAATCAAATTTTGGATTAGCCGGCCAATGAAATACCACAACATCTCCTCTTTTGGGCTCAGAGAGGGGAATTATTTTTTTATGGATAATTGGCAAACGAATACCATAAATAAATTTGCTAACGAGAATAAAATCCCCTGTTAAGAGGCTCGGCTCCAGTGACGCCGAAGGGATAATAAACGGTTCAAACAGAAATGATCGCAGAAAAAACACAATGACAAAAATAGGGAAAAACGAGCGACCATAATCTATCCATGATGGTGCTGATTGATCACCTCTTTTACGTGCCGCATAAAAAAACTCATACGCTGTTATGCCTCCAGCGAGGATCATTAACCAAAACAACCAAAATTCAATATCGATACTCATCGCTCACACCACTTTCCCTATCCGTGACAATCTCAACTGCCAGTGATGCATCCGGATACTCAAGAGAATATAACGGGCTCTTCCGATAATATTTTCTTCGGGAACAAAGCCCCACATCCGACTATCACCACTGAAATCACGATTATCGCCCATCATGAAATAATTCCCCTTAGGAACCACTATATCGATATCACGCTCATCTTGCACCTCGGGATCGAGGTAAATCGGGTGTGCGTAATTACCCAGCTGTTCTTCATGCCATACCACTGCTCGATTATCGGGATCAATTGTATGGCTGTTTTTTATAAAGGTTTGCCCTGCGCTTACGCCATTGACTGTTAACATTTTGTGGTGATATTGAATATGATCACCCGCCACAGCCACCACTCGCTTAATGTAGGTAAAATGGGGATTTGCCGGCCAGCGAAACAACACAATATCGCCTTTTTTCGGATGAGATACTTCAAGTATTTTGCGGTGAATAACCGGCAAACGCAAACCATAGACTATTTGATCGACTAAAATCAATTCGTAAGGTTGAAGACTTGGCTCTAAAGAACCAGAAACCACCACGAACGGCTGCATAAAAAAACTACGAACAAGCCATACCACCACAACCACTGGCAATATTGAGCGATTAAAGTCAAAAAAATCACGGATCAAGCGAGAAGACCATCGGCTGGGGTTATAAAGCCATTTCTCTATGGTGATAAATAGCGCACTAGCAAATAATACCAATGTTAGTATGGTTGGAAAATCAAAAATCATTCTTTATCCACCCGCAATACGGCAAGAAAAGCATCTTGCGGAATTTCAACATTCCCCACTTGCTTCATGCGTTTTTTTCCTGCTTTTTGTTTTTCCAGTAATTTTTTCTTGCGGGTGATATCCCCACCATAACATTTTGCCGTCACGTTTTTGCGTAATGCTTTTACGGTGGTCCTTGAAATGATATGACTACCAATCGCTGCCTGGATAGCAACATCATACATTTGCCGAGGAATAAGCTCGCGTAATTTTTCAGCCAGTGCACGACCACGCGATTGAGCTAAATCACGGTGAATAATGGTTGCCAACGCATCGACTTTGTCACCATTAATCAAAATATCGAGTTTGACTAAACTCGCGTCTTGAAATCGAATGAAACTGTAATCTAAAGAGGCAAATCCGCGACTGACTGATTTCAATTTATCGAAGAAATCCATCACCACTTCACTCATCGGCAATTCATAAGTTACAGCAACTTGATTGCCAACATACATTAACTTCGTCTGCACTCCGCGCTTATTAATACATAATGAAATAACCGAACCCAAATGCTGCTGCGGGACTAAGATATGTGCTTCGACGATGGGCTCACGGATCAGTTTGATTTTGCTGATATCCGGCAGTTTTGAAGGATTATCAACGTAACTAACCGCGCCACTGGTGTCTTCAACTTCATAAACCACCCCAGGGGCAGTGGTAATTAAATCCAAATCGTACTCGCGCTCCAAGCGTTGTTGCACAATTTCCATATGCAACATTCCTAAAAAACCAATACGAAAACCAAATCCCAACGCGCTGGATGACTCTGGCTCATAGTATAAGGCTGAATCATTTAATCGTAATTTCGCTAACGCCTCGCGAAACGCTTCAAAATCCTCTGAGCTGATGGGAAACATGCCGGCGTAGACTTGTGGCTTGATTTTCTTGAACCCAGGCAGCGCCTTTTGCGCTGGATGTTTGGCGTTGGTTAAGGTATCCCCTACCGGTGCCCCATCAATATCTTTGATCCCCGCAACCACAAAACCAACTTCTCCGGTAAACAAACAATTTTTTTCTTGCCGCTTCGGTGTGAAAATACCCACTGAATCGACAAGATGTGTTTTACCGATCGACATGACTTCAATTTTTTCGCCTTTCGACAGTTTGCCATTTTTTACCCGAACCAATGACACCACACCCAGGTAAGGATCAAACCATGAATCCACAATCAATGCTTGCAAAGGCGCATCCGGATCGCCCTGGGGTGGCGGGATCCGGTTAATGATCATTTCTAAAACTTCATTGACACCAAGCCCAGATTTGGCAGAAACCAACAAAGCGTTTTGTGCTTCTATCCCAATGATTTCTTCAATTTCTGCTTTCACTCGCTCAGGACAGGCTTGAGGCAGATCAATTTTATTTAATACCGGAACCACTTCTAAGCCTTCCTCAATGGCTGTATAACAGACTGCAACGGTTTGTGCTTCCACCCCTTGCGCCGCATCCACCACCAATAATGCCCCCTCACAAGCCGACAATGAGCGAGAAACTTCATACGCAAAATCCACATGGCCTGGGGTGTCAATAAAATTTAATTGATACGTTTCGCCATTATCCGCCTGATAATTTAAAGTGACACTCTGCGCTTTGATGGTGATCCCACGCTCTCGCTCAAGATCCATTGAATCTAATACTTGCTCTGCCATTTCTCGCTGACTAAGCCCGCCACAATGCTGAATAAACCTATCCGCCAAAGTAGACTTGCCATGATCAATATGGGCAATAATTGAAAAGTTGCGTATGTTTTTCATGATAACTACGGACAAACTCAAAGTGGGCATTTTACCCGAAAGCACTTGAAAACAACAATTTGCTTGGCATTTCGAGATAAGAATCCGCTATATGATTAGAAATGAATCAATTAAGTCCGCGCAATTGCGGTTTATCGTCTGGGGTTGGCATAGGGCCTATTGGCATTTTAACTATGAAAAAGTAGTTATCAACAGGCCCGAATAGTCTGAGAAATGATTTCGCGCGCGCGCGCCAACCGAGAGCGGACCGTTCCTATCGGACAATTAAGCGCCGCAGCGATTTCTTCATAACTCATGCCTGCGATTTCTCGCAAAACGATGGTCATGCGCAATTCATCTGGTAATTTCTCAACCGCATGAAATATCGCTTCTTCAATCTCATCGGTCAAGACCAAACTCTCGGGTGACAGTATATTTTTTAACTGTTGGGAGTCGCTGACATTCTCCACCTCAGCGTACTCAATATCAATATCGGGTGGCCGCCGGTTGCGATTAATCAGATATGTCTTGGTGGTATTAATGGCTATTCGATAGAGCCAACTGTAAAATGCACTATCCCCTCGAAAACTGGCTAATGAACTGTAGGCTTTGATAAAGCATTCCTGCACCACATCGGCAGCCTCTGAACGATCGGGAATATAACGGCACACCAACTTAACCAAGCGACTTTGATAGCGAACCACAATCGCGTCAAAAGCTCGTCGATTCCCACCTTGTGCCTTTTTGACCAATTCTAAGTCGATTTGTGTCTCATCCATAAATGTTGCAATAAATCCATTATAGCCTTTCAAACAAAACCGTTACCAGATCTCTCATCATCATACGGGAAGTAAACGTAAAATGGTAACTATTCAGCAAAAAAGCTGAAGCGTTACGGCTTTGTTTGACACCGGGATGTTAAATCTGGCGCTTTAGGCTCTTCTTTTTGGTCATTCTTTAACTCAGAAAAGTGCGTTTTAATTTGCCGCGCTAATGCAGATATATCATTACCGGGTTGTCGATAATATTGTTCAACATCTCGAAAAAGCGCCGCCGCTCTTGTTACATCTTTTGATAAATCTCTAAATATATATGAACGCAAACCCAGATGAATTAGGATAAGTGTCTCTATCGCCCAGATGGGGTTAGTTTGGTAATCGTTTTCATAACCGCGTATGCCATGAGCAGTCGCATCTTGCGCGAATCGTAATAACAACCCGCGTTCTTGCTGAGTAATTCCTGCTGTGGGTACGACTGTTTTTATCGCATTGATGACAGGCTCCGATAGAGTAGACGGTTGAGAAACGGTCGCTGCTTGACTGGGCGTGGGAAAAAACAGTGCTCTTCCTGTGTTACCAACCGGCTGAGAATTTGTTGACGATGTGTTGCTGATTTTGTTAGCGGTTTCTTGAGAAGACGAGAGTAATGCCTCAGATTGTCGCATCAAATCAGCTTGATTAGCACAGCAAATCGATACGGTATTGATTAAAGCATGGCAGGTTTGGGAAATGTTTTCGGGTGTTATGTTGCCTGATGGATAATGGATAGTAAGATAATCCGCAATGATGCTAGCATACGTCATCATGAAAACAACAACTGATTTCTCTTGAGCGCCCCAACCTGGGGTGTATTTTTTTGATATCATAGAATCATTCATTGCTTTGAAGGAATTTTTATCGATATGAAACTTTCTCATTTCAATTACAAAATAGATTAAAAACAGAAGAAATGATTTTGTCGGTCTGAAAGAGTCAGGAGAAACTCCCGGTCTAAAAAACCGATTGTTTTCTACATTGCCAATTTTTCTTTTTCCGTTCACACTCATGAAATCAAAATCTTGTATAATTCGATTGAAAAAGCGCTGTGTAAACTCAAGAACACTTATGGAATAAGAACGATTACTAAATGGAAGATTTTCCTCAATCGAAACATCCCCATCCCCAACATCGCTATCTATAACTTTAAAGAAAAATCCGCGGGTTTTTAACGGCACACCCCAGGCTTGCCGATAATTATCCATTGCTAATAGAGCACAGCGATAAAGAATATCTAAAAAATCTTTCCTCAACGTTGCATGAACCAGAGTATGATAGTAATCGTGCATTTGATTGGTCATAACAGTAACTGAAAAGCCATGCGGGCCATAGCTGCAATTCGGATAAGGTTCTTGCATTCTCTTTTTAGGTGAAACTGTTATGCACGGTCTTGTTTTACGGTAAACAACCGCCTCTACTATCGCACCAACTTCATCCCGAATGGTTTCATCTAAACCAAATATTGGCTCTATTTTATATGCTTCTTGTGCGCCAACGAGCAGAGCTTCTATTATGTAATTGAGGACTTGTAGTGAAGGCCACCATATGTAAAAAGCGTTTTCCTCGCTTTGATATGAAATTGGATAATTTAAACGGGTAACGTGAATTAATGCTCCTAAAATAGGAGTGCCTCGTAGAGGAAGCTCAGGAAAACTGTAATTTATATCGTCGTTTTCATTATTGCCTCCCTTTTGCCCTTGCCAAATAAAAACAACTCGCTCTAACGGATGCAGTTGATTGATAAATGAATACAGGCCAGCTCTCGCGCTGTCTCTTTGATCCGGTTTAATAATGGCGTAGTGATCTTGAATAAAAGGCATATTGAATATGGCATCAAAAAAATCGGACCGAGTGGATTCTTCGTCTAACATACCGATACGACAATTATTTTCGTACGTGTTTCCTGGTTCTTTAGGGGTCGTAGCGTATCTCGCTAAAACATCGTATTGAAATTTAGTGATGATTTTTATGGTAACGAGCTTTCTTAGAATAAGCAGTAAATCTTGCTGATCCGCTTTAGAGGAATCTAAAAAATTCTTACTTGGGTCAAAAGTAAAAACTGTATTCCATTGGCGATAAAACTCATGCGTACTTATAGGATTGGTTTCGATAAGCCGGGTAATATCCTCAGTAAGTTGATTTTCATCTGTTCTTGGCATGTACACTCCCCGCCTTATAATTTTTTGGTCGAATTATAGTCTATTTGAGTTTGCTGGTAAAGCAATTTGACTACTCACCCCAAAATTTGCAGAAACATCCATTTTATGCCCGATCAGTCATTCTTGAGCGCATAAGCTAAGGCCGCGTACTGCGCCGGTGGCATACTATCGCGCCAAATGATTACGGCATGCGCACGCTGCGTCGAAATTTGTTTAAAACAAGCAATCAAACAAAGTGAACAGACCACGCTGTCTTTCAGCACCATCGCGTGAGCTTTATGGCCATTCGCAAATAAAAGCTGCCACGAGTCAGCACCTTGCTCAAGTTGAATAATGGCTTGTGGATGGGTTTTGCGTAAATGCCATTGCTTAACCCAAAACCAAGACCAAAGGATTAATACCCCCCAACCGCCTTTGAGCCACCATGACGTTGCCAGTGTCAATACCAGAACACCGGCAAAACCATGAGCGACGAATTGAACCAAATAAAATTGTCGGGAGAATAAGCACGGCACACTAAGCTTTGCTGGCATGGGCATGCGCTCGGATCTGACAAATTATCGCTTTTAGCTCCGTCGGTCCAGGCTCATGCAACCCTATCAACCATTGATATAAATCGGGATCATCACAAGCTAACAATTGCTGAAATAACCGCTGCGATGAACTCAATAAGCTGGCGTATTTTTCTTCAAAAAAACTCTGCAACATAAGATCTAATTCCAGCATGCCTCTGCGACAGGCCCAACGCACTTGCTGCGGCAACATAAACTCGCCTCTTATTTATGGTATCGTAAAAATATCTAATACTGTATTACTTTCACGGCAACGGGAAATTAATACCCTAAGCAAATTTCTATACACAATTTTCGCAATTTTATCCTCTGCTTCAATGATCGCTAAAAAATCATCTTTACCAATTTTAAAAATCTCGATATCGGTTAGCGCTCGAACCGAGGCAGAAGCCGGTTTTCTATCGACCAAAGAATATTCACCCACGGAATTACCAGGGCCAAGCTCAGTCAAAGAAATTTCACTGATGCGAAAATCTTGCTTAGGCAAAAACACATTCACCTGCCCTTTAAGCAGAAAAAACAATCCCCGGCCTTCATCATTTTCATTCAATATAATATGACCACGACGGCAAGCTTCAAACTCACCTTGCTCATAAATGGTTTCAAGCACAGCGCGCTCTAAATCTTGCAAAATTGGTTGTGCGCTCATTTTGTCGACAAATGCATCTCTGGCTATCATCGCTTGACCTTTGGTAGCTATAATCAACACCTTTAATATATGCTTTTATACATAAAATAACAAACCCAAGGAAAGTGTATGCTAGCAATTATTGAGGCAAAACGTGCCGGCCTGTTTAGAAAACAACATTGGCTACCCAATCTGGTGGCGGGCCTCATCGTTGGCGTGGTTGCCCTGCCTTTAGCAATGGCTTTTGCCATCGCATCGGGTGCCAAACCAGAGCAAGGTCTTTATACCGCAATAGTCGCTGCCATATTGGTTGCTGTTTTTGGTGGTAGTCGTGTTCAAATTGCAGGCCCTACTGGCGCTTTTGTGGTTGTTTTAGCGAATATTACCGCACACCATGGCATCAGTGGCTTACAAATGGCATCTATCATGGCCGGCGTGCTACTCATCCTTATGGGGATCGCCAAGTTGGGCAGCATTATTAAATTTATTCCCGATCCGGTTATCGTTGGATTTACCAGTGGCATTGGCGTTATTATTTTTATCAAAGAATGGAAAGATTTCTTTGGCTTACCAATTTCTTTACCATTAGACGCGCATATTACCACAGAAATAATAACCCTTATTCAAGCATTACCTCAGTTAAATATTGCGACCACATTAATCGGATGTTTAAGTATCGTGCTGGTTATAGTCACCCCGCGACTTGTTAAGCGACTACCAGGACCGCTCGTCGCCATGTTTGTTGCCACCGGATTACAAGCGATTTATCATTTCCCCATGTCGCGACCTTAGGAAGTGCGTTTGGTGGTATTCCACAACATTTACCGACCATTCAATTCCCTGCATTATCATTTAATGAATGCGTAAAACTCATTGAGCCCGCTTTTACCATTGCTTTACTCGGCGCAATAGAGTCTTTGTTATCCGCTACCGCCGCAGATGCGATGGCTAAAACACGCCACAACTCCAATCAAGAACTCATTGGACAAGGACTGGCTAATATTTTTGCGCCATTGTTTGGTGGTTTTGCCGCGACTGGTGCGATAGCTCGGACGGCGACTAATATTCGCAATGGTGGCAACAGCCCACTGGCAGCGATTGTGCATGCACTCGTACTCATTCTTGTACTAGTATTATTAGCACCACTCGCCTCAAATATTCCACTTTGCAGTTTGGCGGCTATTTTATTTGTCGTGGCATATGGCATGAGTGATATTCCTCATTTTTTGCGTATGATTAGACGGGCACCCGGTTACGATATCCTGGTTTTATTAGTCACCTTTTTACTAACCATATTCACGAATCTGGTTATTGCGGTTAATGTCGGTGTGATCCTAGCCATGTTATTTTTTATTCGCCGTATGCATCAATCCATCACTATCGAACAACAAACCACTGAAGCATTACCCAATACTGTCGTCGTTTATACCATACAAGGCCCCTTCTTTTTTGGGGTGGCAGAAAAAATAGAGCATGCCCTTGCCGCTAATCGTAACGATCCTGAGATTATCATTTTCCAATTACACAATGTCCCCTTTATGGATATTACTGGGTTGGAAACTTTCAAAGAGCTCATTGTGCACTATCATCATCGGGGGATAAAAATCTATTTATGCGGCGCCAACAGCAAAGTCGCCGCCAAAATCAGCAAAATGGATATGCTGTGTTGGATAGCCGAGCACAAAGTGTTACGCGATGTGCAAGAAGTGCTGCAACTCATCGCTGTAACCTAAACCCCAAAAAAAAAGGGGGGGGTTAACCATTCATGGCTTTTAATGCACGTGCAATGTCTTTCTGCTTATCTGCGCCTGTTACTCTATCGTAGCCTTGAGAACACATTTGTGAGCCTTGGGTAACAAGTGCTGTTGCAAAAAGCATACTTGCCAGTGCCGCCCCAACCCAGCACTTGTCCTTCAGGGGTTACGGCAACATATTGCGCATTAGGCATCGGGTATAAATCAAAATTCGCATTTGGAACCGGAGAAAACTCGCGATATGGACCATTTCGATATGAACCAGAATCAATACGGAAGCCGCTGTTACCTTGCCCCCAAAAATTGGTGTCATCGTTTATTTCAACTACCCGTATTCGACCTTCTCGATAGTGGCGCCTTGTGTTATCTGGGGTAATGGTTTGAACTGTTGTCATGCCACCACAAATCCTGACGCTTAAAATTTTCTCTGACCATTTGCATTGTCTATGGAAACTGCCAGAAAATGATAAGAATGTTTCCGCTCGTTGGCGTTTAATCAAACGCTATTTTTCAATGGGCATAGATACGCCGATTAATCACCGTAAAGAAAAGGAAATTTGGCAACGTCGCTTTTGGGAACATATGATCCGTGATGAAAAAGATTGGGGTGCCGGTGAACCGATTATATTTAGCGGGATACACGAAGCTGAATGATTTTGATTGGGTGTATTACGGCGCTTACGCGCCTAATACACCCTACATATGTTGAATGCGTCGCCACGAACTGAGTGATGAGCAATTTAAAAAGATCGAACGC
>CAYGNG010000032.1:0-27256 GCA_964351225.1 uncultured Gammaproteobacteria bacterium
AACAACTTGAGCATGCTCTTCAATGCGTGCCTGCAATTTAGAAATTGATGAAAACATGTAAAGATAGCCGACTACTTGCTTATCCATGATAATTTCGGCTTTTATCAGTAAAGATTGATCATAAAATTCAGCGTGTTTATGGTTTTGATTTAATTTATCGATATGTGTTTTTACATAATTGTGATCGAGCAACTCCATGTTCTTGCGGGTGTAATCAGTCACATTGAGATAGCCTGAGGTAATTTTACCCGATGGCACAGAAACTATCCAAGCAGAAATAATCCCCGGATTGTCGCGCAATGAGCTCAAGCTTCGAATGACTCTAGCGCGATTATCTTCCTTGACATCTTTGCGGATCCCTTTACTGAGCTCCGAAGCCGTTGTTGCCAAATCCTCTATCATCTCTCTGCGTAAGTTTTTAATATCGTGATAGCCCCACAAAATCGATGCAAAAACCACCACACACGACGAAGCCACCGTGATTAAAATAATTATTTTTTGGCGTAAATTAAGTTTGCTAAACATTTTGACCTATTTAGGCTGAAGAATTGCTATTGCCGATCCTAATAATCATATAACCGTTCGGGTACTGTCAACATAAAGCTCGGAACCCCCTTGCTGCAACGAGTTTCGTCTCATTATCATATCGTCATGATCATTCATCAAAGAAGTAGCCAACCTTCTCGAACCCATCGTCAAGCAAGTGGTGTCTATTTTATCAAATCAACGCCATTCCGGCTGTTCTTTAACCTAACTGGTTTGCGTATTGACTAAATCTTATGGGAGATGTTCTACTACATGTAGTTTGCTTAGTCCGAGGCTTAAGGATGATGCTTTACGGAAGTAAAAATACCAATTATCTGGTTTCATGGGCTTTTTTTGTCGTATTAGGCCTTCTTGCTTTGCCTGATTTCAAAACGGCGCAAGCGATGCCATTCCAAGCACCCTGGTCGCTACAACAATCGGTAGAATATGCTTTAAATACCAATCCTGAAATTTTCGCCGCCATCGAATCTGAACACGAGTCTAGCCATCTCATCACTCAGGCGCGGTCACGCTACTTTCCTTCTGTTGATTTTCTTTATGGTTATGGCCGTGAAAAAAGCTTAACCACCAGCAACACCGCTTATTTAACCATGACGCGCTTAGAAAGACGGCTCTCTATCACTGAAAACGTATTCGATGGTCTCAATACCACAAACCTGTTACACCGAGCAAAAGCGCAAACCGCTTCTGCGCATTATCAAGCATTAAATCAAATGCAGTTAATCAGTTACGGTGTTATCCAAGCGCATTTGAATGTGTTACGCTTTAGCGAGTTACTCTATCTCTCAAGTATCAATGTCCACAATCATGAAAGCACGCTTGCGAAAGTTTATGCAAAATATAAAGGTGGCGCTGGCAATAAAGCAGACTACGATTTAGCAAGAAGCCGACTGGCGCTTGCTAAATCAGTCTATGCTCAAGCCAAAGAATCGCTGGGAAATGCCATAGAAAATTACTATCGTCTGGTAGGAGTAAAGCCTCAAAAATTGCTGATGCCAAAACTCAAACCGCAATATTTTCCTATCGATTTGCCTCAAGCAATTAAGCGTGGCTTGCAAAGCCACCCCGCTCTCAAAGCCACCGAGCTAACGGCCATCGCTGATAATTATCAAGTTAAAGCCGCATACGGTACCTACTCACCCAGTGTTGATTTAGAGCTGAGATCCAGTGCCAATAACAATCTAGATGGTTTTGCTGGTGTCAGCAAAGATATCCAAGGAACGGTTGTCATTCGCTACAATCTATTTCGTGGCGGCGCAGATTTTGCGGCTATTTATCAAGCAAGAGAAAGAGCAAATGCCAGCCATTTCCGCGAAGCAAATGCCGTACGAGAAATTAAAGAAGCCATCGCTTCCGTGTGGAATACCCTACATGCCAACAGAATACGCAATCATCAAAACGAAATTCGCGTTCAAACCGCAATCGAAGTCACCAAAGCGTATAATCAACAATTCTCTTTGGGCAAACGCTCACTGCTCAATTTATTGGATACTGAAAGAGAATTGTTCAGCGCTAAAAGCGATTTGGTAAACAGTCGATTTGATGTTTATCGAGATTCTTATAATCTATTCAGCAAGATGGGGGTTTTAGTCCCCATTCTCCTCAAATAATACGATTCTTGGCTATACTCATAGAGAAAACTTATTGCAAACGGCCCAATTTTTAATGGATTTTATTTAATCAAAATGGATTGCGATATGTCAGATGCTTTTACGCGCCATGAACCACATCAAACCCATCTCGATCCTTTGTTGGATTGCTTAGTCATCACCTCTAAGCTCTATGGCAATCCCTACACGAAAGAATCTCTGAAAGCTGGATTGCCTCTAGTGGATGATTGTTTAACACCCTCTCTTTTTGTTCGTGCGGCAAGCCGAGCCGGGTTATCGGCTAAAATTGTCAGTAAGCGATTACCAACCATATCGCAACTGCTATTACCCTGTATTTTAATCCTTAAAAATAATCACGCCGTGGTCCTTGTTGGGATCAATCATACAACAAAATCCGCTATTATCATGCCGCCTGAGACCGATGGTGGCGAACAAGAAATTTCATTAAAAGAGCTATGGAAAGAATACACGGGGTATTCTATCTTCGTGAAAAAGGCCCACCATTTCGAAAAAAGAACCGATGCGCACAGGCTGGAAAAACCAAAGTCGTGGTTTTGGGATACCATTTTCCGCTACAAGCGTCAGCTTTACCACGTAGCAATTGCCACATTTTTAATAAATCTATTTGCCCTAGCAAGCCCATTGTTTGTGATGAATGTTTATGATCGAGTCGTGCCTAACAATGCCATGTACACCCTGTGGGCGTTAGCCATTGGGATCAGTTTAGTTTATTTTTTCGATTTTCTCTTTAAAACCATCAGAAGCCACTTGATTGATAACCGCGGCAAAAAAACGGATGTGATATTAGCCTCCCTCATCATGCAGCAACTGCTAAGCTTGCGTTTAAGTTGCAAGCCAAAATCCGTTGGTGGCTTTGCAAACCAAATTAATAGTTATGAATTCTTAAGAGATTTTTTTACTTCAGCAACACTGGTGGGTCTCATCGATTTGCCTTTCGTTTTTCTGTTTCTATGGTTTGTATCATTCATTGGTGGCGAGCTGGTATTGATCCCCATTTTTGCTATTCCGATTACCATCATTATCTCTCTGCTGTTAGAAATACCCATCCGCAAAGCAACCGAGAAATCTTACTTTGGCAGTGTGCAAAAAAATGCTTTACTTATAGAGTCTCTCATCAGCCTGGAAGCCATTAAAAGCCTAAACGCTGAGGGCCAAATGCAAAGAAAATGGGAAAATTGTGTTAGCATCGTCACGGAAGCAAATAATGAATCAAAATTTTTCTCTTCTATCGCAGTCAACGTCACGAATTATATTATTCAAATGGTTACGGTCATCACCGTAATCTATGGTGTTTTCCTTATTTCAGAAGGAAAACTGACGATGGGTGGCTTAATTGCCTGTAATCTCCTCAATGGCAGAACATTGGCACCATTAGCACAAATCGCGTCTATCATTACCAAGTTTCAACAGTCTAAACTTGGGTTAAGCGGCTTAAATCGGATCATGGCCTTACCGACAGAAAGGGAGCACGCCAGCAGTTTTTTACATCGCCCCCAAATCAACGGGGATATTAAAATTATCGATGCAAATTTCGTTTACCCTGATCAAACACAAGCCGCGCTAGAACATATTAATCTCCATATTAAACCCAAAGAAAAAGTAGCCATCATCGGGAAAATTGGCTCAGGAAAGTCTACTTTGCATAAATTAATTTTAGGGCTTTACTTTGCAAATACCGGTAGCATTCGTATTGATGATACTGAAATCTCTCAAATAGATCCGGTGGATCTGCGACGTCACTTTGGTTACGTTGGGCAGGATACCACTTTATTCTATGGTACGGTTCGCGCTAATATGACCGCGGCTACGCCATGGGCCAGCGATGAAGAAATTTTGCAAGCCGCTGAGATATCTGGCGTGTCTGAATTCGTTCATCGACATCCCAAAGGATACGACATGGACACCGGGGAAAGAGGTGAATTCTTATCCTCCGGGCAAAGACAAGCGATTGCAATTGCTCGTGCCATTGTTCATGATCCAAAGATCTTGTTGCTCGATGAACCGACCAGTTCGATGGATAATACCACAGAGCACATCTTCTTAGATAAGTTTCAACGCTATTGCCAAGACAAAACTCTAATTTTAATTACACACAAACAGTCATTATTAAAATTAGTCGATAGGATTATCATCATGGATAATGGAAAAATCGTGATTGATGGCCCCAAACAAGCTGTTTTAGAAGCCTTGGCAAAAGGTGACGTAAAAACACAAAAAAATTAAGGTGTGGTAATGGCGAAGAACGATTTAGACTCCGATGATCTCAATTATATCGACGATATCAAACAGGCTCTGCTTGAAGAAAAAAGCCGCAGCCTAGGTTATGTGGTTATCGGGATCACAACGCTCACACTCTGCTTGATCATTTGGGCAAGCCTCGCTATTGTCGATGAGATGACCATCGCTGAAGGGGTTATTATTCCCTCAACAAAAATCAAAAAAGTACAAAGCTTAGAAGGCGGCATCGTGAGTCAAGTGCTGGTACAAGAAGGCGAGTTTGTTGAGAAAGGGCAAACCCTCCTGCGCTTAGATGATGTTCAATTCAAATCGACCTACCTGGAAGAGCAAGCAAGATACTTTCCAATCCTTACAAAAATAGCGCGATTAAGAGCCGAAATCTCAGATTCTGACCGGATCACTTGGCCAAAAGAAATTAATGCGGCTCATCGAGACTTGATTGAAAGGGAGCAAAAACTATTTCAAACAAGACGACAGGCATTCAAAGAATCTATAAAATCACTTGAGAATAGCTATGCACTTGCAAACAAAGAATTTGAAATAACCAAGCCTCTGGTTAAGCAAGGCGTAATGTCAGAGATTGAGTTACTGCAACTGCAACGAAATATTATCCAACTGAAAAGCCAGATTGATGATAAGCGCGTCGGCTACTTTCAAGATGCACAAACTCAGCTGAATGATTCGCAAGCTGACGCGATGCGCATAAAAGAATCCTTAGTCTCATACAAAGATCGTTTTAATAGAACGACCATCGTCTCCCCAGTGAAAGGAACCATTCAGAAAATTTATATCAACACTGAGCGTGAAGTGATAAAACCGGGCGATGATATCATTGACATCATCCCAATAGAAGATCATTTATTGGTTCAAGCAAAAATCTCTCCTCAAGATATTGGGTTTATCCACCCCAATCAAGAAGCCACGGTGAAGATAACGGCGTATGATTTTTCAGTTTACGGTGGTTTAAAAGGTCATATCCAATTAATCAGCGCTGATACGCAAGCCGACCCCAAAGGAGAAAGTTATTACAAAGTTTTAATTCGAACCGATGATAATTCACTCCTGTACGGTAATAAAGAGCTACCCATCATCGCGGGCATGACCGTCAGCGTGCATATTTTAACTGGGCGGAAATCCGTATTATCTTATCTGCTAAAACCAATCCTTAAAACCAGACAAAATGCCTTTAGAGAGCGTTAAGCTCGTGGTAAAATTGTAGCTTGTGTTGTCTACTTTCTTATCCAGGTCCTAACCTCAAATGAACATTATTTTATGTGGTCTGCAAAACGCTGGCAAATCAACCCTGGGCGCGCTGTTAAGCGCGGCGCTCAACTGGCAATTTAACGATACCGATAACATGATAGAAGTTTTCTTCAAACAAAAACACCAGCAAGCGCTTAGCGTACAGCGTATTTATCAAACCCTCGGGGAGCACGCCTTTAGAAAACTCGAAAGTGAAATTATTCACAGTTGCCTTCGCTTACAAAATGCGGTTATTGCAACGGGCGGTGGCAGTTTTATGGATAAGTGCAATGCTGATTTTTTGCAAAAATTGGGCTATATTATCTATTGTCATCTTTCACCAGATGCTTTTTTGCAACGCTTAAAAAATCCCGCTTATTTTGTTAACAGCAAAGAGACTGCACGGCAGCTTTACCTCGAGCGAACCCCGCAATTTCAAAAATACGCTGATCATACTATTTTTACTGAAAAATACCCACCCAGTGCTTGTCTTAATCAAATTCTCACTCACCTCCAGGAGATCACAGATGGCCAGTAATCAATTCGGCAATGTTTTTCGGATCACCACCTGGGGAGAATCTCATGGCAAAGCCATCGGTGTGGTTATCGATGGCTGCCCTGCTGGGCTCTCCCTGACAGAAAATGACATTAATAGCGCTTTATCTGCTAGAGCTCCTGGCAACAACCCGTTTACCTCACCCAGAAAAGAACCGGATATAGCCGAGATTTTATCTGGTGTTTTTGAGCAACAAACCACCGGCGCGCCGATCTCTATCCTCATTAAAAACCATCGTGCCGATCCCAGTAAATACGATCCCATCAAAACCTTACTCCGCCCTGGGCACGCTAACTTTACTTACCTTGAAAAATATGGCTGCTTTGATTATCGAGGCGGTGGCCGCGCTTCGGCAAGAGAAACCGCTTGCCGGGTTGCTGCCGGTGCTGTTGCAAGAAAGCTGTTAACACACGCCAATATTACCACCCTCGCTTATTTAGATACGATTGGAGAAGTTTCTGTTAAGCTTGCTGATCTCGATCTCCACGCTTTATCACATTATGTTAATAGTAGCCCGCTTTTTTGCCCTTGCCCACAGACAACCGAACGTATGATTGCTCTGTTAAATGATTGCATGCAAGCGGGTGACTCAATCGGCGGTTGTGTGACAGCAATCACCACCGGGTTACCTGCAGGTCTCGGGGATCCGGTTTATGAAAAACTGGAAGCCAATCTAGCAAAAGCCATGCTCAGCTTGCCGGCAAGCAAAGGCTTTGAAATTGGCGAGGGATTTGGTGCAGCGCAGTTTCGTGGTGAACAACACAATGACCGCTTTACCGAGCATAAGCAATTAGCCAGCAATCACGCCGGTGGCACACTGGGTGGGATCAGTACCGGAGCAAACTTAACGTGCAGAGTCGCCTTTAAACCGGCAGCCAGTATTAAAAAACCACAAACGACTTGTGATTTATCCGGCAAACCCGTCCAATTGCAGTTGCCCCCAGGGGCTATGCACGATCCTTGTGTGGCTATTCGCGCAGTTCCCGTCGTCGAAGCAATGATAAATATCGTGTTAGCCGATGCCTGGCTGATGAACCGATGCGCGAGGCTCTCATCATGACACACACCCCACCGTATACTGTCAAAGCGCATGTGCTATCCAGTCCTGAATTGATTACCACCCTCCAATCATTGGCTAAGCAGTTTGTCATCATCACCGATGATACCGTTGCCTCGCTTTATGGTCATGCGCTGCAACAACAGTGGGGATCGCACTTCGAATGCCATCTTTTAGCCATTGCACCAGGGGAACGCAATAAAACCCGGGCGATGAAAGCCAAGCTAGAAGATGAACTGTTATCTCTGGGTTGCTTAAGAGAAACTTGCCTTATCGCGCTCGGCGGTGGTGTCATCACCGATTTAACCGGATTTATTGCCGCAACCTATTGTCGTGGTGTGCCTTGCGTCTATTGCCCAACAACGCTATTAGCCATGGTAGATGCCAGCGTTGGTGGCAAAACAGGTGTCAATACTGAACATGGGAAAAATTTAATTGGTGTTTTTCGCCAACCAAGCGCCGTTTTTTGTGATCCGCTTGTGTTAAAAACATTACCTGATATAGAATGGCACAGTGGTTTTATAGAAGGAATAAAGCATGTCATTCTTAGCGATCGTAACACTTTTCATCGTTATGCTGGTTTAGATATTCAAACCTTAGACACATTGCAATTATCTGCTTTAATTAGCCAAAGTATGCAAATTAAAGCAGAGATTGTTGCAAAAGACCCACATGACACAGGCTGTCGTCAAATCTTAAATCTTGGGCACACACTGGGCCATGCTCTAGAAAGCGCTTCAGCGTATCAAATAAAACACGGCATTGCCGTTGGCTTAGGCATTGTGGGCGAAGCCTATCTCGCGTGGCAACTGGGCTTATTAAGCGAGGATGACTTCACCAGCTTAACAAATTTTTTCAATCCTACTTATTTTGCACCATACCTACCGCGTATTACCTGGTGCACCGATGAAATTGTGTCGAAGTGTTTTTTTGATAAAAAAAACAAAGAGGGGATCCGCATCGTCTTGCTGCAAAAAATAGGGCAAGTCTATCACCATGAAGAATCGTTTACTGTTCAGGTGGCACCGAAAGCACTCACCCTCGCCATTAACTGGCTCATTAGAACTTACGCATCATGACAATCCCTCGCTTTTTCGTTATGCTATGGCTCATCCCGTGTTTCGTTGGTGGTGCGCTATGGACGACTCTTTCTTACCTTTTACCAAACCCTGTCTCAATGATGACGAAATCCAAGAAGTTGTCGCTTGCCTGCGTTCTGGCTGGTTAGCAACAGGCCCTCGCGTCGCCCATTTTGAAGCAGAATTAAAAGCCTATTTTAATGCCCCATTTGCCATCACGGTTTGCTCCGCAACGGCAGGCCTACACTTAGCACTGCTTGCGCTTAAGCTGCAACCGGGTGATGAAGTCATCACCACGACGCTTTCTTTTGTTGCAACAGCCAATGTCATTGTGCAAGCGGGTGCCACCCCTGTCTTTGTCGACATCGATCCAAATACTTTGAATATGGATTTAAACCAAGTCGCCGATAAAATCACCGAAAAAACCAAAGCGATTATCCCCGTGCATTTTGCCGGCTTACCATTAGAATTAGATGTCTTGTATGCGATAACAAAAAACACCCCCATCCGAATTATAGAAGATTGTGCCCATGCCATGGGCGCTTCTTATAATCATGCTAAACTCGGCGCCTTTGGTGATATTCAAGTTTTTAGCTTTCATCCTAATAAAAACATGACCACAGGCGAAGGTGGCGTGGTTATTACGCGCGATCAAAAAATTGCAGAGGCAATCCATAAATTGCGCTTCCACGGCATCGATAGAGAAGCGTGGAATCGACATCACAAATCGGGCTCACAACGCTATGATGTGGTTTTGCCTGGGTTTAAATATAACATGTCAGATATCCAAGCGGCGATAGGCATCCATCAACTCAAAAAAATTGATAAATTTAATCGAACACGATTGGCGCTGGCCAAGCACTATTTAACCATCATGAAATATTGGGAACAGTGGCATTTACCACAACTGCCTAAGTATGATCACCAACACGCATGGCATTTATTCACCCCACGGATCAATACCAAAGCAACAGGAATTGATCGCAATGAATTTATCACCGCAATGAAACAACATGATATTGGTATCGGTCTTCACTACCAAGCCATTCACTTGTTTTCATATTACCGCAACCGTTTCGGTTATAAACCTGGCGACTTTCCTCATGCCGAAGAAGCGGCTGAAACCATTGTTAGCCTGCCATTATTTCCAGAGATGACCAATGCCACCTTGGAGCATGTGGTCGAAATCATGGGAAATGTTTTCCAACATTAGGATCTCGGCTTATGAATGACCGTCCCTTATTATCTGAAAGTGATTTATTCAAACCGCAACTGGGCGACGACTGGCACAGTGTAAACCGAGATATCCAAAATCGCTTTAGCGAAACCATCACCGTAAATCAGCCGTTAGCTTATCAAGGCGTCATGGCAAGCATTCTCATTTCAGGACCTGGCACGGTCTTCGCCATGATAGGCTCATTCGCTGGCGCCATTGTTCCCTATAGTGGCGAAAATGTACCCGTCGAGGTTTTGCTTTTCAAAAAAGATAACGATCCGTTTCTTTATAAAAAACGCGTTTATTATTTTCATGGCAAAAAGCCATTTACCATCCTATCGAAGCTTGCACTCAGCTCCAAAGGTGAAATGCTCGAAACGGTAAAATATGGTCTTGCTACTAAATTTACCCCCAACGTTATCAACGAGAATTTGTATTTTGTCAGCACCCGCTATATTTGGCAAATAGCCAACTTTTCCCTGCCACTCCCACATTTTTTAGCCTCAGGAACCATCACCCTGGCGCATGAGAATATCAGTCAATCGCATTTTAAAATCATCATGAATATCCAGCACCCACTGCTTGGGCCGATGTATTATCAAGAGGGGGAGTTTGAGCAAGTCACACCCGACAAATTAGAATGTTTCCAAAAGCAGACATCGCCATGAAGTTAACTTATAATCTAAAAGAATACGAAAAAATGCCCGTACTGCTCTTAGTCGCACGCTACCGGTTAGCCCGATTTTATCGACACCGCCATTTTTATATCATTTGCTTATTATTAATGATGATACTAAGCATTTACTTTATAAAAAAATCGTGGCTAGCGTTGCTCGCTGGCCTATTATTATTGGTTATGTACCTGCTCATTTTTTTTCGCAACGCGTATCTTTCGCTTTTCTATGTGCAAGCGAACACGCAACAAAAGCGCTTCATCAATACCTGTCTTGCGCTTGATTTTCAGCAGATCTCCGTTACGAGCTTACATGAAAACTATCACGTGCCGTGGAATACCCTAGAAAAATGCCTTTATATCACCGGCTTTATCTGCCTGATCCCCAAAAACGAGCCCCTCATCATCATTCCAGCATCGGCATTTAAAGGGAGTCGACAGTTTCAATCGGTGGTGGATTTCATCACCGGTCACATTGCAGCACACTATGATGCAACGGTTGATCGATACGTTCAATCGCGTTCACAATGGCAACGTTGAGTTTGTGGTACTGCTGGTGGCACGTCTCTTAATGCCACGCGCGTGCTCGTCCCCGGACTGCTCATCAACGCCGCCTGATGATGATGTTGCAGGAGTAAATGCGGCGCATCCGTGTACAGATAAATCCATATCTTTACTTCAGTTACCCACTGAAACAACAATAAAAGGTCAAAGTTAACAAACCCTTAATAAATTATGGCTACACTTTCTAGTATCAGATGGATATTGCCGTTTATTTTGGAAGAGACATATTTTTTTAGGAGTACTGCTATGCCTACTACTACTACTGCTAATACTAATAATAATGGTTCCAATCCTTCGAACAAGAAAATTCCGGTAGGAAATTTTAAAAGAGATGCTTCTCTCTTTGTTATAACTGCCTGTTTTATCGCGACCGGATTCCTAGGGATGTGCACAGCTGGTTGTGGCTTCCTCGCTCTTGGTATCTTATTAGCCGCTTACACAGGGTGGGATTATTGTCGCCAAGAACCAGAATCCCGGGCTCTTTCCACTAACCTGTGTAAATAGTCATAGTTGAACTTGGGAGTAATTTTGGTAGTCGTCGCTCGCTCATGGGGAAATAGACCTCAAACCAACGGCTGCAATTTGTGCAAATGCGGTTGATCGATACGTTCAACCGCGTTCACAATGGCAACGTTGAGTTTGTGGTACTGCTGGTGGCACGCCTCTTAATGCCACGCGCGTGCTCGTCCCCGGACTGCTCATCAACGCCGCCTGGCAAAAAACGACATCTCAGGGTTAACTGTTGTGCAGATGGTGGCTGCTGCTGTTGGGGAGAGAGAAAACGCAACCGCCTACTGGTGGCTTCCCGCTCCAAGCAACCAACTTTCTGCTCCAACCTCGCGCATGCCAACCTGATCCGCTCCAACCCAGCAGCTTCCTCCTGCGCCAACCTCGCCTGCTCGATGCGCACCACAATCAAGTCATTAAGTTGATTCATTACGCCTTCAATCGACCGAAGTTGCTGGACTTGTTGTTGCGCGCCATAATGATCGTCAGTTTTCAGAGATTCCTGATAGCCTCCATAAATATCCTTGATAAGGATCATATACGTCGATGCTTGCCATTTTTCAAGCAAACTATCTTTTCCTTGTTTGTCTGGGTGAAAATAAAGAGCCAATCTTTTATATAACTGGCGCACCGCCGTTTCAGGTTGTCTCACTGCTGCCTGTGGCTTGGAACAACCATCTTCTTGTGGTGACGGGGAAGACTGCGCAAACTCAAAATCGGGCGGATCAGTTGCGTCACGTTTTAGCGATCCCGCATCACCGGCACGTGTATCCGCATCCTCATCCGCATCCGCATCGGTACCCGCAGCATCGGCATCCGCAGCATCCGCACCAAAGCCCAATTTTCTGCTAGCGAGCCACGAGAAAAAGGCTAGAAATATCGAGGCCACGCCAATTCCACACTCACGCAACCAATGCAATAACGGTCGATACCACGGCTCGGTAACCGCACTCGCCTGCGATGCATCCGCGTTAAGGATTAATCGGCGGACTATAGGCTCACGACGAGTTGGCTCTGCAAGACGCTCTTGTATGCCATATCGCCAACCGAAAACCGCTGCCTTGTGCCTACCCTCAATTCCCATCTATCGACTTCCTCCTAGCGCAAATTCTACTTTATAATACCTACCGGGGTGATGAAGGCGAAGTGCCACTCACCAATGACTGCCCAACAAAAACCGGGGAGCCCAATCCACCCGAACTATCCGAAGATAATTGCACGTCTTCCACTTGTCTCACTTGCTGATAGTCTCCGTCATCACTAAAAGACGATAAATCACCATCATCAAGGCAAGATTCAAAACGCGATTGGCTATCAGCAAAAAGACGCCCTCGGGTGTTAGGTGAAGAAATGCTCGGCTCTTCGCCTGTGTTTACCTTTTGATTGTAAGATTGCTGCTGCAACAACTGCCGCTTAGCAAACAACATACCCGTAGGTACACCGCCGTGGATCACAGAGCTAACCCCACGCTCAACGACAACCAAATCCCGCAAGCTTTGGTTTTCCTGTACCAATGAGTCAACCCGCTCGGTTAGCGTACGGATCTGCGCTTCGAGCGAGCCAATCTGGTTATTCTGAGCCGCAGAACCCGGCTCACAGGCTGCTTTTTTTGCCTGGTTAGCAGCCAATAGCAGCTGAAATTGGCTCTCCAAAGCCATAAGACGCTCAGTCGTTACACCGATGTGCGCTTGCTGATCCAAACCTCGTGCTTGCTTTGCCAATTTACAGCCCTCTTTTTCGAGGCTCGCGATTCTGGCTTTAGCGTGATCCGCTTCACACCTTAAAACACGCGAAACCGCCAAAGAAGCCGAAAATAATTTCTGAAAAAACGGATTGTTGTACTGAGTTTTACTAAGCCAGAGCCAATACCAAGCCCTGCTCGGCAACGTCTCCACGATGACACCGCTGTCCATCAGGCGAACAAACTCGCTGGCAAGCTGCTCCTCATTGCTGAGCATGCCTTCGACCAGCTGAACCGCTCGGCGATTGGGCTCTCGCCACGATCCGTTGGGCGTCACGCGAGCAGAAGAATCAAAGCCACCAATTTCGCGTTTCTCATCGTTCACCGCCTCTTGCAACATTCTCCTCAATGCCTGCCTTAACTGCTGCAAATTGGTTGTCGAAGCAAGTGCCTGATTGCTTGAGGTATCCGAAGAATTGGTAGATACATGGACAGGCGCACCATCGCTGTGTTCCTGGATTTGAGTTGGCTGCATCGAGAATCCCTCCTATTGCTTTACGCATAATCACAGCCCCAAAAGCTAGCAAGAAAAACCGATCCCGTCAATAAACGTTCATAAATTGAGCGCTTTAATTTAGGGCTTGTTACAACATGGCATTCAGATAGGGATAAGCGAATATCGAACCGACCCCAGCCAAAAAACCAAAGATATGGGCTTCAAATGAAACTTCTTCTTTGCCGGGAAGCAGATCTGAAAGCAATCCGCCAAAATAATACAAGCAAATAACAACGACGATAAGGGTAATAGCTGATGGCTGAAAATAAGCTTGCGTCAGTAAGCAGCCAAAATACCCCATAATAAGCCCACTGGCGCCAACGTGAATCGATTTCCTGCCAAACAACCACACCAAGAACCCACTCACCACAACGACAAATAAACTGATAAAGATAAAAGCGGCTTGGCCATTTAACATGACGAGCCCGCCAAGCACAAACAGCGGAATCGAGTTAAAAAATAAATGGTTAAAATTACCATGTAACCATGGTGCGAAAAAAATCCCTATCAATCCAAAGGGATTTCGAGGGATAATGCCCAAAATCAATAACCGTCGACCCAATAACACATTCACCAAATGAACACCCCAAATCAACGCGATAAACAGCAGTAATTCTCTGGCATTATATTTAAATGCGTAAGCGGTATTAAAAAGTTGTTCGACGATATCAGACATAAAATGTTTCTCATGGGCATAGGGAAGAACGTTAAAATACCAAAATTCACCAAGGGTTAACAGCGGGTTATACCGATGCTTTCTATAAATTGAGCTTTTGCTGTTAATTTATAAGCCAATCCCTAAAGAGGCAAAAAAAGGTCGAATTTAATACACCCTTAATAAATTACCGCTACACTATGTAATATCAGATGAATATTGCCGTTTATTTTGTGATCGACCTATTTTTTAGGAGTACTGTTATGCCGAATGATGAACCATCATATACAGAGGATCAGGAGAACCATTTTGTTGCCCACCTTCTTAATCTTGCGGCGAGACAAGAAACTCGATCTCTGTCGACTAGTTATACAGAGGATGAGGATGAGGATGTGTATCATAGAGAAGAAATTTCATTTCCCACGCCCTCTGGCATAAGCACTGAAATATTAGCTATCCTAATTATCGACGCCATTAACCAAATTCATGGCCTCCCCTGGAATACGACAATAGGAATTGTTAATAACCCTCCCTTGGAAACTGATGGGAATGTAATTTCTAAAAATTTTACTGTCACGCTTACATACAAAGGTAACGATAAAATATCTAATGAAATTATCTCCCGGGTGCGGGAAAAAATAAAATTCAACCTACCAGCAACTGAAAAACGCAACCTAGCAGCAACTGAAGAAAGACACCAAAGACTCTGCTATCTTCAAAAAGAAGAAAAATATCTATCTGAAGAATATCGTCCGGTTGAAACGATAAAACTCGCAAATGAAGAAGGAAAAGTCCTTCCTCTACTAGAGGAACAGAAAGAAACTTACAGTTGCGTTTTTCAACCATCTCTTTCTTTACCACCTGCACGTGATCATCATCGTTCTCTAGAGAAGAAGAATGAAATACCTCAAGATGATGATGTTGTTGTTAGCAAAAATGAAATACCTCAAGATGATAACCTGTCGAAACAGATTTGGGCTATGGGCGGGTGTGCAGCCAGCTCAGGCGGTTCTATTCTGACTATAGCGAAAGGCATTGCCCTTCTCGTTGCTGCAGCAAGCAATCCAATCGGTTGGGCCCTCTTAGTTATTGGTGTCCTATTGGGTATTGCTGCAATAGCGTGTAATTCTTATTACAACAAGCATGAGCGTGATAGCGCGCCCCAACAATCAACCCCCTCTCTTGGATAAGGTAGCACTTAATTGACAACTGCTTTTTCGGCTGCAAATGCCAACAAGCACTAGATAAAATAGAACCTTTCGGGGCAACCTGTGTGGCAACTATGCTGACACAGGGGTGCCTTTTTATTAATGGGCCCACTAGGACTCGAACCTAGGACCAAGGGATTATGAGTCCCCTGCTCTAACCAACTGAGCTATAGGCCCCTAACTGTTGTAACCTTTGCTATTTTTTATCCGTGTTGTAATGTTTATATTGTACATGACATCCTGTCGCGACACGGCGACTTCGATAAGCCCCTGCCCGCACATCCTGGTGCGGGCGTTCATCCCTAACCAAAGCTCTCGCTTTGGTTGCAATGCAAAACTTCGTTCTGCATTGCCGGGATTCACCCTGTCGCGACACGGCGACTTCGATAAGCCCCTGCATCTACCCTATCATAGCGAGGCGTGCAGCGCACGCCGAGGTGCTCAATTATCGAATGCGATCTCGCTTCGCTCCTCGCAATGAGCCGAGGGTATTGCTACCAAACCGAGGGAATTATACCCATGTTTTTAATAAGAAGCGAGACGGCCCTTAGGGCTTATTTTCTGTCTTCCTCATCGTCTAAGAAGCTTACCAAACGCTCAGAACGGCTGGGATGACGCAACTTACGTAAGGCCTTCGCTTCGATTTGGCGGATCCGCTCACGCGTAACATCAAACTGTTTGCCCACTTCCTCTAGCGTATGATCGGTATTCATGTCAATACCAAAACGCATGCGCAACACTTTGGCTTCTCTTGGTGTTAAAGTTGATAACACTTCGCGAGTGACTTCGCTCAAACTGACACTCGTCGCCGTATCTATTGGAGAACACATCGTCGTGTCTTCAATGAAATCACCTAAGTGCGAATCGTCATCATCACCAATGGGCGTCTCCATTGAAATTGGCTCTTTGGCTATCTTTAATACTTTGCGCACTTTATCTTCCGGCATATCCATCCGGCGACTCAACTCTTCCGGTGAAGGCTCTTGCCCTGTCTCTTGTAAAATTTGCCGAGAAATCCGATTCAGTTTGTTAATCGTTTCTATCATGTGAACAGGAATACGAATGGTTCGCGCTTGATCCGCAATAGAACGCGTTATCGCTTGTCGGATCCACCACGTTGCATACGTTGAAAATTTATAGCCTCGACGATATTCGAACTTGTCCACCGCCTTCATCAAGCCAATGTTACCTTCCTGGATCAAATCTAAAAATTGTAATCCCCGGTTAGTGTATTTTTTAGCAATGGAGATAACTAATCGCAAATTGGCTTCGACCATTTCTTTTTTTGCGCGTCTGGCTTTCGCCTCCCCAATTGACATTTTCCTATTAACATCTTTGATTTCACGAATAGTTAGCTTATAGGTATTTTCAATTCCCGCTAAATTGCGCTGCGCCCTTAAAATCTCTTCTGAGTATTTTTTCATACCTTCGGCATACGGCAAAGCGGCATCAATATGTTGATTGAGCCAATCCATATCTGTTTCGTGCCCAGGGAATGTACCAATAAAGTCTTTTCGCGGCATGCGCGCTTTGCGCACGGCCAAGCTCATCACATACCGCTCTTGATTGCGAACCCGAACTAACATCGTGCGCATTTTGCGAGATAACCGATCAAATTGGCGCGGGGTCAATTTGAACTTCATGAAGGCTTCCGATAATTTTTCTCGACTGTTTACTGCTGTTTTGCTGCCACGGCCATATTTTTGCTCGGCTGCCATCGTCTTTTTATACAATTTAGCAAGCTCTGCAAAACGCTCTTTTGCAAGCTCAGGATCCGGACCGGTATCTATAGGGCTGTAGTCGCCATCGCCACCATCATCACCGCCGCCCTCTTCTTCCTCCTCATCCGAAGACGCTTTCTTACTGACTTCACCACCCGCTTCGCCGCCGGCTTCGTCCACATCGGTTTTTGAAACTTTTCGCTTGCCGCTGGTCGAAGAAGCCGAGGCGCTTGTCGGTAAGACGTCTTCATCGTCATCCTCTGCAGATAAACTCTCATCGGGTAGGCTAGGAATGGCAATAACTTCTTCAACATCAGTAAAGCCAGAGATAATATCGCTCAAGCGCATTTCCCCGGTTTCTACTTGAGTATACTGATCCAAGATATCTGCCACATTTTCTGTGTAGTCGGCAACAGCCGACATGACTTCTCTTAATCCCTCTTCAATGCGACGAGCAATCGCAATTTCACCTTCGCGAGTCAATAACTCCACCGTACCCATCTCACGCATGTACATACGAACCGGATCGGTGGTCCGACCAAACTCACTATCTACCGTCGCTAATGCCGCAACCGCTTCTTCCGCTGCCACATCATCGGTATCTGAGGCATCATCCGTTAACATTAATGCTTCAACGTCAGGCGTGCTTTCAAAAACCCGAATGCCCATATCATTGAACATGCCAATAATATCTTCTATCTGCTCAGGATCAACAATGTCCGGCGGCAAATGATCATTGACCTGTGCATAGGTCAAATAACCTTGCTCTTTGCCACAAGCAATTAACAATTTCAATTGGGATTGTTGGGTATTTTGCTCCATATTCACTCTCTAACCATAATTTTGAGAAATAACCTATCGTAAAGCGCCGTTACGAGATCGCTTATTGTATAGCAACCAATGCACATAAACCACTCGCAAGCAACACACCTAATCTTTATCGATGAAAGGAACTAAACCGCAAGAAAGCACAGCGCACTAATCGATTAAAATATATACCAAAATTATTACGTGTTTCTTAAGGCCTGTTTGCAGAAGTCCTAAGCTTCACCACCTGCTCTAATTTATTTCAAATCAGACGCTATCCTGCGTATTTTCTTCATTGCCAGGAACACGACTTTTAGCAAGCAACTGTTGTAACTCCACTTTCTCCGCTTGACTCAATGTTTCAATATTGGCTTTCGCCAACAAGTGTTCAATTTTTGTCTCTTGGGAATCCTTTATCAACGCTCGAATGGCTCCCTTAAATTCTTCTGCATATCCCGACTCCGGGATCTCTGGAATCAAGGCTGCTAATTTCTGCAAATGCTTTTCATAAGGGCTCTCTCGCCAGTGCTCTAAAATACGACCAGGCGTAATTTGCGGATACTGTTTAATTAAATCAATCAACGCTAACAACAGCGCTATTCCCGGCTGAGTATGAATTTGGCGCAACAAAGCAATATTATCCAATGCACTGATCAGCGCTGGATTATGGATCAATAATGCAATTGCCACCCGTAACGGTGTCTTATGAACATCAGAAATCGGATGATGAACGACAACCTTTTCTTCTTTGTCACGCTTAGCCACCTTCGATAACAATTGCTGGATCTGATCTCTATCCATATTCACGATTCTTGATAACTTTGCTAGCAATAATTGTGGTAAAGCCCCAGGCGCCACTCGAGCAATCAAATCCAAAGCCGATTTTGCAAACTTTGCCCGACCCTCAATCGTGCTAAGCGTCGCTTCCTCATTTAAATGTTGGAATAAATACTCCGAAATGCTAACTGCACCCGCCATAAATTGTTGGAAAGCCTCGACACCAATCTCTCGAACCGTATCGTCCGGATCATATCCCTCTTTTAAAAAGAGAAATTTAACTTCACGACCATCACTCAGTACCGTCAACGCCACTTGCAACGCGCGCCAGGCAGCGTCACGACCCGCTTTATCACCATCAAAACAACAAACAACGGTATTACAATAACGAAACAACTGTTTAAAATGTTCTTTACTGGTGGCTGTGCCAAGTGTCGCAACCACGTTGTCAATACCAAACTGAGCGAGACTCACCACATCCATATACCCCTCAACCACTAAAATTTCAGGGAAATGACGCCCACTTTGCAATAATTCATATAATCCATATAACGCTTTGCCTTTGTGGAAAATAGCTGTCTCCGGTGTGTTTAAATATTTCGGAGTCGAGTCATCCAGTACACGTCCTCCGAATCCGATAACTCGCCCTCGCGGATCTCGAATTGGAAACATAATTCGATTGCGAAATCTGTCATATAAAGAATTTTTGTTTTGATTACGAATAACCATACCGGTTGCTTCTAATACTTCTTTTGCTTGCTTATCACGCGCAAATTGGGGAATAATCGTATCCCAACCAGGCGGGGCAAAACCAATCGCATACTGCTTACAAATCTCCCCAGTCAAACCACGATATTTTAAATATTCAATGGCACGAGGACCTAATTCATGATGCTTTAGCAAATGCTGATAATAGCGCGCAACTCTCGCGAGCAAATGATAGCATTTGGAAGACAACCCAAACTCTGGCTCAGATCCAACCGTTTCTAACACGGTTTTTGGTAATGACACTCCAGAAATACTTGCCAATGTCTCGATGGCTTCCACAAAGTTCATCCGCTCATATTCCATTAGAAATGTCACCGCATTACCGCTCGCACCACAACCAAAACAATAATAAAATTGTTTGCTTTGACTCACTGAAAATGAAGCGGTGCTTTCATGGTGGAAAGGACAACAAGCAAAATGGTTCATCCCACTTTTTCGTAAGTGAACTCTAGGACTTATGATTTCAACAATATCGACGCGGGACAATAACTCATCGACAAATTGACTCGGAATTTTGCCTGCCACAATGCCAACAAGTCCTCTAATTTAGAAGTGACTTTATTTTTTCGCTCATTTGTTTCATATCGGCTCGGCCTTGAACTTTAGGTTTCAACACCGCCATCACCTGGCCCATATCTTTTACCGCTAGAGCACCCGTCGCAGTAATCGCATCTCTGATTAAAGTTTCCAGCTCCGAATCCGAAAGCGGGATCGGCAAATAAGCTTGTATGACTTCCATTTCGAAGGTTTCTTTTGCAACAAGATCGTCACGCCCACCTTTGGCAAACTGAGTAATCGCCTCACGCCGCTGCTTAACCAGTTTTTCTAAAATAGCCAAGGTCTGAACTTCATCCAGTGCGATCCGCTCATCAACTTCTTTTTGCTTGAATGCAGCTTGTATCATACGCAAAACAGCAAGGCGTGGCTTATCTCTGTCACGCATTGCTTGCTTCGTGTCTTCACTAATCTGCTCTTTTAACGAGGCCACGCTTATTTTTTCCCGCCACGACCACTGCGTGATCTATCGCGTGGATCTCTCGGCTGAGGGAGCTCTCTTTGTAGCTTTTTAAGATGACGCTTGACCGCGGCAGCTGACTTGCGCTTACGAATTTCAGTGGGTTTTTCATAAGCCACTCGACGGCGCACTTCAGAAAGAACGCCTGCTTTTTCACACGCACGTTTAAAACGACGTAATGCGATTTCAATATCTTCATTTTCTTTGACTTTTATGCTGGGCATAATATTTTCACAAGCTCCTGGACTAAGGTTAAACAACTCGAACTCCGGATTTTACTGGCTAAATGAAGTAATTGCAAAAAAAATGAAACTTTTTCATGATGTTTCCCTGATAAAAAGCAAAATAAGCCCTATAATCACCGATTTGGGGTGTGGCAATGGGGTAAATTTTGGAATTAGTGCTCGGAATTGAAACTTCCTGCGATGACACCGGAATTGGGATTTATCACGCCAAACAAGGATTACTCGCTCATCTGCGTCACAGCCAAACCACCACCCACGCGCCATACGGAGGGGTCGTTCCTGAATTATCATCCCGCGATCACATTAAGCATACGCTCCCGCTTATCCATCAAACGCTAGCCCTAGCACAACTGGAACTACCAGCACTCGATGGCATTGCTTACACCAGAGGCCCTGGGTTAATCGGTGCCTTATTCGTAGGCAGCGCATTAGGCCGTGCACTGGGATATGCCTTGTCTATCCCCACCATCGGCATTCATCATATGGAAGGACACTTACTCGCACCCCTGTTGGAAGCCCACCAACCCAATTACCCATTCATTGCTTTATTAGTTTCAGGTGGCCATACCATGCTTGTCGAAGTTAGAAGCTTTGGAAATTATACCATCTTAGGTCAAACCATTGATGATGCCGCCGGCGAAGCTTTCGATAAAACGGCCCGACTATTGGGTTTAGGCTATCCGGGCGGGCCACTCATCGCGAAATTGGCGGCACAAGGCACCGCTCAAAATTTTAACTTCCCAAGGCCGCTACTCAATAAGCCAGGTTACGATTTCAGTTTTAGTGGCTTAAAAACTGCGGTCCGCAATGCTTGGGAAAACTCCGATAAGCGTGAGCAAACAAAAGCAGATATCGCCTGTGGCTTTGAACACGCGGTGATTGATACCCTGATCCAAAAATCTTTACGCGCCCTAACCGATACCGGCCATGCGCAACTGGTGATAGCCGGCGGCGTCAGCGCGAATCAACTATTGCGCGAAAAATTACAAGAAATTGCCAGAAAACACGCACTACAAATCTTTCTCCCACGCCTTGAGTTTTGTACAGATAACGGTGCCATGATAGCGTACTGTGGCTACCAGCATCTCATTCGCGGGGATCAAGATGATCTGACCATTGCACCCAGAGCGCGATGGCCTTTAGATGAGATCATTGATAAGCCGTAAGCCCTTTAAAACCCTATCTTTGACTCTGACCCATCAATTAACCTATCAATATTTTCTCGATGACGCCAAAATATCAGTAACACAATAATCCCCAACGGTAACACATAAGCGGAAGCGCTAAGCCATAAACACAGTACCGGAGCAAATGCTGTTGCAACTAACGAAGCAAGAGAAGCATAACGGGTAACCCCAGCAACCAGCACCCAAAGTAACAACGATGCGCCACCCAAAACCCAAGACATTGCCAACAAAGCCCCGCCTGCGGTAGCAACACCTTTGCCACCTTGGAATTTAAAAAAGAGGGGATACATATGACCAACAATTGCAGCCACCGCTATCAAGCCAATGGCGAGATACGAAATTGGGAAAAGTCTAGACAACACCACCGGCAAAAAACCTTTCAGGCAATCTGCCATTAACACCACACCTGCCGCTTGCTTACCGGCAATTCGTAAAACATTCGTCGCACCCGGATTATTTGAACCGGAACTGCGTGGATCTGGAAAACCCATCACTTTACAAACCATCACGGCGCTGGATAATGATCCGCACAAATAAGCAAAAAATGCTAGCAAGACAAAGGTTATCATTTTATTATCCAACTGATGAAAAAAGGATAATACAATTGTAAAGGATATCGCATGCCCACGCAAAATGACCGCAACTTAATTTGGATTGATTTAGAAATGACTGGATTAATCCCCGAAACACACACCATTGTTGAAATCGCAACGATAGTAACCGATCCTGAACTCAACCAATTGGCAGAAGGCCCCGTTTTCGCGATTTCACAACCCGCATCTGAATTAAATAAAATGGACCCATTCGTAAGAAACATGCATACTCGCTCAGGGTTATTACAACGCATTCAATCAAGCAATGTGTCTTTAGCTCAAGCAGAGCATGCAACGATAGAATTTCTTGCACAGTATGTGCCCGCTGGAAAATCGCCTGTCTGTGGCAACGGTATCTGCATGGATAAGCGTTTCCTCTCTGTGCATATGCCAAATCTATGCAATTATTTCCACTATCGCCAAATCGATGTCAGTACCCTTAAAGAGTTGGCGACGCGCTGGAAACCCGATATCATGTCAGGAGTCGTTAAAAAAGGAAAACATTTGGCCTTAGAAGACATTCGTGAATCGATTGAGGAATTAAAATATTATCGAACCCATTTTTTAAAGCGTTGAGGATATGTCAATTATTAACTCTCTCATTGAATATATGCACGATGCCTTAGTTCATTACTGGGAATTGTTAGGTGTCGATACGTTTAAGAGTGATCATATCCTCTTGGCTTCAACGCATATTCCCTTCTCTTTCATGAATGTCCTGATCCATCTATCCCATGACATCAAGTCCAGTGATCTTCCTGAAATTTATGCGCAAGCCAATCAATTTTTCCGCTCACGCAACGCTCCCTGGACATGGTGGCTTGATCCATTTATTGCCCCCCCGGGGTTGGATAAATTCCTGACAAAACGTGGGTATGCCATCACCTATGCCTGCCCAAGCATGGCTTTGGATCTCAGCTATGAAATCGATCAAAGCCCGATAAAAGGATTTACCATTAAAGAAGTTATCAGCAAAGACGACTTCATTGAATGGCTAAAACCCATTCGAGTGAGCTTCAACTGCCCGCAGCACGTTTTTGATAGCTTCGCTTTGCGCTTGTTTCACGTTGCTCACGGTCCTGAAGCCCATTTTCGTCATTTCATTGCCCAAGAAAATGGTAAAACCATGGCGTCTTCCACCATTCATTTGTCTCATCGCGTGGCGACCATTTACAACATTGCAACCCTCCCCGAAGCCAGACGCAAAGGCTATGGCAAGGCTATCACGGCTAAAACCATGCTCGCAGCAAAAGAACGCAATTTAGCCTATTGTTTTTTAGATTCCTCTAAAATCGGCTACAACATGTACCACGGTCTCGGTTTCAGGCAATTTAGTGAATGTAAAATCTATGGCCACGACAAATCGTAATTGGGCAATATCGAAACAACCCGATAGCTCATTTTACGTAAGTCTTAATATATTAAGGTTATCTTAAGGTTCATAACTTAGTATCTGCCTAATTCTCAGGAAAATATCATTGGTTAACTTTTAACACATTTATTAAGAGAAAAATTTATGTCCTTTGTCGGCGGCGAAGAGCTGTACCCACTTTCTGATGAGGCAGAAAGTAATAAAAATTTTTCCGAGGAAGAGCGTCGCTTCTTAAGGGTATTTTCGATCTTTACGATAAAAGATGTCGTTTTCAAATTTCGACCGGTCAGTATTTGCTGCGGTGTCTGTCTTGCTGGTTTTAATGGGCTTAATGCCGCCTGTAGCGCATATTTTCGTTCCATGTCGATGAGCGTGCCCGAATGGTGCATTGCTTTTTTGGTACTAGCCAGATTTTTTTGCTCAACCGCTTTAGGCGGTAGATCTACTTACGAACACTTCACCAAAATGAAACGAGCAGACATCGATGCGAACAACCCATTCGCTCAAAAAAATGAAACCATCTATCTCTATGAATACGCAAAAGATGCCGAATCTTTGGGTTTACATACCAACACTCAGGGCAAATTGCTGGATTTTTTAAACTACAAACTATACAAGCGTGATTTACGACTCATTAATGAAATAACTCAAAACGGTTTTCCCCAAAACATCCAGGAACTGTTATCCTTTGCTGAAAAAGAAAGGCCGCGATTCATCACCGCCTTTGTTAACACCTACCCCAATTATAATTACCAACCGCAATGCAGCAGAGAGTCATTAAATACCACTGTTACTCACTATACCGAAAAGGCCTGCTACGGTTTAGAAATCATTAGAACCTTCCTAGCGTTAAAGACGCTTCTGGATGAAGCAAATATATCATCTCTTCAGAGTGATAATTATAGCCACCTCCTCTTAGCGCTAAAAGGAAGCAACGCCCTTGCCTTTGACCTTAAGGGTTCATTCTCTGACTACCGATCGGATAAAACGCCCCAAATACAAGAAGCCGAATTTAGACCGAGGAGGGGAATGGAATATCTATCAAATTTAGTAAAGTCCGCTTATTCAAATCAATCTAATGAGAAATATACAACATTTTTGCTTTGTTTGAAAAATTTAAAAACCCAGCTCCTTCACTTTGAAAAGATCTTAAATGAACAAAATCCATCGCAAGAAAATCCTGTGAAAATAGATGTCAATGTTGCTTTTTCCGACTTCTTGAAAAGTTATTTCCCTTGCTCCAAGGAAGAAGGGATTCACACCCAAAGAACCCAGCTGCCCACAACAGAAGGGATCGACCCAGAAACCGCTGCAGAGCTCAAGACAGTCCGCCTTTGGTTGTTAGAAATTGTTCGAGGAAAGTTAACCTATGAGTACGAAGATCCTCAGCAATTACTAACCATAAATCAAAACGGTACCCTCAATGTTAGAGACGCTTACCTAAGCACCATGTTAGAGCAAGAATGTGCTCGCTTACATAAGAAATATCCTCATCGTCAAATCAACTATTTCAGAAGCCATCTAGCGGCTGACATTAAATCTGAATATGTAAGAGAGCTGGAAAATCACGATATTGCTTCACAATGGGGGGTTGATACCCACTGCCAATTATCTTATAAAAAGCGCAAGCGCGATTCGAGCCCAGATGCCAACAGCCTAAAATACGCTGGTTTTTGGGAGAAATTAGGTGCACATCTTGGTCGTATCTTAGGAAAAGGAAGCGCGCTCATCTTCATGGGGCAAACAGCTTTTGCCGCAAAAATTTCACTGCTGAAAATTTTTTCCTTACTAGGACTTTTTCACCCCGCAGGCTGGATCCTAACTGGGCTAATTGTGCTTACAATGCTGGTCACTTTTTACAGTTCAGACACCTTTGCCTCAGGCAAAATTGTTACCGCGTTTCGCTCCTTCTTCAGACATATTGATACGGGTTTTCGATATCTCAAAGAAAAAGCGGATCACCGTTATATCTTAAAATCTATCTATTGTGCCCTCATCTCTACTGGCCTGATTTTCGCTTCAAATTCTTTGCTTCTCTATTCGCTGCTTGCTTTTTCATGTCCTTATGTCTTGGCGATTGCCCTCACTGTCTTCTGCTCGATTGGATCGTATGCTTTAATTTACCGAATCGTATCAAAATACTTTGAAAAACCCGAACTTGACAGGAACCACTATGGCATCGGCAGAAGCAAGCCTGGTGTGATTTTTGGTTATTTTTTCGGGACCTTGTTTGCATTACTGACTGTTGTTATTGCTGTGGCGGGCAGCTACATGGGATTGACTAAAATCAACATGCCTGAAACCGCCACCTTGGTTTTAACTTTTGGATTTAGTCTACTGGGTAATATGTATTTCTACTTGCAAAACACCATCGATGCCTTCATTGAAAAAGGCGATGGCCTTGCTGTTTACTGCACAGATAAAATCAGCAGCGCTTGGCACCTTATTACACGCATTTTTTATTCCGATCCGGTGTCATACACACCAGTACCACCATTAAGCCCCTCTGCCGCTCCCTCACAAACAAATTTAGCATCGATTAAGAGATTAAATACCTCCTCAACGACGACGACTCATGCCCCCCCCTCTTCAACAGCGGGTTCTTCCCCCTCTTCCATTCATTCGTCGCCACGCTCATCGACAACGGAGAGCAGCTCATTTTATACCAGATCCAGCGAGCTACCGAGCGCGAGCCCAGCATCGGCTTCCCAACCGTCGTCTCCGCCTCCTGCTATCAGCTACGATATCGAAGAAGAAAGTGATTCAGATGTAGCAATTCTCGGTGAATATAATTTTTCCTGAAGAAGAGCCGTCATTATCGACGATAACCCATTAAAATGCGGTAACTCATGATTATATTCGAAGAATTACAGCTATTTTTTTCTTTTTTGCGACTTCCATGAGGGATCTTCCTAAATTTAGCTAAGACAAGCCATAGCGCATCACGATACCAATAATTTCGTCTCGGTTGCATACATTTCCGACCTAAGGAGAGCTGCCTTGCGGCAACAGTAGATAAATGGTTGGTGCAAACACAAATTCGAGTAGTTCGGGTAAAGCGGGAATTCATGTTCGAAACACCAATAATTAGCGTTCGAATGTGCAGGAATCCCCGTTCGAGTACTTCAGGGATGACTGTTCGGTTAGATCGGGAATCAATGTTCGGATGTTGCGGGAATCGATGTTCGAATCAAGCGGGAATACACAGCAGGGGGTAAAACGATTTTTGAAAATCGCACGCAAGAGCCACTGTGCATCGTTCCACATCCTAGAACACTGCGCTGCGCACGTGAGAATGAGAGGCCGATGCAGGCTGCATAAGCTTTGCAATGCTGTTGTTTTTGCGCAACATAAGGTTTCCA
>CAYGNG010000033.1:0-26643 GCA_964351225.1 uncultured Gammaproteobacteria bacterium
ACGCACGCTATCATCCTTACGGGTAATTAAAAACCGCAGCAGTTGCGTAAAGCGCATCCCGATGCAAGTGGCTAATAGCGAGCGCATGGATCCATTGTTGGAAAAATAGGTGTACCAGGTTTCGGTCAGGGTTTCTGGCTTCGATAAACTAGTGGTGGCGGACTTAATGAGGTCAGGGTGTTGATAGTGGTAATTCGTGGCGTGTAACGCCATGTCAAGTTTAATTAATAATAAATATGATAGCCGTTGATGGTTGTCGTGATGTGGCTGCGTTTGATAATGCTCATAGTAAAGAGCAATCTGCTCTGCGCTCAAGTCTTCGATATTTAGAAATTCCACTACCGGAATGTCATAAAGTAGGCAAGGTGGTATTTTAAGTAAGCAATAAAGATAATGGTAATCAAGGCTATGATTTGAGATAAGCCTCGTAAGCAAATAATTTTTCAGCAATTTCGGATGGAGATGAATAAGGGGATCTCGAAAATAAAATAAATTGTTCGTGCTCGGAGTGGCCAAGTCGCTTTCTATTGTATCGCCATCTGTTTTTTCATCAAAGGGGATGCTGTTATCGAGCTCGATATGACTCGTGGAAATGGTTTCACCAATCGCATCGAGTTGTTTCCTCACCGTTGGGTCTGACAAGGCAGTAGCCATTTCTTGCGATTTAGTACTTAAACAGTAAGTAGCGGTAATCACTTTGCTCGAGTGTTCTTCAAGGTGGTGGGCAACACCATTCTCATCTTTTTCAAACAGCAGCAAATTTAAGGGTCTCTGCAGTACGTCAATGGCTTGAATTTGGCTTTGAGCATCTAAAGAGAGCGATTCCCACCAGGTGATAAACTCGGCGATGGCATCATAGGCAAGTTTATCCGCATCTTCTTCTGAGCCGCTATGATCTTTGCTGGCTTGTGATAGTTGATATCGGAGTTTTTCAAATTTCAGATAAACGGCACTGTGCTGCTTGGCCTGTGATTCTAATTGTTCGGATAGTGCTATCAGCTTATCAAGTTGAGGTGTCCGCCCTCGTAACATATCGATTTCTTCCGACAACAGCGGGGTGGGTTCGCCAACGTGGGGTTGTTGGGATTTTTTAGCGGTTTTCGTGTTGCTAAACTTAGCGTCTGAGCCATGCCAAATTAACGCACGTGTCTGTTGGCCTGCGTTAATATGTGCAGCAGCTTGCATCATGATGGCATAAAGCGAGTGAATCTCATTGCGTCGCGTTCGCATGTAGCCAGCGAGCGACGTCGGGATGTCCGTTGTCATGTTGATGGGATCGTACCACGCCAGCGCTCGGCCATTTTTACCGGCGCTGGTCGCCGCTTGTAATAGCAATTTATACGGGTTTGTTAACTTGGGGTAGACTATTTTAACGGCGGCCACACAAATTTGATTGGCAATGCTGGCTTCATTCGGGTAATCAAAAAATAAACCAGCAATGGCATTTTCTCGATATTCAAGGAATTGATCAAATGCTTGGCGAAATGCCTCAGGGGTAAGCTCACATCGAACTAAATTAAAAAGGCTATATCCCGTGCAGAGCAAATCGAGTTGTCGAGATGGCGAAAGGTTATCTTGGTAGCGAGATAATTCATGAGCAAGCATGTCTAAAAGTTTAATTTGTGTGCTGTCAGCAACAACCCGCTGCTTGAATGTCTGCTGGAGTGTGTCGATTTCGATTTTAAGCGCACCAAGCGCTGAATCATAAGGATTATTTTTGTGAGATAACCGGACTAAGCTTCTAAGGGTTTCACAATACGGAGACTGTCCAAGTTCGGCCAGATCGCGGTCATCAATTTTTGCACCCATTTGCAGGAGTGCATTGATGGTATTCAGATCTTCTCCAGCCATCGCCAAATAATAAATAACACCATGTCCCAAATTATCCCGGAAGTTTACGGTGGCTTTATCAGCAAGAAAATATTCAATTGCATCGCAGAAGCGCGATTTAGCCTTTGATTCTTCAGCTTTAAGCATGTTGGGCGCCTATCCATGTCGAACCGATTTGGTCAAATTATATCTACGACAAAGGGGATAAGCAAATTGATTAACAATACGTCTTGCTTTTATACAGTAAGTTTTCACAGCAAGTGGAAAGGGGCGTCATCGCCCTCGCCACTTGTTATTTTCAGACCGCTTCAATCTTTTTGTATTGAATGCGATGAGGTTGGAGCGCCGCGTCACCAAACTGCTCTTTGCGATAGGCTTCATAATCGTGGTAATTACCATCAAACCAAGTCACCTGACTGTCGCCTTCAAACGCTAAAATATGGGTGGCAATGCGGTCGAGAAACCAGCGATCGTGCGAAGTAATAATGGCACAGCCCGGGAAAGCCAATAACGCTTCTTCTAAGGCTTGCAGTGTTTCGACGTCTAAATCGTTGGTGGGTTCGTCGAGTAATAACACATTGCCGCCGGCGCGCAGGGTTTTCGCGAGATGGAGACGATTGCGTTCACCGCCCGAGAGATCTTTCACAAATTTTTGTTGATCTTGCCCTTTGAAATTAAATCGACCGACGTAGGCGCGTGACGGGATGGTATAATGACCGATGGTGATATTGTCTAAGCCATCCGATAACTCTTCCCAAACCGTTTTCGTAGCAGAAAGATTTTCTCGACTTTGATCGACATAAGCTAACTTCACGGTTTCACCGATGATGACTTCACCGGAGTCAGGTTGTTCAACCGCGGTAATTAATTTAAGTAATGTCGTCTTCCCGACACCATTGCCGCCAACGATTCCGACGATGGCGCCACGCGGAATGATGAAGCTTAAATTTTCATAGAGGAATCGATCACGGAAGGATTTGCTGACATTTTTAAACTCAATGACCGATTCACCAAGACGTGGGCCAGGGGGAATGTAAATCTCAAGCGTTTCATTGCGTTTTTGTATTTCTTTTGAGTTCAACTCTTCGAATTGTTTGAGTCGTGCTTTGCTCTTGGCGTGACGACCTTTGGGGTTGCTGCGAACCCATTCTAATTCTTTTTCTAAGGTGCGTTTGCGTGCGCTTTCTTGCTTTTCTTCAATTTTCAAGCGTTGCTCTTTTTGCTCTAGCCAAGAAGTGTAGTTGCCTTGGTAGGGGATCCCGTGTCCTCTGTCTAATTCTAAAATCCACTCTGCAACATTATCTAAGAAATATCTATCGTGGGTGACGGCGATGATGGTTCCTGGAAAGTCTTTTAAAAATCGTTCTAACCAAGAAATACTTTCAGCATCCAGATGGTTAGTTGGTTCGTCGAGTAACAGCATGTCGGGCTGCGATAACAGGAGGCGACATAAAGCCACTCGGCGCTTTTCACCGCCTGAGAGAGTGCCGACATCGGCATCCCATGGTGGCAATCGCAAAGCATCCGCTGCAATATCCAGCTTTCTATCTAATTCCCAAGCGCCTTTGGCATCAATGGCATTTTGCAATTCACCTTGTTGTTCTAGTAGTCGATTCATTTCATCATCAGAGAGTGGCTCAGCAAATTTCATGCTGATTTCATTAAATTTATCCAATAATGCTTTGGTCTCGGCAATCCCTTCTTCAACATTTCCGCGAACATCTTTGTTCGGATCGAGCAAGGGTTCTTGGGGTAAGTAACCCACTTTGATGTTTGCCATGGGTCTTGCTTCACCATCAATGTCTTTGTCCATACCAGCCATGATCCTTAAGAGCGAAGATTTACCCGCGCCGTTTAAACCAAGTACGCCAATTTTAGCACCAGGGAAAAAAGAGAGTGAGATATCCCGTAGAATTTGCCTATTGGGGGGCACAATTTTGTTGACGCGATTCATGGTGTAAATATATTGGGCCATGGCTGTTCCTTACCGGGTTAATTGAGCCGCTAAACTAACTGATTTTGGGGGATAGATCAATTTTGTGGGCAAACATAATTGCAGGTCCTGTGGTATTATACCATTCTGCGAATCAAGCGAATTGAGGGACTTATGTCAAACACGATTGCTACTTTTGATCCAGAATTGGCGCTTGCCATTGATCACGAAGCACAGCGACAAGAACAACATGTTGAATTGATTGCCTCAGAAAATTACGCAAGCCCTGCGGTGATGGCAGCCCAAGGCAGTATTCTTACCAATAAATACGCGGAAGGGTATCCGGGGAAACGGTACTACGGAGGGTGTGAATTTGTCGATATTGCCGAGCAACTTGCTATCAATCGAGCAAAAGAATTGTTTGGCGCCGATTATGTCAATGTTCAGCCGCATTCCGGTTCGCAAGCCAATGCAGCGGTGTATCTCGCTTTATGTGAGCCTGGGGATGTTATTTTAGGTATGAGTTTGACCGAGGGTGGGCATTTAACCCATGGAGCAAAAGTGAATTTTTCGGGGAAGTTGTTTAAGGCGGTGCAATATGGGTTAGATCCCAAAACCGGCGCCATCGATTATGGCAATATGCAAAAATTAGCCTCGATGCATAAACCTAAAATGATCATCGGGGGATTTTCCGCCTATTCAGGGATAGTCGACTGGTCAAGAATGCGAGAGATTGCAGACTCCGTTGGTGCTTATCTCATCGTCGATATGGCGCATGTCGCGGGGTTGGTTGCCGCGGGGCTATATCCCTCTCCGGTAGCAATTGCCGATGTCACGACAACGACCACCCATAAAACATTACGAGGACCACGAGGCGGCATGATCCTTGCCAAAGCGCATCCAGAGATAGAGAAAAAATTGAATTCCTTAGTATTTCCGGGTACTCAGGGAGGGCCTTTGATGCATGTGATTGCCGCCAAAGCGGTGGCTTTGAAAGAAGCGTTACAACCGGCGTTTCGGGAATATCAGCGGCAAGTCTTAATAAATGCGCAAGAAATGGTACGCGTGTTTTTGGCGAGAGGGTATAAGGTGGTCTCTGGGCGAACAGATAATCATTTATTTTTGGTGGATCTGATAGATAAAAATATTACCGGGAAGGATGCAGAGGCCGCACTGGGTGCAGCAAATATCACGGTAAATAAAAATACTGTTCCAGGAGAGCCCAGATCACCTTTTGTAACCAGCGGATTACGAATTGGGACCCCTGCCGTGACCACCCGAGGCTTTAAACAGCAAGAAGTATGTGAACTTGCGGGCTGGATGTGTGATATCCTAGACGGGTTGGACGATAACAACGTAATTCGACGAGTGAAGGATCAGGTCGTGGAACTTTGTGCTCAGTTTCCGGTTTATGGTACAGGGGGCAAGTTTCATACAGCTTAAACGAGAATAAGGAGAGTCGTCATGCATTGTCCTTTTTGTAATGCCGCGGAAACGAAAGTGACGGATTCACGTTTGGTAGCCGGTGGTAATCAAGTTCGGCGTCGACGTGAATGTTTGACGTGTGCTGAGCGCTACACGACGTATGAAAAAGCGGAATTAGTGTTGCCACAAGTGATCAAACGAGCAGGGCATCGAGAACCTTTCAATGAAGACAAACTTCGTCGTGGCATTGAAAGAGCCTTTGAAAAGCGTGTAGTCAGTGCGGATAAAATCACGGCAATCATTCACGATATTAAACAGCGGTTACGGACTGGTGGTGAGCGCGAAGTGAATGCCGATGTCATCGGTGAATGGGTGATGAATGAACTTCGGAAAATTGATGAGGTGGCTTTTGTTCGCTTTGCATCGGTTTATCGCAGTTTCCAAGATGTCAGTGAATTTAATAAAGAGATCGCACGGATGCAGCAAGAAGGTGTGCAGCTACCACGGGAAGAAACAGTCGAATAGTTTTTGGTTGAATAACAATAAGTAGGTTTATGTCGTCTATGGCCAATTCTCGTGTGGGCGCCCGCCATCTTGCGCGCGCTAAAGCTATGCAAGCGCTGTATCAGTGGAGTATTTCTCAAGATAGTATTGCAAACATCGAAGCTCAATTCCTAGGAGAAGCATTGGAGTTGGTTTTCGATGTGGTTTATTTTAAAAAATTATTCAATGAGATAACCAAGTGTGCTGAGCAATTAGATAGTGCTTTCGAATCGTATCTCAATAGAGCACTATCGGAGGTGGATCCAATCGAGTTGGCGATTCTTCGATTGGGGGCTTATGAGTTGATTCATTGCTTGGATGTGCCATATCGAGTTGCTATCAATGAATCTTTGGAATTAGCCAAACAATACGGCGCGTTACAAAGCCATAAGTTTATCAATGGCGTATTAGATAAAATTGCTCATGAGACAAGGAAGCTCGAGATAGATGCCAGATCCCAGGGACGATGAAAACCGATATCCGCGCTTGATTTGGCGTGATCCACGCCATTTTATTGCTTTTGGTTTCGGTAGTGGGACAAGCCCCATCATGCCGGGCACTTGTGGTACGCTCATCGCGATTCCTTTTTATTTAGTCTTAGCCAAGTTGCCGCTAACCGTATACGTGGCTCTTGTTGTCTTCGCTTTTATCATTGGGATTTATCTTTGTGGCCGGACCAGTCGTGCCTTGGGGGTTCATGATCATCCGGGGATTGTGTGGGATGAAGTTGTCGGATTTTGGGTGGCGATGACAGCGCTTCCGGTCACTTGGTATGGGCTTATCTGGGGCTTTATTTTGTTTAGAGTTTTTGACATATGGAAACCTTGGCCAATTGGTTGGATTGACAGGCGGGTGTCGAGTGGGCTTGGAATTATGACCGATGATTTAATTGCTGGGATATATGCCTGGACTTTACTGCAAGGCTTATCTCGGTTGGTTGCTTGACGGAGTCTGATGGGTCTAGCGGTTGTCGCAAATGGACGGGGATACGGTTGTTTTCGTGAAAAAAACTTCCAAAAACAGATAAAAGTAAGCAAAAATCAGTTAAAACCATTTATTTTTCAGTGTGTATTTTCCAAACTTCTGCTATTATTTTGCTGGTTTCCGGCAATTATTTTAAAGGAGAATATAATGCCTAAAGTAAAATCTAAAGCAAGCGCCAAATCAGGTTCCAAAGCAAAGTTAAAAACAAAAACAAAAACGAAAGTGGCTGCTCGTCGTAAGCCAGCCGCTAAGGCCACCGTTTCCCACAATAAAAAACTTACCCCCGTCAGTGGTAAACAAACAAAAACCCAAATTATTCGTGAAATTTCAGAAAATACCGGCTTAACCAACCAACAGGTTAAAGTTGTATTAGAAGAGTTGCATGATTTGGCTGAACGCCACATGAAAAAACGCGGTTCGGGTGAATTTATTGTCCCAATGCTTGGTGTGAAAATTCGTCGGATCCGTAAAAAAGCCACCAAAAAACGAATGGGTCGTAATCCATTCACTGGCCAAGAAATCATGATCCCAGCCAAGCCAGCGCGGGATGTTATTAAAGTGACAGCGATGAAAGCGATAAAAGAGATGCTTGAAATCTAGGGCGTGTCGCCAATTAATTCGTGCAAATATTCAACATATGTAGGGTGTATTAGGCGCGCGAGCGCCGTAATACACCAAATCAAATTTCTCTGTCTCTTCACAAGCTAAATTTTTCCTCTATCATGGCTAGGTTTCAAATTGACTAGGATGTTGAATGCGTCGCCACGAACTGAGTGATGAGCAATTTAAAAAGATCGAACGCTTACTACCGGGACGAGCTGGTCATGTAGGTGTAACAGCAAAAGACAACAGAGTTGTTATCAACGGAGTTATTTGGGTCTTTAAAACTGGAGCGCCATGGAGAGATTTACCAGACAGATGTGGCTATTAGAAAAATAGCGCATTTAGGATTTCTGGGTTCTCGCTAAACACCAAACATCGACTCTTGCTACCCCAGCCGCCAACAGGGTTTTACTCAAGGCGCGTACGGTTTGACTGCTGGTGACGACGTCATCGATGATGGCAATATGCGCATAAGGGATAGACTTTGTCACCTGAAATATGTTTTTCACATTGTGTTTGCGAGCAGCCCCGGATAACTTAGATTGTGATTCAGTATTTTTATGCCGTATACAATGCGTCATCAAACAAGGCAGCGGCATAAAGCGAGCGATTTCCCGGGCTTGGTTAAATCCCCGTTGTTGAATTCGTTTCGAGTGCAAAGGTACCGGCAAAACGGCTTCTGGCCAGTTGTCTTGCTGATAAGCTGCCATCACCGTTTGCCATAGGAAAGTGCTTAATACCTTGGTGTAGTGTAATTGGTGGCGGTGTTTTAGACTGGTTATCAATTTACTGATGGGAAACTCGTAGGCCCAGGGGGCAATTAAGCGGTGGAAAGGTGGTGGTTTTTGCTGGCATGTGCCACAAATTTTACCGTGCGTTATCGTTAAGCCACAGCATTCGCACGGGTGTTGTAGTTGTGGTAAAATCTGGCAGCAATATGGGCAAAGATCCACTTCAGATTGGCTTGATAAACCACATAAGACGCAGCAATGAGGCACAATACGAGAAATAATAGTATCGAGGAATGATAAGCATGAGCGCAGAGCAATTGGCATGGGACCTCCAAGTAATCAAGCAATCATTTGCAAGAGCCAGTGTAACCTATGATAAGCATGCTGTCTTACATCAAGAGGTAAGCAACCGGATGGCCGACAAATTGGATTTTATAGCCATCTCGCCCGATTCCATCTTAGACTTGGGTGCCAATACGGGAAAAGACACAACAAAGCTGGAGAAGCGTTATAAGCAATCGGTGCGTTGTGTGGCTTTAGATATCAGCTATCCCATGTTGCTCAAAGCCAAGCGTAATAAACCCTGGTTTTCCAAACAGCGTTTTGTCTGTGGTCTAGCGCAATCGTTGCCGTTTCATGATAATAGTTTCGATATGATTTATTCCAATTTGGTTTTTCAATGGTGTCCTGACTTACACCGTGTTTTTAAAGAGTGTCAACGAGTACTAAAGCCGAATGGTTTGCTGTTTTTTTCTACTTATGGACCGGACACTTGGTTTGAGCTTAGGAAAAGTTGGGAAGGGATTGATAATTACGAGCATGTACGAAACTTTACTGATATGCACGATGTTGGTGATAGCTTGATTGCCGCTGGATTTAACGCTCCGGTGATGGATATCGATAAAATACAATTGACTTATCACCACGTCAAAGCACTCATTCAAGATTTGCGCGCGGTTGGCGTGATCAATTTCTCTGCAAACCGGCGTCGAGGATTATTGGGGAAGCGGCAATATGCCCAATTTTTATCTCGATACGAGTCATTTCGGAATGAGGCGGGGTTATTGCCTGCCACCTATGAAATTGTGTATGGTCACGCTTGGCTTGCCCCGGTGAAAAGTCTGATCCCCGAGAAAACCATTTCGTTACTCCAAGCTTAGATGAATATTTTTAGCTCCAGTAAATTTCGCAAGCAGTCGTAGAGTAAATTGTTCTTGTAATTCAATTTGATGCTCGGGTTGGCAAAAATAACACAGGGTGATTTGTGCCCCATGAGGCTTTTTCTGTCGTACGGTGGTTACGGCGCGAGGGGATAAATCTTTTTGATATCCTAGGAAGTTAAAATGCTTCTTTTTAGATCCCGCATAATAGTCTGGAAATTTTTCATCAATGCACGTTAGTGCCTCATCTACAATAAGTTGTTTAGCGCGTGCGAGATCCGAGTCAAAAGTAAAAATCCAGGATAATTCGTATTGAATATACTGTTTTCGATTTGCAATGCAACGAATGGAGTTTGACATGGCGATACTATTGGGGATTTTAATGATGTGTCCCGATAATTTAGTGGTGATCAAGTGACTCTCTTCAGCCAGCTTGAAATACAACACACCTATTTCATAAACATAGCCACGATAATTGTTAATTTGTATGTAGTCCCCCTCGGAGAAAAGTCCTCGCCAATTAATAACAAACCAGCCCATGAAATTTAAAATAATTTCTTTATTAGCGATGGCTAAACCCGCAGACATCAAGGTGAGCACTTCAAATAAGTGACTGAAACCTTTAACCCATATTTTGGCCAACAGAAAAAACAAGGTGAAAATAGAAAGATAAGTTAAGCGCGCAATGAATTTTTTGGCGGTCTTTTCGCCGTCTGATTTTTTAATAATAATCCAATAGCTGCTGCCATAAATCAAGGAGAGGATGATCAGGATGATAACTGTGTTCAGGATGTTGATGTGAATTTCATTCATTAAGTTTGTCGAAAACATGGGATTTCCTTACTGCAAAGCGATTTAATGTGTTGGTAAATTATCGCCATTTTCGCTACGGAAAAGCAAATATCAACAGGCCCTAGTATTTTTTTTAACAACAAACACGCCTGGGTCGGCGGAGGTGTCCCTGCGTTCGCGGGGGAGGCATGCGGTTAATTGTTCGATTTTATGTTGCTGTCGGGCGATTTCATTATCAAACACACGGTTTACGGTGTCATCATCGGGTAGCGCTGGGCTTTTTGTATGGAAAGTCGTAAATCGGGCTAATAATTTTTTATAATTTCCCTCGCGCTGAGTGCGATTTTGTTGGCACGCCTTTATTTCTGCTTGAATCGTCTGCAAACGATACATTTTTGCACGTTTATAAAATAACTTCATGGTAATGAAGCCATACGCCTGATCGGGGTTTCCTTCAGTGGCAAAGCGGCTTCTCGCTGCGTCTAAACGATTGATGATACTTTCATTTGAAACAGGACCGGAGTATTTGTTTAGATAAAAAGTGAGTAAATTGCCACAGGCGTTGAGTTGTTGGATGGTTGCATCACCAGCAAACTTTTTTCTGTCTAAACCGAAATAGTTTTCCCCCGTTAGGCGTAGTAATATACCATCTTCGGACTGCCGGAAGGGAAGAAATTTATAGGTCTCTATATCAATGTTGCAACCGAAATATGAAATGACGGAGTGACACGATTTTAAAAAAATCGGCACAATAACACTTTTCAGTGTGAAGAAAGCGTTGATTGATGTGGCGATGATGTTGGCATATAATATTCCAGCAACAAATGCAGAGCTCGCAATTGGAATGAGGTTTGCTGTGCCCCATAAGCCCAGCACGATTGCACCGGCTAATAGCCAGGCCACGGAAACAACTTCCATTATACTGGTGTTTCCTGTTCGAATCTTCAAAAAATAATTTCCTAAATATCCCAGCGCCAGGGTAATGTTTGCTGCAATTAACAAAAAATCGTAGGCAAATAAACTGGCCGTTGCGATGATGGGGGCGAAGACAAAAGTAAGTAAAATGCGAGTTAACCACTTAAACCAGGCATCGGCGTTACTGAAATAATTACCGTTGAGATTCTGTCGAGTTTTATCGCGAGTGAATTGAGATTTTCGCAAGGATAGTTTTTGCATTAAATACACCTCATGTGCTCATTTTAGACTGAAAAGACACCGTGTGCGGCGCTGTTTTCCCGATACTTAATACCAAAACCATATGATTGTAAAGAGAGCAGTGTTAAATCTACCCAGCCAAACTGACCCATTTTGATATTTGGCATAAAGATATCTTCGGAGAGGAAGAGGGTGCTCAGAGCGCCTTCGTGATAATGCACGAGCTGGGCGTGGCTGCATAAGAGTTGGGCTGCACGAGTGAGCAAGCTGGTTTCGTCGCCATTGGCACCGATGATGAGAGGAATTTTTAATTCATCAGCTTGATCGGCAATGGTGATGGCGTTGAGCAAGCCTCCGATGGCGGAAATATTGAGGTTGATGATCCAACGATGTGGATCTGAGCGGATATAACTAAAGTCGTGAAGTTTACTGAAGCTGGTATTCAATATGATGGGGACGTTTAATGCCCGCTGTAATGCCCTAAGCCCAGTAAAGTCTTGTATGGCAAGCGGTTCTTCAATGGCGATGAAGGGTAGTTCAAACTGGGAAAGTGCGTCATAGCAACTATCAGGATTTTGCCAATAATTATTTGCAACCAAACGCAAGCGTTCACCGAGAATGTCATGTTGTTTGAGTAAGTTGAGATGGGCACTACTGATAGCCATCTCGGGATGGAGTATAACTTTATAATCTTCGATATTTTCATTGTTATAGTATTCAATTAATTGCGCCACGATATTGTGATCAGCAAGCAGTGGGAGTATGGCGCTATAACAAAATTGTTGGGTATGAGCAGCGAGTCCCAGTAATTCAGCCACATTTTGTTGTTCGTATTTGCCGAGCAAATCAAGTATTGCTAACTCTGCCGCACACCAGCTTTGAGGATGGTTATCAATGCGGTGGTGATGTTCTTGATGGAAGCCATAGAGCGAGGCGACATCGTGAATGTTTTCTAGGATTTCGGTTCCGTATTGTTGATAGAACGATACGATAGCCGCCATGCTGATGTTTGCAGGAACACAAGCTTCGCCATAGCCAATTTGATTATCGACACTGGTGATTTTGGTTAGAACACTGTGTGTGTTCACGAGAGGCTCAGGGGAAGCGGTGGATTGCCATCGCCTGGGGATTTTCAACTCATAGACTTCGATTGATTTGATTAGACGCATGAGGGGCCTTCACTTGCTATTTGGGTATCTGATTATAAGTATCATATTAGGGTCTGTTGACAATTGCTTTTTCGGCTGCAAATGTCGCTCTCTTTACCCAGTTTTTCGTTTGAACTCGTCAAATAGGAGTCACTATTCTCCTCGTTCAACCGAAAAACTTGGTAAATTATCGCCATTTTCGCTACGGAAAAGCAAATGTTAACAGGCCCTTTATTCAATGGGATGGCAATTTTTTAGTTATTGAAGGAACTTTCTTCACTCCACGAGGTCTAAAGAGGTGAGAAAATCCAGATTATTGGTGGTATGAGGAGGGTGACATGGCCTTGGATAGTGTTACTCAAGCCGGTACGCAAGCGTTACAAAAGAGTTTACAAAATTTGCAACGCAATGCCGATGAAGTTGCAAAACTGGTCCGCAATGATAGTGATACGCAAGCCGAAATTGAGGCAAATCAAGAAACAGGCGTGGTGCCAGAAAATAATGAGGCATTGACGGGCAGCCTTAATGAGCCAACCAGCATTGAGAGAACAACTGATCTATTGGTTCAGCAAAAAAACTTGGCAGTGGAATTTGACGCAATTGCAGCGGTCGTTTCAACAACCGGAAAAGTATTAGGAAACTTTATTGACGAAATGGTTTAGCGATGAAGGTGTCTGTTGGTATTTGTGCCGCCCTTGGGCGGCATTTTTTTTGCCAGAGCAAGTGTCAAACATCTCCCGGTTATTTTTGAGGTTTATCGACAAGGGGATTTATAATGCGCTGATGATTTGTGATGACAAGGAGTAATAGCGGATGTTAGTTGGTCAAGAGTCTGTTGCGGAAACGCTAGTGCGTTCAGCGCAAAGTGTGGGTGGTGTGGTTAAATCGCTGGGTGTGGCTGAACGAGCTGGTAAAGCGGTGTGTAGGAAGATTTTCGGTCTTAATGAAAAAGAGCGTTCTCGGTTAAGCTTTATCGGGAAAAAATTTGAAAGTTTCTTTGGATTTGAGCCACCTTACTGGGCGGTGGACAGTGAGAGTCATAAAGCAATGATGCTTAACGATAGCAATTATCGGGCCATTGACAGTTGGAATGACTATGTAGTTGGTGAATTTAAGCGTGAGTCGAAACAAATAACGAATCCACAATTTGACGTTGCTGAGCATATTGCATTGCTTGCCGCCCAATATTTGGATAATCGCCGAGCCCGTTTTGAAGCCAAAGGCAATAAAGGTGACTCTATCACGTTACTGTTTTATGGCCTTATCCGCTTTGCTAAAGAGCACGTTTTAACGTGGAGCGATACGACTTCAGCCACTCAGGGGATGAGGCGTTTAGCGGGATTTCTCAATGCCTGTAGTTGCAATGCTTCAAAGATAGTTTGTCACGGCGATAGAAGCGTGATGGGCGTTACCCAAGAGCAAAGCTCTTTGGCGGCGTTGGACTTGATAAAAACGTACGTGGAAAAAATTGCCGACAACACCATTGAACAAAGCATGAATGTCATCTTTCAAGAAGCCATCAAAAAAGTTTTCGATTTGTCGCGCACGACGATACAAGACATGTTGCGATGGGTGTTACACTTCCGAGTTCCGGTCAACAAGAAGAAACCAGCGACTTTTACGCTAGATGATTTAATTACCAATAATCCGAATAATGAAAACCAGTTAGCGATGCGCAATTCAGAAACCGGCAAACTCTTGCGCTATTTTCTCAATCGAGCGTTCCTTGATCAAAACATACAAGTTTATCTTTCTAATGAGATGAGTATTTTTCCCGGTGCGATAGATATCTCAGACTTGACGAATTGGTATCTGGGACCGGAAGATAATTTGTTATTACCAACGGAAAAGAGCCAGCACGCTCTTAAGAAGTGCCCAGATAATGACTCGCTTGGCATGCCCTATTTGAGTAATCCAGTCGATCTTACGGGGGGCGGAGCTGGAAAAGTATAAGCGGAAACGCTTCATTCGACTTATCAAAGCGTGTAAAAGCTTGCATGAGATGACTAAACTATACGATCACCTTGGCGTGGCGCAGCTTATTACCAGTGATGCCGGTTATTTGTGGGGATTAAGCAGTAATTTGGGTGTGGTGGTGATTGATGAAATCACGAGTGCGATGGATCAAATGGCGAGGATTTTGCAAACGGATTTTTCAAGTTTAGCGAGCGAATGCAATAATAATTTAGAACAAGGCATTAAACATAAGAAAGTTGAGAAAGAACACATTTCGAATTGTCATGTCAATGCGGTTAAGAACCTGCAACGGTTTAATCAATCGGCAGGCTCATTAAGAGAGTCCATTACCAAACTCAAAGCGATTCTTAAAAAGAAAAATGAAGCCAGTAAAGGGGCGAAGCATTTCAAAGATAATCTGAAAAATTTACTTAAGCGGATGGTAGAGGATTGGGGTGTTTTTTTTGGCCACGCGCAAGCTCGCACACTTCAAGACAAGATATGCCAGGCGATAGAGGGGGATTTGAGCGAAGGTATTTTTACCTCATTAACGCCGACGGTGAAAGAGGTTTTTCCATTAGTAAACGAACGCGGACCACGGCCAGCACCAGCGGCAAATGCAGATGTGGCACGTCATACAAGCAAGCCCCATGAACCGACGAAATCGCCACGGTTGGTAGCAGCGAGCACCCGTCAAGCGGTTGCTCAAGATACGCAATCAGCAGACGCTGATTTAAAGCGAGACTATGACGCAGCGAGTGCCGCGGTGGCTCAGGTTATCAGCGAATACATCCGGGTTAGAAAAGGAGTGGCCGGTATTTTAGTGAAATACGGTGCTGACAGGGATGATGGGATCGCTGGCGATAAGCGCAGTCAAAAGCTTTGCCCCGAAGCGGATTTAGCGTTGCAAGACGGGTATGGGGGCAAAAAACAATATGGCTGCGGTGCGCGTTTGTGTAACTGGTTTATACGGCAGAATGTTCGTGGTGAATTTGCGGTTTTGCAAGGTGTGTTAGTGACGGTTTCTCAAGTGTTAAATGAGATAGATAGGTATCCAGACGAGACCAAGCAATTTGATGTGGATGAGCTTATTCGCTATTCAGATGCCCTTGCTGACGGAGCCAGCGAGATCAAAGCATTGCTTGAGCGTTCTAAAAATTCGAAAAAGGAGACTGTTATTTCGGAAAAGAATGCGGAGATTGCCCGTCTTCGAGCGATGCTGGCGGCGGCGGGCATTGCCGCACCTCGTGAGGTGTCGCCATCCGGCGAGGCATCCTCAGTGCGCGCGGTAACCGAGCATGGTGTTTTTAAACAGCCGCATTTGGCGCAAGAGCGGTCGGGTGTGGTTGAGGAAACGCTTGCACCGGAAGGTCACTGTGGCGGGCTATTTGCACAGCACTCCCCGAGTGCTTGAGAGGCGAGCGAGTTGTATGAGGTTTACCACTTTAATAAAATCTCGGTCTGAGCCGGGGAATGATAGCGCGAGCCAAGCTGGTGGCGTGTCGGCTTCAACGACATGGTGGCACACGAAATTGCCGGTGTATTTACCGAGATGGTGGCGGGGATTTGAATTATCGAAGACGGCACTGGGTTATGCATTGCGTGACACGGTGGTATTACCGGCGGGCTATCAACTTTGGCTAAAGCGAGTAACCGATTCATTTACCAAGCCGGTTATGATGTACCGCGAATTGAGTGCTTGGGTGAGCGCTTTGGGGGTGGATTTAGTGAGATTACAGCCTGGCCGCATCAGTTATGCAGCGCGCTGGGTGTGCAGTAAGTTTTACAAACAGGCAGGGGAAGGCCTTGTTTTGAGCTTAGTCGATCGATATGAGGGATATGCCCGAGGAAATGATTTTAGCGATTGGTTGTTGATGTGCATAGGCTATGGGCTATGGTTGCGCTGGAGTCTTAGGCAGGTATTGCACATTGAAGCGGATGAGACATTACGAGAAGCGTTGCAAACATTATCTTGGCATCATAACTGGCTTGGTCGGATGACGTCACAGCAGGCTGTGTTGTATCGATTGGTAGAAGACATTGAGCGCGTAGAGTTAACGGGTGAACAGCGGGAGTGGTTACGGAGGCATCCGTTGGATTGGGATAATGTGATGCATAATCCGAGTGTGCAGAGCATAGGTCGAGCGTATCGTCAGTTGGCCTTGCGTTTTCATCCGGATAAGACGGGGGGCGAGGATGAATTGTTCAAGCTGCTAAAAAGCGCGAAATTGGGTCTTGATGAGCTGCGTAAGGCGGGTTGGTATACCAATTTATATTTTGTGGCGGAAGCGTTACCGACACGGAAGGTGTACGACGATGATTTTTGTGGTGCGTATCTTAGGGTTTATGATGTTATTAACGAAGCGTTGTATCGCCATCGGGTTCACGAAGCGATACGAATGCGTAGGCAATTAGCAGCAAAAAACCAGGCGCTTTTGGAAAAGGAGACTGTTATTTCGAAAAAGGAGACTGTTATTTCGGAAAAGGAGACTGTTATTTCGAAAAAGAATGCGGAGATTGCCCGTCTTCAAGCGATTATTTCGAAAAAGAATGCGGAGATTGCCCGTCTTCGAGCGATGCGGGCGGCGGCGGGCATTGCCGCACCTCGTGAGGTGTCGCTATCATCCGGCGAGGCATCCTCAGTGCGCGCGGTAACCGAGCATGGTGTTTTTAAACAGCCGCATTTGGCGGTCAAATTACCGACGCATAAAATTGAAAATCTAATCAATTCATCCAGGTTGCGTAGCGCCAAATAAACAAAGTGGGCGATGCCGCGGCAGAATTATACCGCGATTGGCGCTTTAATACTGGGGTGGCACTGATAATTAATAAATTCAAAATCTTCATAAACATACTCGAAAATGGTGTTGGGCTTTCGCTTGAAGGTTAGCTGGGGCGGGGCAAAAGGTACCCTGGATAATTGCTCGCTGACTTGCTCTATGTGGTTTAAATAAATATGGCAATCGCCACCAGACCAAATAAAATCCCCGACGTCTAAATCACAGTGCTGTGCAACCATATGCGTTAACAAAGCATAAGAAGCGATATTGAAGGGCACCCCTAAAAAGGCATCCGCGGAACGTTGTGTGAGTTTACAGGATAAGCGATTTCCTGCCACATAAAATTGAAATAATAAATGACAAGGTGGTAATGCCATTTTATTGATTTCCCCGACATTCCAAGCATTGACGATTAAGCGCCGAGAGTCAGGGTTTTGTTTGATTTGCTCAATGACTTGAGCAATTTGATCGATGGTTTGACCGTCAGCATTACGCCATGCTCGCCATTGTGCACCATAGACAGGCCCGAGCTCGCCCTGGGCATCAGCCCAGTCATTCCAAATGTTTACTTGATTGTCATTTAAATAGTGAATGTTGGTGTTCCCTTGTAAGAACCAAAGTAACTCATGAATCACTGATTTTAAGTGAATTTTTTTGGTGGTGACCAGCGGGAACCCTTGGCTAAGATTAAAGCGCATGTCATAGCCAAAAACACTTAACGTGCCGGTGTTGGTTCGGTCGGTTTTTTCAACACCATGGTCAATGATATATTTTAGAAACGCCAGATAGGTTTGCATGAGAAATTTTCCTATACGCTAAGAGTAATAAGAGACCGCCAGTTATGATCATGGGGACAGATAGCAATTGCCCCATCGTTAGCCAATCAAAAGCGATGTAGCCGATTTGAAAATCCGGTTGGCGGAAAAATTCTAAGGAAAAACGGAAGCAACCATAAACCAATAAAAATAACCCCGTGGCGGCCATTCTCGGTTTTGGGCTGCGCGTGAATAGCCAGAGTATAATAAATAGTACAAGCCCTTCTAAGAAAGATTCGTATAATTGCGATGGGTGCCGCGGCCACGGACCGCCAGCGGGGAAGACCATTGCCCATGGTACGGTGGTTACTTTGCCCCATAACTCGCCGTTGATGAAATTGCCTAAGCGCCCCAAGCAAAGACCCAAAGGAATAAGGGGCATCGCAAAATCAGTAATATCGAAAAATGGTTTTTGAATCTTGCGACTGTACCACCATAAAGCGCAAGCCACCCCGATAACACCACCATGAAACGACATACCGCCTTGCCACGTCATGAATAAAGACCATGGGGTGTGAATGAGTTGTTGCCGATTATAAAAAATCATATAAAAAAATCGCGCACCAATGATGACACCTAACATACCATAAAACACCAGATCATCGACTTCATTTATGTTAAGTTGGCTGTGGGGTTTTTTCGCTCGATTTTTAGCAAGTGCCCATGCGATGAGAAAACCGAAAATGTACATGAGTCCATACCAGCGAATTTTCAGTGGGCCAATGGCGAACAACACGGGATCAAAATTTGGATAGTGGATCATCAAGTGCTCCAATGTAAACTAATCGAAAAATACCATATTCGCTATAACATATCTATGGCAGCCGCTAGCAAAAAAAGAGCAAATGCGCGACGGAGTAAAATATTCGGTAATTTAATACTTAGGCGAACACCGATAGGGACCGCAACGATGCTGGTAATTGCAATGTTAATTGCTGCGTGCCAATAAACAAAGCCGGTGGCAAGTGCGGGTAAATGAGTATTACCCCAGCCAGAAAAAATTAAGGCAATCGTTCCGCAAACAGCAAGTGGGAAAACGCAAACAATGGCCGTGCCGGCTGCATTGCGCATTGGCAAATGACTGCGGGTTAGATAAGGGATTAATAAGCCACCACCACCCACTCCTAATAGGCTGGATATTACACCGACGATGAAGCCAACCACTATCAAATTAGAGCGGCTCGGGATTGATTGGTCATGGCGCGGCTTGAAAGTAAATAACATACGTAGCCCGAGAAATATTAAGAAATAAGCAAAGATCGTTTTCAGAAGGTATGTCGGGAAATAACTTGCACTTAAGCCACCGATAATGGCGCCACTGATGATACCGGGGAGCAAATCATAAACCATTGGCCAAACAATGGTACCGTAGCGGTGATGGGTATAAGCTGTCGTAAGAGAAGAAAAGATGATAGAAGCCAGCGAGGTGCCCGCAGCCAAATGCATGACAATATTAGGATCAAAGTTTTGCAGGGTGAATAAGTAAATTAGTGTTGGCACAATGATACTACCGCCACCGATCCCAAGAATGCCCGATAGTAACCCAGTTAAGAAACCCAGCATGAGGAAGCACAGAAAGAAATGCATTATTTTCCCGCTCGCACCAAGCCGCCCAACCCCGCTTGCTCAAGCGCTTGCTCCAGATGTAAGCGGATGGTAATGGGATCTTCCATTATCATGACTTCATTGAGAATGCTGCGTGCTCGTTTGCGCGAGAAATTGCGGATAACCCACTTGATCCGCGGGAGAGCGATGGAGTTTATACTTAGTGTTTCAAACCCCATGGCTAATAGTAGGATAACAGAGGCTGGATCACCGGCCATTTCTCCGCAGATGCTCACCGGCTTTCCTTCTTGGCGTGCGGCATCTAATACCTGCATTAAACAGGTGAGCACAGCCGGGTGTAGTGCATCGTATAAATCAGAGACCCGGGCATTATTGCGATCTACCGCTAATAAGTATTGCGTCAAATCGTTACTGCCGATAGATAAAAAATCGACACGTGTACAGATGGCTCTTGCTTGAAATACAGCAGAAGGAACTTCAATCATAATTCCAATGGGAGGAAAGGCAATATCAAAACCTTCTTCCAATAATTCTTTGTAGGCTTTTTTAATCAAGCGAATAGAATCATCCACCTCGCCTACGTGGGTGATCATCGGTAATAGGATCCTGAGATTATTTAAGCCGTGATTGGCTTTTAACATTGCTCGAATTTGCACAAGAAAAACCTCAGGGTGATCGAGGGTCACTCGAATACCACGCCAACCCAAATAAGGATTGGTTTCCGTAATGGGGAAATAAGGTAAGACTTTGTCGCCACCCACATCCAATGTCCGCATGATGACAGGCCTTGGAGCGAAGGCATTGAGTAGTTGACGGTAAATAATGCGTTGTTGATCTTCAGAAGGGAAAGAATCTCGCATCATGAAAGGGACCTCGGTGCGAAATAACCCGACACCTTCTGCGCCAACGCTTAACGATAATCCGGCATTTTCATTAAGCCCGGTATTGATGAATAACATGATATTATGACCATCTGGGGTACATGCCGGTAAGTCGCGCAATTCATTAAGATCAGCATCTAATTCTTTTTCTTCTTGCGCGAGAGCAAGGTATTCTTTTCTGAGACGAGAAGACGGTGCAATATAAATTTGGCCATAGTAGCCATCGACAATAATTTCTTGCCCGTTCAGATCAGAAACATCTAATCCTTTAACCCCCATCACCGTTGGAATATTCATCGCACGAGCAAGAATTGCGACGTGAGAATTTTTTGAGCCACGAGCAGATACAATCCCGATAAGTTCAGAGTCTTCAGGAATTTCAACGAGGGATCCGGCGTTAACTTCATCGCCAATAATAATAATTTTTTTGGGGAAGCTAGTCTGGGCTTTTTCATGCGCTTGTAGGTGAGCCAAGATCCGGCGACCCAAGTCTCTTAGATCATCAGCGCGTTCGCGCAGATATTCATCTTCCATATTTTCAAATTGACGGACGTGATCCAGAATCACAGAGCGTAATGCACCTTGGGCCCAATTGCCATTTTCAATTTGCTCAATGACCTCCCGAGTCAATGAGTTATCGTCAACTATTTGTAAATAGACGTCAAATAGAGCCATTTCTGATTTTGACAACGTGTGAGACATTCTATCGATCATGGCTTTGATTTCTGAACGGGTATCGACTAAAGCCTGTTGGAAGAGCAGAATTTCTTTTTGAATGTCTTCGGGAAGGTTATCACGGACAGCCGATAAATCAGCCAGAGGATAAACAACAACGGCCTGACCAATTCCGACGCCGGGAACGCAGGGGATCCCTTGGTACTCAGAATTTTTGCGTTTTTTCTTTTTCTTTTTTTGTTTTTCGATTTCAAAAATATTTTCTAATTCATGCGTGGTTTCTGCGTGAGCGATGATTGCGGCTAATTGTGCGGATATGGTTACTAAAAATGCTTCCTCCGATTCATCGAATCGTCGAGGGTCTTCTTGTTGAATAATTAAAACGCCCATTAATCGGCGATGATGAATGATGGGGACACCCAAAAAAGCCATGAACCTATCTTCTTCAACCAAGGGCGAATGGAAATAGCGTGGATGTTCCCTGGCATTATCAATATTGACAGGTTCCGCTTTTTCACCAACCAAGCCAACCAATCCCTCACTTAAGCCGAAACGAACAATATTAATGGCTTTGGGGTTCAAACCATCAGTGGCAACGAGCACGTATTGGTGGTGTCTCTGATCAATTAAGAAAATACTACAGCTTTCTGTATCAACCGCTTGGCGGATGCGGCAGACACAAGTATTTAAGGCAGACAGTAAATTGTGCGATGAATTGACTTCTTGAACGATTCTTTGTAGGACTTTTAGCATTCCCTGCTCACCTTCTGGAACATATACTCACAATTTTAGAGGGTGATTATATCATAAGTGAGGACACAATTGGCTCAAATTCTTTGAGGACTTGTTTATAGACAGACGCTTTAAAAAAGATGACGTCCGATAAAGGCCGCCAGTATTCTATCCAACACCAACTGTCGAACTCGGGCGCATCATTTTGATGCAATTGTATTTTTTGATCGGGGACCAGCAGCCTAAGTAAAAACCATTTTTGTTTTTGTCCGATACATCGCGGTTTTTTATAATTGCGGATTAAATGGTTTGGAAGGCGATATTTTAACCATCGCTGACTCTGGGCTAGGATCTCGACATCTTCTTTTTCTAAACCGACTTCTTCTTTGAGCTCTCGATATAATGCCTCTTCGAGGGCTTCATTGCTTCGAATGCCACCTTGAGGAAATTGCCAGGATAGTTGGCCAATTCTTCTTGCCCAAAAAAGTTTCTTATTGGGGCCGACTAGAATGACGCCAACGTTTAAACGGTAACCTTTTTCGTCGATCACGATATAATCCGGATTTGAATAATGGGGCAATTGTTCCACAATAGCGAAATTGAGGCAAATGGTAGGAATATGGGTAGTAACAAACCGTGGCATGTTTTTATCTTTTTAATAGCCGTTTGTATGGGGGGCTTGCTTGTTGCCTTGAAATTGGGTTCAGAGGCTATTGGTTTTCAGCAATTATTTGCTGGGCTGTTGCAATCACAATCAGATACCTATTTATTGGTTATGAAAATACGGTTACCCCAGGCATTGAATGCTTTTGTGATAGGGGGCTTATTGGGGTTAGCGGGTTGCTATTTGCAAGTCTTATTACAAAATCCTTTAGCGGATCCTTATATTTTGGGCGTCTCTGGTGGTACCGCTTTTGCTAATTTGCTCGCTATTCATTTGGGTTTATCCGGTTTGCTTTTGCACGGTAGTGCTATTGTGGGCGCTGGTTTGGCAATGGCTTTGGTATGGCTATTCGCTTATGAAGCGGATCGCTGGTCTTCGACACGAGTTTTATTGTATGGTGTGATTTTGGCGATGGGGTGGGGGGCTTTGATCACCTTGTTGTTAGTGATAAGCCCAGACAGTCGGTTACCAGGCATGTTATTTTGGTTGGTTGGGGATTTAACGACAGCTACTTTGCCGGTGTTGCCGTTTTTCATTTTAGTATGTGGCATTCTGTTTGGTTTAATTCACGCTCGCGGGTTGGATTTATTGGTTCAAGGCGAGCAATTAGCGCGTAGCTTGGGGGTGAATACCGCGCGATTAGCTTGGCAACTCTATTTTGTCAGTGCGGTGATGATTGCGGTTGCGGTGATGATGGTGGGGTGTATTGGCTTTATTGGTTTAATTATCCCGCATTGTGTTCGATTATTATTGGGCTTTAATCATCGGCAAGTGGTGTTGGCGACGGTGTTGTTAGGGGGGGCTTTGCTGATGTATGCCGACACCTTGTCTCGTACAATAATTGCACCACAACAATTACCGGTGGGGGTTATCACCGCGATAATCGGTGTTCCCTTGTTTATGATATTGATGAGGCGTCAGTCATGAGCCGATTATTGCTTGCCGAATTCTCTTTGGGGATAGGTGATAGGCCGGTGGTTTCGCACTTGACACAAAAATTTCTTCCCGGTGAGATCTGGGCTATCCTCGGTCGTAATGGTACCGGGAAAACGACATTTTTAAAGGCGCTTTGTGGCTTGTATTCTCACTATTCGGGTGATATTTTTTTAGAAGGTCGTTATTTAGAAAAATATTCACGCAAACACATCGCTCAAAAGATGGCGATACTCATGCAACAATACGATGATCATTTTCCCGTGACCGTTTTAGAGACGGTAATAAATGGGCGTTATCCGCATATCAATTCTTGGGGAGAACGAAGCAGTGAAGATAAGCAAATAGCGATGCAAGCGTTAGCGGCAGTGGGTTTAGCGTCGGAAATCCAACGCAGTATTCTTACTTTGTCTGGTGGTGAGCGTCGTCGATTAGGGTTAGCAACGGTATTGACCCAAGAGCCAGAAATTCTATTATTAGATGAACCTTTTAACCACGTCGATATTCATCATCAAATGAGCATAGTGGCTTATTTACGGAAATTAGCGATAGAGCACCAAAAGACTATCATTATGGTATTACATGATATTAATTTAGTGCAGCGGTTTTGTACCCACGTTTTGTCTTTGCATGGAGAGGGGAGGTTCTCGATTGGTCGGGTCGAAGAACTGCTTTCTTCGGAACATCTTTACCAAGTTTATCAACAGCGTTTTCGGAAAATTCTCCAAGACGATATGGTTTATTGGTATGCAGCATGATTATTCAACCAGAGTTACATACGCAACGGTTATTATTAAGATCATTAAGAAAAGAAGATGCCTTGGCATTATCGGTTTTGGCCAGCGATATCCATATCTACGAAATGACGCTGCGTATTCCTCATCCTTATCACGAAAGTGATGCGTTGACTTGGATCCAACAACATCCGAGAAAGTTTGTCGCTGGTGAGGCCGTGATCTATGCGATTACTTTGCAGGAACCCGCGACAGTAATGGGGGTTATCAGTTTGGAAAATATCAGAAACGCTGAAGCAGCGCTGGGTTACTGGATAGGTTTTCCATATTGGGGGCAAGGTTTTGTAACGGAATTGATGTTGAGTATTATGAGATTTTCAGGGATAGGACTTACGATAAATGATGCAAGACCAGGAAAAATTGAGCGAAAGTCAGGGGTGTCCAACTTCCAGACTGCCCAAAGGCAGACCTTTTAATGTTTTCATCGTATTTTCAAGATATACTTTTCTGATGCCCCTATAGTTTGGAAAAATAAAATGATCGCTAACTTTTCTTTATTTGCGACAGAAGATTCTCGACTGGAACCTCCCTTAATATTTACCCAACCTATTGCGCAAGCCACTGAGGAAAATCAACGCCAATGTGCTCGTAATTTATTACGACTCATTACCGCCGGTTGGCAAATTGGCGGTGAAAATATATATAAAAATAATATATTAACGAGCTGTATCAATCAGGTTCGAGATCCTGTTTTCCTCAATATCTTCAAGGAAGAATTAGAGCGCGGTTATGAACATTTAGTCCAACAGTTAAATACTTCGAGGCATAATGCCTGGCATGCTGAAATTTTCATTCATAATTGCATGGCTATCTATCCCTTCCTAGATCCTGCCTCAGATCAACTCTTTCGTATTCCACAATATATTGAGGAAAAAAAACAGTGGGAACTTATCAACTTTACTGCCACCCCTATTGAATTAACTCCAAAAACGGGTTTTTTTGCGCGTTGGATCAAAGATTCCAATCGAGTTTATTCTTACGGCTTTACTTCTATCGAGTCACAGCAAAAAAAAGCTTACCTCGTGCATAGCGGCACGACTTATCCAACTGGTCAAGGAATTGGCACGCAACAATTTACTAATTTGCTGCCTGGTTTTAGTGTTGGCGGTTTGCTGTACCGCTGGGGCAAAGCGAGTTTAAAAGAATGGATTATGGCAACAAAAACGGATGGCTTTGCCATCGTTAATCTTGGTGCAAGCTTGGGGGGATCTTTAGCATTACACTGTGACTGTGATCGATCACTTCCAGCAGATACTTTCGAACAAACCATTGCGTTTAATCCAGCCGCATTTCTTTTCCCCCATTTTACGCTGGATGCCAAGCATGTCAGAAATAAAAACACCTTGGTTATCAAGCAATCTGGGGATTTAGTTTCCCATGATCTTGGCGGATTTTGGCCAGCACATTGTCGATTACTGTCGGTCACTTGCAACGATCACAACAAACTGCCCCCTGGTTTTTTATTGCGCCGATTAGCAGCGCACATTGGCATGTTCATTGGCTATGGAAGCTTTTCGTTATCCATACAATCTGCCAATGACGATAATTACTCTTTAACAAGATTATTACGCTGGCTTCTTTTGATGTGTATAGCTCGTACTGTTATATTTATACTTAAAGCAATCTTGTATGAAAATATATTAAAGCCCAGCTTTATTCAAATTGTCGACTGGCTAAAGAATAAACCCTATATAACAAATGCCTCAACTACGCAACCGAGTTATCAGCCACTGCCATACGATTATGCCTCTAGCACTCAACCTCCGCCGGTAACACTTGTTACCACTACAAACGCGGTTGGCGATCATCAAAAAACATCTTCGGCTATAACATCTGCTGGAGCTTGCTATAATGGGTTCAAGCGATAATGCTGCGTGTGGTTAAAATACCGTGACCACGAATTCACTGCGGCCACCGATGTGCTTAGTGAAAGAGCCAACGGAATCATCAACGTGCCGCACATAATTGTTTCCGAACAAAATTTGGCTATGGATATCGCCAGCGGATAACAGGCAATAATCTTGAGCGAGTAAGATTTTAAATTGTTTCAGCGGCACATCTTCATCGTAGTAAGTGACGTCAGCCTTAGGGCCAAAATAAGAAAGGATGCTATAAGCATCTAATACAATTTCACCGGTTGTTCCGGGTTCAATTCGTTTGTCTGATTTGATCATTTTGCCATGGGTTATGTTGATGGCGGCTAATGACCAGGTATCATGACTGTTATTCGTGATCCGGGTGGCGTAAAGATTACAGCCATCCGCGAAAGCACTGTGCAGGCAAAAAAAGCATAATGTGATGCAACGCATCGCGATAAGGGGAAGTGTGAATTTATTCATTTACAGAACAACCCAGGGTTGGAGTGGTTCAATTCTGAAATTCTAACAAGCGGCAAGGTGAAATAAAAGTTTTTGCAACTAGGGCGTGTCGTCAATTAATTCGTGCAAACATTCAACATATGTAGGGTGTGTTAGGCGCGTAAGCGCCGTAATACACCCTACATATGTTGAATGCGTCGCCACGAACTGAGTGATGAGCAATTT
>CAYGNG010000034.1:0-24903 GCA_964351225.1 uncultured Gammaproteobacteria bacterium
ATGATAAAGATGCTGCGTTTGTCATAGCAGATAAAGCTTATGACAGTGATAAAGTCCTCGAAAAGATCACGAAAATGGGCGCTATTCCAGTCATCCCACCCAAATCAAACCGAATAGAGCAGCGAGAATATGACAAACATTAGGGCTTGTTTACATTTGCAGCCGAAAAAGCAATTGTCAACAGACCCTAAAAAACCAGCAACGAGTTCTTTCGATTAAAGCCAAACACGACTAACATGACAAAGCGGGTATGATTTTGATTTGTAAGGCATGAATATCGGTTGCCATCAGCGAGCCCAAGGCATCGTAAATTAAACGATGTTGCGCAAGCCGTGGCAAATCCTGGCAGTCTTCCAGGGTGATTTCAATGATGAAGTGTCCCTTTCCCGTTAAGCTACCGGCATGCCCCAGATGATTCTCACTATCATCGATGACGTGTAACGTTTGCGGTTTTAATTTCGCTTGTAGGGTTTGCGTGATAGCAGCCACTCGACGTTTAGGATCCATCATGGCTGGCTATTTTCCTTTAACTCCGTCATAAATCGACTTAAGTAGAGTGATTGCAACACGATGAAGACTAAGGTTAATCCCAACAGCCCAAATACTTTAAAATAGAGCCAGACCGTATCATCGAAATGATAAATAACGTAAATATTGATACCACCCAGAACCAGATAAAAAATCACCCACATCAGATTTAATTTGCACCAAACTTGCTTGGGTAATTCTAATTTATCTTCCAAGCGCTGGACTACCGATTCCAGAGCGTATTGGATTAATGGCTTTTTCCCAAAATAATGGCTAGCCATGAAAGCCAGTGCAAAAGCCCAGCTAATGGCAGTTGGTTTCCATTTAATGAATATTTTATCATGAAGCAGTAGGGTAATGGTTCCCAGCACAATGACGAGCCCGGAAGAAATCAACAGCAATAAATCAATACGGCGATGCTTAAACCAATACAGGGCAATTTGTAAGAGTGAGATAATAACCGCTGTTGCCGTTGCCACGTAGATATTAAAAAGTTTAAAGGCAATAAAAAAAACAACCAAAGGGAGAAAATCAAATAATAAGCTCATGATGTGTGGCCAAAAATTAATCAAAACCAAGTTTCAGTATATCACAGGTTAGAATACTGGAAAAATGTGGGCTGATTGGTTATGTTTATTACTTTGCACTTTACCTTAGTGGGCGTTATGGCACAATGAGCCAGATTTTTCGTATTCATCCAACACATCCGCAGTTGAGGCTGCTCAGGCAAGCGGTGCAGATTATTCAGCGTGGTGGTATCGTCGTGTATCCAACGGATTCTTGTTATGCCATTGGCTGCCGGATAGGGGATAAGCAAGCAATGCAGCGGATAAGGCTTATCCGCCAGTTAGGATCTGGCCATCACTTCACTTTGATTTGTCGCGATCTTTCAGAGTTAGCCAGTTATGCAAAAGTGGATAATATCACGTACCGTCTACTGAAAACGTATACCCCAGGCCCTTTTACGTTTTTATTAAATGCCACCAAAGAAGTGCCACGTAAGTTGTTACATCCCAACCGTAAAACGATTGGGATCCGGGTTCCGGATAACCTCATTGCCTTGGCATTACTCGAGGAATTAGGCGAGCCAATGTTAAGCACCAGTTTAATCATGCCGACGATGGAAGCCCCTTTGATTGATCCAGAAGCCATTTCTGAAATACTGGGCGGACAGGTCGATTTAATTATTGATGGTGGATATTGTGGTCTTGAATCGACAACCATGATCGATTTAACGGGCGAGCGCCCTATTGTGATCAGAAGAGGGAAAGGTGAAATTTCAACTTTATTGCAGTAGGGCCTGTTGCCATTTGCTTTTCCGTAGCGAAAATGGCGATAATTTACCAAGTTTTTCGGTTGAACGAGGAGAATAGTGACTCCTATTTGACGAGTTCAAACGAAAAACTGGGTAAAGAGAGCGACATTTGCAGCCGAAAAAGCAATTGTCAACAGACCCTAATCATTATTAACAGGCGTTAGGATTTATTTATGCAGATTAATACTCCCTCCAGCAATCGTCGCATTGTTTCTGGTATGCGCACAACCGGCGCCTTGCACTTAGGTCATTATCATGGCGTTTTAAAAAACTGGATCACCTTGCAGCATGAATACGATTGTTTTTTCTTTGCTGCGGATTGGCACGCGTTAACGACACATTATAATGAGTCAGATGCAGTAAAAGCGCATACGGAGCATTTAATTATTGATTGGTTGGCCGCGGGAGTTAATCCGAGTTCGGCAACTATTTTTATTCAATCACGGATCCCAGAGCACGCGGAATTGCATTTGTTGCTATCGATGATTACGCCGCTGGGTTGGCTGGAGCGCATACCCACCTATAAAGATCAACAAGAAAAGCTCAAAGACAGAGATTTAGGAACGTATGGCTTTCTCGGGTATCCCTTGTTGCAAGCAGCGGATATTCTACTTTATAAGCCGGGTTTTGTGCCGGTGGGGGAAGATCAAGTTTCACATATTGAATTTACTCGAGAAGTGGCCAGGCGATTTAACCATATTTACGGTCGAGATAAAAACTTTGAAGCCTTGGCAGAAGAAGCCATTGTGAAACTTGGCAAAAAAAATGCAAAGCACTATCGGGAATTGTTGAAGCAATATCAAGAGCTTGGTGACAAAGAAGCGTTGGAGAAAGGACATGCCTTGTTAGATAGCCAACAAAACACCTCGGTCAGTGATAAAGAGCGGTTATATGGCTATTTAGAAGGGGGCGGTAAAATCATTTTATCTGAACCACAGGCGCTGTTAACGGATATTGCTAAAATGCCGGGCTTAGACGGCCAGAAAATGTCAAAGTCTTATGGTAATACCATTGGACTACGAGAAGCGCCTGCGCACGTGGCGCAAAAAATTGAAAAAATGCCGACTGATCCTGCTCGGGTTCGAAAAACGGATCCGGGTGAGCCAGAAAAGTGCCCGGTCTGGTCTTTCCACAAAATCTATTCAGCGGACAGCGTTAAAGAATGGGTGCAACAAGGTTGCCGCCGTGCGAGCATTGGTTGTTTAGATTGTAAAAAGCCACTGATTGAGGCGATTCAACGTGAGCAAGCCCCTATTATAGAGCGTGGCCGTGAATACGAGTCTAATCCAAAACTGGTGCGGAGTTTAATTACCGAAGGGTGTGAGTCAGCACGTACCGTCGCACAACAAACCTTGGAAGAGGTTTATGAAGTCGTGGGATTATGAGCATGAGCCATGAGATAGAAGATAGCGCGGTGGCTATTGAGTCCCGTGCGGAAAAGGCTGAGTTGACAGTGGAGCCTGTCGCGATCGTCGCCGGCTCGCCGCTGCTGAAAATGCCAGAGGATTTATATATTCCCCCAGAAGCGCTGCGGGTTTTTTTGGAAACCTTTCAAGGGCCACTGGATTTATTGCTTTATCTCATTCGTAAAAATAATCTCGATATTTTAGACATCCCTATCGCTAAAATCACCGAGCAATATATGCAGTATGTTGAACTCATGAAGCATGTGCAACTGGAGTTGGCTGGTGATTATCTCGTGATGGCCGCGATGCTCGCCGAAATCAAATCACGCATGTTGCTGCCCCGACCGGTTTCAGAATTCACAGATGAAGAAGATCCGCGTGCAGAATTGGTGCGCCGTTTACAAGAATATGAGCGATTTAAAATAGCCGCTGAAAGCATTGATATATTGCCAAGGTTAGAGCGAGATGTTTTTGTTGCGCGTACGGCGCCGCCAGAGATGGACGCTGTGGTCGTCGAGGCGGAAGTGGCATTGGAAGAAATTCTCTTGGCCTTTCGTGATATTGTACGGCGATTGGATTTGAATGCTTCGCATGTGATTAGCAAAGAGCCGCTGTCCATCCGGGAGCGCATGACTATCGTGCTCGATAAAATCAAGAAAGATGCTTTTATTGATTTTGTCAGCCTATTTACCGTGAGCGAAGGGCGCATGGGAGTGGTTGTAACTTTGATTGCGCTGTTGGAATTATTGAAACAACATATGATTGAAGTAGTGCAAACGCAGGAATTTGGTACTATTCACATAAAGGCGAAAACATCATGAATCCAGAAGAGATCCCATTGCATTTGATTGTAGAGTCCATATTACTTTCGGCTAATGAACCCATGGATGAAAAACGATTGCTGGAAGTGGTTAATGGTGAATTGCCGGTTTTTACTCTAGATGAAATTCGTAAAGCACTTGCTTTATTAGTGGAAAATTATCAAAATCGCAGTTTTGAATTGAAGAAAATTGCCAGTGGTTATCGGTTTCAAGTTTTACCAGATTATGCGCATTGGGTCCGCCGCTTATGGCATGAGAAACCCCCTCGGTATTCGAAAGCGATTTTAGAAACCATCGCCTTGATAGCTTATCGTCAACCCATCACCCGAGCAGAGATTGAAGAAGTGCGTGGGGTAGCCGTTAGTTCTCATATTATCAAGACCTTGCTTGAGCGCCAGTGGGTGCGAGTTTGCGGTCATAAAGAAGTGCCCGGTCGGCCCGCGTTATATGCGACCACGCGCCAATTTCTGGATTATTTTAATTTGACCAGTTTAACTGAGTTACCGACCTTAAATGATTTACAAGATCTTGAGTCCGCCGAAACGATGTTGGCGCAACAATTGGAATTAGAAGGCTTTAGTAGCAACAAAGAAATAATAGAGGTGAAAGTTGTATCCCAAGAAGACCAACCTGTCGAGTGAAGTTGCTCCTAAAAAGCAACGGATCCAAAAAATACTGGCTCATTTGGGGGTCGGTTCAAGACGTTCTATTGAAAGCATGATAGCAGCGGGGCGCGTGCGGGTGAATGGCAAGCTGGCGGTCACTGGTGATAAAATCGATAGTCATGACATTATCAAAGTTGATGGCCAGCGAATTTATTTTCCTCATGCCAAAGCCGTTCACCCAAAAGTGTTGCTGTATCATAAACCCGAAGGTGAAATTTGTACTCGCCAAGATCCCGAAGGCCGCAAAACCGTTTATGAGCAGCTGCCGCAATTGAATAACAGTCGTTGGATCAGTGTTGGGCGTTTGGATATCAATACCAGCGGATTGTTGTTATTTACCAATGATGGTGAATTGGCTGAAAAAATGATGCATCCACGTTATGAAGTTGAACGAGAATATGCGGTGCGGGTATTGGGCGAGGTGACAGAAGCAATCTTACAACAGTTGCGCACCGGCGTTTCGTTAGCCGATGGCCCTGGGAAATTTGATAATATCGTTTTTGCTGGGGGTGATGGCGCTAATCAATGGTTTCACGTGATTTTAAAAGAAGGTCGACAACGAGAAGTTCGTCGGCTGTGGGAGGCCTGCGGTTTGCAAGTAAGCCGCCTCATCCGCATTCGTTTCGGCGACATTAAATTGCCGCGTGATCTGCGTCAAGGCCATTATCGCTATTTGACTCAAGAAGAAATAAAACGGATAGACGCTTCCTAGGAGAAGCGTCGCAATGCCTTCTCCCCCTTAAAAACGCGAAACGTGGGTTTAAGAATTTCCGTAACTCCCCACACAGAGGGGTACCACCCACCACAATAACCGCAACCGATAGAAAGACCAACTCTTAGCCAATAAAGCCCGAGCAATTGACAAACGCATTACCTCTGAGTACCTTCTGCACAGACAAGAGAGCTGAGTAGGTGGTCACCGATGGGTAAGTTTAGCAATGGGATCAAAACAGGAGCGCGTGCCGTAGGGGTTAGCATTGAGCGGCCCGTTTTTCAGTCGTTCATGACAACCGTTGCATGGCGTAATGTCGATATGGCCAAGGAATATGCGGCATTTTTATCTCAGGGTAAGCCATTTTATCGATTCCCCTTTTTGCGGCAGATCTATTTGCTTTGGAGAATATTTTTTAATTCATTTGCAGCTGCTCGACAATATGCGTCATTCACCCAAGTCTTTTTTTCAGAGCATATGTTGATGAATGTCTTCATTACGCTATTTACCACGGTAGAGTATTCGGCAAAAGGCCTGGTGTCACTCATGCTGTGGCCTATTTCCCCTAAAAATAATCAAACGGATTTCCAAAAACAGTTGGCGCAAATTTTTGAGGATTATGCTAAATTGATTCACCATACGCCATTGTATAATTACCGTTATTTTTCAAAAATCATTCCGTTGTGGCAAGCTTTCTGGCATGCCAGCGGCAAAAGCGTGGTGGATCTCATTTCACTGTTCGCGGTCACTATTGATTTCATTGCCCGAGGGATTGTTTCTTTTCCGATAGGAGGCTGGTATAACCAAGAAGCCAATAAAGAAATCGATACCATTGAGGTGATTTGCAAAACTAAAGTTGATGGCGAATGCGATAGAGCCCGTTTTCTTACTGTTTTTCAGTGTAAACTGGACATGGTGAATGACGAGCTGAAACCAGAAGAAAAGTTCACCGTCGTTGAGCATGCCGGTAAAGCGCATCTGTTTTCTCGCCAGATGGAGTGTGTTGATTCGAAAAAAAAACGGACCTATGCTTATGCCCATTTGCGATTGCGGCGCTATATGCCATTTACCCAGGTGCTAAAAGCACTCGCCAAAAAGAATATTAATACCCGATTGGTGGCAGGCCAAGAACATATCCAAATCCGTTGTGTTGCAGAAGATGGCGATCCCAGCTTGCGCCAGGTTTCAATAGATAAAGCCGTGTCGCTAGCAGGAGCAAAGGCGCTTTATCGATATCAAAATTTTATCAACAAGCAACAAACCTTCTTCGTGCTGGATGTTCATACTCGGCATTTGGCTACCGTTATTCAGGCGATTGAGCAAGATCCAAGCCTTCATGTTCAATGTATTCATGATTATTAAATCGCGGAAAACCATGAGAAAAGAACCGCGATCTTATTTGGCTTTCGGTCGTGTTGCTGAGTTACCCGCAAAGTGGATGGATGATTTATATTTTCATTATACCGATAATTATTTAGGAAAACTGTGGCGTTTCATTGCTTGCCGTATCTTAGTACATGTGGTGTTACCTAGTCGTTGATGCCGAAAATAGTGCGCCGGAAGTGCAGATGATTCGTAAAGGCGATCCCAGCCGTAATCGGATGTTGTGCTTCAGAAGAGGACCTATTCCACAACAAATGGATAGTTATGTCGCTTCGTTATCGTTGTTATTCCCTGCATCGGCAGCCAATGATAATCAATTTGTGCCTGGTTTGGCGGCGGCGACTTCTAATCGCTCGGTTAACTCCGATCTATTTGGTGGTATTTTCGCAGAATCGTCTGCGATAGTAGGCCGCAGCAGAGGCGACAAAGTTGTTGTTGGCTCATCCTTATCCGACACAGTCGTGTCGCTAAAGAGCTGACAAGGTGGGAGCGCTCTCATGACGGTGGTATTGGATGACGCTCTTTGCTTGGTTGCTTTACCTTCCGGTAGCGCAGCACCTTTGGCCAAAGTTTCTTTCGATATTGGCCAAGAAAACCAATGTGCTGCGTGGATCCGATACCAATTTTGTGCATTGGGACTGTTGGCGTCAAAAGTCGGAATTAATTTATCTTGGAATGCGGGATTGTGCCGAGCCATCTCATAAGCCTGTATTCCTTGTTGCATCCACCAGCGTATGATCACTTGTTGCGTAATATACCACAAGGTGTAAGCAAAACCGATGGAAGAGGCAATGGCGAGGCCTTGAAAAAGGGCGACACTGAATCCCACTGCCGCAATCATTGGAATATAAACATGAAAACCCACATAGAGCGTGGTAAATAACACCCCAGTTGAAATGATATTGCAACTGGTGGCAATGACTAAATTACGCCAAGACTCCCAGGTATGCAGTTTGGGTGTGGCAATTTGTCTGGAGACGTCATTGGGCGCGTAATCTAAATTCATTTTGAGATCGATATAGGTGACAATTGCAAAAGCCATCCCCAATATACAAGAAAAAACAAAGTTAAAAGGGCTAATAGGCAATAAAAAATGAAAAGAAATCGTTGTTAATACCCCATAGTTAGTGGCTTGCGCAAAAAATTGGAATTCTTGGTGTAACCGATCTAATTTATTCGGATCGCGCTCACCGGATACAAAAGCGATGATGGCATTGACGCCTCGGATAAAAAAGCCAGTAAGTCGTTGCAAAGGGGTGGGGCCATGTTGTTTTAACCTTTTTTGTTCTTGTTTTTTGACACTGCCGAGAGATAGTCGATTAAGAATTTCATCGGTATAAAATATCAAAGACACAGCCATCATCATACTCATAAATAATCCGACAGTTAACCAGACGACAGGGCTAATAGTTGGTGATATCGCCAAAAAAATCGTTTTATAACGCATGGTAAACGTGACAATGGTTGCGACTAAGAAAATACCACGAAAAAAATACCAGGCTTTTTGAACCCAGGGTTTTTTAAAAAAGGCTTTAATGCGTCTGCGCTTTTCTTTTTCATTTTTTTCAGGGACTTTTTGGATGGATGCTATGACGTCAATGATCCGTGAGCCAGACTCTACGATTCCGATGAAGACACCAAAAATTAGCCCATAGATATTGGGGAACAGCATGTAGCAAGCCAAGGTAGCATAAAAGCCAAAACCAATGATCCCGAGCACAACGGGAATTGCGCTGAATTTTTCCAGCGCTTTACCATGAAACCAAGTGTGTGGGTGGGTGGTTTTTGCCATGTTCTATCCACTTAAAAACCAAGAAGGCTAACAGATCCGGGGGGACTTGTCAGGTAGAAGAAACAGGCGCTACATGGAAACCAAATTTTTCCCGCTATTTTTTGAGCGATACAAGGCTTCGTCGGCACGATCCAGCAAGGTGTTTTTACTGTCTTCCGGATAAGCCGTGGCAACACCGATGCTAACTGTCAAATTGATGGCAATTTTTTTGTAACGGTATTTGGTGGAATTTATCGTATGACGGATCCTATCAGCAAGGGTAATAGCACCGATTTTATTGGTGTTTCGTAACAGTAATACAAACTCGTCGCCACCATAACGATACAGTAAATCACAGTCTCGAACTAAATCACTTATTTGTTGGGCGATGGCTGTTAAGATGTAATCGCCACAGCCATGTCCATATTGGTCATTGACCGATTTGAAGTTGTCAATATCAATCATCAAAACGGATATTTCTCCGTGATGTCGTTTAGATAGCTCCAATTCGCTATGCAAGGTGGGTAATAAACCAATACGATTGGCTACGCCGGTTAAGGGATCGTACAGAGAGAGTTTGATGGCATCGAGGTATTGTAAAGCATTTTTAATTGGGTATACCAAAACACACAGCAAATCTTCAAAGTCGGTGATTTCTGTGGTATTGAATTTGGTTCGTCTGGTTAGCATCAGCTGGCCAAGATCAATATTATCGAGTGTTAATTGATAGTGGATATGATGATTTTGTTCAGCACCTTGGGATATCGTGAGGTTATAATCGGGATGTTGATAAGTTAAACTATCATAGGCAACGTAGTTTTCAAGGGCACTGGTAAAAAAGTGAATGATGCTTTCAATATCGAGACTAAATTGCAGATGGTAAGCCAAGCGCCATTTTTTTTCTAAGTTAATTAATTCCTCATGGTTGAGATTTTTGCGGTCATTTAATACTTGCTTTGCTTTTTCTAAATCGATAATCGTGCTATCTGGTATGGCCATAATACATCCCTCGCTTTCTGCTCACAGAAAAAATATGCGAATAAGATGCCAACTATTTTGGGATCAAGAAAATTTAAGCTTGTTCAGTTAATATTTTGAAAAATTTCCCTTTTTCGGTAGGCAGTTCTTGTGCCTTTAAACAGCTGCCATTAATTTCTTTGCTGTCTGGACCCATGAGGTATAGATAGGCCGGCATAACCACGTCAGGCGTTGGGAGATCCGTGATATTTTCAGCGGGGAAAATATTGGCTCGTAGTCGGGTACGTATTTTGCCGGGATTAATGCTATTACTGCGGATATTGGCGTAGTTATCTAATTCGTCAGCCAATATTTTGCGGAGATTTCGGATACCCGTTTTGGCAATACTATAAGCGCCCCAATAAGCACGCCCGCGTTCAGCATTATCATCTTCAGTGAAAATAATGGAAGCGTCTTTGGACTCTTTGAGTATCTCCAGAGTCGCACGGGTTAACATAAATGGGGCATTTAAATTGACTTGCATCAGATTGTACCACTGCCTGACATCATAATGCTCAATGGGAGTTAAATTGCCAACTGCAGCCGCATTATGAAGGATGCCATCTAAACAGCCGAATTCCTTCTCAATCCGATCGGAGAGATCGGAAAAATCTTTGGGGCTTGCGCTGGCAAGATTACAGGGATAAATAGCCGGTTGCGGGTAGCCTTTGTTCACAATGTCATCATAAACATGTTCTAATTTATCAATGGTACGTGCCAATAAAATTACAGTGGCGCCATATTTTGCGTAGTTGATAGCGGCTGCTCTGCCGATTCCATCACTGGCCCCAGTAACTAAGATAACACGGCCATCCAACAAATTTTTGTGAGGCGAATAATTTTGCATACACCATCCTTATCTACTGGCTACCGCAAAGTGTAGCACGTAAATTGGGGTTAAGTGTAGGTGGGACAATGCTATCGTCTTTTCTCACGGGCGAGAATGCGCCAAGCGTGCCACACCATTTGCCAAGGGGTTAATTGATGCGCGTGGGTAAAGACAGGAAAGCCATCGCGTTCGATGGTATCGAGCAATCGAAGGCTTAAGGTTCCGGCAATCAGACCGGATAGTTGCCGTGCACGCAATTGTGAGAGGGCTTCATCGGCGAGCTTAAAATGTGCCTGTGCCAGGGAGACTAATTCACTGAGACAGGCGATTAATTGGGGGCTCATCTCGAAAGCGTATATTTGCTCGATACTCAGCGCATGTTTTTTTAATAAAGATAAGGGAATATTCATTCGTTCTTTTAAAAGATCAGCGCGCAGATCACAGATGAGGCGTGTGATTTCCAATGTGACACTTAAGTGCTGTGAGAAGGTGGTGGCTTGTTTCGAAAAGCCATCTTGCAAACCAGCCAGCAAGCATTCTCGGATACCGATATGTTGGTGACAATGATGGATCAAGGCATCGATATCAGCAAGTGGTGTGGCTTGCAAATAGTGCTTGCTCATGTCGTGCATAGCAATAAAAAACGGTGGTTCAATGGTTTGATCATGCAGTGTTTGTTGTAAAGCGTGCGTGATAGGGTGTTGCGGTTTGCCAGCGAGAAAATTTTGTATTTCCTGCCCCCAAAAGTGATTTTTTTTTAACATGATTTCGAATTCATGGCATTCATAAATAATATTATTTAATGCCTGCCAGAGAGCATAAATGGGCAGCTGGGCTGGATGCGGATTGAGTGCAAAGCGAAAGCGATAATAAGTTAAACTGCCTGGTTTGCAGATCATATCACGGCAATAAGCGAGTGGGTTCATAGTAAATCACGCAATTGATATAAAAAATCCAGGGCTTGTTTGGGGGTTAACACGTCGAGTTCAGATTGTTGTAGACGTGTGATAATCGGATGATCTTTGGGCGCCGGCGAAGAGGAAAACAGATCAGCTTGTATTTTCGAATCAGCCATTATGTGCTGTGCGCTTTGCTCTTCGAGCTGTTGCAGCTTGTGCTTAGCATGAGAGATCACGAGGCGCGGGACCCCTGCTAGAGCAGCAACTTGTAAGCCATAACTTTGGTTAGCCGGCCCTTCTTGGATGGTATGAAGAAACACCACGCCATCTTCATGTTCAATGGCATCCATATGTAAATTGAAGACACCTTCTGTGGTTTCGGGCAAATGGATTAGTTCAAAATAATGCGTCGCAAACAAGGTTAAGGCACGAACTTCATTGACCAAATGGCTGGCACAAGCCCAAGCCAAAGCGAGACCATCAAAGGTGCTGGTGCCTCGTCCAATTTCATCCATGAGCACTAAACTTTTTTCGGTGGCATTGTTAAGAATATTTGCCGCTTCGGTCATCTCCACCATGAAGGTGGAGCGGCCACTGGCTAAATCATCTGCTGCGCCTATGCGAGTGAAGATTCTGTCGACAGGTCCAATGATAGCGCGCTTGGCGGGGACAAATGATCCAATATGTGCAAGTAAGGTGATGAGGGCTATTTGTCGCATGTAGGTGGATTTCCCGCCCATATTGGGCCCAGTGATGATGGCCATTCGGTTCACAGGATCTAAAGAAGCATCATTGGCGACAAAAGGGTGGGTTTGGGTATTTTCCACGACTAAGTGACGACCCCCTTCAATATGAATGCCACGGGTGTCATTGAGCTCGGGCGCAACTAAGTTCAGGCTGACTGCACGCTCACTTAACGTTGCAAGCACATCAATTCCAGCAAGGGCCTCTGCTATTTTTTGTAAGGGGAGCAGTAACTGTAAAATTTGCTCTAATAATTGGTCATAAAGATATTTTTCTCGGGTAAGTGATCGGCTGCGAGCGCTTAATACTTTATCCTCAAAATTCTTCAAATCCGCGGTGATAAAACGCTCGACATTTTTTAAGGTTTGCCTACGCAGATAGTTGTCAGGGGCAAGCTTGGCTTGCGCACGGGAAATTTCGATATAATAGCCGTGCACCCGATTGTACCCTACTTTTAAGGTGTGTAGGCCAGTGCGGTTTTTTTCTTGATTTTCTAATTCGAGCAGATAGCCATCGGCATTCTCACTCAATGCACGTAATTCATCGAGCTCAGCATCATAGCCAGCCGCGATCACCCCACCTTCTCGAATAATCATCGGCGGATTATCAATGAGCGCCTTATTTAGTAATTTTAATAAAGTGGGTTGTGGTGTGGCGTTACGGCAAATTTCTTGTAATAGTGGTGGCGCTAATTCGTTTAACAGGGTTTTTAGGCTGGGCAACATGGCTAAGGCGGCACGTAATTGCACGAGATCTCTGGGGCGAGCCGATTTTAGGGCCACTCTTGCGAGAATACGTTCGACATCACTGATGCCACCAAGTAACGCATGGATTGGTTCATAAAGCGCTTGTGCACGTAATTCCGTGATGGCATCGATTCGCTCTCTTAATAGTGCGTGATCACGCAAGGGGCAATTTAACCACCGCTGTAGTAATCGGCTGCCCATTGCGGTTGCGGTTTTGTCTAACACGGAGAGTAAGGTATGGCAGTGGCCGCCTTGTAAATTTTGGGTGATTTCGAGATTGCGTCGGCTGGCCGCATCTAAAATAACGGTGTAATCTTGCCGTAATACTTTCATCCCTTGAATGTGTGGCAGCGCGGTACGTTGTGTTTCTTTGGTATATTGTAGTAAGCAGCCAGCGGCGGCAATCGCCAGCGGATGATCTTGGCAATCAAAGCACGATAAGTCTTGCACTTGGAATTGCTGAGTTAATAATCGGATAGCTGAATCGATTTCGAACTCCCATGGCGGGCGTTTGCGAATGGAGCGGTGTTGTTCAATAACATCTAATAGCGGAAAGGTTTCTGAAATCAGTAATTCCGCGGGTTGTAAGCGACCGAGCTCGGAACGTAAAGCATCATCACTGCCGACTTGTAAAATTGAAAAACGACCACTGGCGATATCTAATGCGGCGACGCCATATTGTGATAGTTGCTCTTTAATGGCGACTAACAAATTATCACGGCGTTCATCGAGTAAGGCTTCTTCACTGATGGTGCCAGGCGTTACAATGCGAGTGACTTGTCGTTCAACCGGGCCTTTGCTATTGGCTGGATCACCGATTTGTTCGCAAATAGCGATGCACTCACCTTGTTTAACAAGTTTTGCCAGGTAATTTTCAACGGCATGATACGGCACACCGGCCATCGGGATTGGTGCACCAGCGGAAGATCCCCGTTTGGTGAGGGTGATATCAAGCCGTGCCGCTGCACGTTTGGCGTCTTCATAAAATAACTCATAAAAATCCCCCATGCGATAAAATAACAGCATATGCGGGAATTCCGCTTTGATGCGGAGATACTGCTGCATCATCGGCGTATGGTGAGCTATTTTTGTGCTTGCATCAGACATGAGGGCGAGTTTACCTGAGTTAGCCGTAAGACAAAAGAGCCATGATGCGCAAGCATGGCTGACGCTGACTATGAAATATGCAATTTTGCAGGAGCGATATAAAATGTATGTGTTCGATACGGCTGTTTATAATTTATGTCAACAACTGGGTGCAATTTGTCGCTCAAAGCAGCAAAAATTGGTGACAGCGGAGTCTTGCACCGGTGGTCTGTTAGCTGCGGCAATAACCGATGTCGCTGGCAGCTCGGCGTGGTTTGAGCGAGGATTTGTCACTTATACCAATGCGGCTAAAACAGAATTATTGGCGGTTGATAACCATATACTGGTGCGGCATGGTGCCGTGAGCGGCGCGACGGTTATTGCGATGGCTACTGGGGCGCTGGATCACAGTCACGCCGATATCGCGATATCAGTGAGTGGTATTGCCGGTCCCAGTGGTGGCAGCGCGGAGAAACCGGTGGGGCTCGTTTATCTGGGTTTTGCTGTCAAAGATCAGCAAGCGCGCAGTGTTCGTTGTGCGTTTGTGGGATCGCGGTATGAAATTCGCCAGCAAGCGGTCGAGCAAGCCTTGTTGGAATCATTGCAAATCCTGCAAAATTAGTTACCAACTTTAGCACTGGTACCTCAGAATAGACCTGTGTCATAATGCGAAGCTCTATTTTCATCCGCTCGATTCATTTTAAGGAGTGACTCTATGGAAGACAATCGCGATAAAGCATTAAAAGCCGCATTAACGCAGATCAAACGCCAATATGGCGATGGTGCTATCATGCAAATGGGTAGCAAAGCGGTAACCAACAATATCGATGTCATATCCTCAGGCTCACTCGGATTAGATATTGCGTTAGGGGTTGGTGGTTTTCCCAAAGGGCGGGTTGTTGAAATTTATGGACCAGAATCTTCCGGTAAAACGACATTAACGTTACAAGCGATTGCGGAGTGCCAGAAAAAAGGTGGGGTAGCGGCTTTCGTCGATGCTGAGCACGCATTAGATCCAATTTATGCCGAAAAGTTAAAAGTTAACATTGGTGAATTATTGGTCTCTCAGCCAGATACCGGTGAGCAAGCTTTGGAAATTACCGATATGTTGGTTCGTTCTGGGGCTGTTGATATTGTAGTCATCGATTCGGTTGCGGCTTTAACACCAAGAGCCGAAATTGAAGGCGAAATGGGTGATACCCACGTGGGATTGCAAGCACGGCTGATGTCGCAAGCGTTGCGCAAACTAACGGCAAATATAAAACGTTCTAACACATTGGTAATATTTATCAACCAGATACGTCATAAAATCGGTGTCATGTTTGGTAGCCCGGAAACGACCACTGGGGGCAATGCATTAAAGTTTTATGCCTCAATCCGCTTAGATATTCGTAGAACGGGGGCCATTAAACGAGGTGATGAGGTTATTGGCAATGAAACACGGGTCAAAGTTGTTAAAAACAAGGTGGCACCGCCATTCAAACAAGCCGAATTTGATATTTTGTATGGTGAAGGGGTTTCTCGCGAAGCTGAAATTATTGCACTGGGGGTCAAATTAAACTTGATCGATAAAGCGGGGGCATGGTATAGCTATCAGGGCAATCGTATTGGCCAAGGTAAAGATAACGTTCGTCAATTTTTGCAAGAGCATCCCGACGTTGTTGCTGATCTGGAAAACAAGATCCGAGCGGAACAGCTGGTTGTTTCTTGTTCTTCAGCTGAGGCCACAATTGAGGAAGAAGTGGAAGCATAATTCGTCGTCATACGGACCAGCGATTTTCGAGGTGTGGCGGTTTTTTTATGTTTCAATATTTGTAAGATTCTTAGGGCTTACGATAAGCGGTGCATAGCGCGTTTCGTGTAAGCCCTAACTCCCTTGCATGCTTTGCGCAGTAACGGAGTATTGGTGAAGGAGTACCTATCATGGGATCAGAAAAATCTGTAACGATCCGTCATGACGTCATGGCATTATTAGCAAATCGTGAACATACCGCCTATGAATTAATTCGCAAACTGCGCGCCCAAGGGCATCAAGCAGAATTAATTCAAGCCGTGCTTGAAGATTTAATCGCAGAAGGTGTGCAGAGTGATCATCGCTTTGTTGAAGGTTATGTATTTTATCGTGCAAATAAAGGTTTCGGTCCAACTCGGATCAGACTGGAATTGCAAGAGCGCGGTGTTGACGAGGCACTCATCGCGCAATTTGTCGATGATAGTGATTCAATGTGGTTAGATTTACTGTCCCAACAACATCAAAAGCATTTCAAAGGGCAGTTGCCAGAAAATTACGCCGAGCGTGCCAAACAAATGCGATTTTTACAATATCGTGGCTTCACCAGTCGGCAGATTCATCAGTACTTTGCTGAATACGCGGGTAATTTTGCAGAGCAATTGGTGTAGTGCGATCCAATAAGCCCTATCGAATTATTGGGAACCCCGTCCCACGTGCTCTATAATTTACCATTATAGGGTTGGGTAGGGCTTATGCAGAATGACGCTAGGCGCGTTTTTCACAAAGCACAGCGCATTTTACGTCAGTCCCATCGGGATTTTTAGTGGGGAGTTTGCTATGCTGCTTACCTTCACCGGTTGAGCCAGAGTTAGCTATGAAAAGTACTGATATTCGCCAAGCATTTATTGATTATTTCGTCAAACATCAACACCAAGCGGTTCCTACCAGCTCGTTAATTCCTCACAATGATCCGACGTTATTGTTTACTAATGCTGGGATGGTGCAATTCAAAGATGTATTTTTAGGAAGAGAGCACCGGGAGTACCAACGTGCGGTTTCGTCACAGCGTTGTGTTCGAGCGGGAGGAAAACATAACGATTTAGATAATGTGGGTTATACCGCGCGCCATCATACCTTCTTTGAAATGTTGGGGAATTTTAGCTTTGGTGATTATTTTAAGCGAGAAGCGATACATTTTGCGTGGCATTTTTTAACGAAGCAGTTGGGGTTGCCCGCGGAAAAACTATGGGTGACGGTATATCTTGATGATAGGGAAGCAGAAAATATATGGTTGCAAGATATTAAAATAGATAAAAATCGTTTTTCGCGTTGCGACAAAGACAGTAATTTTTGGTCGATGGGGAACATCGGCCCCTGTGGCCCTTGTACGGAAATATTTTATGATCATGGGCCGAGTATTGCAGGAGGACCACCTGGTAGTCCGGATCAAGACGGGGATCGTTATATTGAGATATGGAATTTGGTATTCATGCAATACGATTCAAGTGAAGATGGCTCATTGTCACCATTACCTAAACCCTCGGTCGACACGGGGATGGGTTTGGAGCGGTTGTCGGCGGTGTTACAAGGGGTTCAGAATAATTACGATACCGACTTATTTATTCCCATCATTGAGAAAGCCGTTGCGATTACTCGTGCGTCGGATCCAAGCGTGGCTTCTTTAAAAGTACTGGCTGATCATATTCGCTCGACATCATTTTTAATTTGTGACGGGGTTGTACCATCTAATGAAGGTCGTGGTTATGTGTTACGCCGAATTATTAGGCGAGCCTGTCGTCATGGCCACCATTTGGGAATGGATGAACCATTTTTCTATCAGTTGGTGCAACCATTGGTGGCGATTATGGGCCAAGCATTTCCCGAGCTGCAGGAAAATGCGCAGCGAGTCGAGCAGGTATTGCGGCAAGAAGAAGAGCAATTTTTACGAACGCTTGACCAAGGGATGCATATTTTAAAGCAGGAATTAAAAAAATTATCTGGCCAGGTGATCCCTGGGGCCTTGGCCTTTAAGTTGTACGATACCTATGGTTTTCCTCTGGATCTTACTGCGGACATCGCGCGCGAGAAAAATCTGACGGTGGATACCGTAGGATTTGATAGCCATATGGAAAAGCAGCGTGATCAATCGTCACAAGCGAGCCACTTTCGTGCTGACTATCATGATATCGAGAACATTGAGGTTTGCAGTGATTTCGTGGGTTATGACTCTTTACAACAAACCGCACTGATTCAAGCGTTATTAATTGCCGGGAAACGAGTCGAGTCAGCGCAGGTAGGCGATGAGGTGATTGTGGTATTAGATGTTACGCCATTTTATGCCGAGTCGGGTGGTCAAGTGGGTGATTCGGGTCGGCTGACAGCCGATAACACGATGATTACGATTCACGATACTCAGAAGCAAGGCGATGCCATCTTACATTATGGTCATATTGTTTCGGGTTCTGTTCATAACGGGATGACGGTGATTGCTGGCGTGAATGCCGACACCCGTGAGCCGACGCGGTTAAATCACTCCGCCACGCATTTATTGCATGCGGCACTGCGCCAGGTGTTGGGTGGGCATGTGATGCAGAAAGGCTCCGCAGTAGCCCCGTCCCGTTTACGCTTTGACTTCGCACATTTTCAAGCATTATCCCTTGAAGAAATGCATCAGATTGAAACCCTAGTGAACGCACACATTCGCTTGAATCATGAAGTGGTGACCGAAGTGGTTTCGCTTAAACAAGCACAAAAAAGTGGCGCGATGGCGTTATTTGGCGAGAAATATGGCGATAAAGTTCGAGTGTTGTCGATGGGGGATTTTTCTAAAGAATTATGCGGCGGCACCCATGTGAAACGCACAGGAGACATTGGATACTTCAAGATCATCAATGAAATTGGCATTGCAGCCGGGGTGCGACGAATTGAAGCGTTGACAGGGGCATTGGCTGAGGCGTGGAGCGAGCATAAAGTACAACAGTTAAAAGAAGTTGCAGCATTGTTAAAAACGGATGAAGAAAATCTTTTGGATAGATTGCAGGCGTTATTGGCTTTGCAAAAGCAAAGCGAAAGAGAATTACAGCAACTGAGATTGCAAGCAGCGCAGCAATCAGGAAGCAGTCTCGAGAGCCAAGCCATTTCATTAGGTGCGGTATCGTTACTGGTGAAACAGATTGATGGTATCGACATCAAAACTTTGCGTCAATTATTAGATCAAGTTAAATCATCGCTGGATAATGGTGTTATCGTGTTGGCTACAGTCAATGATATGAAAGTGCATTTGGTTGCAGGGGTTTGTCAGCAAGCAACTCAATTTGTGAGTGCCATCGATTTAGTGAATCACATTGCTAAACAAATTGGTGGTAAAGGGGGCGGGCGAGTTGATATGGCACAAGCTGGTGGTTCTCTGCCTGGCAACTTACCTGCTGCGCTGCAATCGGTCGAATCGTGGGTGAAACAACAAATACAGGCATAAGGTTGAATAAATGGCTTTATTAGTCAAAAAATTTGGTGGTACCTCAGTTGGTACCCTGGAGCGAATTAATCGGGTTGCTGATAAAGTGCAAGCCAGCTTAGAAAATGGGGATCAGATTGTTGTGGTTTTATCCGCCATGGCCGGTGAAACGGATAAGTTGATAGATTTAGCGAAAAGTCTGCAAGCAAGGCCTGATCCGAGAGAGTATTCCATGTTAGTTGCGACTGGCGAGCAAGTTTCGGTCGCGTTGTTAGCGATGGCATTAGCAGCGCGAGGGGTAAAAGCAAAATCTTTTACCGGTGGTCAAGCGGGCATACAGACTAATAGCGCTTATAAAAACGCTCGAATTGTTGATCTTATCAGTGATCCGTTGGAACAAGCATTAGATGCTGGGGTTGTGCCGGTGGTGGCCGGTTTTCAAGGAACGAATGAAGCGGGTGAGATTACGACTTTAGGGCGCGGTGGCTCAGATACCACGGCCGTCGCTTTGGCTGCAGCGCTTGGGGCGGATGAATGCCAGATTTTCACGGATGTTGATGGCGTTTATACCGCTGATCCACGGGTGGTTCCACAAGCACGGCGACTCGATAGAATTACTTTTGAAGAGATGCTGGAGTTATCGAGTTTAGGCGCAAAAGTGTTGCAGATCCGCGCTGTTGAGTTTGCAGGAAAATTTGATGTTCCATTGCGGGTGTTATCAAGCTTTGTAGAAGGACCAGGTACATTGATTACATATGAAGAAAAAGGTATGGAAGCAGCATTGGTTTCCGGAATTGCATTTAACCGTAGTGAAGCCAAGATCACCGTCATAGGGGCGCCCGATAAGCCTGGGGTGGCTTTCCAGATTTTGGGTCCAATCAGCGCGGCTGGTATTGGTATTGATATGATCATACAGAATATAGGGTTTAATGAGAGTACGGATTTTACTTTTACCTTACATAAGGATGATTTTCAGCAGACGATGGACTTACTGGAGAAAGAAATCCTACCCAAAATAGGGACGGGTGAGGTGATCGGAGACACAAAAATAGCCAAAATTTCATTGGTTGGGGTTGGCATGCGGTCTCATGCGGGTATTGCGAGCACAATGTTTCAGGCACTTGGTAAGGAGGGGATTAATATTCAAATGATATCGACTTCTGAAATTAAAGTTTCTGTGGTGGTGGACGAAAAATACTTAGAGCTAGGCGTCAGGACATTACATACTGCGTTTGGCTTGGATCGGGAACCCATCGAAGAAGATGATCCGATGATTGCTGATCCACAAGCGAAAGTAATCGTGGATAGGTATCAAGGATGATACCGCCTGGGCTCACGGAATAATACGAGGATGGTATTAAGTGAGTTCAGAAGTTGTCTGCGTATTTGGCTCAGGCGACGGAAAGGAGGAGGTCAGCCATGCTGATTTTAACAAGACGAGTGGGTGAGACGCTTATTATTGGCGACGATGTCACGGTGACGGTTCTTGGCGTTAAAGGCAATCAAGTGCGTATTGGTGTCAATGCCCCGAGAGAAGTGTCGGTTCATAGAGAAGAGATTTATAAGCGGATCCAGCAAGAAAAACTGGGTAATCCAGACACAGATAATGACGATGAGTAACGCACAGCTGCACTAAAAATGACCCAAATTTGATTTATTTTTATCATTTAATTTTCCTGCGGATCAATGATATACTCGCACCCTTTCGGTGTGAGGCTTTATTTATTGCACCGAAAAAAATGTGTGTTGAGGAGAGGTGGCCGAGTGGCTGAAGGCGCTCCCCTGCTAAGGGAGTATGGGGGTTAAACTCCATCGAGGGTTCGAATCCCTCCCTCTCCGCCACAGATTTGCTTGAAATGCTTGTGTGCGCCCGTAGCTCAGTTGGATAGAGTACCTGGCTACGAACCAGGTGGTCGGGAGTTCGAATCTCTCCGGGCGCGCCAAATAAAAAAACCACTCAACGAGTGGTTTTTTTATTTGGGGTGTGCGGAGAGGGTGATACATCGCTCATCCCATTCGCGATGTACCCTGCGGGCGCACTTCGTGCGTCCAAAATGCTTCGCCGCGCTTTCGCGCTCTTCCGCTGCCCATTTACGAGCTGGGGCGATTCAAACCAAACTTATCGGGCACGACGGCCTGAGGCCGTAGCCTTGGTAAATTATAGTGATTTTCTAACATAAACAATAAAAATTTAGCAATGGGGTTTTTTAATAATTTACTGAGTTCACGATTTAAAACGGTCTTGCGGATGGTAACGATAACCGAGTCTTCCAATGCGGTGACGGTGCAATCTCGCAAGTCATGATCAGAGAAAAAGGCAGATTCACCAAAAAAACCACCCGGCTCTAGCGTAAACAATACGTTACCTTGGCGGGTGGCTTGTAATTTACCCAGCACGAGCAGCATTAACTCCAAATCACTCACGCCTTCCCTGAAAATGAGACTGCCTTGTCGAACGTGCATCTCTATTCCAATAAGCTTACGAATATCTCGCAGCGAAAAATAGCGCATTGAATGAAACAATTGGCACATGGATTTTTCGACACGCGGGCTTATATGATGTTTTGGCAAAGCGGCAAAGATAGTGCTAATTCGTTGTCTTTTCTCCGCGTCTTTTTTTCCTCTCATTAACCGCATCCCGATGGTCAAGCAATAAGAGAAAAACCAACCTTGGTTTTTAATACGACTGCAGTATGGTGAGGCCAATAAATAAATTCTCAACGCATCACTATCATGAGAAAAATGGTGGTAAGAGACAGCGCTTACGCCACAAGACTGATAAAAAGGCACCAACCCCGGCAAGCTAACTGCCAAGATCAAATCGATTGTATATCGATGGTGTATGAAGTACAACATGGCCCTAATCATTAACACTTTTGCCTGTGGTCGCTTGACCTTTTTGCTGCGAGCAATCAACGCACCATATTCGGCCATCTTGAGATCTTGAATTTGTTCGCGCGTCAATTGATAATTAACGGATAAGTCTTCTTGGTAAGTGTTTTGTGCGTAATATATCACTCTTAGGCATGCTTGTATGACACCCTCGTCTTCGATATAAAAATGTATCGCATTTTCCTTACGGTCTTTCTCTACATTGAAATATTTGAGATCTCTACCTAGGGTAGTATAGTACGCTCGCTTAAAGGCAATGATGTTGTCTATTTCATCTTGAGTGTGTGCCACCTTGACGGACTGTAATAAGCGACTAAATTCTAACATGCAGCCCCCAGCTGTTTTCCTGATACTTATCTTATGGGATACTAGTCGTAACTGTCTATAAATAAAAAATATGGAGCCATCATGCAAAGTCGTCGCTACGGATGCTGGAGTAAAATCATAACGGTTGGCAAAAAACTAAGAGAATTGTACTCTCAAGTTAAAACCAGCCTGACTCAACACTTCACTCCTTTCGCTTCGGATGAAGGCTTAACACCGAATGCGATGACTCGCTTTGAAGAGAAACAACCGCATTGGATTAGCCCTCGATTGTGGTACGCTGGCACCATGGCAGCAGGCGCCCACATCAGCCTTTTTTTCGTACCAAATCAAGTTGGCACGGAAAAAAATGGCGGCAAATATCATTTAAGCCCCAGAGTCTATATATCGCTTGTTACCGGCGCAGCAATAGTTGGCTTTATTACGTCTTCTATTCAAGAGCTCAGAAAGTCTGAATTGAAATATTTTAGTGGCTTCTGCCACACGTTTGTTATGACGAGCTTCTCCCTCTATAGTCTATCCTTGTGGTTTAATACCATCGGAAAAATTTTTGAAGATAGCGACTCCATCGAAGACTTAGGTCTAAATGGTGAAAGCTACTTATATAGTGCTGCAACCATATCTTTTTTAATATCGGCTTTGTTAACCTACATGAAAGTGGATGAGTTTTTTATGCGCCAACCCACTCGTGAAAAATTGTTGCAAATAGCGGGAGGAGATATAAGCACGCAATTTCGGCTTATCACTCCAACCTCTGCATCGTTTGCCATGTCGGCAAGGGCATCTGTTGAAACGCGTCAAGTTGTGCGGCTCCACTCAGGATTACACTCGAGAACAGCAAGCAATCAACTCAGCCGTACCGGCAGACTAAAAAATCGTAGTAAACTTCTCCATGTAATTCCAGAGATGATGGCTGGCGTTCTTAAGTCGGGAGGCGCAACGACTGCCTTTTTGGGTCCGTTACGCTTGCAATGGCCCAATACCTTTAAAAACCCCATCGCCGAATTTGCCGTGATTTCTTTCGGCAATACCTTGGGTATAACCAGTGGTTTACTCAACTACTTCTACTTTGGGCGTAAATCACAAAAAATCATACGTGGCTCCGTTGAAAGTCTATTTGCACTCGCCTGGCTTATTATGCTGATAGGCCCCTTGCGCGCTTGTATTCCCGATGAGGGTACCTTTTGGTCCGATGAGTATTTGGTAAATCAAAAATCCACACAAGAAGGTAATACCTTCGCTTCACCAATAAACACGTTATTGATATTTGTCATCGGGCTCCCTATGTTTCTCGCAGCGCTGGATATGGGGGTTGAAAGATTAAACATAGATAACTTTACCCACTTAATAACAGATTTTGAAGAAGCAAGTCGCGAGCAAAGGGTCGCTGCGCCTGAGCACAGCTTTTGCTCCACTGGGAGCGATGAAGACGTCATCGCTAATGCAGAAGGGCGTATCTTGGAAGAGTACGATGATGAAGTGAAGGATAGCGGCGGATCCGTATCAAATCCAGGAATGTCATTTTTTAATCAACCCAGAGAGCGCGTTTCTTCTCTAACGCTAGAAAGCATTAACTCGTATAACCGACGAACCTCCGTGATGCTCTCGTCAAAACAAGATCCGAAAAGCCCAAGCTACCTTTTTCGTCGCGCGATCCCCGATGATTTCTTGGCAGCGGATCAAGATGACGAGAAACAACCGGGCTTAGCGTTAGGGCGAGTCCGATCATCAACAGCGCCTATTTAACGCAGCGTGTGCGATATGAATACGCGGCAAATGCAATTGCTGTGGAAATTGCTCCAAACAATACGCTACTTGCAGGTTGCTGCCGCTTAAGTCGCTACATAGAATTAAGCCATGCTCGTTTAGGAAGTCTGGCAGTTTTTCCGGAGACCAGCCAAACTGATACGGCTCTTGATGGCTAGAGACATATTCGCAGTGTCTTCGCTCGGCTGCATTAATGTATTTTTTTTCTACCATTTCAGAATCAAGATAATCAAATAGAAAGTGGCCGTCATCGGTTAGCAGCGAGCGAGTATCCGCAACAATTTGTGCAACATTCTTTTCTGGCAAATACATGCAAAGACCCTCACACAGCACGATTGTTTTCAATTCTTTAGAGAAGCCTTTCGCTAATAGCCGCGGTGTTAACGCTTGTTCCGATAAGTCACATGTAACGTATTGCACCTCTGCCACGGCCTCGATACCACTTTGCTGTAATCTGCGAATTTTAATTTCTTGGTTGTTTGGCAAGTCTACTTCATAGACCATACATTTGCTCAGACAAGGCAGTCGATAAGCTCTCGTATCCAGCCCGGCGCCTAAAATTACTAATTGCTGGCAGCCGAAGTTAATGCATTTTTCTATCTCTTTGTCAAAAGCAACCGTGCGCAAGTAATGAAAATTAAACATCCCATCGGCAAACCAATTAATTGCAAAGCGCGTCATCTTGCGAAATAAAGGATAAGACAACGCTTTTTGATATTTGTCAGTCAATAGGTTTTTTGCATGGAAATCCGGACATCTCAAATCCAGCTCTTGGCTTGCAACCGCACGGCAAATACAGGCAATGTCGGCAG
>CAYGNG010000035.1:0-23816 GCA_964351225.1 uncultured Gammaproteobacteria bacterium
GCATTTGGTGCGACCTTACGCGTACAGAGTCTATTGAGGCTGTCTTGCGTGCACAGTGCAGGCGGTAAGGCATCAAGCGCTAGCGCAATGCTATAGGCATAGCGCACGACCCCAGGCGTACAGAGTCTGTTAAGGCTGTCTTGTGTGCACAGTGCAGGCGGTAAGGCATTAACAGCAGCCACAATGCTGCGGACATGGCGCGCAGGCTCTGACGTATACAATCGGTTAAAATTTTCTTGTGTTTGCAAATGAACCGGCAGCTCTCGAAAAGACCACACCCACTCGAAACGAAAATCAGAGCGGGGGTTCCTAACCCAGGTAAACAACATCAATGGCGCGGTAATCACGGCTCCCACTAGTCCAGTTATATAGCTGGGGAGTTGTTCAAAGGGGGTAAGCGGTGGCGTTCTCGGTGCAAGCAATACGGTCTCAAAGGTACAATCCAACCAAAAGAAAATGGGACGCAGAAAGCCCATGCTGAGATGAAAAATCAATGCCACCGGAGTTAATAGCGCATAAGCCACTAATGCCATCGGGAAATAACGTGTTTGCACAACTTTATTCAATAATCTGTAACAATCTCGGAAAAGATAATAGAAATTACTCATAAACACCGGGCTTACCTCGATTCTCATCTGTGTGAATGCAACTCTACCACCCCCGCTGCTTGCAAGTAAACCAAGCATTCACGTTCTGATTTAAAGTAGAACACGCGGTTGTTTCGTCTGATGGCAAGTAGGCTGTTAGCATCGTTAACGCAGCGGATTGGCATGCAACAAAGCGCGTGTGGCTTAGGCCTGTTGCCAATTGCTTTTTCGGCTGCAAATGTTAACAGCCGTTCGGTGATGGGGAAGTTCTTAAGGAGGAAAATGCAATTCTCCCCCTTAAGCCGTCATGAAAGTGGTGTTCGATGTCTATGATCTTTTGCAAAGTTTCTGTTTTTTACAAACGGATTTGCCACCCTTGTTCCTATGGCATTTTTTAACAAGTCGGCAATTGTTTGCTTGTTTATTTAAATCCGCCTTGAGTGTTTTTACCGATTGTGTCCGATTTTTGTTGGTGACGGAATTTGATGTTTGCGCTGCAAAAACACTTGTGGCTAACATACCAACTAACAACACAACATATCTCGTTCTGCTAATAGCTTTCATTATCAATGCTCCAATGTAAAATTTGATGTTGTCAAAATCCCTTTTTTGATAGTTTATCGCTTAGGGCCTGCTTGCTACGACTACCAAAGCAAAAATATATCTGGTAACTTAAACCAGAGCAACAACAATCGCTTTAAAACAGCGGCTCGTATTCATGCTCCGTGGTAACCCCTTGCGGGGCTTGCTCTTGATGCTCTTCTAAAGAAACCCGTCTTTTGGGAACATTTTCACTCCGAAAGTTTTCGAAGACGGCGTCATTTTGCTCTGGCCAGGCTAATAACCCCGTTGCAGGATCAATTCTGGCGGTAACAATATCAGGCGGCTCAGCTAAGCTATGTTCTGGCCGCCCACGCAATGCTTCATCCATGAAATATATCCACATCGGCAAAGCCGCCTCAGCACCATACTCATGAAGCGACCGAGGTTGATCAAACCCAACCCAAGCAATAGCAACTAAATCACCGTTATATCCAGAAAACCAAGCATCGAGTTGATTGTTTGTCGTTCCGGTCTTGCCAGCTAAATCTTGGCGATTTAATTTTTTCGCCATCCTACCGGTGCCCGCTTGAATAACGTCTTTCAAAGCAGAAGTCATCAAAAAGGCAATGCTGGTATCAATTTTATGCGGCAATAAATTATTCGCTTCAGCCGGCAAGATATGATAGTCCGCCATCACACACGCCTCACAGGCAACTCGTACTTGCGCTTGATAAATTAACTTATTTGAAACATTAGATACTCGAGCAATTAAATGCGGTGTCACTAAATACCCACCATTAGCAAATACCGCATACCCTGTCGCTAAATCAATCGGTGTCACAACCCCCGAGCCCAATGCCAATGATAAGCCAGTGGGCAATTTACTGGGATCGAAACCAAAATTCTTCAAATATTCTTGCGCATAAGGAACACCAATGCTATCTAAAAGGCGAATCGAAACTAAATTTCGCGAACGCGTCAAGCCAACCCGCAATCGGGTTGGCCCGTAAAATCGGCCATTAACATTTTGTGGTCGCCACAGTGTTTCATCACCCGTATCATGGATAACAATTGGAGCATCATTAATTAATGTTGCTAATGTATATCCTTTCGCTAATGCTGCTGCGTAAATAAATGGCTTAAATGCAGAGCCAGGCTGTCTGGTCGCTTGTGTCGCCCGGTTGAACTTACTTTTGTTATAATCAAACCCGCCAACTAATGCCTTAATCGCACCGGAATGCGGCTCTAGGGCAATTAAAGCCCCTTCTACCTCTGGCAACTGTGCTAGACTCCAAGTTTTATCTTCATTCTGCACAACACGAACTCTATCCCCCACTTGTACAATGGCTTGCGCCGATTTAGGCGCCGGGCTCCACTTTTTATTATCTCGGTAAGGCCTTGCCCACTTCATCCCCTCCCAAAGCACGGCAATCGTCTCACCACTCTTTAGTAAGATACCCGCCTCGCGAGCGTCAACGGACATGACAATACCCGGTTCAAGCAGGCTGACGGTGGGGGTCGCATTTAATTTACTCAACCAACCCCGCATCCCTTCTTCTGAGGTGGGTGCCAAACCTAATTTCTCTTCAGGGCCGCGATAGCCATGGCGCTGATCGTATTCCAATAAGGCCTTGCGCACCGCTCTATTTGCTGCCAGCTGTGTTTCACTTTGGATGGTGGTATAAACATTTAACCCGTCAGTATAAACATCCGATCCAAAATATTTAACTAAGGCATCCCGCACCATTTCTGAGACATACGGTGCTCGAACATCAATGGTTAATGCGTGGTATTTTGCAGTTAATGGCGCTTTTATACTCTCGTCATACGTCTTTTGATCAATATATCCCAGCTCCAGCATCCGTCCGAGAACGTGATTGCGACGACGCAACGCCGCTTCAGGATTAATAATTGGATTGATGGTAGAGGGCGCCTTGGGTAGGCCCGCAAGCATCGCCATCTGCGGTAACGTGAGTTCCGATAATTGCTTGCCGTAATAAACTTGTGCCGCGGCCGCAATACCATAAGCGCGATTCCCAAAAAATATTTTATTGAAATACAGCTCTAAAATTTTTTCTTTCGATAAAACGTGGTCAATCTTAATGGCCAACAATAGCTCTTTTACCTTGCGAAGATAGGTTTTTTCTGGGGACAAATAAAAATTCCGAGCAACTTGCATGGTGATGGTACTACCGCCCTGCCCTTTAACTCCAGTGACAACTAACTGCTTAACCGCTCGCAATAAGCCAAATAAATCAACCCCGGGATGCTCAAAAAATCTTTGATCTTCCGTAGCAAGCACGGCATCGATAAGTGGTTTTGGAATTTGCTCTAAAGTCACCGGCTGGCGTCGCTTTTCACCAAATTCAGCAATTAATTTATTATCATTGGTAAAAATTCGCAGTGGCACTTGAAATCGAACGGTCTTTAACGTGTCAACATCCGGTAATTGACTCTCAAGATAAATATAACCAATCCCTAAAAAGAAAGTCGCCATCATGAATAGACTCAAAAGAGACCACATACCATGCTTTAAAATGACTTTTGCACCATTCATCAAATTTATTGTTGCTTGACTCAATTGAAAAATATAGTGTCATTTTATTCCTATCTTGTCTACGCTCATATGGCTACTTCTCGAATGGCAATAAAAGCCGAACAATAAATATCCGGTTATTTCACTGTCCCCTCATGGTGGTTGCGCAGAAAACAAAAAAATGGATTTAATATAGTAGAAGTGTACGTTATTATTATCGTAGCAATCATTTTTACCGCACGCATTGCAAAAGTATTGGGTCAAAACTTAACAAGGATGAATACGTGTTAGGCCTGTTTGGAAACGATAATACTAGCCTCATCGGTCTCGATATCAGCTCGAGCTCCATTAAGTTATTAGAGTTAAGCAAATCGGGACATCAATACCGCGTTGATAGTTTCCATTTGCAATTGCTCGAGCCTGGAATCGTCGAAGAAAAAGTCATAAAAAATAAAGACAAATTGCAAGAAGCAATCACTGCGCTGGTCCGCGGCGCAAAAACAGACACCAGAAATGTTGCCGTTGCACTGCCTGACTCTTCCGTTATTTCAAAGGTCATCCAAGTTGAATCTGGCTTAGGTGATCGTGAAATACAAAACCATATCGAATTTGAAGCAGACAAATATATCCCCTACCCGCTCGAGGAAGTTAATTTAGACTTCTCCTATTTGGGCACCCATCCCAATAACCCAGACATTGCTGATGTTCTTATTGTCGCGTGTCGATCTGAAGCGATACAACAACTCGAAGAGATTCTCACGCAGTGTGATCTTAACCCCTCCGTTGTCGACGTAGAGTCTTATGCCATGGAAAGAGCCTGTAAATTATTAACGAAAGAGCTCCCTGAGCTCGACATCAATGAAATCGAAGCAGGCAAAGAAGAAATCATTACCATTTTTGATTTGGGCGCCTCCGTTACCAATTTAACGGTTCTTAGCAATCGCGAAACCATTTACTCTCGAGAAGAAATTTTTGGCGGCGAGCAACTCATTACTGAAATTCAAAACAAATATGAACTCTCCCGTGAAGAAGCAATTAAACGATTGTATGCTGATCAATTACCCGACGATTTTGAAGAAAACATTCTTGAGCCATTTAAAGAAGCCATTGTCCTTCATATTCGGCGTTCTTTGCAATTCTTCTTCTCAGCAAGCCATTATAATGAAATCCATAAAATTATTTTGGCAGGTGGCAATGCAAATATCCCAGGAATCACTGGAATCATTGAGGAGCAGCTCGGGGTTCAAACCATTATCGTTAATCCATTCGTTGACATGAAGCTCTCTCATCGAGTAGATAAAAATGCATTAAAAAGACACGCCTCTTCAATGATGTTATGTTGTGGGCTTGCGATGCGAACTTTTGATAAATAAGGAATACCATTGGCTAATATTAACCTGTTACCATGGCGAGAAAAATTACGTGAAGAGAAAAAGCGACAGTTTTTGATAGTGCTGGGGCTTGCCAGTGCGATTGCCGCAAGCATTGTTCTTTGTATCCATTTATTCTTTGTCAATACAATCAACAACCAACGCGATGTCAATAACATCTTAAAAAAAGAAATTAAATTACTCGACAAACAAATTAAACAAATCAAAAAATTAAAGAAAGAAAAAGAATCCTTGCTGGCACGGATGAGCATCATTGAAGAGCTACAAACCAGCAGGCCCCTGTCGGTAAAAGTATTTGATGAAGTTGTCTCGATCATACCAGACGGCGTATATTTGCTAACGGCGAAAAGAAAAGGATCAAAACTGGATATCATTGGCATTGCTGAGTCAAACACATTAGTCTCAAAATTGATGAGAAATATAGACACCGCGCAGTGGTTGAAGTCAGCCAAATTAAATGAGGTGAAAAACGCGGATAAATCTGACAATGAAAGTAAAACTTTTAGATTATCAATGGCAATTAAAAAAGTTACCACCTCTTCTGACTCTTTAGATGATAATTTCCCAGATGCAAATGATGAGAAATAACGTATGGAACTAGGTAATTTTAACATTGACGACATCGGTTATTGGCCGATATATATCAAAGCGACCCTTGCCGCAATTTGTTTTGCGGGTGTCGTCAGTGCTGGCATTTGGTTTGATACGAGAAATCAACTCAAAGACCTCAAAAAAATACAAAAGCATGAAGTGAGCTTAAAAGATTCTTTTGAGAAAAAACAACACCAAGCTTCCAATCTAGATGAGTATAAAAGACAGTTAAAAGAAATCAAAAAAACCTTCGGTACTTTGCTTAGACAATTACCTGAGAAAACCGAAGTCCCTGGACTCCTTGAAGATATTTCAAATACCGGCGTGGCAAGTGGCTTAGAAATTCGCCTCTTTAAACCGCTGCCTGAGAAAAAGAAAGAATTCTACGCTGAGTTGCCAATTAAAATATCCGTGGTTGGAAACTACCATCAACTAGCGACATTCGTCAGCCATGTTTCTGGACTTTCTCGTATCGTGACACTGCACGACTTTACCATCAAAGAACTTTCGGAAAAAGCAGATGCTGGTAAATCGAAAAAAATAAAGACTTTCAAAGCTGGCGAGGAACTTGTTATGGATATCACCGCAAAAACATATCGGTATACGGAGTAATGGAGATTATTGTGAGAACACCATCACTCATCAAAATTCTGTGTTACATGATCACCCTCCTGATTTGTGGCGCGGTGCTCACCGGTTGTGACAACGGTCAGGATAGAATTAAAAAATACATCGCCGAGATAAAAAAACGACCGCCAAGCAGAGTCAAGCCGCTACCCAAAATTAAAAAGCCCGAACAGTTTGCTTATGTTGCAACCAACAAAAGAAGCCCTTTTGAGCGGCTAATAAAGAAAAGATCAGAAATAAACTTACCCGATATGAATCGCCCCAAAGAACCCTTAGAACAGTATTCTTTAGACTCACTTAAAATGGTTGGCGTCTTCACTAAAGACAAAATACGGTGGGCGTTAATTGCGACTAAAGATGGTCAAGTTATTCCAGTTAAAGTTGGCAATTACCTTGGAAAAAATTTTGGTGAAATCACCAATATTGAAGAAAATGAAGTTTTAATAGAAGAAACCATTCGTGAGCAAGATGGCTGGGCGAAAAGATCATCGTCTATTATGTTACGTGAAAAATAACCTTTTAGTACTAAGATTGTGGGGATGAATGATGGATAAAATAATTCAAAAACGATTTGGAATAATGCGACTGTGGTATCAATTCCTGATCGCGATAGTGGCATTATCCATCATGGGTTTTTATACCAGTGCCATTGCACAAATACGGGAAACTGCACCTGGAACCTCGAACGCAATTACCAATGTTCTATTTAATAGCCTTCCAGGCGGTAAACTTGAAGTGGTCCTGCAATTCAACCGTCCCTTGGAAATTTCCAAGCCTATACAATTTAATATGCCCAAGCCACCACAGCTGGTGTTAGATTTTCCCAACACTGCCACGCAATTACCCCAAAAACATTATGATATTAATATTGGTCCTGGCCGAAGCTTTCAAGCAATTGAAGCAGGGGGCAGAACCCGTATCCTCATCGAATTGCGCCGTAATGTAAGTTATGAAACCTCTGTCAAAGGCCGCCAGGTCATCGTCGAATTTGAAGGGGGATCCGCCAAAGAAAAGCAATTAGCACGCCAATCTTTCGCCTCAAAAAACTTAGATATCACCAAAACTCATGCCATCAACAATATTGATTTCCGACGTATCAACAAAACTGGTGGCCAAATTGTCATTAGCTTCTCCAAACCTGGGGTTGAAGTCGATTTACGCCGTCAAGGCGGCGAGCTGATTGCAGAATTCTTAGATACCACTATCCCAACTCGCCTGGAGCGACGCTTAGATGTAACAGACTTTGGTACCCCCGTAGATATCCTCACCATGAAGAACGATGGTCCCAATGCCAGCATGGCTATTTCATTGCATGGTCGTTACGAGCATATGGCCTATCAAGTCAATAACAGCTTTATCATCGATGTTAATCCGGAAGCGGATGACACGAGTCTCGCTGGCGATTCAATGAAAAAGCATTATACTGGTGAAAGAATTTCACTAAATTTCCAAAATATTCAAGTTCGGGCCGTTCTCCAATTACTCGCCGACTTCACTGGCTTGAATTTAGTAACCAGCGATTCGGTTGGCGGCAGTGTGACACTGCGACTGCATAATGTTCCTTGGGATCAAGCACTCGATATCATTTTACGAACCCGAGGCCTGGCCAAACGGCAAACGGATAACGTTTTGCTAGTCGCTCCTGCAAGAGAATTAGCCAATAGAGAACGTAACGAGCTGCGAACCATGACCCAGATACAGGAATTAGCACCGTTACATTCCGAGCTTATTCAAGTCAACTACGCAGATGCCTCACAAATTGCTGGTCTGTTGCAATCACAACAAGCAGGGGCCAATTCCCTGCTTTCTGCACGCGGCTCACTGAGCACCGACGTGAGAACCAATACCATCTGGATCCAAGATACGGCTGACAAATTACGAGAAATCCGTGAGTTAGTCAGTAAGCTGGATGTGCCCGTCAAACAAGTTTTAATAGAAGCCCGGGTAGTAACGGTTGACAAGACCTTAGATAATAAACTTGGTATTCAATTTGGTTTGACCAACCCAAATATTCCATTTTCAGGAACACTCGGTGGCGCAAATACCATTGCAGGTGGCAGTGGTGCCGCTGTCGTTGGTACCACTTCACGACTTAATGTCAATCTTCCGGTGATTGGTTCCGATGCTGGACGCATTGGTGTGGCACTTGCCCGTTTGGGTCATGGCGTACTGCTTGATCTTGAATTATCCGCATTAGAAAACTCTGGCCGTGGCGAAATTATCTCAAGTCCTCGTGTTATCACCGCAAACCAACACACCGCCAATATTGAATCCGGTGAAGAAATTCCATTCCAACAAACCACCTCCAGTGGCGCAACCACCGTTGCCTTCAAAAAAGCGGTCTTAGGTTTAAATGTAACACCACAAATTACCCCTGATAATAAAGTGGTCCTTACTTTAAATATCTCTCAAGATAGTCGCAGCAGTAAACCCGAAATTCTAGGGGTGCCGGCCATTGACACTCAGGCCGTTGAAACCCAAGTTCTGGTTGATAACGGCGGTACGGTGGTATTGGGCGGTATTTACAAGCGGACTTATCGTGACACCAGCCGAAAAATTCCATTTTTAAGCAAATTACCGATCATAGGCAACTTATTCCAAGATAAAAGTGATGTTGATAATCAATCTGAATTGCTGATTTTCATTACACCAAAAATTATCCAACAAACAACTTTTACGAGGTGATAGAAAAGTTCTGTGTAACTATTCCGCTTTTTGCTGAATCGTTACCGTCCTGTTTCATATAAATTGCCATTGTGGGTTACAATAACCAACCAGGAACAATAAAATAGCAGATAAATGGCCATCAAAATTGATACAGCAAGCACCCAGCAACCAGAAGGCTTTAGCCCCTTCTGGTTGCATTATCAATTGCCGCATAACCCTTTCGCATGGACTGATGGCTCAATTGAGCCTTACTCTGCACTACCGGATTGGGATACTAATTTTGATCTGATCCATCATTTACTCCACAACTCCAATGTCATGATTATTGTAGAAAGTAAAGATGAAAATAATTTACCCATGCTTCAAGCTGAGCTTATCGCGCAATTGGATCCGGAGCGAATGCATTATTATAAAATCAGCGGTGATCCTCAATTTACCCCAAATCAATTACCCAAAATTTTCCATCATCATTTCCGCTGCCCACTCAATGAAACCCTGACGCTTGAACTCATTTTAGAAAATCAATTAACCGAATTACAATATCAACCACATTTCTCCACCCTCATGGTAGATAAGGCTCACACGGTCTCAGAGCACACCCTGGCACTGTTGCTTGCACTGGTCGCGGAACAATCTGAAAATCAAATGCATTTTCATGTTATTTTATTTGGAGATAACTCTCTCTCTGATAAAATAAAAAAAATCTCCGAGCAACAAGACAATGCGGAACTTGTGCATCTTATTTCATACCCCAGCTTAACTCGGTCACAAGTTAAAAAATACCTTCAAAATCGTCTCACGGCTATCAATGCCTCGGATTTCGATTTGTTGCGAGAAAATGATATCACCCGCATCCATAAAAATGCTGCAAACTCTTTGAAACAACTTAACATTCTGGCCAGTCAAATTGCCCAAGAAAAATTTGAAAAACAGCAAAAAAAGAGATTTGCTAAACAAATGCGACTCTCGCCTACAATCTGGAAGGCGCATAAGCAAACCATGATAGGTGGCTCAATCTTATTAATAGGCATCGTGATCGCTTCTTATCTGAGTGATAAGTTAGAGAAAAAATCACCGCCGCCACAAACGGCCATCAATTCGGTCACCCAAACAATCAAATATGCTGCAGCAGCAGAAATTCCAACGGTACCATATCAACGCTCGACTGTCGTTTCGCCAGTCATTGCCAAAGCATTCATTGCAAAGATCCCCCGAAATCTACCGGAGTACACTCGCTCAGAATTACCAGGTAGCCTTCCCCCAGTAAAAGAAGGTCACTACGCAAACCGCTTAGATTTAGTCACGAATAACGCCTTCATTACTGCAGTCAAAAAAGATCAAGCAGCGCCTGTTAGCCGAGATTATATCAAAAAAAATAACCCAGCCCAAAAGACCAGGCCCCTCGTCTCTCTGATAATAAGTCATGCAAATATTCCCAGAATTCCCAAGCGGCACATAAAAAAACCATTATCCAAGCCAAATAAGCCGGTTGTTATCACCAATTTAAAACCCACTGTGATTACAAATAAAAAACCAAATTATTTTATGGACGAAAAATTTTTGCTGTCTATCCCTAAAACCTACTACACAATTCAATTGATGGCAGCCCGCAACAAAATTAATATTAAACACTACCAGAAGCTGAAATTACCAAAAAAACTTTATCAGTATAAAACCTTGCGCAAGGGCGAGCCCTGGTATGTTGTGGTTTACGGCACTTACGCGAGTTCAGATGAGGCTAAGGCTGAAATTAAAAAGCTGCCCAACCAAGTCTCCAACTTCGCCCCATGGACCAAAGTGTTGCAAAACATACAAGATGAGATTAAACACCCCCCTAATGAATAATATAGGACTGACCAACAGTGAATACGCTTACCAATAACACGTTCATCGCGGCATTAAAACGAGAACCACATTCACACCCTCCAATTTGGATTATGCGACAAGCCGGAAGATATTTACCGGAATACCGCGAGCTGCGTGCCAAAGCACACAACTTCATGGCTTTCTGTAAAAATCCGCAATGGGCCACAGCAGCAACGCTACAACCATTTGCTCGCTACCCCTTAGATGCAGCAATCGTTTTCTCCGATATTCTTACCATTCCAGAAGCAATGGGAATGGATTTAGAATTTATTGAGCATCAGGGCCCTGTTTTCCATAATCCCTTAAAAAATATTCGTGATATTACCGCACTGGCAATTCCAGATCCTAATGAGTCACTGCAGTATGTCATGGATACGATTAAGTTATGTCAAAAAGAATTAGCTGGTAAAGTTCCTTTAATCGGCTTCAGCGGCAGTCCTTGGACACTGGCTTGCTACATGCTTGAGGGCAGCACTTCAAAAAATTTCTCCGCTGCTAAAAAATTACTCTATCAAGACCCCGCCGCTTCTCATCTGCTTTTGCAAAAATTGCAACAAGCGGTCAGTTTATACTGTGCGGCGCAAATCCATGCCGGCGTCGATGTCATCATGCTTTTTGACACCTGGGGTGGCATACTAAGTACTGAGCAATATCAAGAGTATTCTCTGTCATACATGCAACAAATCCTCGCTGATCTTGCTTCCTATTCCATCCCCAGCATTATCTTTACCAAAGGCGGTGGTCAATGGTTAGAAATGATCGCAGCGTCTGGTTGTCATGCCGTGGGATTAGATTGGACCATAGAATTGAGCGATGCCAAAAACCGCATTGGCGGTCAAGTCAGTTTACAAGGCAACTTAGATCCTTATGCCTTGTTTGCGCCACCAGAAGTTGTCGCCGAACAAGCAAAAAAACTATTAAATTCCTATGGCAAGGGCTATGGCCACATATTTAATTTGGGGCACGGCATTGATCCACAGACACCGCCAGAGCACGTGGCAGCACTGATAGAAACCGTTCATCATCATCGCTGTGTGGGATAATCCTATGGAACTCTTCACCATTTCGAAACCCACAACTGCCGCTGTGCCGATTCTCTTGAGTATTCCGCATGCGGGAACTTTTATCCCAGAAGCGATTCGCTCGCAATTACATCCGGCGTATCGCGATACGCCACCCGATACCGACTGGTTTGTTGATAAACTTTACCAGTTTGCTAAGCACCAAGGGATCACAACCATCAAAGCAAACTACAGCCGCTATGTCGTGGATCTGAATCGTGCACCTGATTCATCACCCAACTACGCTGACAAGCGGCGGCAAACGACCGTCGTACCCGATAGCACATTTCTTGGTGCACCGCTCTATCTTGCAACAAATCCTGATGAACAAGCAATCACCGAGCGCTTAAATACTTATTATTGGCCTTATTATAAAGCCATCGAAGAGACACTGGGCAATCTAAAGTCGAATTTTTCTGCGGTATTATTATTTGATGCACACTCCATAAAAAGAAAGGTAGCCACCATTCAAACGCAACCCTTCCCTTGTTTAACCCTTGGCGATGTTAATGGCACCAGCGCTTGTGAATTTTTAGTATCAAAGGCTCTTAACACGCTTATGGCAGAACAACCATATCAAACCAGCTACAATCAACCATTTAGGGGCGGGCATATCACCAGATATTTCTCTGATCCCAACAAAAAAACTTATTGCTTACAACTTGAAATGGCTCAAGATATTTATATGAATGAAGAATCCCTCGAAATCATTCCTGAGCGTTTCGCTGCTATCGAAAAGCTGTTAATGAAGCTCATGGAAAATCTAATCGATTCACTCGGAAAATTGCAATGAGCGACTGGCATTTTAAAGGTATCTATTCCGATGGCCATTGGCAAGAGACGGTGACGGTCACGACCGATCCGCTCGGGATCATTACTGACATTAAACCGATTCCCGATGAACAGCATGCACAAATCGATGGCTTCCTCATTCCCGGTTTTCAAAATGCTCATTCTCATGCCTTCCAATTTGAATTAGCGGGCCTCACGGAGTTTTTAGCACCCGATCGCATAGAAGATGATTTTTGGAGTTGGCGCAATCAAATGTATGCGCTTGCCAATTCGATTACGCCTGAGCAAATGCTCGATATCGCCAAGCGCCTATACCAAACTTTGCTGTGCCATGGTTACACCCAAGTTGTCGAGTTTCATTACGTGCACCACGATAACCAAGGTAGGCCCTTTCAAAATCGTGCCGAAATGGCTATTGCACTAATGGAGGCCGCTGTGCAAACCGGGATCCAACTGCAGCTTATTCCGATATTTTATCAACAAGCAAATTTTAATACGGCCGCGATTCCTCAGCAGCAGCGCTTCATTAGTCAGTCGCTAGAGGATTATCAGCACTTGCTCGCGGCCATCCAACATGCCAGCAAAAACTATGCCTTCGTCACTTGTGGTATTGGCGTGCATTCGTTACGAACAGTAGCCATTGATAATGTTGTGCACTTGCTGCGTGAACTCCCTAAGGATATCCCATTTCATTTGCACATCGCTGAGCAGCAACGTGAAGTAGATGATTGCCAATTAGCACTTGGCACAACCCCTGTCGCTTGGTTGTTGGATAATGCTGAGATTGATGCGCGACATCATTTGGTTCATGCCACCCACATGACCGCCGATGAAACCACTCGTCTTGCCAAAACACAAGCGCGTGTCGTGCTCTGCCCCTCTACGGAAGGCAATTTAGGGGATGGCTTTTTCCCATTGGTTGAATACATGCAACAGGGTGGACAATGGGGCATTGGTACCGACAGCCACGTCGGTTTATCGCCACTGGAAGAATTACGCTGGTTAGACTATGGCGCCCGACTCAACAAACAAAAACGCAATGTAATTTGCAACCCGAAAACCAAGCACAGTGGTGATGTTTTATTTCGTCATGCCACTCAACCCCTGGCCATCGGCACCCCATTAACCGGCATCGTCATCGCTAACAAATACTTCGAGCAGCTCGCTCCTGCATCTCGCTTAGATAAATTAATTTATACCGGTAATCACACGTGGATAAGCCAGGTACTGGTACATGGCAAGCTGATTAAGGCCTGTCACTAACCCCCTTTGTCAGCAAAGATATCGCCATATCGGCAAGTAATTGTATAATGGAAGGCAGGGCATCGCTATGTGCTCCGCGAATAATAGGGTCTGTTGACAATTGCTTTTTCGGCTGCAAATGTCAACAGGCCCTAATTTCACTCATTTTTCTTGCTCCAATAGTTTTGAATTAATACGTCGTATTGATTCTCTGGCTGCCTGAAATAATTGAAGATCATTAACCGCATGAGCATAAAACATAATCATCATCATGCTATATAACCCCAAGAATCTGGCATAGGCATAGGTCTGTGAATCAATGGTGCCATAAATATTAAAAAATGTTTGGTGATAATTAGCATCATAAAAACTAAAAACAATGCCGAGATCAACAGCTGGGTGGTTTACACCAACCTGACCCCAATCAATGATCCCAACTAGGTTTTTATTGTCAAACATGAGATGACGACAATATAAGTCACCATGCACGAGGACCTTTTTTTTAGATAAGGTAGCAGAAGATGCCTTTTTTATCTCTTCATTTAAAACGGCTGGGTCAATTGAGGCGATGTTTTGTGCATTTATTTTTCCGATGCCTTTCCTGAGCGAAATAATAACTTTATCGATATCTGCCCTATCAAAAATTTGCTTTCCTGCACCCATTGTATGCGCCCTAGCTCCAGATACGCTATGCAACTCCTTTAAGAATTCAGCAAGTTTTGTAACGCTAGCATTTCGTGAAGTAACATCAATCTCAACATCGCAAACAGATTTTCCTTTGATTATTTGGTAGCCATAAAAATGGTGGGGATAGTCATCACAAGGTTTCCCAACATAAATCGGTTTTGGTATCAATAAAGTAACAAATTCTTGCAAATTATCCAATACGGTACGTTCTCTTTCAATGATTAATGCAGCTGCTGCTCGATGCGGAAATTTAAAGACAAATTGATTGTTAACAAGAAGCACTTTGTTATCTAGACCATCACCAATACATTTTATCTTTACCGGTACAAGTTCAGAAAATTGCTTTCCTATAATGGTTTCAGCAAAATCATCGGTGACATTGATTTCCGGATGCCATAATACTTTACTCACTGCACCCATCTCCTGCAATACTTCAATACCCACTGTGGGCTTGGTTGGAAACGCCCATTTTTTCCACGTAAGGGATCAATGAGATAATCGACTCAATTTATAGTCTGTCGTGGAAAACCATTCATTTTTCGTTATATCTTTGATACTTCTGCAGGTTTTATTTGAACAGTTATCATTTTACTGCAATTGCGTTTCTTACAGAGACTACCCCAGGAACTGATTTGGCAATCCTCGTTGCTTTGTTTTTATTTTGAATATGATGAACGAAACCACTCAATAAAACATTTCCCTGTTTGGTTTCAACATGAACTCGAAAATAGTAGCGGTCATTTTTAACTAACGCATTTTTAACACGGGCAGTAATGTGACTATCGTCAATATACTGTCCCGGTCGCTCCTCGCCATTTAGCACTTGGCAACCTACTAAAATTTGTAGCAACATAACAAGGAAAAAGTATTTTGTGGTGGTAACCCGAGCGTTTAACGTAGTCATGGTTTCTTCTCCCTAATAATATTAGACACCATTTTACTTTAATTTAAAAAACAAAATGCCACTGCCATTAGTGCATCACATTGTTACCTCCTATTTAAAAATTAAGATTGCTTTTGGCTGCTTCACTGGAATAAAATTAGCAACCGTATAATAGGATTCTTGGTCTATCCTATTTAACTCTTTGACCGTCTCACTAATATCATCATGGTAAAGTGCCTGCGCTGAGCTTTTCATGTCAGGCATGTTTTCGTCTTCTGCTACCATTTTCATTGCTTGTTCTTCTGCTATTTCTTTTTTAATACGGTTTTTTATACTTGAAACATCAAGGAATGAATTTTTCATATTTGCAATTTTACTAAAAATCATTGCTTAATCTCCTTATCAAATTATCCTGCCGCGGTAATTTTAAAGTATGAAATGTACCCATTGGCAATCTGCTTTTCTGTTTCAATTCATTATTTTTCTATTTTGACAGATGACAAGACACTTTTTTAAAAAATCAAAATTGGATTGCTGAATATGGAGGAGAAATATTATGGGCGTATTGGCCGTGCTGCGACAATTTATAAAACGTCAACATCAAATTACTCATGGTTGCCCCCTTTCGCTTGACTACAGAAGCATTCTAACATTTTTTAGGGGGCTATCACAAGGGTAACTGTTGTTTCGCCATAAGCGTACATTGTCTCTGCACGGTTTGGGTGAATAGTTACAATTTTTCTTACTTATACTTTGAAATGACTCAGGATATTTATATGGATGCCCCCTTTGTCAGCAAAGGCGAGGAGACGCTCTCCTCAACACGCGGTTCTGTCAACGCTTTTCGGGGAGCGGGGTTGAAAATACCTATCGGATAAAACCGACTGCTTTGTACCCCTGACATTTGATTCGCTAGAGGCATACCGTGATTCACCCTCTGCGCACAAGCGTGTACGACTGGTGCATATAAAAAGCTTCCTGGACGCGCCTGTTTTATTAATTGAGAAGCCGCTAACCTTTCATTGCGATATAAAGGAACACTCCATGCACTATAGGGAATGTGTTCATAGGCGTGAGAAGCCGTATTCGCATTCATCAAACCAAGAATATCGGTACCGAATTCTTTTGCCTGTAGCGGAACCACAAACTCCATGGTTGGTGTCATGGCACCGGCATCACGAGATTCACGAAATGAAATGCTTGCGATACCACCCCCTGTAAAGTGTAATCTGCGCCCCCCCGTATTACCATCAACTGCGAATTCTTCATCCGCTTCCTTCAATACAGTTGTTCGAAGTAAAGAGCTCAACAAAGTTTCGTCATCATCACACTCTAAAAACCCAGCGGCAACCGAATTCAATTTCAATCTATCTGCTCTGGCAATAAGCGTTACTTTATCATCGCTGGAAATGAACGGCACCAACACCCCAGTCTTAAAAAAAGTTTTCCCTTGAAGTGCACTGCCTGTCGAATTTATTTGCTTAATTTTTCCTAATGCCGCAACAAAAACATAATCCACTCTGACTGCTTCTAAATATAGGGTATTTTCTGTGGTGTCGTACATGACGCCAGTCAGCAATATATGTTTGCCATTATAAAATTTCGGATTTTCGCTCAGCCGAAAAAAAACCTCATCATACACCATTTGCTCTTCTGAGGTTAAAGCGACCGGAGAAAGATCACGATAATACTGCGCCGGCGACTGAGTACGGCTATCGCCAACAAACACGACCTTTGGGCTCGCATCGAATTGAAAACTGCTCTGCGCAATCACCGGTTCTTCTTTGTCTTGGGTTGCTTGTAAAATTACCGGTTTTAAACCATCCTGCCATGCAGCAATAAGATCAATTCGCATAATAGATGTCCTTTTGTTAAGCCTGTTTTCGGTACCACGATGACGGCGCATTATGCAGCTTCCTCTCATCATCTTGCAACTCCGGCGACAAGCAATCAGAATAAGGATCAGAGAGCGGGTGGTGGTTGTAATTTTGACCAAGATGTCTGATTGCTGCTTTTATTTGGTCGTGGTAGCTGCCACAAAAAGTTTATTGTAGTATGATTTTTCATAATGTTAAAAGATTACACAAGGCTATTAATCCACGTTGACCGGACTGCCGTGAGAGAAGGCGGTAGTCATTTAAGCGAAACAAAATCACTCTACCCGAATAATCATTGGATTTATGTTTATCGTTTTATTCAAGGCATTAGTACCGTATTAACAATTTGTGCCGCTGCCTCGCCTTATTTGTTGATGATTTCATTGGCACTATCCGTCTCAATGATTTTAATCGCGTGCTTATTGACTGGCTTATTATTTATCTACCTCAGTAAGGTTCAAGAAAAATACAATACCAATACCTTGCGCTTTTTACATTTGAATCTCGTGCAAAAAAAATCAAAAATAAAACAGCATGTAGCCCGAATTAATGTATTACTCAAACAATTTAACCCGCAAGATAATCTCTCCAAACTGACCATGACCAATCGCTCAACCAACCTGCTCAGTCAACCCCCCTCACTGATCCATGTGCTAAAAACTCTTGCTGTCGAAGAAGGAAAAACACCGTATTATCAAGACCCCAACTCGTGGTTTTATCACGTATATCGTGGCGCCTATGTTTTCTTTTTCAGCACAGGGATAACCCTCGGAGTACTCCTATTCTTAAGTGGTGTCTTTATGGCATTCCACACATTTCCTTTGTGGATCAGCTACACCATCGCCATTTTAGTTGGGATCGCTGCAGTTGCTGGTGAATACGTTCATGAAGTAAATTATCGAAAACAACTTGCCTTACTACACATCGAATTTTACAGCGCAAAAAATATTGAACAAGCCCTTGAGGATTACCATCAAGAGCTGTATGAACGGTGTCATGAGAGTGCTCGCGCCACCCAGAAAGCCGATTCAAAAGTTGAAACCTTGCCTCCTTCCACAGGCTCATCATTGGCTAATCTTACAGCAGCAGGGCTATTTGGTACCATCAAACATAACAATCAAGACAGCATGAAAAACTATTTTCTATGGAAAAAACTTAAAAAAATTAGAACCGCCTGTAGAGAATACTGTTATCGCCTCGATGATGAACACTGGGACCAACCGCAACCTTTACTCAAGCGTAAAAATATTCATACGGCTCAAGCGATCATCCTTTTAATTGAGCGTGTTTACTCACACAAAGACTATTACACTGCGGCAGTCCACCAAATTAAAAACTTAATCAGCCAGGCACGCAATTACTCCTGCATGCAAATCAAACATCTCTATCCTGGCAATAGCCTGCTGGCAGACTTGGTGGAACCCATTGTGGAAAGTATTTTTCGTGCGCCGTATGATCTTACCACCAACTGTCATTTACCACTCGATGATATAAATATAAAAACACCGCCCTCTCCCAGCAATCACTCACATGAAACCGATTTCCTGTTGCAAGAGAAAGAACTGGCTGTGTTTGGTCGTTCGAGTAAAACAATATAAAAAGGGATTGTGCCATGAATACGCCTCTCTCTGTCGACAGTTTGTGGCTAGCAAGAAGAGTATGCACTTTAACCAACCACCACAACTATGGGATCATTGACCAAGGTGCTATCGCCGTAACAAACGGTAAAATCGTTTGGCTCGGCGCACAAGACGACTTCGACGGTGGCGCACAAACAACCCATGATTATTCCCAATACACGCTGCTCCCCGGTTTCATTGATTGCCACACCCATCTCGTTTATGCCGGCAATCGAGCACACGAATTTGAGGCACGCATTACCGGTACAAGTTATCAAGAAATTGCCCTCCAAGGTGGGGGCATTATGGCAACGGTGAATGCCACTCGAGCGGCAACAGCAGAAGATTTATATCAACAAAGTGCTAAACGCTTACAAACCTTGCTGGAAAGTGGTGTCACTTCGCTTGAAATTAAATCCGGATATGGCTTGAATACTGAGACTGAAATTAAAATATTACAAACGGCCAAGCGCCTCGCTGAAAATTTTAAGCTAACCATTCAAAAAACATTTTTAGGCGCTCATACCATTGCACCCGAATATGTGAACCGAGGGGATGACTATATTGATTTCATTTGTGAAAAAATGTTACCTGAGATCCACGCGCTTGGCTTAGTCGATGCGGTTGATGCTTATTGTGAAAGCATTGCTTTTAGCTACGCCCAAACGGAGAAACTCTTCACCAAAGCAGCGCAACTGCAAATCCCCATTAAATGTCATGCCGATCAATTAAGTAATCAAAACGCTGCTGCTCTAGCCGCTCATTTTAAAGCGCTCTCTGCCGATCACTTAGAATATACTTCTCAAGAAAATTTACTTTTTATGCAGAAAGCTGGCACAATCGCCGTGTTACTGCCTGGCGCCTGGTATTATTTGCAAGATCCCAAATTGCCACCAATAGCGTCATTCCGCCAATTGCAGATCCCCATGGCCATTGCCACCGATTGCAATCCTGGTACTTCACCGATTACTTCCATGTTAGTAATCTTAAACATGTCCTGCGTGTTATTTGGGATGACCCCCTTAGAAGCCTTATTTGGCGCCACGCAACAAGCTGCTTGCGCACTTGGAGAAGGTGCGTCTTTAGGAAGTTTACAACCAGGCAAAGCGGCTGACTTTGTGATCTGGGATATCGAACACCCAGCTGATTTATGTTACACGCTCGGGCACAATCCGCGGGTATGCTCCATTAAAAGCGGGCAGCTTGTCAATATTTGAATTTTACGCTATTAAAAACTTTCTCTTGCTACTACACTAAATACTCCATGGATAAACGGAGTTACTTATGTCTTCATCTCGATTTGATCCCTCGCGAATTATTAAAGCACCCACCGGAAGCACCTTATCTGCAAAATCTTGGCTAACCGAAGCCCCCCTACGAATGCTGATGAATAACCTCGATCCCGCTGTTGCCGAGAATCCTGCCGAATTGATTGTTTATGGTGGTGCAGGACGCGCCGCGCGCAATTGGGAATGTTTTGATAAAATAATTGCAACGTTGCAAACATTAAATTCGGATGAAACCTTATTAATCCAATCCGGAAAACCCGTGGCTGTTTTTCCTACTCATGACAATGCACCGAGAGTATTAATTGCCAATTCAAATCTCGTGCCACATTGGGCGACACTCGAGCACTTTAACGAATTGGATCAAAAAGGATTAATGATGTTTGGCCAAATGACAGCCGGCTCTTGGATTTATATCGGCAGCCAAGGGATCATTCAAGGCACTTATGAAACATTCGTTGAAATTGCCAAACAACACTACCAAGGCAGCTTGCAAGGAAAATGGATTTTAACCGCAGGCCTTGGCGGCATGGGTGGTGCCCAACCACTAGCAGCCACTATGGCTGGTGCTTCTATCCTCGTGGTGGAATGTGATCCCGACCGAATTGCAAAACGAGTGGCAACCAAATATTTAGATTTAAGTGCCACTGATTTAACCGAAGCCCTTAACATCATTGCGTCCCACAGCCGACAAGGCACCGCCATTTCGGTTGGTTTACTGGGCAATGCCGCAGAGATTTTTCCTAAATTAATCGAAATGGGTGTTAAACCGGCTATCGTCACCGATCAAACCAGCGCCCATGATCCACTCCATGGCTATTTACCACTTGGATGGTCTTTAGAAAAAGCGAAAAACATGCGCACAACCGATCCGAAGCTTGTCATTGAAAAGGCAAAAGAATCGATGCGTCTGCATGTCAAAGCCATGCTCGCTTTCCATGAACAAGGGATTCCCACTATCGATTACGGTAATAACATTCGACAAATGGCATTGGACCAAGGCGTGACGAATGCTTTTGATTTTCCAGGATTTGTACCAAAATGCATTCGCCCACAATTTTGTCGCGGCATTGGTCCTTTCCGCTGGGTGGCTTTATCCGGGGATCCGGAGGATATTTATAAAACCGATGAAAAAGTTAAAGCCCTTATCCCCAACAATCCGCATCTTCATAATTGGCTTGATATGGCAAAAAGTCGTATTCAATTTCAAGGATTGCCCGCGCGGATCTGTTGGATAGGCTTAAGCGAGCGAGCTAAAGTAGGCTTAGCTTTTAATGAAATGGTAAAAAATGGCGAATTAAAAGCCCCGATTGTTATCGGTCGCGATCATTTAGATTCTGGCTCGGTAGCAAGCCCCAATCGCGAAACGGAAGCCATGCGCGATGGTTCGGATGCGGTATCGGACTGGCCATTACTCAATGCGTTATTAAATACCGCCAGCGGTGCTACCTGGGTAAGTATTCATCACGGTGGTGGCGTTGGCATCGGTTATTCACAGCATGCCGGTTTCGTGATTGTTGTCGATGGCACCGAAGCGGCGGCCAAACGCATAGCCCGTGTTTTATATAATGACCCTGGCACAGGCGTCATGCGCCACGCGGACGCTGGTTATGATCTTGCTATAGAATGCGCTAAAGAAAACCATTTAAAGTTGCCCATGATTTTTTAAAAAGGAATACTATGAAGAATTCATTTACACTCAGCGCCGGCACATTGTCACTCACTGATTTACGGTCTATCTATCAAGATAAAATACGCCATATTACCTTGTCCGAGACGTCGCAACAAAATATTCATCGCGCTAAACAATATATCGATAATATCCTCCAGACCGATCGGGTGGTTTATGGTATTAACACCGGATTCGGGTTATTAGCCACAACCCAAGTGGCGAAAGCAGAGCTGCAATCCTTACAATACAACCTGATCCGCTCACACGCCGCCGGAGTGGGTGAATTACTCACCGATGACATCGTGCGACTTACCTTGGCATTGAAAATTAATGCTTTATCACAGGGATACTCTGGTTGCTCGCTGACCTTAGTAGAACACTTGCTCGCCTTTTATAATCAAAGAATTTATCCCTGTATTCCAAGTAAAGGCTCCGTCGGCGCATCCGGTGATCTGGCACCACTGGCTCATATGGCATTGCCCTTGATCGGGGAAAGCGAAGTCCGAGTAAACGATAAACGTCTTCCCGCTAAAGCGGCACTAACACAAGCAAATTTAGCACCGCTTATCTTACAACCCAAAGAAGGCTTAGCGCTTATCAATGGCACCGAGATTTCCACGGCGATTGCGCTTTGTGCCTTATTTAAATTTGAAACCATCTTTAAAGCGGCATTACTTGCCGGTGCACTGTCGATCGATGCTTTCAAAGCCAGCGTTAAACCTTTTCAACCAGCCGTGCATCGCGTCCGCCGCTTTCTGGCACAACAAGATATTGCTTCGTGGCTCAGTAGCCTATTACAAGGAAGCGCGATTAACCAATCGCATACCGAATGCGATCGCGTTCAAGATCCTTACTCCCTACGCTGCCAACCTCAAGTCATGGGCGCTTGTCTTCACCAAATGCGTTATGCCGCGAACGTGTTTCTCACCGAATCCAATGCCGTTAATGATAATCCCTTGGTTTTCTCAGAAGAAGATACCATTATTTCTGCTGGCAATTTTCATGCTGAACCCATCGCCCTGGCCGCTGATGCCTTAGCAACCGCCATTGCGGAAGTTGGTGCTCTCTCTGAACGGAGAACCGCCTTATTAATTGACCCCCATTTAAGTAAACTCCCGGCTTATTTAATCAACGATAGTGGCCTACACTCGGGCTTATCGGCGACACAAGTAACGGCTTCAGCCTTAGTCAATGAAAATAAAACATTAGCGTATCCCGCCTCGGTTAATAGCTTACCCACTTTTGCCAATCAAGAGGATCATATTAGCATGGCTACCTACGCGGCTTTACGATTACATACCATGATTGAAAATGTCGCCACCATCATCGGCATCGAAATGCTTGCCGCTTGCCAAGGGATCGATTTCCACCAACCACTGACAACGAGCCCAACACTACAGGCTATCAAGCAACAAATTCGTCAAAAAATCCCTGCCTGGGAACAAGATCATTTCGTTGCACCAGAGATTGACTGGATCAAGCAGGAGATCTTATACGGCCACTTCAACGGTTATTTAGCAATTGAACTCATCCCTGAGAACAAGTTGTGAATACTCATAAATTTTTACCACTCTGACGTGGCGTATCGTGGCGGTTGGCGTGTAAAAGGTTACGGATACAAACGCATTAGGTAAATCGAGCCAATCAACTAATTCGTGTCGTCAATTAACTCGTACAAATATTCAACATATATAGGGTGTATTAGGCGCTCGCGCGCCGTAATACACCCTACTGTTGTCTTTTGCTGTTACACCTACATGACCAGCTCGTCCCGGTAGTAAGCGTTCGATCTTTTTAAATTGCTCATCACTCAGTTCGTGGCGACGCATTCAATATCCTAGTCAATTTGAAACCTAGCCATGATAGAGGAAAAATTTAGCTTGTGAAGA
>CAYGNG010000036.1:0-23728 GCA_964351225.1 uncultured Gammaproteobacteria bacterium
ACCATTAAATTTACTCCGAATGGAAAAGTAAGCATTCGCAATACCAACGCCAGCGGCTTATTCGGAAGATTATCAAGAAAACCTTTGAGGGCAAACTGTGCTTGATACAAGGCATATTGACAACACCATTGGACTAATGGGCTATCATGCTCTGGTTCGCCATGACACTGAAAGTGCTTCAACACAGCAGAACAAAAGAAAAGCATGCTTAAAGCATCTCCGAGTCGTGCTGAGAGAAATTCTTTTCGCTTTAAGGAACCACCTAAGGTGATCATGGCGATATCCGCAATGAGTGCAAAACCACTGGATATCCGGGTGACTTGCCGATAATAATTTTTCATCTTTCGAGACTTCGGAACACAAACTAACTTGCCGTTGGTCAATGACAAAAACAGTGCGCGCACAATGTTACTAATAGAATAACCCACATGCTGAAAAAATATTTTATCGAATTGAACCAAAGCTTGTTGCGGATCGGGATTTTGTGCCGCACGCATGGCATTCAAAATATAAGGGTGGCAACGCACAGAGCCCTGGCCAAAAATAATTAAATTTCGTGTCAAAATATTTGCACCTTCTACGGTGATCCCGACTTGTGAATTTAAACAATGCCCAAAAAGGTAATTGTTTGGTCCTAAACAAATCCCTTTGCCGCCATGAATATCCATGGCATCGTTACCAATGTCACGGCCGAATTGGGTAATATGATACTTAGTAATGGCTGATAGAATTACTGGTTTTTCCCCTTGATCCACCACCTGGATAGTAAAATTCCGTGCCGCATCTGCCATATAGGTTTTAGCCGCTATGCGCGCTAAGGCCTCTTGCACCCCTTCGAATTGGGCGATGGAGACATTAAATTGTTTACGCAGGCGCGCATAAGCGCCCGAGGCGAAGCTTATCATCTTGGCACCGCCAATGGTGCCAGAAGGTAAGGAAATCGCACGACCAGCACTTAAGCACTCCATTAACATCCGCCAACCGGCACCGGCTTGTTGTACCCCACCGATAATATAATCAAGCGGAATAAACACATCTTCGCCACGCGTTGGACCATTTAAAAATGGTGCCGTTAACGGTAAATGGCGCCGCCCAGTATGAACACCTGGCAAATGGGTTGGCACCAAGGCAAGCGTGATCCCATATTCAACCTTATCGCCAATGAGGTTTTCTGGATCATAGAGTTTAAACGCCAAACCCAATACCGTCGCGACGGGTGCTAAGGTGATGTAACGCTTATTCCAATTTAATTTCACACCAATAACTTCTTTGCCTGCGAATTGCTGCCGACAAACCACGCCATGATCGATCAGAGAAGCCGCATCAGAGCCGGCTTCTGGGCTAGTTAAAGCAAAACAAGGGATTTCTTCCCCACGAGCCAGTCTGGGAAGATAATATTCTTTTTGCGAGTCTGTACCATAATGCAATATTAACTCGGCCGGACCAATGGAATTGGGAACCGTCACGGTCGTCCCCGCAACCACCGACTTACTGTATATTTTTATAATGATTTGCGAGTGGGCGTACGCCGAAAATGCTTTACCACCATAGGCCTTGGGAATAATTAACCCAAAAAATCCTTGCTCTTTTAAAAAGGTCCACACCTCCGGTGATAAGTCATAGCGCTTAAATGAAATATCCCAGTTATCTAACATGTGACACAGCTCATTTACCGGCCCATCTAAAAAGGCTTGTTCTTCCGGTGATAAGATTGGTGCCGTTATTTTATCAAATTGGTTCCAGTCCGGCATGCCGGCAAATAATTGCGCTTCGAAGCTTACGGTACCAGATTCCAAGGCTTCTCGCTCGGTCGACGACATGGGTGGTATTTGCTTTTTGAAAAAAGCGAACACTCGTCGACTAATCAACTTCCGCCGCAAAGGCAAAGCCACAACAGGAACGATTGCCGCAATAAAACCTATCCAACACACCGAAACGGCAAGCCACCCTAACTGACTTAAGCCTGTCATAGCGATCATCACCGCCGTTATCGCAGTCAACCACACCAGCAGTGCAGCACGGTGGTATAAAACAAACCCTGTCACTAAAAGGAAGATGATGCACCAAGTTGAAAATGCCACGAAAGCCTCCGATGAGCGTCATAATTTAATTATGGTAACATAAGGCAGCAATTTCTCTATCATCTCATCGCAGGCTTGGATGCACCCGGCCGGATCCTCAAAGGGAAACATATGACCACCGGCGGTAACTTGAATCACTACTTGCTTGTATTTTGACAAATAGCGCAGATCGGATTGTTTTACCACCTCACTCGCCTTGCCATAAATAAACCCGAGTGGAACCGCTTGCTCTTTGGGTAACCGCACAGAGACATGCGGCAAATTTCTAAATATGCGATATTCCATGTCGCGGCGAAATTTTAAGGTTACCCCTTTTTCACCCTCATCAATAAAACCATGGGTAAGATAATCTTGAAAGCACGCTTCCTGGAAATGTTGGAAAAGCGGCTTATGTCGCAAATAATGATACGCTTCATCAATGCTACCCCAGTGCTGTCGCCGATGTTTTGACTTTTTAGCCGGCGTCAACCAATCGATGAAATTAAACTGCTTTGCAAGCTTCACCACGCGGCGTTTCATTTTATTCAACACCGGCGAATCCAACATGATCACCGCTTGAAATAATTCCGGCTCGCGACCCGTGGCCAAATATAACAAAGCACCACCTAATGAATGCCCAATCGCAATAACAGGCGCTTGCGCTTTCTGCTTAATATCAACAATTAATTCCGTCACTAAATGATCCCAATTATCGGTGATGGGATATTTAGGATCATGTCCTAGCATTTCACAATAGTTTACTTGATAGCGACTCGACCAGGCATTGAATAATTGTTGATAACACAACCCTGGAAAACCATTGGCATGAGCAAAATAAATTTGTTGCCTCTCTTGCGTTACCGTCATAATCGGAGTCCTGTTTTACTCGAAAAAAAGTGACATTTCTCTAAAGAGAATGATAAGGGGATCTCTTGCAAAATCGCTGGTGAATGCACCCCTTTAATCCGAGCAATAACCGGCTCTGTGGCACCAGCAACCCGGCCATAAAGTAATGTCTCGGCTCCCAAGATTTCAAGATGCGTCAGATAAAATGGCACAACCAACGTTCCTTCTGTTCCAATGGCAATGTCTTCCGGCCTTATCCCTAAAATAACTTCCTCGTCATGACCAATGACTGGCATTAATGCTTTTTTAAATAGCCACTGCCCCAACGGACTGTGATACGCTAGCGGGATAAAATTCATGGGTGGGCTGCCCATAAAACCAGCGACGAATTGATTCTCTGGCTGGTGATAGATTTCCAACGGTGTTCCCACTTGCTGAACGCGCCCGTCCTGTAATACCAATATCTTATCGGCTAAGGTCATTGCTTCGGTTTGATCGTGGGTAACGTAAATACTGGTCACTCCCAAAGCACGCTGCAACTCTTTTATTTCAATTCGCATTCTGGTGCGTAAATTAGCATCTAAATTAGATAGTGGCTCATCAAATAAAAATAAATTAGGCTTGCGGATGATGGCCCGTCCCATGGCAACCCGTTGTCGTTGGCCACCCGATAAACTCCCTGGTTTACGCCGTAACAAATGGCTAATGTCTAACCGTTTTGCGACCGCATGCACTTGCGCCTTTATCTCGCACGTGGGTATTTTACGGATCCGCAAACAGTAGGATAAGTTATCTGCCACTGTCATGTGTGGATATAAAGCGTAATTCTGAAAAACCATCGCAATATTGCGCTTATCGACCGATACCTGAGACAGATCGCAATCATCCAACAACACCGAGCCCGAACTGGGTTGGTCAAATCCCGCTATCAATCGCAATAGCGTCGTTTTACCACAACCAGACGGCCCCACAATCACTAAAAATTCACCATCCGCTACCGTGACTGTTAATTTATCAATAATGATCTGCTTATCCACCCACTGAGAAATGTCTTGCAAAATTAATCGTGCCATCACTTACTTATCACTCTGAATTAAGCCTTTAATAAAATACCGCTGCAAAACAATAACAACCGTGGTCGGCGGCAACAAAGCCAACAGCGCCATCGTCATGATGAGATTCCACTGGGGGATTTGATCAGCAACCGTTGCCAATTGCTGCATGCCCATCACCATCGTTGCCATATTCGCATTGGTCGTTACCACCAACGGCCATAAATATTGATCCCAGCCATAGATAAACAAAATCACAAACAATGCGGCAATATTGCTCTTGGAAATTGGGAGCACAATTTCAAATAATATTCGCAGCATGGAAGCCCCATCCATTCTCGCGGCATCAATGATCGAGACGGGTATCGTCATGAAAAATTGCCGAAATAAAAATGTCGCGGTCGCTGAGGCCAACAAAGGGATGGTTAATCCCGAAAAAGTATTTAACAACGATAGCCGCAGCGCTACTTCAAAGGTCGGTAAAATGCGCACCTCAACGGGCAACATGAGCGTCATGAAAATAAGATAAAAACATATTTTTTTAAGAGGAAAATCAAAATAGACTATCGCATAAGCGGAGGTGATCGCTAACATAATTTTACCCCCTGCAATGATCATGGCCATTGCAAAACTATTAAGCAATAAGCGCCACGCTAATAATCCAGACGGATTGTGAAATAAACATCGCCAGCAGTTCATTAAAAAGTATTTGCTTGGCAACAGTGGCAAAGGCGCATGCAGTAAGTCAGCATTGGTATGGCTCGCAGCAACAAAGGCGAAATAAATTGGAAAACCAATACCAATGACCCCAATCATCAATAGACTATGAATTAACAATTGCTTTCGAAACACCCTCTTCGCCCCTATTGATAATGAATTCGTTTTTCTAGGTATTTAAATTGAATAACTGATAAAGCTAAAACAATTATCATCAAGATCACCGATTGAGCTGACGCCCCACCAAAATCAAGCCCTGTAAAACCATCGTTGTATACTTTATAAACTAAAAACAGGGTTGTTTGCGATGGCCCACCTCGGGTAATAATTTGAACCAACGCGAAGGTATCAAAAAAAGCATATAACCCATTCATCACCAAAAGGAATAATAGTGTTGGCCCTAATAATGGCAACGTCATGGTGAAAAAACGCCGCATCGTACCAGCGCCATCCAGCCGTGCGGCTTCTTCTATTACCACCGGAATACCCTGCAAGCCAGCTAAAATAAATATAAAATTATAACTCAACTGCTGCCAAGCCCCAGCGATAAGCACTAAGAAAAAGGCTTGCAATGGATGAATACGATAATCCCAAAGAATCCCTAGGCGCAATAACCACTGAGAAAATACACCCACCGCCGGATTAAATAAAAATCGCCAAATGATCCCAGCCACTGCCGGCGCTACCGCATAGGGCCATATTAATAAGGTCATGTAGATAGCTCGACCCCGTCTCAGCTTATCAACAAGGACCGCAAAAGCAAGTCCGCCGGCCATGGTTAGGATACTAATCAATAAAGCATAAATCACCGTAATCAACAGCGAATACAAATAGCTCGGATCGTGCAATAAACTATTAAAATTATCTAATCCTGAGAAGTGGCTATGGATCCCAAACGGATCGCCCACGTGGAAAGCCAAATAAAGCGCTGAGCATGCCGGCACAATAAAAAACAGCAGCGTAATGATTAACTGCGGCATTAACAGCAGCAACGGCAAAGCATAGCGATTATTTTCTACCATATCTTTCTCAAAATGACCGCCCTATCTCACGATGGAATTTATTTAATAACCGGGTACCGCGCCGCGAGGCATCCTGTAATGCGGCACGTGGTGAAAGCAGTTTTGCAACCGCCGCTTCAATGGTTTGATCTTCAATTTCACGAATTTGCATGTAATTACCGAGTCGCCTACCCGTGCTCGGGTTGCCCGGATCCGCTTGCAACAGCTGCGCGATAGCAAGCCATTGCCCAGGATGATTCAGATAAAAGCCATGATCCATATTATAAGTTAATTGGCTTCGAGTAATCGGAAGATACCCGGTCATGGCTTGCCAACGGGTTTGTTGCGGCACCGCTGCTAAAAAAACCAAAAACTGCGCTATTCCTTTGTCAACTTCCGCTTGATGGCCACGCAGGATCCATATTGCCGCACCGCCTAGTGTTGAATTGTGGCGACGCTTTTCCTTATGCTCAATCGGCAATGCCGCTATGCCTACTGGGAAATTTGCTAATGTTTCCATATCACGTAACCCACCCGATGACGCCATAATCATAGTAGCAACACCACTTAAAAATAAGGCTTGCGGATCATTTTCTCGGCCCCCATAACAAAATATATGTTGATCTTGCCAGCGCACCAAGCGTGACAAATGCCTTATCAGCAGATTGTCTTCATAATGCAACTGTCTTGCCATGCCTTTAAAGCCATTGCGATGATCCGCTAACGCAATACCATTGCTATCTGCAAACTCCTCCAATTGAATCCAAGACGGCCATTCCGTGGTAAAGCCACAGGAGAATCCTCGTTGCAATAACTGTTTACTCACGCGGGCCAACGCACCCCAGGTCTTAGGCGGTTGCTCTGGATCAAGTCCCGCTGCCGTAAAGTGGGTTTTATTATAAAAAAGCAATGGTGTCGATACATTTAATGGCCACGCCATTAAGCGCGAATGTTCATCCGAGTAATATCGCTTAATGGGTGCCAATAAATCATTTTGGTTAAAAGTCGGGGCATAGCGATCTAATACGGCAGCAACAGGCACAATAATACCTGAGGGATACATCATCGTCGCCGATCCGACTTCGTAAATTTGCACCATGTCAGGCGGCTGCCTGCCACGAAATGCGGCCACCGCCGTGATCAGCGTCTCTTCGTAACCTCCCTTATAAATGGGGAGCACTCGAAAATCGCTTTGTTTGGCATTAAATTGCTTAACCAACGCATTTAGTATCGCACCAACCTCACCGTTCATGGCATGCCAAAATACGATATCCGTTTTGCCAAAGGCCAATGAGCAATTCAGCAGAAGCAACACATAGAGTAGTGCTTTAGGGCGTAATAATTTTGTCAGGTCTATCTGAAAATATGGCATCCACACCCCAGCGAAACAATTGCGTGGCACGACGTGGATGGTTCACCGTATATGCCAGTACTTTTAAGCCATGATTTTGTAATAAGGATACTCGTTCTGCATTTAACCCGCGGTGGTTTAGATGTATCGAGAAAAGGGATAATTCATTTTTTAAATCATTCCAATCGCTCGGCCAACGGTGTGCAATCAAGGCTAAATCCACCGTCCGATCGTTACGCCTCACCGCGCGCAAACTCTCTATCGACAAACTCGAGACCAAAGGTCTTGTCATCCCGACTGGCCAACTGTTTTGAATATACTCTACAACCGCCTCAGCGGTTTCGATATCTCGACCTTGACATGGTTTAATTTCAATGTTGACACTCATTTGCCATGTCGCCAGACTTTGAATCGCCTCATCCAGTGTTGGAACTGGCTCACCAGCAAACTCATCGGCGAACCACGATCCCGCATCTAAGGTTTTAATATCGTCGAGTGATAAATGACGAATAGCACCTCGCCTATTGGTGGTGCGATCCAGCGTGCTATCATGAAATATAATTAACTGTCTGCAATTTGTTAATTTGACATCAAACTCAACCCATAAAACATTTAACGCATGGGCGCGTTTAAACGCTATCAACGTGTTTTCTGGGGCATAAGCACTCGCTCCCCGATGAGCGATGACTTTAGGCAAGTGGATATTTGTCATTTGTTTGGTTACCTACGGTTCTCTGTAATTTTTCATCCGCTAAAGTTTTCTATCCTCCTTGACAGGCAAATAATACACATTTTTTTTTGCGATTGCAGCAAATGCTTCTGTCACATTAATTTTTTTGCTAATCTGCCGTGATCTTAGATATGATGGCGAATAGTGCTTGACTATAGTGAGGGAAAATATGCCACAAAAATCGCTCCACCGTGACAATTACTTACCAAATATACAAGAAAACGGCATTTTTGATTATGCCGAACAACTCGGTTTGGGTGAAATTCATATCAAACTCAATCGTCATCATCAGCTTCGGGCTATAGTCGCCATTCACAATACAGAGGTAGGGCCTGCTATCGGTGGCTGTCGTTTTATCCAATACGATAGCACTCAAGCGGCGATCTTTGATGCACTGCGCCTCGCACAAGGCATGGCTTATAAAGCAGCGGTGTGCGGTTTACCACACGGTGGCGCCAAATCCGTTTTAATAAAACCACCATCGTTAAACAATAGGAAAGCCTTGTTTGAATCTTTCGGCCGTTTTTTGAATGATCTTCAGGGGAAATATTTAGTGGCAGTAGATAGCGGTACCACTACCGAAGATATGGATACCATCGCTACTCAAACAAAACATGTGTTATGCACAAATCAAGGTGATCCTTCTCCCTACACCGCACTGGGCATATTTAAAAGTATCCAGGCAGCAGTCAAGCATCAACGCAATCAGACTAATTTGGATAATCTACACGTTGCTATTCAGGGCGTCGGTAATGTCGGTTATCATCTTGCAAAACTTTTACATCAGCAGGGTGCAAAACTAACAATAACTGATAGCAATCTAGGCGCTATAGAACGCGCTAAAAATGAATTCAAAGCCAACGTTGTCACCCCAGAAGCCATTTACGATGTCGACTGTGATATTTTCTCACCCTGTGCCTTAGGTGCTTGTCTAAACGAAACAACCATCCCTAAAATTAAAGCAAAAATCATTGCCGGCGCTGCCAATAACCAGCTCGCCAAACCAGAACACGGCGATACCTTAAAAAATTTAGGAATACTGTATGCGCCGGATTACGTTGCTAATGCCGGTGGGTTAATTTATGCCGCCTCGCTCTACTCCCATACTTCCGAAGAACAAGTGCTGCAACAAGTAGATAAAGTTTACGACTCCTTGCTTAAGATTTTCAAACGCTCAGATAAAGACAATTGTTCAACGAGTTTCATCGCTGACACCATCGCCGAAGAAATTCTAATTAAATCGAAAAAACCCTAGGGCCAGTTGGAGCAAATCTATGTCTCTGGTAGCTAATTTCTCAATTAATTATCACCAATATCTCGATCCGGATGGCAAAGCAACGCAAGCGTTACCGGACTGGACAAAAAATAACGACTTCTTAATAGCGTTATATCAAACGCTGGTGTCCACCCGCGTTTTTGATAATAAAGCAATTAATTTACAACGCACCGGAAAAATGGGAACGTATGCTTCTGCCCGTGGCCAAGAGGCGATTGGTGTCGGCATGGGGTTTGCCATGCAGCCAGACGACGTGCTCCTTCCCTACTATCGGGATTACGGGGCGATGTTCAAACGCGGCGTCAAAATGTCGGAGATTTTATTATACTGGGGTGGTGATGAACGCGGCAGTTGTTTTACCGTTGGTGGCAAAGATTTTCCAATTTGCGTGCCAATCGCCACCCAATGTTTGCATGCCGCAGGCGTTGCGACAGCCATCCAGTACCGCAAAGAAAAGCGCGCTGTCCTCGTAACCATCGGTGAAGGCGGTACCTCTAAAGGGGATTTTTATGAAGCATTAAATGTGGCAGGCACATGGCAATTGCCCGTGGTATTTGTGGTCTGTAATAATCAATGGGCTATCTCCGTTCCTCGTGGTAAACAAACCGCCGCTGAAACCTTCGCACAGAAAGGTATTGCGGCTGGTATTGGCGCCGAGCAAGTAGATGGCAACGATATTATTGCCGTGTACGATCGTGTTAACATTGCCATGACTAATGCCAGAGAACATTATCAACCTTATTTAATAGAAGCGATCACTTATCGACTTCACGATCACACCACAGCGGATGATGCCACTCGTTATCGGCCCAGCGACGAGTTAAAAGATGCCGAAAAACGAGAGCCGATAAAAAGACTCAAGCACTTTTTGTTAGAAAAAGGCTTATGGGACGACAATAAAGAAGCGGCATTAATAACAGAAAGCCAAGCACGCGTGGAACAAGCCGTGCATGAATACCTAACCACTCAACCAGAACCTAAGACCGCCATGTTCGATTATCTTTTCGAATCATTGCCGTTAGCTCATCAAGCACAACGTGAGCAACTCATCAAGTAAAGGAGCAAAAGATGGCTGAAATTACTCTGGTTGAAGCGATCACCCAAGCGCTGGCTTACGAAATGCGTCGCGATGACAATGTGATATTACTGGGGGAAGACATCGGCAAAAATGGCGGCGTATTTCGCGCAACCGATGGTTTACAAGCCGAATTTGGTGAGCAACGGGTTCGTGACACACCACTGGCTGAGGTGATGATTGCTGGAATAACCATTGGCATGGCAACGCAAGGCTTAAAACCGGTAGCGGAATTTCAATTTGAAGGCTTTATTTATCCTGCCATTGACCATATTTGCAATCACGCTGCACGGTTGCGCAACCGGACTCGTGGTCGTTTAACATGCCCGGCCGTATTCCGTGCGCCATGGGGTGGCGGCATCCATGCCCCCGAGCATCATTCAGATAGCCCCGAAGCACTCTTCGCCCATCAACCCGGGTTACGCGTAGTCATCCCCTCTTCGCCAATACGAGCATATGGTCTATTACTCGCAGCGATCCGCAATCCCGATCCCGTTGTTTACTTCGAGCCGAAACGAATGTATCGGATGTTAAAGCAAAACGTTCCTGACAATGGCGAAGCCTTACCGCTTGATACCTGTTTTGTCGTTCGTGAAGGGAAAGATATCACCGTAGTGACCTGGGGTGCTCTGGTTCATGAGTGCCTGCAGTTAGCAAATACCCTAAGTCAACAACAGCAAATTGATGTTGAAGTGATTGATCTTGCCAGTATCAGCCCTATTGATATCGATACCATCCTTGATTCGGTTGCGAAAACCGGCCGTTGCCTCATTGTCCATGAAGCGCCGAAGACTTGTGGTGTTGGCGCTGAAATTGCGGCACAACTTTGTGAGTATGCTTTCGACTTACTAGACGCTCCGGTAAATCGAGTAGCGGGTTTCGATACCGTGATGCCCTATTTAAAACTCGAAAAAGCCTATTTGCCAAGTCAAGATAGAATATTTAAAGCCATCCAAGAAACCATGGAGTACTCATGAAAATTTTCAAATTACCCGATTTAGGAGAAGGGCTGACGGAAGCCGAGATCCATGAGTGGCACGTGACAGAAGGTGAGGAAGTTAACGTTGATCAACTGATGGTATCGGTTGAGACCGCCAAAGCGGTTGTCGATGTGCCCGCCCCAACGCATGGCAGAATTGTTAAGCTCTATGGCAAAGTGGGCGATATCATTCAAGTGGGCCACCCATTAGTTGAGTTTTCAACGGATATTGCCGTCGCAGTTGATAGTCACAGCCAAGCCGATGCCGGCTCGGTTGTCGGCAATTTAAAACAAGAAACCAGCACCGTATTGGAATCCGCCAACCTCATTCGCAAAACCACAGCGGCTAGCCAACTGATATTTCCTGAAATTCGAGCATTAGCCCGACACTTGCGTGTTGACATCACCCACGTCAAAGGGACTGGATCGCACGGTCGGATCACCAAAGAAGATATTCGACAAGCCGCCAGTCAACAACAGCAACCACCCAAAGGCTATGAACCCTTACGCAGTATTCGTCGAATAATGGCCAAAAGCATGAGCCAGTCGCATACCGAAATCGTTCCAGTTACTATTTACGATGATGCCGATATTGGCGCATGGCAAGCAGGCACTGACATCACGAGTCGTGTGATCCGCGCAGTCATAGCCGCTTGTCAGACAGAGCCCGCACTCAATGCTTGGTACCACACGGACACCCTGTCCCGCAAGCTGCACCCACAGGTGGATCTGGGTATTGCGCTGGACAGCCCCGATGGCTTATTCGTTCCCGTGATCCACCAAGCTTCGCACATGAAACCAACACAATGGCGCGAAACGATTGAACGCTTTAAAAAGCAAGTCGCCGATCGCAGTATTGAACAACACGAGTTGAAAGATCCAACGATTACGCTATCAAATTTTGGCACTTTTGCAGGGAAATATGCCAATCCAATAATCGTACCCCCTACTGTCGCTATTTTAGGAACAGGGCGAATTCGCGAACAGCCGGTGGTACGCGCTGGAGCCATCGTTGCCAGCCGTATCATGCCACTCAGTTTGACTTTCGATCATCGAGCGGCAACCGGAGGCGAAGCGACCCGGTTTTTACGCGCACTGATTGAAAACGTAGAACTGGATGAGTAGGGCCGTTGACATTTGCAGCCAAAAAAGCACAATCGTCAACAGGCTCCCCGCACACGGTTACGGTGAACTAATCCCAAAACCAAGTGGTAAATGCATCGAGTGCCGCTCTGTCGGTTCGATATTGATTAACTGGGTGATCCCAATCGGCATACCCCAACGCCATACCACACACAATATGCTGGTCTTTTGCTAACTGTAAATGCTGACGAACGATATCCGGATATTCTGACAACGCCGCTTGGGGACAGCTTTCCAAGCCGACACCACGAGCCGCCAGCATGACCGATTGAATAAACATCCCCGTGTCAAGCCATGAACCTTTTTCTAAATGCGCATCTAAATAGAAAAATAAGCCCACAGGGGCATTAAAAAAATGGTAGTTCAATTCCCACTGTTGCTGACGCCGTGCTTTATCCGCTCGATCAATTTCTAAAGCACCATATAATGCCATACCACAAGCAAATCGTCGGCTTTTAAAGGGCTCAATCCACTCGGTGGGATAGTATTGAAAATCGGGATCCGGTTTTCTGCCATTGCGAAACGCTTGAGTAAAATCAGCGCTTATTTTCTCTTTAACCGCACCCTTAACTACCGCCACTTGCCATGGTTGGGTATTTACCCCGGAAGGTGCAAATTTAGCGGTTTCCAGAATTTCTTGGATTAATTCTTTTGCCACCACTTGCTCGGTAAATGCGCGAACAGAACGACGATCTTTGATTGCGGATGAAACATCTAACATAATATCTTCCTTAATACTTTAGGGTCTGTTTACAATTACTTTTTGGGGCTGCAATTGAGACAAATTATCGACATTTTCGCTCCGAAAAAGCAATTGTAAACAGACCCTATTTACTGGATGGAGATAGCCATGGCTCAAGACAAGCCAATCACGACACACCATAAATTACGCTTTGTCACCGCGACCTCGCTATTTGACGGTCACGATGTTGCTATCAATATCATGCGACGAATTTTACAAAGCTCCGGCGCCGAAGTCATTCATCTTGGGCACAATCGCTCTGTGCACGAAATCGTTACAACGGCAATTCAAGAAGATGTTCATGCAATTGCCATCAGTTCTTATCAAGGGGGTCATATTGAATATTTTAAATATATCATCGATCAATTGCGATTATTTAACGCATCACACATCAAAGTTTTCGGTGGTGGCGGCGGCGTCATCATCCCCGATGAAATTAGCGCATTACAAGCCTATGGCGTTACCCGAATTTACTCGCCACAAGACGGCCAATCGTTAGGCTTACAAGGCATTATTAACGACATGCTTGCCCAGGCTGATTTCGATATCTGCGCCACTATCCCTCAAAAAATGGCAGTTGACTCCTACGCTTGTTTAGCACGGCTGATTTCCTGCATAGAAAATAATAAACTTCCCCACAATCTGCAAAGTGATATTGCCAAACACGCCAGCATGAATAAGACCCCGATTCTTGGGATAACCGGTACCGGCGGTGCTGGCAAATCCTCTTTAACCGATGAATTGATCCTGCGATTTAGAATGGATAACCCCGACATTCGCATTGGCATCGTCGCCATCGATCCGGCCAGAAAAAAAACCGGTGGTGCATTGCTTGGCGATCGAATTCGCATGAATGCCATTGATAGCGATAAGATATATATGCGATCATTGGCTAATCGCAGCCACAGCGGGGAAATTATTACCCACTTATCTGAAATCATTCAACTCTATCAAATCTATCCCTTTGACTTAATCATCATAGAAACCCCGGGGATCGGGCAAGGCGATGCTGGCATTGTACCTTTTGTCGATATTCCACTCTATGTAATGACCCCAGAATTTGGCGCCACCAGTCAGCTCGAAAAAATTGATATGCTCGATTACGCCGCTTGTGTGGCCATTAATAAATTTGACCGCAAAGGAGCGCTCGATGCCTTACGCGATGTCCGTAAACAAATGCAAAGAAACAAACAGGCCTTCGCCACCAGCCCAGAAAAAATGCCTGTCTATGGCACTATCGCTTCGAAATTCAACGATGATGGCGTTACCGCGCTATACTATGGTGTTTTAGCCGCTTTAAACCAGATCAAACCCGATAGTTTCGCCAGTCGGCTACCTACTCCTACGTCGCCGGTGACTTCGTTCATTCATCCGCTTATCCCTGGGAAAGCGGCGCGCTACTTAGCCGAGATTGCTGACACGGTGAGAAATTACCATCGTGATGCCAAGCAACAAGCCACTTTATTGCGACAACACAGCCACTTGTCGGAAACCAAAAAATTGTTAGTAAATACCGACCACCAAGAAATAAATGCGCTGTTAACTGCGCTTGCACAACAGATCCATCCCGAGAATCTCGACATATTCACTCGCTGGCATGCTTTGCAACAAACTTTTAATGCACCGGAGTTTTACTATCAAGTTCGCAATAGAACCGTACAATTACCTCTATATACCGAAACCCTAGCTGGCACTAAGCTTCCCAAAATTGCACTCCCCAAATTTCATGACAACGGTGATAGATTACTGTGGTTATTAAAAGAGAATGTACCAGGATATTTCCCTTTTACAGCCGGCGTTTTTCCACTTAAACGTCAAGGCGAAGATCCCAATCGTTTATTCGCTGGTGAGGGGGATGCTTTTAAAACCAATAAACGTTTCAAATTTCTATCCGCAGGAATGCCCGCCACTCGACTATCCACGGCTTTCGATTCGGTTACTTTATATGGTTTCAACCCCGACGAGCGACCGGATATTTATGGCAAAATCGGCAATTCGGGTGTATCCATAGCCACCTTGGATGATATGAAAGCATTGTTTGATGGTTTTGATCTCTGCGATCCGAAAACCTCTGTCTCCATGACCATCAACGGCCCTGCCCCAACCTTGCTCGCTTTCTTTTTAAACACCGCCATCGATCAACAAGTTGATAAGAAAATGCTTGCGCTTAAGCGCGGCCTAACCGAAGAAGAATATAACGAAATCAAAGCCACGGTATTACACAATGTCCGCGGCACGGTGCAAGCGGATATCTTAAAAGAAGATCAGGCCCAGAATACTTGCATATTCTCGACTGAATTCAGTTTGAAAATGATGGTGGATGTCCAAGCGTATTTTGTCGAGCATCGTATCAAAAATTTTTATTCTGTTTCCATCTCCGGTTATCACATTGCAGAGGCTGGCGCCAACCCTATCTCGCAGTTAGCTTTCACCTTGTCCAATGGTTTCACCTTCGTAGAAGCCTACTTAGCACGCGGCATGGCTATCGATGACTTTGCCCCAAATCTCTCTTTCTTTTTCTCAAATGGAATGTGTGCTGAATACACCGTGATGGGGCGCGTTGCTCGTCGCATTTGGGCGATCGCCATGCGCGACCGCTATGGGGCTAACATCAACAGTCAAAAATTAAAATACCACGTCCAAACCTCGGGGCGATCGCTGCACGCACAAGAAATGGCATTTAATGATATTCGCACCACGCTAGAAGCGTTAATCGCCTTGTATGACAACTGCAACAGTTTACATACCAACGCTTACGATGAAGCAATCACCACCCCAACCGAAGAATCGGTGCGCCGCGCCTTAGCCATCCAGCTTATTATCAATAAAGAGTGGGGTATTTTTAAAAATGAAAACATTAATCAAGGATCATTTATTATTGAAGAGCTGACTGACTTAGTTGAAGAAGCCGTTCTTATTGAATTTGAGAAAATCAACGACCGAGGCGGCGTCTTGGGTGCCATGGAAACCGGTTATCAACGCAGTAAAATCCAAGAAGAATCGATGTATTACGAAGGCAAAAAACACGATGGCAGCTTGCCCATCGTTGGAGTCAATACCTTTATGGGATCCGACTCAGAAACCAAACAAACCATTGAACTTGCGCGATCCACTGAGGCCGAAAAACACAGCCAATATCAACGCTTGCAAGCTTTCCATGAAAAAAATCAATCGCAAGCGGAAGCGGCACTGACCGCTTTGCGTAACGCCGTTATCAATAATGAAAATGTTTTCTCAACCCTGATGGAAACGGCAAGATACTGCTCGCTGGGGCAGATCAGCGCGGTATTTTTTCAGATTGGCGGCAAATATCGTCGCAACATGTAGGTGTTCTTTATTTAATCATATTATTCCCTCTCCTGTACTCGTCCGCCATTGGGTGATAAATTATGTGCCACGATGTCTGTGCTTAATGGAGAGAGTTCCCTTGTGTTGTTTGAAAATATTGATTCTGCAAATTCGATAACGGTTGCTTTGGCTTATGCCTTGGTAAAAGAGAGAAATTTCGACGTATCCATGCTACTAATGCAACAATTGCCGCATATTGACGTAAGCCAAACATTTGCTGGTGAAAGCTTCGTGCATCTTGCAACAAAAAATTCAAGCACTGAAAATTTAGCCATGCTGCTTCAAGAAAATTTTCCGATATCCTTGGCCGACTCAAACGGCGATCTGCCTATCCATCGAGCACTGAAAAATCATCATATGGATGCGGCAACCCTTCTCTGGCGAAAAACTCAGGATGCACAAAACAGCGATCTAACCTTAGAGCAACTGCTAATACAGGAAAATCATGACGGCAATACCCTCCTCCATCTTTTAGCGGATGTTGCCGTGCCTCCAGCAGAAAACTGCCAGCGGCAACAAAAACTCATGGCGCTATTCCATGAAGTATTACCTCATATCACTAACCTTTTTACCCGAAATCATCAGGGACTGCCTGCCATTGTGATCGCGGCTAAAAGAGGCCATCTCGAAATGGTCAGAGCGTTATTCCTACTTGGGGTTTCTCCCAAACTTGTTGATGCTAAAGGGAAGTCACTGCTGTCTTATGCCATCGAAGCAAAACAGTGGGCTGTTGTCACTGAGCTATTTACCTGGGGCGCGGGCATTGATGACAAGCTTCCTGCTCTACTACCCCAAGAAATGCCGAAAAGCAATGCGGACTGGCTGATCTGTAATTTATACAGCGGCAATAGGCTTGTTGATAAACAAAACCACGCTTTCACTAACGCCTGCTTTTCCCTCGAACAATTTCGTGTCTATATCGAGAGCCTATATCAAGGCACTTCGCCAGAAAACGAGAGCACGCACCGAAAACTGGCGCTAGCAAAACTGCAACATTTGTGGCTTATCATTTCACAAAAACATTTTTTGAATTTGGCAGACAAACATTACGCACAATGCTATGAAACCATGCTGATGCGCCAAGGACAAAGCCTGCGATGGCTCTGCTTCTCCGCTATTTTATCCGCCTATCAAGACCACTCGATTCCATTTCTAACTTTTTTGCAGCAATACCATCCCGAATACTTCATTGCCAATGTCAATGGTTTCGAACTGGCACCACACTCTGAAATAATGCTCAACGACCTATTGCTAACCGCATCATTGTTTGAGTCAACAGCCAACCCGCAAAGCCTCGCACAATACCAACAGCCACTATCTGATTTTGCTCAGTCATTCCACTTATCTTGGATATTGTATCTCTCGCTGTTTATACTCTGCGCTTCGATTATCTGCGTACTGATTTTTGTCATCCTGTTTGCACCACTGCCCGCGATTTTGATCCCAGACGGCGCTGCCCTGTTAGCCTCTTTTGGTGGTGAAGGCATATTAGCCGGCTTAACGATGCTTCTTCTTAGTCTGTTTAGCACCACAACTTGCGATGAGCTGCCCCAAAAAATGAAAACGGACATTATAACAAGCCTCTCGCATCCATATTACGACGCGATCGAGCAAACTCTTAAAAATACAATAATCCATAAATTAACTAGCCAGGTCAGCGTTACCAGCTTACTTACTGATTTACAAAACATACAAAAGCAAGCAGACGCTTACCATCTGGATCACCAAAAACACTTAGACGCCTTCCAGAAGCTCAGCCCGCTTGTGGACATCCACGCAGCAATTAAAATTGCTCGTCCGAAGACTCATTTAACCAGCTCACCCTCTCAGGCCCTAGAATCACATGGTATATTCAGCACCAAGGCATCGAACGCAAACCAGTGGCATCAGAAAAATGATCAAATTTGCAAATCGACGTCGCAAGACTGTCGCCTTCAATATTAAAAATCAACCCCAGCTCTTTCGCACTGCTTTGATTTTCTCTAAAAACAGTGCCCAACCAACTGGCACGGATCTCCATGACATTGCGATAGCGCTGCTTCCGAATTTCAGGAGAGCCAATTAGTGATTGTAAGCGCATGAGATCCTGTTTTTTATTGCTTAATAAGGTAAAAAAGGTTTCTTTTCTGTCGTCACTGACAATATTTACCTTGAAAAAGTCTTCGCTATTTTCAGCATTTCCAAAAAAGCCAGAGCAACTTGCCGCAGATACCGGTGGCGCATCCTGTTTCTGTTCTGCCGCTAATTCATAAACGCAACTATTGGCGTCATACTGCGATGCAGCTAATATTTCCTCGCGGCTATATTGATGCGGATATTTCGCTCCTTGCCTAGTAAATAACATAGGCGTATTTCTTTTATCCCAATAATGGCCATAAGAAAAACCAAGCATCTCTCCCGCTTCGACACGCCTTAGGGTTACCACCGCAATGATCGGCCGGCCTTTATAGATAATGAATTCGGGCATGACATTAGTGGTGGCTATTTTATGATCAGGATCGCCACCAAACGGTTGGGTTGAAGCCGGCAAATGCTGCAAATAACTGGCAATACCTCGATTACTCGAAGAAGCATTAATACGGAAATTTCCTGTGTAGAAGTCAATGTCTGCTGAATTTTGATTCGTTATGGGGCCTCTCAGTTCTATATCACCGCCATAAAGACATATCACCGTGTGCATAGGAATTTCTACCAATGAAAAAACCCCATAGCCTATCTCAGGTCCCATTTTTTTTATTGCGGCAATTAAAGGCGTACCATGGTTAATTATATTTTCCAACTGTCTCTCTAAAGCGCTTTTCAATATCCCACACGTTACGCCGTCCCTCTCGAGCAGCCTTGGATTATAGCGCAACTTTGGCTGAATTGACTCATCTGGTACTCGTAATATTTCACTAAAATGACATCCAAGCTCTTGAGATGCTTGAGGATGCGAAAGATAACGCAGCGCACCCGCTTCAGATATAAAAGGCACCAAATCGTGCTTACCAAACGTTAATGATTCGCCTACTAACATAAACTGAAATCCCTCATTATCAACGCGAAGAAACCGCAGGCGTCTGTGGCCGTGCCGTTATTTTTTCACACACGCTGTCATATAAAGTGTGTAAAAATGCCATTTCATACTGCGCATCCTGACCAAGATACCCTTCAATCATCGCATCCAAATCCGGCGCAAACAATCCAGGTACATAACGTGATGGCCGGCTGACTGTTGATAAAGATAGCAAATCATCAAAAACATTCGGCTCCAAATTCAACTCGGCGAGTTTCTCAGTGAAACTTTTCTGCAATTCTTCACGCAAATTTTTCGGGCTTACTATTAATAACCGCAATAATAACGCGATTAAAATCGGTTTTTGCTCATCTGCAGCGCCTGAATGTAACGCATTTAAAGAGAAATGAAATGCCTCAGAGCAATAGGTCGAATTGCGCGAGGCTTCTGCAGTAATATGGCCCGCAACAATAAACATTATCTTTTCCATTTTTAATTTTACCGCTTCGCTAAAAATTGATAACCACCTTTTTGAATCTAAACTGCTAATAATGGTAGTAGCAAGCTCTTCTGGTAAAATGCTTATCAGTTTAGTGCTTCTGTCAAGCGGCGCAGCAATAGCGACTCGCTGAAGCAAGGTTCGAGTTAAGTCAGGGGAAGAAGAGTTTAAGGCATTAGTAACGACAACAGCCAAGGATTCTGGTAAATCGCTTAGCAATCTGGAAATTAATAATAGCTCTCTTGCTTCGCTTAATTTTATGATAGTCTCAATAACACACTCTTGTGGTAAACGGCTTAGCAACTCGGCAGTTCGTTTCGGCGCGACGATAATGTTATAGCTGTGTCTCGCGAACATCAACGCCACATGAAGCAACCATGATTCTCCACTAACTGCCTTAGTGATTTCGTCAATCTGTGTGCTTAAAAATTTAAGTGATCTATAATCATTGATTTGGACTCCTTGAGAAGAAGAAGCCAGCCGGCCACGAAGCGACGGCATTATACCCTGCAAAGCAAGCCAGTCACCCTCACTGAAAAAAACGAAAGCGGGAATGATATCTAGCTGAAAATCAGGTCTTCGTGTTGCGCTAATGATTGGCCGAAGAAAATCAGTTGTAAAGAATAACGCCATTAATCGTTCTCGGTTTTCTGGGGTGACATTTGTGTTATTTAACAATAATGCAGCGCTTTCAATCAACTTAAAAAAAATCAGCTTTTCACTTTCTTCTTCTAGACGGCGACGCTCCCTGTGGTCTACCGTTCGAATGGTTTCATTTGCCAATTTCCGTATTTGTTGTTTCAATTCTGCGAACGTTTCAATCCAAGTCGTTATCTCTTCCTGTGAGCGAGAGCTGGCGGCGCACAAGACCAGCGTGTCTATCTTGATTGTTAAATTTTCAAAAATATCTTTGTTTTTTGCTAACTCTTTATTGGCTGCTGCTATTCTCGTGTCAGTCAATGTTTTGAGTTGTGCCAGAAATTGGGCTTTTTCCTGCTCTGCTAATATTTGGAATCCATCGCTTTGAAGAAGATTAACTAAATACCCGCAAACTTTGCTTTTTCCAGATGGATTAATAATATTAATGTCTATCATCCGATGATATAAGTTACACACCTGCGCCATTTCTGCAGGTGTTGCCTCTGGCAACAAAACAAGGGCTTGGCACTGCTGCAATAACTTTAAAAATAAGGCCTGATGCTTTGCTATCATCTCGCGCGTATCAGGCGAGTAAAGCGCTACTAACGCTTCACAAGCTTTTACTAAGGTGCCCACATTGCTGCTTGGATGATTGGCAATTTTTCCTAAAATTTCACACGCGCTGTTACTAACGAAGCATTGCAGCATGAGTTCACAATTTTTAAGTCTCAGCATTAAATCTATAATATTGTTTAGCTGTCCCGCAGACAGCGGCGCTGTGAGAAATTTTTCTAACAACAAAAAAACGGCACTCACCTGTTTTTCTTTTATGGGTTCTGGAACCAAAAGTTCCCCTGCCCTTGCAATTGCCGTCTGTATCAGAGGCTCACCTTCATCAACAGGACATGCTGCTAACACAGTGGCAACTATCGCTTGCACATGGCCCAAGCGACTGCTTTTTTCTATGAAAATTATCGCCGCCTCTCGTATTCCAGTTGTTATCGCTGCTTGAGAGCTAAGGCCAGATAAAAATTTACGTTTTGCTGCTTTTATAACGGGATCATCCGTGGCTTGGCTATAAGGCTCATAGCTCTTTACCAGCTGCGCAATAAATTCTGGTGTATCCCACCGCGCTATAACAGTAAGTACGAGTATTTTTTTCACCTCTTCTGCTTCTTCAGCGACTTTTTGATCCGCAGCGGGCCGCAAGTAACCCAGTAAGGATCTAACGACTTCGATAGGGAACTTATCTTTGGGAGCGAGTATGAGGCCTTCAGCAATTTCTGTAATGTTACTAGGATACATTGATTTTTCTCTTTTTTTATTGATTTTTTTAAAAACCAAGACCTTAAATCTCCTCATCCTCAAAAGACATTATGGCCTGGCCGCCCGCGCGAATAGTGTACATCAAGCTGGTTATTTTAGGAAGTATTTTTTGAAAATAGAAATTTGCCGTTTTGATTTTTACTGCATAAAAATTATTTTTTCCATGCTGCTGATGCGCCAGCGCTGCCACAACTATTTTAAACCACATAAACGCGAAAACGGTTAATCCTAATAAATGCAAATATTCTACGGCGACTGCAGCGGGATCATTGGGATCATCATTGGCTTGGGTAATTATCCATTCGCTGGTCATTTGCAAATGATGGATGGCATCTGTCAGCCCCTCAAACATCCGAGTCAATTCCCGATCGGTTTGATGGGGCGCAATCGTTTGTTTAACGCGTTGAATAAAAACCTGTAAAGAAGCCCCTTTGTTTGCGATCAGTTTTCGTTTAACCAAGTCCAAAGCTTGTATGCCATTTGACCCTTCATAGATTTGAGCTATTCGCGCGTCTCGGGCATATTGCTCTAAGCCCCATTCGCTGATGTAACCGTGCCCTCCTAACACTTGGATACCGTGATTACAGGCATCAAAACCACAGTCGCTCACAAACGCCTTGGTCAGTGGCGTTAAAAATTGAACCAGTGCGTCGGCCTCTTGCGCTTCTGCAGCACTTGCCTGCTCAGAAATATCCACCAATTGAGATACCCACACCCCAAGCGCACGCGCGGCTTCATTATGTGCCCGCATCCACAACAGCATCCGTCGCACATCTGGATGCACGATGAGGGGATCAGCGGCTTTGTCTGGATATTTAGCGCCAGAAGGCGAGCGACTTTGTAATCTTTCACGCGCGTAATTGCGGGCATTTTGATAAGAGACTTCAGCCAAGCCTAAACCTTGTAAGCCAATCGCTAACCGTTCAATATTCATCACGGTAAACATGGCATTTAGCCCTTTATTTTCTTCACCCACCAAATAACCCAGCGCATTATCATAATTGATTACACACGTTGCAGAGCCTTTAATTCCCATTTTATGCTCGAGCGCACTACAAACCATTTGATTGCGATCACCCAGCTTGCCGTCTTTATTTACCATGAATTTAGGCACTAAGAATAGGCTAATTCCTGCATTGCCTGCAGGCGCACCTTCTATCCGGGCTAATACCAAGTGAATGATATTCTCAACCAGATCGTGCTCTCCGGCGGTAATGAAAATTTTGGTTCCTGAAAGGTGGTAAGCCGTATCATCGACTGCCGTGGCCTTCGTGCGGATCAGCCCCAAGTCGGTACCGCAATGGGATTCGGTTAAACACATGGCACCACTCCACTGCCCCGTGATGAGTTTTGGCAAATACGTTTGCTTCAACGCATCGTTAGCGTGCGCTTTAATTGCTCTGGCGACACCCGCCGTTAAATTAGAATACAATTGAAAACTGACATTACACGATGCCAACATTTCTTCATTGAGAACGCCCACCATGTGTGGAAAGCCACCGCCACCATATTCTGGATCACCGGTTAAAGCCAGCCAGCCTCCCGTCTGTAATAATTGGTACGCTTGTTTAAAACCGGTTGGCGTATGTACCGTATGGTCCTCAAGCAAGCGGCAGCCTTCTTTGTCTCCGATTTGGTTGAGTGGAAATAAGGTATTTTCATGGATTTTGGCAGCTTCATCCAATACAGCATCAACATCCTCCAGCGAAATAGTAGGAAAATATTTTTGCAAATGCTGCTCAAGATCCCAGACCTCTTTTAACAAAAAGCGCATATCCATCAAGGGTGCTTGATAAGTTGGCATAATTTATCCTTTTGAAATGTTCCTCTGTGGTAAGTATGCCAAATTATTAAGTATGGGGGCAATTTATTAGGGCAGGATATTCAGTTGCTAAAGCGATCACAAAAAAGACGAAGCTGGCCTTTTTACGAGTATTTTTTGTGAGGTC
>CAYGNG010000037.1:0-23601 GCA_964351225.1 uncultured Gammaproteobacteria bacterium
GTAGAAGCCTTGTGGGTTGCGACAGGATGTCAAACATAACGGCCAAATAGCTCAGTTGGTAGAGCAAAGGACTGAAAATCCTTGTGTCCCTGGTTCGATTCCAGGTTTGGCCACCATCCCCATATCCCTCTTTTTCTTCCGAATCCATTAGGGCCTGCGGCGCTTTCGTTATATCGATGCTGCTGCGCGTTTTGCGCGAAGGGTTACCTTGGTTTTCTGATAATCGCCGATAAAATCTTCCCTGGTGAAAATAAAGTTATCGCTCAGAACCTATGTTCGTGACACGCAACACCCAATATAATAGAAACAACGCCAGCAATAATACCGATAACCCATGATCTCGGCAGACAATGTCAAAGAATTCCTAGAAAAACACCCTCTGTTTAAAGATATTTCAGATCATAATCGTAAGCTTCTCTGCGAAAAAGCTGAGATCGTTGAATTACTCTCCGATCAAATCCTTATTTCAGCGGAGGAAGAACAAAATAATTTATACTTAATGGTCTGTGGGCATCTTGAAGCTTTTATAAGAGATGAACTCGGGCAACAATTCTCTCTGCAACACTTTTACACCAATGATACCATCGGTGAAGTCGCCATCATTGATAGGCAACGCGCATCGGCTCTTGTCATAGCAAAGCAACCGTCACAATTAATCAAAATTCGCAAAGCCGATTTAGAAAATATCGATGACCCTCATTTTTTCCGAGCGCTTGCGCAAATCGTCGCTATCCGGTTGCGAGAAACCAATAATCGTGTCGTACACGCGTTAAAACAAGAGTTATATAAAACCCACAAACTTGCTGCCCTTGGACAATTTGCCACTTACATGCTGCTGCTAATCGCTGGATATAATATCACATTACAAATAACCATGGCCCTGGTAAAAAATATTTATACCAATCTATGCGCTAGCACCACCGTCATTGCGATTTTCACTTTTTTCTTAATAAAGCTTATCAAACGCTCCGGTTACCACGTTAGTGAATATGGCATTACTTTAAAGCGTTGGCGATTTGCCATTAAAGATTCCTTAATAATGACAGCAATATTTTTAATTATCGTTACTTTAATAAAAAAAGCGCTGATCCTCTATGGGTTATTAGCCGGCCCCTTATTTGATGTACAAGCCGCTATCCCAGCGGCACAATTGGGCACCTTGAAATATTATTTATTCTTAAGCCTGGGCTTAATTATCTACGCTTTGTTTGTGCCTTTACAAGAATTTATCGCTCGCGGAGCCTGCCAAAGTTCATTGACTCGTTTATTGCAGGGCGAACACGCTAAGGAGCTCGCTATCATTATCAGCAGTGCTTTATTCTCTGCCATGCACGTACACCTCTCGACTTTTTTAGCCATTGTGGTTTTTTTCCCCAGCCTTTTCTGGGGCTGGCTCTATTCAAGATCAGGAACTTTATTAAGTCCCGTGATTTCCCATCTTTTGATCGGGTGGTATGTCATCTTTCTATTAGGAATAGAAGGAATAGGGCAATAAATGAATTCATTTTTCACGATCTGCCATTTCATGAGCCATATTCTCTTCAATCGCTCGAATCCCGCTATCACGGTAAAACATTCTCATTTTGGCGAATACCCCGTATGCTCTATCCATCATGAAAATATCGCACCGATTGGCACGCTTTTTATGTTGCACGGCATGAATCACCTTGGTAACCAAGATCCCAGAATAATTAAACTAGGAAAAAGCTTCGCCAGTATCGGTTTCAAAGTATGTATACCCCGTTTTTCCTCCATTTGTAACCATGAATTTAACGCCTCGCAACAAACCCAAGATATTCGCCAAACCTTACTTTGGCTGATCAATCAAAAATCACTCTGCCCCGAGGGTAAACTGGCTGTCTTTGCACCCTCATTTTCCAGTGGCTTATTAATCAAAGCGATAGCCACCGATTCATTCAAAAATCGCATAACAGCCATCCTGCTGTTAGGGCCTTATTTCGATTTAGAGGCACTTATCCAACAATTTGTCTTTGACGAAAAAATGGATCACTATGCCCGATTAATCATTTTTAAAAATCTATTTAAACAACAATATCCTGATAATAAAATAACGCTCGATGTCCTGCAGAAAGCAATTGATTACGCCTACCTCTGCCAACCTTTCCCAGGCTCGATACGCAACGACCCCGCTCTCCCTGATGAATATCATTCCTTCATTGCAGCGGTCATAAAAAACAAAGCATTACCTAAAACATTTTTAACTCATTTTCAAAGCCACCTTACTAAATTTAAATCCGATTTCTCATACATCGATTTATTAAAAAATATTGATACTTCGTGGTTCTTATTACACAGTGCTTGCGATAATATCTTCAATCCTCTCGAGTCTGTAAGATTAAATCAAACATTTGATCACCTGTCGCAGCCATCTACTCTCGTGATAACCAAGATCCTAAATCACGCAGACCTATCCTATGGATTATCGACAATCCCAGAGGCAGTGAAATTAATAAAATTTTTTCAATCATTCATAAAGGCAGGGACCATCTAAGTGAGTTATTTTTCGATTCATACCCAACGCGGTGACGAACGTTTTGAATTAACTGTCGCAACAAAAGAGCAATTATCTCAAATTTACCAATTTAGGAAAAAGTATTTTCAATTAGATACGGGCCAAACAAACACAGCTTGTGATACAGATGTTTTTGACGAATATAGCGATCATTTAATAGTAATCGAAAAAACCAAAAATCATATCGTCGGAACCTACCGGGCATTGCGCCAAGACGTTGCCCAAAACCACCACGGATTTTACTCAGAAACCGAATTCATACTGGGATACTTGAAAGAGACTTCCTACATTGAGCTCGGGCGAGCCTGCGTTCATCCGGACTACCGTAAAAAAAATATCATTAGCATGCTGTGGACTGGTATCATTCACTATGCCGATCTACACCAAGCAAAATATCTTGGAGGGTGCGCTTCTGTCTCAGCTAAGGATCCCGAATTTGCTTCACAAATTTTTGCTTACGCCAAACAAGCAAATCTCTTGGCAGAACCCCATTTATTCGTATCCCCGCGGCCAAAACTTGCAATCTCTACATTTGATCCGAATTATATGTGTGAAAATATAAAGCAACTTAAAAATAGTATCCCTCCTCTTTTAAAAGGTTATTTTGCCATGCAAAATAAAATAGCCAGCTTCCCTGCTCATGATAGAATTTTTGCCGTAAATGATTTTTTTATGCTGTGTGAATTTGAGAAACTCACCAACACACCACTTTATAAACGCTTCAAGCGCTTATCTTCTACAAGAGAGATAGAATAATATGATGACTAACCCCAATAGCATTCTTAACGAAATAGTGAATATCTCAGAATTAGCAGGCAATGCCATTGCAGAGATTTTTATAAATCAAACTCCTATCGAGGTTGCAAAAAAAGCAGATAATTCCCCGGTAACCATCGCTGATCTAACAGCACATAATCTTATCGTGCAACATCTCACCGCGCTGAACCCTCATATTCCAATCCTATCTGAAGAAAATTCCATTGTGGATTTTGATACCAGAAAACAGTGGCAACAATATTGGCTCGTTGATCCATTAGATGGCACTAAAGAATTCATCAATGGTTTTCCAGACTTTACTGTTAATATCGCTCTAATCGAAAACAATGTCTCAATATTAGGTGTCATCAACGCACCCATGAAAAAAACAACCTATTATGCTGCAAAAACTATGGGTTGTTTTAAAAAGCATTCTGAACGTGCCCCGCAATTATTACAACTCCCAAACCAATATCAGAAAAAAGATAGCATCACGATTGCGGTCAGTCGCCGCCATGGCGAAGACATTGCAGAATTTGCTAAGCAATTTAAAACCGTTCATACGATCCCGATGGGAAGCTCGCTGAAAATGTGCATCATTGCAGAAGGCTTAGCTGATGTATACCCGAGAATTGGTCCAACATCTGAATGGGATACCGCTGCTGGGCAATGTATTTTAGAATGCGCTGGCGGAAAAATATTAGATCGTGAACAAAATCCTTTGCGCTACAACACCAAAGACTCACTCAGAAACCCCAACTTTATTGCCATCGGTAACGGCCCAGCTCAATGGGCAACCCATCTGCGTTAAGAAACCGACTCATCGGGGCTATGATTAAAGGTTTCTGGGATGAAATAAGCAACAATTGCTGCAAGAAAAACGCCAACCGGTACAATGGTTAAAGCCAATCGAAAATCCAACGCAGAATAAAATGGAATTCCATTTTGCATAGTGCCATCCCAAACTAAATCCAATATCTCGCCAACAAGTGGCTGAACAACCCCACCGATCATCACAAACATATTGGTCAATGCCAATGCCGTGCCGGCATGATTATCGCTGCTTAATTCTCTCGCAATGGGAAAAACCAACACTTGAAAAGCACAAGTGGCTCCTGACAAAAACAACAACGTATAAATAATAAAATGAGAATGAAATGGCATAAATATCAAGAGCGCGGCATCAATAAATCCGAAAATCGAACCGATAATGGTTGGTAAACGCCGCTTACGCAAATAATCCGATATCGATCCGGCAAATGGCCCACCGACGGCCCACCCGAGAAAGATTAATGAAGTTCCCCACGCGGCTTGTGCTTTTGTGAATTGATGAACACTTTCTAAAAATCTTGGGCACCACATTTCCGCAAAAATACTCAGTGGCAAATAAAGTAAACACCCCACTACACCATTGAGCCAAATATTACGATTTCGGAGCATCCCATATAAGCTCTTCAAGCCATCAATAATAGCCACAGGCTTGGCACTGGATTCTTCACCTGAAGCACCCGGTTTTTTATCTCTAAGCAACAATAACAGTAAAAACGCAAAGAAAACGCCAAAAAAACCACTCGCGATGAGGGTATGCTTCCACCCCACACTATCCACAAGATAGGTAATAGAGACATCACCAAAAACAGCACCCAGCATTCCCAACATCGTGGCTAATCCAGAAATAAGACCAAACCGTTCTGGCGGTAACCATATCGTAGCCAATTTCAATGATCCAACAAAAGCAAAGGCAGAACCAAAGCCTATCAAAAACCGCCCAACTTCTGAGAGATGAAGACTAATACTGGTAAAAAGGAACGATCCAAAAGCACAGGATAAACAAGCCAAAAATAATAAGCGCCGCGGGCCATACCTATCTAACAGGATCCCAACAAATAATTGCATGGGCGTATAGGCGTAATAGTAAAAACCGACAAGGTGCCCCAAAGATAAGGCCGATATACCAAAAGCCCGCATCAGATCGTGAGTCATCACAGAAGGCGCAATTCGGAGATAGTATTCGTAGCAATAAAAAATTGCACCCAGCAAACAGACTATCCAGGGAAATACCGCTGCGCGCCAGCACTCCCTAGAACAGCCGGTTTTGGTTTTATCCATTCAGCACTCTCTTATTTGACAATTAGAAATTAAGATCGGGATCTAGGGCCTATTGACAATTATTTTGAAGCGCTTGCGCTATCAGAAAGGTCCCCAAAACCATATTTCTGTTTGAATTTGTCTACTCGGCCCGCGGTATCCACGATTTTCTGCTTGCCCGTGTAGAATGGGTGGCATTTAGAACAAACATCAAGGTGTATTTCTTCTGATCTTAATGTAGAACGCGTTACAAATGACTCACCGCAACTGCAATTAACTCGGAGATCGGTATAACTCGGATGAATGTCTTGCCGCATAAAATTTATATCCTCAAAAGTATTATATTGCTCAAAACGGCAGATTCTAACGAAGCACTTACCTTAGATCAAGAACTTTTGTCTAAATTGTATTCAGCTAGAACAGGGGCGTGATCTGAGGGCTTTTCCCATTGTCTTGATTGTTCATCAATATAGCAATTTTTGATCACTTTCGCCAACGGATAGCTGGATAGGATATGATCTATTCGCAGTCCCCGATTATGGGTATACATCTCACCACGATAATCCCACCAACTGAACACGCGCTCGGCTTGCACGAATAAACGAAAACTATCTTCCAAGCCCAAGGATAATATTGCGACCAGTGCCGCACGCTCGGCCTCACTGCATAATACCTGATTGTGCCAAGCATTCGGATTGTAGACATCTTCATCGGCTGGGGCGATATTAAAATCCCCTAGCACAATGAGCTTAGGATATTTTTGCAGCGCCTCGCCAATATAATCTCTGACAGCCGCTAGCCAGCTCAATTTAAACTCATATTTTTCGGAACCCACCGCTTGGCCATTGGGCACATATAAATTGATGATGCGAACACCGGCATAACTTGCCGCAATCATTCGCTTCTGTGCCGTTTGAAAATTTGGCAATTCCAATTCCACCGCTGCCGCGGGAAGTTTACTTAGAATGGCCACACCATTGTAACTTTTCTGCCCGGTATAGATAAGTTGATAACCGGCTTGCTGCAATTCAGATGTAGGAAAATCTTGATCCACTACTTTGGTTTCTTGTAAAGCAAGGATGTCCGGCCCAACCTGTGCTAACCATTTCAGAACCTGTGACAATCGAGATCGAAGCGAATTTACATTCCAAGTGGCGACTTTTAACATTCCGATTTTTATTTGCGACCCTAGGTGCTATCACTATATACTAATTGTCGGAATAGATTGCAATAATTTATGGTAATAAGGTGTCTTAATTGCATGGGCGAATTAAATAACATCTCCAAGCACTTAGAAAAAAATAGCATCCAATTTGAAGTCATCGAATTGGATTATGCGCTGACACGAGACAGCATCGCTGTATTAGAAAGCATCGGCATTGAGTTAGAAGAAATCATTGTTGGCGTCATCTTGAATAAATCTGGCCGTCCATGTATGGCCATCATTCCGGCCCACCACCTTTTAGATCCTGGGAAATTATCTTTGAAATTTTCGGCTAAATTTTCCCTTATTGCTGATACGGTTTTCACCACAGACTATGAGATTTCAGAGTTTGGCTATCCCCCCTTACCTAAGTATTTTAATGTCGAAGCCATTATTGAGCAATCCATCACGTCTAGAGAATGGACCTATCTCGCAATCGAAGATGATGAAGGTGATTTCATTTTAAAATTATCGACCGATCAATTTAAAGCAGCCGTCGGGCCCAATGCCAAGTGGGAGTACTTTGGCATCAATACGATAGAATTATTACCAGGCACAGTTGCCGATCCCAATGGCATTGAAGAAGAGTCTATTTTTGGTGTTCCCCGCTTTAAACCGGAATCGCTACGCAAACGACTCGCTGAGCACCATGAATTCCCAGTAATGTCACCCACCGCACAAAAAATATTAAAATTGCAATCCGATCCCAATGCTGAGACCGATGATCTCGCACGCATTGTCGAGCAAAGCCCAACACTAGCCGCTCAAGTCATCAAATGGGCTAACTCCCCTTATTACGGTTTCCCAGGCAGCATTAAAACCATCAACGATGCCATCGTCAAAGTATTAGGCTTTGATATGGTAATGAATATGGCTTTAGGATTAGCCATCGGCGATAATTTCAAATCCCCTCTCAATGGCCCTATCGGGCTTGCCGCTTATTGGCAACACTCGGTATGCACTGCTGCACTCGTAGAGCACTTGGTAAAGCGCATACCAGCGGGTCCTAAACGACCATTGCTTGGCTTAGCCTATTTGAGTGGATTACTGCATAATTTTGGATACCTGTTACTCGGAGAATTATTTCCACGCCACTTCCAGTTAATCAATGAATTTATCCCGGTCAACCCGCATCTATCTTACTTACAAATTGAACGCGCCGTGCTTGGTGTCTGTCACACCCTGTTGGGCGCTTGGCTCATGACAGCCTGGCACATGCCACCAGAAATTATTGAAACCACCATGCACCACCACTCGGATATCAACATCGTTGAAGATCACAAAATGTATGTCGCCCTGACCAATGCCGCAGTTTGTTTACTAGGCCGGTTGGACATCGGCGATAGCATTACCGCCATTATTGATGATGATGTCATTGAGACCATTGGCTTGTCAGAAGAAACGCTTGAAGAAACCCTAGCCGAAATTGAAAAGCAATTGGACGATTTATTGGACTTTTCAAAACTGCTTATCACGACGTAAAGCAGCAATATGGTTAAATTTATGTCGAATTGATCGAACCTTATTGGTGAAACAATAATCAATGATTGGTATACTCCCTCACAGAATGAAACCTTGAGGAGGAACCATGTCCTTAGCAATAAGCTTCCGCATGTGGAACTTTGTTGGTCGATCTTTTTCCAATAAAAACCATTTTAAGCACCGTGCTATTTTATTTGGAAAAGCCTGCGCGCCTATTTTCGGAGTAGTCGCTGCAGTGGTTACCATCTATCTCCATCCCGTTCATCACTGGAAACAAGCGATGAACTGGTTTAGCATTGAGTTTTCTGAGCGCCTTACAAAAAGCGAGCAGTAATCATGGGCACGGCTATTTACACAAATAACCGGAAAGACTCGGAATTTACGGAAAATATGTTGCTTTATCCAACTCTCCAAGCCACGCTTTGCCTTTTTCTCCGTAAATGTTGATGATGTTGGAATGGAAAGTGTTCATTATGACTTCTCTGTAGAAAATGGTTCTGCGCCATCTTCCAAAATATCTAAATACTTACGATAGATATAAACTTTATCACGTTTCTTACCGCTCGCTTCTTCTAATATACCAAGGACTTGCATATGATTTAATGCACTTCTTCCTGTTGGCTGAGTCATTTTTAATTCTTTGGCAAGGAGAGGAACTGTCACTTGAGGTAGGCGTTTCATGTATTCAAGTGTTTGTTCACATGAAAATCTAGCACGGCCTAAATGAGATATTTTCTCACTATCTTTTTCAAAAAGATCATTAATTCTTTCTGCTGTTTGAATGGCTTGTTTTGAAGATTTTTCTACACCAATGAGGAAAAATTCTAGCCATGTTTCCCAAGTGCCAGATTCCCTGACTTCTTGCAGTAGCTCATAATAGGTATGACGATTTTGCTTAAGATAAAGGCTTAAGTAAAGAATTGGTTCATCAAGTATACCATTCGTACATAGAAGCAAGGTTATGAGCAACCTGCCAAGTCTACCATTACCGTCTAAAAAAGGGTGTATCGTTTCAAATTGAACATGAGCAAGACCCGCTTTGATAAGTACCGGCAAGCTTTCATCATGAAGGAATCTTTCAAAATCGCTAAGGCAATCACTTAAATTGTCTACTGGAGGAGGGACAAAAAGAGCATTGCCTGGCCTTGTACCACCAATCCAATTTTGTGATCTTCTAAATTCTCCAGGTGTTTGACTTGATCCTCTGCCTCCTGAAAGCAAAATACCGTGTATTTCTTTTAACAGTCTAAGAGATAAAGGAAAATCATCTTTTAAGCGCTCTAAGCCATAATTTATAGCTTTAACATAATTAGATACCTCTTCTACATCTTCAATTGAAACTTCAGGTTTTTGATTATGTTCAAATAGCATTAAATCCGAAAAAGAACTCTGTGTTCCTTCAATTTGGCTTGAAAGCAGAGCTTCTTTACGTACATACATGTAGATAAAGAGCGCAGTATTAGGAATGGTTTTATGAATACTATTTAATTCAGCTAGCGCATGCGTTGCTTTTTCAAGGTAAGGATAAAGCATCGTGAGTTCTATAGGTGGCTCAGGTGGCAGTTTTGAAGGAACATATGCTTTATATGACTCACCAGAGATCTTTTGTGTAATATATATTCCTATTCTTTTATTCATAAGCCATCTTTTCTTAAGCTGTCCACACTAAGAAACTATATCAGATTATCTTTTCTTAGTCAGGATGGTAAAGAAAAGATAGGCACTCGAGGACGCCCCTTTTACAGAGATTCCAAAATGGTTCATTTGGCACTCTCCGAGTACGCATCTATAATTGCCAAAGAGAGTGAAAACATGATCATACCACTCCCCTCAAAGCGTTAAGGTTATCCAGTCGTATTGCAATGCCCACTGTCGTAGGGAATTCTTTGACCTCAAGGGGCCGGATAAAATTATCGATTGGGTTTTAGATAGCTACGGCAAGATATGGGAATATGATGCACAGACTAAAGAAAACAAGCTTACGGCCACAGAGCGATTAGGCTATCACCAAGAGCATTCCTTGCCGGTGATGGAGGAGTTAAAGTCTTGGGCGATAGCGACACAGTCATCCAAAGACTTTAGTGATCCCAAAGCCTGGTTGCCTTGGGATTACCAAAACACGCTTCAGAAAATCACGAAGGGTAACAATTTAAAATAAGAAAGTTGCGCAGTCCCGCCGGAAGGTTACGTTTAAGCGAAGAGGAATTTTCAAACTATAATTTAAATGAGCTTGTGCGAAAAATATTTGTTCAAACACTTATTACGGCTACTGAAAGTATCTTGGATAATGGTTACAGCTCATTAAGAAAACATCTTACACTTGAAGAGCGAATAAACGACCCCAGTGATGATTATAAAGATAGAAAACAGCTCTATCAAACTGCTTTAGCTCTATTAAAAAAAGAGAGCTATACCGAGAATGACAAAAAAATTATTGCTGCACTAGAAGAAAATAATTTCCCGGAAGGACATGATAAAATAAATAGCGAAGTAATCGGGGTTTTAAAAAGATACCTAATAGAACCAGCATTGAACGGAATCTCAAATCTACCACCATCACTGCAGTTTAGTATAGAGAATGATCGATCAGCTCTGCTTAATCGTGCCGTCCTCTACCTTCAAACTGGAGATTTTGCTGCTGCCTACAAAGATTTAATGAGAACCGTCTATAGCATCTCCGTTGATGATTCGAAAAGTCAAAAAATGCTGTTAATCGTTGCCACTAAACTTTACATCCGTGAGATCGAGAAATCAGCAGAAAATCAAACCACTAACCCTGAGCAATTATTACAAACTTGTCAGGATATGCTCTCTAAGCTTGATCCGGCAGAGAAATCAGAACTGCTTGAAATTTTGCAAGAAACGCTTGTTAATGCTAGCGAAAAAGGTTTAGACACACGCTCCTTATTGAACGTTTTTAATCTCTTCCAACAAGAACAAAAAACCTCTCAAATGAGCGTCCGATACCAGAGGAAAAAACAGCGAGTCCCGTTTTTTCCGCCACCTTGGAAGAGAACACATACACTATTCAAATTATATATTCGGAACCGAAACTTTATTACACATTATATAAAAATCTCATTGCGCCACAATCAAACAGTTTTGAAAACCCTGCGCAGATCAGCCTCCTGAACTCTGTTTTTTCTCTCCGTTTATCAAAATCAGATAAGGAACAATGGAAAAATTTTTTTACTTCCCTGTTTCGCGCTGGGATACAATCGAGAGAAACCATGGCTTTTATTTCTAAAAATTTCTCTGATAACACAATTAAAAATTTCTTTATAGAGTTTTTAGAAAATAATAAGAACTCCTGGCCTCCGATAGAAGATATCGCTAAAAATTTAGAGATGTTCAGTGATTATTCGCTGCAACAATATGCCCAATGTGACAGAAATTTTTGCACTTTATGTGAAAAATTAACTCCTGACCTGTGGGATTCTTTCATTACCAAATTAGGTGGATTAGAAACGATTGTGAAACAACATATCACCGGAAAAAACAATGACTTTTTTGCATTTAAATCATTAATTGAATCATGCCCTCCCAATGAGAGAATTAAGACTTTTCATCAAGTAGTTGCCATTATTCTTGAAGGAAAAAAAATAGAAGACGATAAACAATCGACTGCGCATTTCCCACTGTCTGTTTTTTGTTCCCGTGTGTTTTACAACAAACAAACGTGTTCTTTTCACAAAGTAGGTCAAACCGTCCTGAACATACTCGGTTTATTTGAAACAGCAAATGATCGCTATCAAGTCTTAAGAGAAATTGTGACACAAATGCCCGAAGCTAATATTATCAACAAATCATTCTTCCCCGCAATTTTAGCACTATTCCCGTCCCCCGAAGAAGCAAGCAATCGTACTCCCGTTTGTGTCGACCAAGTAGAGGCGCTGCTCGTTCTGTTTGAAAACAACAAGAGCGCCCATTATCTTGCCTCCAGCTACAGCGACAGATTTTTTGCACAACCTTTTGCAACACTTTTTTCCGAACAATATTATGATCAAGACCCTGGAGAGGGGAGGAAGAAGAACATTGTCGCCATTTTTAAAAAATTAGCAATGACAAAGATAGATTGGGACAAAGACACCATAGAAGAAGAAAAAGAAATACTCCGCAGCGCCATAGAGAAAGAAAGAAGTCATTCCGCAAAAGAAGCGGCACAGTCTATAGACCAGAAAGTTGCAGCAGCAAGAAAGCCGATAGAAGAAAAAATAGAAGAACTCAAAAAAAGAAAAGAAAAAGAAAAACAAGAAGAAGAGAAAAAAGCAGCAGAAAAACCCCACACTTTTGAGATCCCCTGTGATAAATGGAAAACTTCCGTTTATGCAAAAGGACCACATGAAAGCAAATATACGAATTTCACTAAATACTTTAAAAACCTTATCGATGAGAAAGAGAAAGATAGTCATTATATCGTGTCGCTTCCTAGTTGTGATTTTAAATCCTTAGAATCTAATTCGACCTTATCATTTAGTAGCAACAAAAATTTGTTTCTTTTCTCATTTAACAAGTTTACCAAAATGATTACGGTGAATTTCGAAAACTGGGACAAATGGCTGGGTGAAAAAAAAATAAGCGATGATCAGCTTTCCCGCCAACCAGGCTCGAGCCTGTAAATTAAAATGGATAAAAAACAGTTACAAGCGTTGGCACGAGAATTAGCCAAGGACATAAAGACAGGCAGCGATCTAAGCGCACTTAGCGCAGAGTGAGCCAAACTGACGGTCGAAGCAGCATTAAACACGGAACTGGAAGCGCATCTTTGTTACAGCCCGCACGCTCGCGAACAATATGCAAGCCACATAAGCCATGAGCGCAATTGCCATAAGAAAAATAGGACTGCCAACAATCATACGATCAAAATCAGACTTAATGCGTTCTGCTTCTTCGCGCAAGGATTTTCCGTCAACACGAGCCATAATATTATCTGCAATATCATTAAACTAAGGGTAGTGTAACACGGATTTTTTGGGCTTCGTAAATGTGTTAGGTCGAATTATTTTCTCTTTTGTCTCGCGGAAAAGTCTCCGGGAAGATTCTATTATCTTGTGCAATCCGTAAGAGCGTTTTAAATATGTTTTTTATGGTGATATAAGGAAAGCTAACTTTTACATCAAAAATCGTGGCAAGAGTTTTTACAAATTGTTGTAAATGTTTTTCTGCGGGGCGCAAGCAGTTACCTGAATAGTTACGTTTAAACAATAAAAAAGGGAACTACTCTCTCCGTAGCGGGGATCGCCAAACCTGGACGTTCCTGGCAAGAAGAAAGTTAAAAGAGGTGAGCCGTTACTGAAAAAACATCTGACAGTGTAAATCTACAACTTGCCCATATCAATCACAAAACGATAACGCACATCGCTTTTCATGACACGTTCGTAAGCTTGATTAATTTGCTCGGGTGTAATCATTTCAATATCGGGCGTAATATGATGTTTGCCACAAAAATCCAACATTTCTTGGGTTTCTTTAATCGATCCGATTAAGGAACCAGAATAATTACGCCGCATTAAAACGAGTGATGCAGGATGAATGCTAAGTGGTTTTTCAGGAATGCCAACAACGACTAATGTGCCATCATGTTTTAATAATTCAAAATAATCATTCATATTAATGTCAGCAGAAACGGTATTAATAATTAAATCAAATTCACGCGCGTGTTTTTGAAAAACTGTTTTGTCTGCAGTGGAAATAAAATGCTGCGCTCCCATGCGTAGCGCATCATCGCGTTTTTTATCAGAATGGCTTAGCACGGTAACTTCAGCACCTAAGGCTTTGGCAATTTTAACCCCCATGTGACCCAAACCACCCAAGCCCAGAATCGCCACTTTTTTATTTGGGCCGGCGTGCCAATGTTTGAGCGGTGAATAAAGGGTAATCCCCGCACACAATAAAGGGCCAGCTTTATCAAGTGGAATGGATTGCGGAATGCGTAATACATAATTTTCATCAACCACGATGACATTCGAATAACCGCCATAAGTAGGGGTTTTACCATCGCGTTCATAACTGTTATAGGTTGCATTCATACCTTCAAGGCAATATTGCTCAAGATCATTTTCACAGTTTTCACATTGGCGACAAGAATCAACAAAACAACCCACACCAACATGATCGCCCACTTTATGTTTTGTGACTTTGTTACCAACCGCTTTAACAACGCCCGCAATTTCATGACCGGGAACCATGGGAAAAATGGCACCATCCCATTCATCGCGTGCTTGGTGAATATCCGAATGACAAATCCCACAATAATGAATATCAATTACAACATCATGTGCTGTTGGCTCACGTCGTTCAAATGAAAAAGGTTCTAAGGCTGCTTTGGCTGCTAGTGCGGCATATCCTTTGGCTTTGATCATGTTCTATTCCTTCATAAAATATAATTGTATCTATTTACCATGTAGATGGGAACACCAAATCTGAGCGTTCTCGGTAAATTCACCTTCAAGGTTAATGAATGGTTACCATGTTTTTTTTATGTTAGCAAGCGATCGATATTTCTTCTAAACCACCACTTAAATTAAGAAGGTGTGTTCCTTTGATACCAACTGGGTTCTGTCGTTTGTGGACTGGTACAACGAGCGGCACAGGCATAGCGGCCTTAAATTTATCACAGAGAAGAGTGATTAGAGCGCACCGCACCATGAGCTTCGCCATTCCGTTTAATCAGTGGCGTAAACCATTGCTTTTCAATTAATGGCAAGCTTTCTTGCTCAGGCATCGCACTACCATAGAGATCACCTTGAACATAACGACAACCTTGCTCAACCGCAAAACTCTGCAAATTTACATCACTAACACCACACGCCAAAATTTCCTTCTTCAAACTGTGGCCTACGGCAATAGTCGCTTTAACATAATCATATTGACCTGAGCTCGTGGTAATTGACTTGAGCAAGCTTGAGGGTAACTTCAATATTTTAACTGGTAAATGTCGAACAAAACCCATCGCGGATCCATCATTGCCATAATCATTGATAGCTAAAACACAGCCGAGATGACTAAGCTCATTTAATAGGTTAATCGCAAGTGGCTCATTAGCAAATAATACTTTCTCATCAAACTGTAATATTAAATTTGCCGGATCCATGTCATGGTCATTTAAAGCAATGTTAAATTTTTCCCAAAAATCCTTATGATAAAAATGTTGCTCGCAAATGGTTAATGCCACTTTAACTTTTTGACCCGTTGCTTGCGCCCATTGCCGGTGGTGCATGCAGACTCGACGAAACAACCAATCATTTAATGGCAAAAGCAATCCTGTCTCAGAGACTAATTTCATAAATTCAGCTGGACTCAGTAAACCACGATCAGGATGATTCCAGTATAGCTTTGCCTCTACACCCATCGTGCTACCTGTTGATAAGTCAATCTGTGGTTGATAGTAAACAAAAAACTCTCCTTTCGCCCACGCCATTCGCAAATCTTTTTCTAATATCAATTGTTGATTAACCACTTTTTGCATCTCGGTATTAAAGTAAACAATTGAATTAGCACCTTGAGTTTTTGCAACAGACAAAGCATCGTCGACACGACTCAATAAAGCCTTGGGATCATTACCATCTTCCGGAAATAACACAATACCAGTAGATGCAGTAATAAATTGCGGCATCATATTGACTTCAATTGGCTCACAAATAAGCCGCTGAGCAACTTGAGCTATCTTAGAAACATCGGTTGGATTTTTTACTCCAGTGATCAAAACAATGAATTTATCTCCAGAAAACCGCGCGACGGTATCTGGGCTATGGATACAAGCCGTTAATCGCGCACCAACTTGTTTGATAATAAGATCTACCTTCTCTTTGCCGAGCTCGCTATTTAGCACTTGCGTGTTATCGATATCAATTAACATCAAAGCAAATAACTCATTGTTACGCTTACTGACCGTTACCGCTTGATTGAGTCTATCGAGCAATAATGCGCGATTTGGTACACCAGTTAACGCATCGTACATCGCCGAATGTTGATTGACCAGCCGCGAGAGGGAATACACCATTTTACGATGATGGATCACACTGTGAATAGAGTGGATTAAGGTTTGTTTACTGGCATAGTTTTTCACGATGTAATCGTCAACACCCAGATTATCAACCATGGAAGCAATAAAATTATCTTCCAACGAGACTAAAGCTACAATAGGAACAGCCGGAGAAATATCGCGGATTTTGGCAATGGTCTTATTCCCAGACAACTCCAACAAAGAAATGCTAAGCAAAATCACATGGAATTGTTGATACTCCAGCAAACGATTCATATCGCGCAAGTGTGATACGCAGGTGACATCGAAAGTCATGCCGACGGCATCTTTGAGCATCTCATGGATCGCGTGCGCATCGACTTTATTGTCATCAACGATTAACACTCTCAGTAGATTAGCTGCTTCCATGCAACACCTCAAATTTTTCAAGCAATATATGGAATTAAGTATAGCAAGCTTCACCATAAAAAAATGGTAAATAGCAAAATACATTAACCATTTTTCATGGTAAAATTTCAAATGTTAAACATATCGTGTCTTCGTCACAAACCAAGGAGAATATATAGTGAGTGGTTCGAGTCTAAACTCTTTTGGGTGCAAACAATCTCTTCAAGTTGGTCAAAAAAAATATAGTTATTTCAGCCTTGCTGCGCTTGCAAAAAAATCTCCCAATGATGTTTCGCGCTTACCTTTTTCACTGAAAATTTTACTTGAAAATTTGCTAAGGCATGAAGATGGCCACGTTGCAACCAAAGAAGATATTATGGCGGTTTTGCAATGGCTAACCACCAGAACGTCTGCTACCGAAATTGCTTATCACCCGGCACGCGTACTCATGCAAGATTTTACAGGTGTGCCCGCGGTTGTTGATCTGGCAGCGATGCGTGCCGCCACGGTAAAACTAGGCGGTGACCCTAAGAAAATTAATCCGATTTCTGCTGTTGACCTCGTTATCGATCACTCGGTACAAGTCGATAAATTTGGCACCAGCCATGCCTTCCAAGACAATTCCGAAATGGAAATGGAGCGCAATCTTGAGCGGTATCAATTTTTAAAATGGGGTCAACAAGCCTTCGATAACTTCCAAGTGGTTCCGCCAGGCACTGGGATCTGTCATCAAGTCAATTTAGAATACTTAGGCAAAGTCGTTTGGCAAAAAACGAGCGATGGCGAAACCCTGGTTTTCCCGGATACCTTAGTCGGTACCGATAGCCATACCACGATGGTCAATGGCTTGGGAATTTTGGGTTGGGGTGTTGGCGGCATCGAAGCAGAAGCCGCGATGCTTGGGCAAGCCGTCTCCATGCTAATCCCTGAAGTTGTCGGTTTCAAATTGAAAGGGCGTTTGCAAGAAGGGATCACCGCGACCGATTTAGTACTCACTATCACCCAACAGCTCCGTAAACTGGGTGTCGTTGGCAAATTCGTCGAATTCTTTGGCCCAGGACTGGTTGAATTACCCTTGGCCGACCGCGCAACGATTGCGAATATGGCGCCAGAGTATGGCGCAACCTGTGGCTTTTTCCCGGTCGATCAGCAAACCATCGACTACTTAAAATTGACCGGTCGTGATCCCGAATTGATTGAACTCGTACAAGCCTATACCCAAGCACAAGGATTGTGGCGCGATGATAAGGCACCAGAGCCGATATTCACCACCACGTTAGAGCTTGATCTCTCCCACGTTGAAGCCTGTCTTGCCGGTCCTAAGCGCCCGCAAGATCGGGTTGCTTTATCACAGGTTCCGACCGCCTTTGCCACCGTCCTCAGTGATGCACACAAAACACCTGAGAAAAATACGGCCTTCAGCTCACCCAATCAACAATTTGATTTACATCATGGTGATGTGGTGATCGCGGCAATCACCAGTTGTACCAACACCTCCAATCCTTCGGTGCTTATGGCTGCGGCATTATTAGCCAAAAATGCCCTTGCCAAAGGATTAACTTGCAAGCCATGGGTTAAAACGTCATTTGCCCCTGGCTCTAAAGTCGTCACCGAATATCTTGAAACCTTAGGCTTGCAAACCTACTTAGATCAATTAGGATTTAATCTTGTCGGATATGGCTGTACCACCTGTATTGGTAACTCAGGGCCGCTACCGGATGAAGTCAGCCACACCATCACCAATCATGATTTACAAGTCTCTGCCGTTTTATCTGGTAATCGCAATTTTGAAGGCCGCGTTCACCCCCAAGTCAAAGCGAATTGGTTGGCTTCGCCACCATTAGTCGTCGCGTTCGCCCTGGCAGGCACCACAACCATTGATTTAACCAAAGACGCTTTAGGTCAAGACCAAGCCGGTAACCCCGTTTTCTTAAAAGACATTTGGCCAAGTAATGCTGAAGTCGCCAGCGCTGTGGCAAAAGTAAATAATGCGATGTTTCGTAAACAATACGCTGATGTATTCAGCGGCGATAGTCTATGGCAATCCATTCAAGTTGAAGCCAGTAATACTTATGATTGGCGTGCGGATTCCACCTATGTGCGCCATCCCACTTTTTTTGAAGATTTAAGTTTAGAACCAAAACCCATTCAAGAAATTAAGGAAGCAAGTATTCTAGCCCTATTAGGTGACAGCATCACAACCGATCATATTTCCCCCGCTGGATCCATCAAAACCGATAGCCCGGCCGGCAAATACTTGCAAAGCCATGGTGTCAAACCAGAAGACTTTAACTCCTACGGCTCAAGGCGCGGTAACCATGAAGTCATGATGCGTGGTACTTTTGCCAATATTCGCATCCGTAATGAAATGGCACCCGGCACAGAGGGAGGCGTTACCAAGCACATTCCCAGTAATGAAATTATGCCAATTTATGACGCTGCAATGAAATATCAAGCCAGCAATACACCATTGGTCATCATCGCAGGGAAAGAGTATGGCACCGGCTCTTCTCGTGACTGGGCGGCAAAAGGCACTCTATTATTAGGCGTCAAAGCAGTGATCACCGAAGGGTTTGAGCGCATTCATCGTTCAAATTTGATTGGGATGGGGATATTGCCGTTACAGTTTGCAGAAGGCGTCACTCGGAAAACTTTGCAATTAGATGGCTCTGAGAAAATAAGCATACAAGGCGTTAATTCAAAAATTAAGCCCCAACAAAAATTCACTGTGGACTTCACTCACCCGAGTGGCAAACGACAGTCAACCGAAGTGATTTGCCGCATTGATACCGAAAACGAAGCGGAATACTATAGACATGGTGGCATCTTACAATACGTGCTACGCAAAATAGTTAAGAGCTCATGAGCTATACCAGCGAGCGTTATACTTATCAACAACTAACAACCAACATCGTGGGCGGGGCCATCTTCTCCGGGCTTGCGCTCATGAGCGTTGTCTTAATTTTTTGTGTGCTGCCTTTGTTTTTAGTGCAATCTATTTTATTTGCGGTAGAAGTTGCTTTCACACTGCTATCCTTTGGCGTTTTCTCTCTAATCATGCAAGATCAAGACAAAAAATATCACGGCACCTTCAGTCGTTTTATTCATTTGCTTTTATTAAGTGTGCCGGCACTCATTGCTTTTGGTGTTGGTGCCATTTTCGGCGCAGTCATCACCTTTACGGCTTGTGCCTTAAATATTGCCTTACATCGTTTGTACCAACCTTTAGAAATCTGCTTTAATCGCACGCTGCCGTATTATTGTGTTTATAAAATAACACCCGAGTCGCCCTCTAAACAATCTGGCCAACCGAGCCAAAACCCAACTGCTCCAATCCCCCAGTCCGAGCCTTATTATTGGAAACGAGATCTCGCTAGCCGGGCTTTAAATCATGACATGCTCCGATTTTTTTTATTTCAATTACATCGCGATTTAGCCACTTACTTGCCAAACGAAAATAATCCGACCACTACCGCGGGATCTGTTTTTTACAATCATCCTTGAAAATTTGTGAACAACGAAAGATTTCATTACACTAAATGTTTACCCTGCAGGAGCACAAGGAATGGCAAGCGCTCGAGAATCGTTGCATGGCGAGTGGTCTTCTAAGATAGCATTCATCATGGCTGCGAGCGGTGCAGCCATCGGTTTAGGCAACATCTGGAAATTTCCTTATATCACTGGCGCTAATGGTGGTGGTGCGTTTGTAATGATATATATCTTGTGTGTACTCTTAATGGGGATCCCCATTATGATGGCTGAAATTTTGCTCGGCCGACATGGGCGACGCAATCCGGCAACCACTTTTGCCATTCTGGCAGAGGAAGGAAAACACGCTAAACATTGGTATTGGGCGGGATTCATAGGCATCCTCTCAGGATTTTTGATTTTGAGTTACTACAGTGTCATCGCCGGGTGGGGCTGTGATTATATTTTTCATGCCGCGATGGGAAAATTTTCTAATGCTACTGCAAATGATATACAACGTATTTTTAATACCATGGTCAGCAATCCTTGGACTTTACTACTGTGGCACACCCTTGTCATCAGCGCGACCACTTTTGTGGTTGCTTTAGGTCTGGAAACCGGGTTAGAGAAATCGATATCTTTTATGTTCCCCACCATGATCGTATTGTTATTAATTGTGGTAGCTTATGCAATGACAACTGGCCATTTCATAGAAGGGTTAACTTTTTTATTTAAACCTGATTTTCATAAATTAAGCGCCAATGGCGCCCTGATTGCGTTAGGGCATTCATTTTTTACCCTAAGCCTCGCGACAGGAACCATGATGGTATACGGCGCTTATCTTCCTAAAAATATTTCTATTACCCAAGCAGCGTTAAGCATCGCCATCGCTGATAGCTCGGTGGCATTACTTGCAGGCATGGGGATCTTCCCGATTGTGTTTGCACATCATCTGGAGCCACAAGCAGGCCCTGGATTAATTTTCAAAACCCTGCCGCTTGCTTTTGGGAACATGCCATTTGGCAATTTGATTGCGACTTTCTTTTTTATAATGCTGACATTTGCTGCTTTTACTTCTGCTATCTCGCTACTTGAACCCAGTGTGGCTTTCGTCATGGAAAAATTCCATCTGCAGCGCGCCACAGCGTGCATGTTATGTGGTTCGATCATTTGGTTTCTTGGCATCGGCACGATATTGTCATTCAATATATTACAAGATTTTAAACTATTCTCATTAACCTTTTTCGAATTGTTAGATTACCTTACCGCCAATATTATGCTACCCACTGGGGGATTATTAATCTCAATATTTGCCGTCTGGGTTTTGAGAAAAGAAATCTCAGCCAAAGAGTTAAACCTCGATCCGCAAAACAAATTTTTCGTTGCTTGGCAACAAACACTCAGATTTGTTTCTCCACTTGCGATTCTGTTAGTAACTTTAGATTTTTTAGGGGTTTATTAGCGAAGCAGACCATATCATTGGCTTACATTTCCTGGTCATCAATAGGACTTTAATATTTTATTAATAATTTCCTAGTATACTTTAGCGTCTGTTAATAAGCTCTGATCGGAGGAAATTTATTCAATGATAGGCATGGATTACCACTTCCCCGTTGTGCGCAGAAGTAATAGATTTCACTTAAATTTTTTGGATGCCATTGTCAAATTCGAGCGAAACCACCCTCGGCTAGCCAAACTGCTCTTTAGCTGCTTGCTTGGGATCTGCATGCTCGGTATTCCGTTTGTTTGGATTGCACCAGTGACTATTCTAGCAATACCAATCGCCGTCTCGATTCTCGCGACTATTGGATTTACTTTGCTAGCATTCGGTGCGATAACAGTTCGCGTTTTACAACATCTATTTGGTGGCGATATGGCCGCACATGACAATCCTTATCTTGCAGAGACGCCCCCAATTGTAGCAACAGATGAGAACACTGCACTTTTAGCAGCAGATCCCTCTAATAATACTGATATCACACATCGTGATAGTCCCTCGGGTCATGCCAAGTTTGTTAATCACCCAGGGCATTTACCCAAAATCGAGATTATAGCTGACACCCCTCATGATGCTGGGTTTATTGAAGGGTATGCTTTAGCACCATATATGGCGAAATGTTTCTATGCGTTAAATAAATATACTAGATTGATCCTCCCTCTTATTGGGGCACCACGTACCGATGCAGCGCTCGACGCAGCATTGCAACCGATCTTTAAGGCATTGCCTAACTATTTACAAGAAGAAATCCAAGCCAAAATCGCTGGTTATCAAGCTTGGAGAGCAGAAAATCCAAATGCCAATCCAAGCCCTAACATTACGCTTGGTCAATATCTCTTGATACAAATGCTACCTGACTTTCATCAATATAATCCTTTTAAAAGCGCTATTGCAGATACCCTACCTAATCATGGCAACTTGTTGCCAGATATGGGTTGCACCAGTGCGATAATTCAAGTTGATAATATGTTTGGATATATGCGCGCATTAGACTGGCCCTCTTACGGCCTAGCCCAATATTTTATCGAGACTGAACGCACTATCGCTGGAGAGAAATTTACTGACATCTCAGCACCCTTATTAAGCGGCTTGTTGACTGCCGTAAAACAAACAGAAAATGGCAGCCAACTCTTTTTACAACTGAATGTCAGCCGCAACCATGAAAAAACGACGGTCGTTGGTAATCGCCTTCCTGCCATCTTACTGAATCGCAAATTACTCCACGAAGCAAATACAGCGGATGAAGTCAGAGCTATGATGAGTAATGCAGGAAGTCCTCAAGCACTCTCAAACTACCATGTCAATGTTTGTGATGGGATTAGCGCTTACTCTATTCACGTCGGGCAAGGGAGTAATGGACAACTTCATGAAGTTGAAAGCCCAAAACCACTTGGCAGCAGCAGTTATTTAACGGTCGCAAATCATGGTTTTAGAGGACAAGACCGAGAAATTGATCATCACGACAGCACCGCAAGATGTAGCAACATCGAGCAATTTCTTTTCTATAAACAGAATGAGAGCCAAGGCAACCTGATAGCGCGCCATAATGATGCTAGAAGCAATCAAAACGAAATGATAGACACCCTCCTGCAAATCGCACGCTTACCGATGGTAAATAATTTTCACACAGCCGTCGTCGCGCTACTGGTATTTCACAATGGTCAACTAGTAGATTCAACGGTTGCAACCAATAATAACTTTGCCGCCGAGCGAGAAGCATTTCGTGCGTTTGCGAGTGATTTTCGATAATTACGAGGCAAAACACCCACAGCTGTCATCCCGAATCCAGCCCAATGCACGGGGAATTTGTTAACACCAAGCGATTTTGTCGTATCGTAACTACCAAGCGACTTTGTCGCATCAGCTGAACGAGGAGAATAGTGACTCCTATTTGACGAGTCCAAACGAAAAAATTGGTAAAGAGAGCGACATTTGCAGCCGAAAAAGCAATTGTCAACAGACCCTAAATAGGCGTCCAATCTCTTGTACATGGTAATGCAGGCAAAGAGCCTGTTAACAAAATATCCGTTTCTTTAAAACAGCAAGTCCACGAACTTATTCGAGACAAATATTATGACGTTAACTTAAAAGCTTGTTTGACAGCAACCATCAATACTGGTGCATAGAATTGTTTCTTGTCAAGACTGATAATGGACAAACGCACAGCCGGAGAGTAGACTCATTTGCCTGAGCCGAGAATA
>CAYGNG010000038.1:0-23342 GCA_964351225.1 uncultured Gammaproteobacteria bacterium
GCTAAGATCTCCTAAAAATTTTTAGGGTTGTGGTCTAGACATTGGGGTCTTTTCAGTTGGTGATGACTTCACGTGTAATGATGCGTTTACTATCCGAAGCGAGTGAACGCTCTCTATTTACAAAATGCAATTGATCAATCCACTCCCAAGAGCGCGGTTCAAAATGCTTTGCCATCCATGAACCATCGACAACATCGAGGACTAATCGGCCTTTGGGCTTGAGGGCGCGCATAATGCTTTTTAAAACAGAAATATCATCCTCTTCCCGCTCAAAATAACCAAATGAGTTGCCCATTAAAAATATACAATCCATGCTGCTTTCTGCTACTCGAACCTTTCTGGCATCGCCTTCAGAGAATTGCACATTTAATCCTTCATCGCGACTGCGTCGACGAGCGAGCCGAATTAAATAACGCGAACGATCAATACCATTTAAATGTTTAAAGCCACGGCGCGCCAGCTCTAAGATATGACGACCTTGGCCACAACACAAATCCAGCAACATATCATTGCTCGTGATTTTTGCCGCTTCGATCAGTAAGTCAATGTCAGTTGTGGTGTTAACGTTATTTTCAACCACATCACCATCGGTCTTTAAGTAGAGGGAGTTGAATAGGGTTCGCCACCAATCTGTCGGTAAATGCCGCTCCAGATCGGGAATGGGTCCTAAGGTTCTCTGTGGTTTATGCGCGGCTTTTGGTTTTGCGTTGCGTTTGTTTCTTTTTGCGCTGGGTTCTTGTTGCATGGGTAGTGTGGCTTATGCTGGTTGATAAACGTGGGAATGGTACTGAGGATAAATTATTAAGTCAATACTCAGCATGCCCCGGCGTTCTGGGATATGGGATGGCATCGCGGACGTTAGCTACACCAGTAATATAGCAAACCAGGCGTTCAAAGCCTAATCCAAAGCCAGCATGAGGCACGGTACCGTAACGGCGTAAGTCAAGATACCAACGGTAATCTTCGATATTAAGATGGCACGCTTGAGCTCGGGCTACGAGCCGATCTAGGCGCTCTTCTCGCTGACTACCACCGATGATCTCACCAATCCCTGGCGCCAATACATCCATCGCAGCAACGGTTTTATCATCGTCGTTGACGCGCATATAAAAGCTTTTGATGTCTTTAGGGTAATTACAAACAACGACCGGTTTGCCTATCAGCTCTTCGGTAAGATAACGTTCATGCTCAGATTGTAAATCCAACCCCCACGACACAGGGAAGTCGAATTTTTTATTGGCTTTTTGCAGTTTGGTGATGGCTTCACTGTAATCGATGCGCTCAAAATCAGAATTGATAACGTGCGCTAAGCGGGTAATGCAATCTTTATCAACCCGTTTGGCAAAAAAATCCATATCGTCAGCGCGTTCTTGTAAAACGCGGGCTAATACATATTTTAATAAATCTTCTGCTAGGGCAATATCATCATTTAAATCAGCAAAGGCAATTTCGGGTTCTATCATCCAAAATTCGGCAAGATGGCGGCTGGTGTTGGAATTTTCAGCCCTAAAGGTTGGACCAAAAGTATAAACTTTTGAGAGTGCCAAACAGAAACTCTCAACATTTAATTGGCCGGAAACGGTTAGGAATGCTTCTTTGCCAAAAAAATCTTGGCTAAAGTCAACTTTCCCTTTTTTGAGTGGAAGATTGAGGAGGTCGAGGGTGCTTACTCGAAACAATTCACCGGCACCTTCGCAATCGTTGCTGGTGATGATAGGCGTATGGATCCAATAAAAGCCATTGAGATGAAAGTATTGGTGGATGGCTTGAGCGACACTGTGTCGGACGCGGGTAATGGCACCGATGATATTGGTACGCGGTCGTAAGTGCGCCACATCCCGTAAATATTCCAGGGTGTGTCGTTTCGGTGAAATTGGATAGGTTTCTGGATTTTCAACCCAGCCTACGACAACCACTTCCGTGGCATGCACTTCACAATGTTGACCTTCGGCGGGGCTTGCCACTAATGTGCCACGGACGATGACCGAACAGCCGGCAGAAAGTTTTAAAATTTCAGTTGTGTAATTATTGAGATCAGTGGCAATAACCACTTGAATGGGATCAAAACAAGAACCGTCACTGATGTGTAAAAAAGAAACGCCGGCTTTGGAATCACGGCGGGTGCGTACCCAGCCTTGGATTTGAATGTTTTCACCTATTTCAAGGCCATGGTGTTGTCCGAGGACTGCTTTGATAGCAAATGATTTCATAGTTATCCTGTGGTTAGAGCCTGTTCGTGTTGTAATAACCAGTGTTTATGGCGCAGTGATAAACCGCTGGTTTTGCCATTAAAGCCGCCGAGTGTGCCATCGTGCGCAATGACGCGATGACAAGGGATAATTAACGCGATGGGGTTGGCTCGGCACGCATTTCCGACTGCACGGGCACTGGTGTGAAGTGTTTTCGCCAATGCGCCATACGATCGCGTTTCACCAACCGGAATTTTAATGAGTGCTTGCCAGACTTGCAATTGAAACGCGGTTCCGGATAACACATAGTCTAGTGCAAAAAAATGATTGGGATCAGAAAAATAAGCTAAAATTTCTTGGCTGATGTGTCGGGCAACTGAAGCAGCCCTAAAATAGCGCTTATCCGGATTGAGCGTTATTCCAATCAATGCCCGCGCTGCCATCTGAACACCAAGGTTGCCGATGGGGGTTTCTAAGATAGCAGCCGTCTGAGTCATGCGGTCAGTGAGCTTTAAGTTTACTCACCAGCATCGGCAGAATCTTCTGCTGATTGAGCGATTGCATTATCGCTGTTCTTATTTTTGCTGGTAAGTTTCTCTTTAATGCGAGCCGATCGGCCACTGCGTTCACGGAGGAAATACAATTTGGCGCGACGAACATCGCCGCGACGTTTTACCGTGATGCTGTCAATTAGAGGGCTATAGGTTTGGAACACGCGTTCAACGCCTTCACCATGAGAAATTTTGCGGACCGTAAAGGCTGAGTTGATCCCGCGATTACGTTTAGCAATGACAACCCCTTCGAAGGATTGCAAACGTTCACGATCACCTTCAACCACACGGACTTGTACGACCACGGTGTCGCCGCTTTGAAAATCCGGGAATTGTTTATTCAGTTTTTCGATTTGCTCTTGTTCAAGTTTCTCGATGAGGTTCATGTCGCACTCCTTAGTGTGGATGGTATTCGTCAATAAATTCATTCAGCAACAATTGTTCTTCTTGCGATAGACTTTTACTTTGCAATAGGTCCGATCGTTGCAGCCAAGTTTGGCCTAAAGCTTGTTTGCGGCGCCAACGATTAATTGCCGCGTGGTTGCCGCTTAACAAGACTTCAGGTACCGATAATCCAGCAAATTGTTCTGGGCGGGTATAGTGAGGATGATCAAGTATGCCCTCACAAAAGGAATCTTGCAGCGCGGATTGCTCATCACCAAGCGCACCTTTTTGCAAACGGGTGACCGCATCAATGATAACCATCATCGCTAGCTCACCGCCGCTTAGGATATAGTCGCCAATGGAGCATTGCTCATCGACGTATTTATCAATGATGCGCTGGTCGATGCCTTCATAGCGGCCACTAACTAAAATAAGCTTGGGTTCTTGGCTCAAGCGAGTAACCGCTTGATGATCCAGTCGTTGTCCGGCGGGGGACACATAGATAACTTTGGTGGTTTCTCCTAAGGTCTGTTTGGCTGTCTCAATAGCCGCCGCAAGCGGCGGCCCTTGAATAACCATGCCAGGTCCGCCACCGTAAGGTTTATCATCGACTGTTGCATGTTTGTTGTCAGTGAAACGTCGTGGATTCCAAGTTTTTATGTTAATAATGCCGCGTGCAATCGCTCGGCCGGTAATGCCAACATCTAATGCGGTTAACATTTCTGGAAACAAGGTGATCACGCCGATATCCATGCTCATTCCCCCAGCTCCCAAGCAATGGTTATGGTTTGTTGTGGGAGGTCAATCGATTTGATGATGATGTCATTAACCCAAGGGATTAATAGCTCCTGCGATTGGTTTTTGACAACCATAACATCGTTGGCGCCGGTAGTAAAAAAGCGGTGTATTGTTCCGAGTGCCGCTCCTTGGGTGGTGATGACCTGGCAACCGATGAGATCATGAAAATAATATTCATCTTGTGGCAGTTCTGGCAATTGATTGCGATGAATGTAAACAGCGTGATCAGTCAAGTCACGGGCTTGATCTCGGTCGTCACAATTTTTAATTTGCACGATAAAAGCATCGCCTTTGGTTTTGTGCGTCAACGGAGTGAGCGTTTGCCACGTATTGTTGGGCGCTCGTAGATACCATGGCGCATAATTAAATAAATTCACGCCAGGATCAGTATAGGAAAAGAGTTTAACCCAGCCTTGAATGCCGTGCGCAGCACCAAATTTCCCCACGATAAGGTAATCGTCATTGGTGCTTAATGAGTCGGGTTGATTTAGGCTACGCATTACCATGGTTTCAGTTCTACGATTACGCGGCAGCCGGTGCTGGCTTACCAGCGGTTTTTAAAATTTTACTGACGCGTTCAGAAGGCTTCGCGCCGACATTTAGCCAATGTTGGATCCGGTCTTGTTTAAAACTGTATTTAGGTGATTGGCCACGAGCTTCAGGATTATAAAACCCAAGCTGCTCGATGAATCGGCCATCGCGACGATTGCGTTTATCGGTGACGACCAAATAGTAAAACGGACGCTTTTTTGTGCCGCTGCGGGCTAGGCGTATTACAACCATGATGGCTTTCCTCTTTAAAAATATGTTTGTCTGGAAAAGGGGCAGATTTTACGGAAAAAATTACCCATTGGAAAGGGGAATACCATCATTGTACTCGAGTTTATGTGTTCTCAGGGCAAAAAGAGCAATATGTGACTAATAATTATGCTGCCGTCAAATTTTAGGACTTGCGATAAACGATGCTAGGCGAGTTTTTAACAAAGCAGCGCGCGTTTTTAAGCGTGAGTCCTATTTTTTAGCTTCTGGGAAAGCCCTCTTGCCCCAGCATGCCTTGTAAGCCGCGCATCATTTTAGTCATGCCGCCTTTTTTTGACATTTTTTGCATCATTTTTTGCATTTGGGTGAATTGTTTCAATAACCGGTTAACATCCGGAATTTGAGTGCCTGAGCCTATGGCAATGCGTTTTTTTCTTGAGCCTCGGATGAGATTGGGAAAGCGGCGCTCTTGGATGGTCATTGAATTAATGATGGCGATGGTTTGGTTGAAGGATTTATCGGTTAGTTGAGCTTTAGCGACTTCTTTCATTTGCCCTAAGCCCGGCAGTTTATCGAGTAATTCCGACATACTGCCCATGTGAGCGAGTTGACTTAACTGTTCTTTGAAGTCTTCTAAATCAAAAGATTTGCCTTTTTTAATTTTTTTAGCTAATTTTTCAGTTTTCGTATGGTCTACTTTACGTTGCACCGCTTCAATTAAACTGAGAACATCGCCCATCCCCAAAATACGGCTGGCGATTCGCTCTGGGTAGAAAGGATCGAGCGCTGCCGTTTTTTCACCGGTTCCAATGAATTTAATGGGTTTGCCGGTAATTGAACGAATGGATAGGGCGGCACCACCCCGCGAGTCACCGTCCGCTTTTGTTAAAATTATCCCGGTTAATGCGAGGGATTCATGAAACACTTTCGCGGTATTTGCCGCATCTTGGCCGGTCATGCTGTCTACCACGAATAGGGTTTCGATGGGGTTGATTGCGTGATGAATGGCTTTGATCTCAGCCATCATTTCGGTGTCGATGTGCAAACGACCAGCGGTATCAACGATGACGACATCTATGGCTTGTTGTCGGGCTTCTTTGATTGCCGCGGTGGCGATAGCAACCGGTTGTTCTGTTGGTGTGCTTGGAAAAAATGCTACGCCGACCTCACGGGCTAGGGTCGCTAATTGATCGATGGCGGCCGGTCGGTAAATATCGGTACTGACGACCAAAACGGATTTATGCTGTTGTTCTTTCAAATGCTTGGCTAATTTTGCGGTGGTTGTGGTTTTGCCGGAGCCTTGCAAGCCAGCCATTAAAATGATGGCAGGTGGCGCCGTGTTGAGATTAAGGGTAGCGTTCTCTTCTCCCATCATGCGGACTAATTCTTGATGAACAATCTGAATGAGCGCTTGGCCTGGGGTTAAACGCGTGGTGACTTCGGTACCTAAAGCTTGGGTGCGAATTTGCTCGACTACCGTTTTTACGACCGGTAAAGCCACATCCGCTTCTAGGAGCGCCATGCGCACTTCGGAGATGGTTTCTTTTATATTTTCATCGGTTAACCGACCTTTTCCGGATAAAGAATTGACAATACGAGAAAACCGCTCGGACAAATTTTCAAACATGGCATAATCCTGTATAAATGGCGATGGATTTACTAATTGTTGCATTATAGAGCCATCTTGGCTTGTTTTCGAGTGACTTTCTAGGGAAGATAGCGGTTAATAGGATGGGTCATTGCAATGATGGTTGTCAAATGATTGAAGTAGTATTAATTATAATCACAGTGCTTGGGTATGGATTGGTAACTTACCATCAGTTTACCCACCTCATTGCAGCTAAGCCGCGGGCAACCGGGGTAGTCGTTATCACGGCGACAGCCCTGATCCATAGCATACTATTGTATAGATGGATCGATGGCGGACAGGGGCAGAATCTTGCACTGATGAATATCCTATCGTTATTATTTTGGTTGGCCATTGTCTTAATACTATTGATCAGTTTAAAAAAGAAGTCGGTATTGAATTTGCTCGTGGTGTTATTGCCGATTGCTTCGCTGACGGTGTTGGGGGGAGCGGTATTCCCCGGGGAGAATATTCTTTACACGGGCAATAGTCCAAAACAGTTAGGGCACATTTTATTATCTGTGGTGACATTTGCTGTGTTGTGTGTCGCAGGCTTGCAATCGATATTTGTGTCACTTCAGGATTATGTCATTCGGCAGCGGCCTTCGAGTCCTTTGCTGCAAGCATTGCCACCGTTACAAACGATGGAAATTCGGTTGTATCGATTTATTCTGATGGGTTTTCTGTTGTTAACAGCCGTGATAGCTTCAAGCATTTGGTTTTTTTACGCCAAGCTTTTTGGTGCGTTTTTTGATAAAACTTTTCTGTCACTATTGGGGTGGGGCATTTTTGCGGTATTACTGGTAGGACGCTATTTTGGTGGTTGGCGTGGCCCCGTTTCGCGACAAATGACCGTCGGTGGGGTATTAATTGTATTAGTTTGTTGTTGTTTGACGGCATTAGGATAGAGCGTAATCATGGCATTTAGTGTTCTATGTGTAATTTTATTGCTACTGATCATTATTTCAGGGTTTTTCTCAAGTTCTGAAACGGGCATGATGGCGGTCAATCGCTATAAGCTGCGGCACTTAGCCAAAACCAATAATCGCGCTGCCAAGCGGGTATTGAAACTCATTGAGCGACCGGATAGATTGTTGGGCGTCATTTTAATTGGCAACACCTTTGCCAACAATCTGGCTTCAATGATAGCGGTGTTGCTTGCCAAGGAAGTGTTGGGCGATGTGGGGCTTGCCATCACCGTGGTTTCAATTGGTTTGACCATGGTTCTTTTGATATTTGCCGAAGTGGGGCCTAAAACCATTGCAGCGTTATATCCTCAGAAAGTGGCTTTCTGCACTTCGTTACCTTTAGCCTTTTTGTTAAGAGTATTATACCCCGCGGTATGGTTTGCTAATCTCATCACCAATAGTTTGCTACAGCTGTTCGGCGTGAAGTTTAACAAACTTAATAATGAACATTTAAGTCGGGATGAGTTGCGGACCTTGGTGCATGAGTCAGGCAATATGATTTCTTATGAGCACCAAAGCATGTTGCTTAGTATTTTAGATCTAGAGCAAGTTGCCGTGGAAGATGTCATGGTGCCGCGACATGATATTTTAGGTATCGATTTGTCAGCGCAGTGGAATGTGATTTTGGATATATTGACGGCTTGTCATTATTCTCGTATTCCACTTTTTCAAGATCATATCGATAATGTCGAAGGAATGTTACGGGTTCGTGATGGCTTGAATTTATTAGCCAACGAGAAATTGACCCGTGAAAATATCGTGGAATTTTCTGAGCCAGTGTATTTTGTGCCAATGGGTACATCATTAACGACACAATTAATTAATTTTCGCCGCGAACGTTTGCGCATGGGACTTGTCGTTGATGAATACGGAGAAGTGCAAGGTCTGGTCACGCTCGAGGATATTCTCGAAGAAATTGTCGGTAAATTCACAACGGATACCAATATGCTGGCGCAGAGCATTCACCCACAAGCCAATGGCAGTTATTTGGTGGAGGGGGGGGTCAACATTCGAGAATTAAATCGACTCATGAAGTGGCACTTCCCAACCGATGGCCCTAAAACGTTGAGTGGTTTAATTACTGAATATTTACAAGATATCCCCAAACCACTGGTCAGTATTAAAATCAATGACTACCCCATTGAGATTGTGCAAGTCAAAGGGAATATCATTAAAACCGCGCGTATTGGCTCACGGATGAAACGCAAGACGGAACTTATTCACGAATAACAGACCCTAGGACAATAGCCCCATTCTTGTAAAAACAAGGGCGTAAATTTAATTATTTGTTAAGTTTTGTCCTTTATAATGCCGGCATGGGGATGAAGAGTTACTATAATAATAACAACCAAAATCAATTGGCACTGCAAATTTACGGCTGGATGTTGGCACAGCAATCCGATCCGGATCGGTTGTTGCTTGATGATAAAGCGGTAGGACAACCCGATTGGGAAAATCTGTTTCCACAACTGGAAGGGGTCGACCAAGGGATAATTACTGCGGCATTTGATCCTGAGTTGAGGAATAGCATTTTACCCAGACTAAGGGCTCGATTTGAGCAGTTGCTGGTTGCTCCGGCAGTGATGGCTCAAATAGCAAAAGAGACGACAGACCGCCAATATTTCTTAGAAAAATTGAATGATTATGCTAACGCGCTTACCGGTCAAGGTCGGGCTCAAGATATTGGCGATGTTGAGTCTGCCATCACAAAAATCGATGAGGGCATTCATGCTTTACAGCTTGCAAAAAAAGTTGTTATGGCCGTGTCGCATCAAGGACGCCAGACCGTGCAAACGGTTGCACAAGTGATTTATTTTCGAGACTTGCAAGCAGTTATCGCTTTGCAAGAAGAGGGTAAGGGCTATTACGAATTAGCGCACAATGAATTTATCAAATTATTACATCAAGTCGGGCTGAGTGAGCAAGATGATTGCTATCAAGATTTGCTGGCTTATCGGGAAAGTTATAATAATTCGCTAGAGACACAATTTTTCAGTTTTGTTACCAGAGGCGGCCGGCGTTTGCCGGATAAACACAGGGATCTGGTAGCGCTTGTCCAAGCGCATCGTAAAAAGGCAGAAGATAAGCTGATTTCCGCGCTTGGCAAAAAATACACGATGAATGAGTTGAAAAGCCTTGAGCAGAATTTGCAGCAAAGTTTTCGTACAGTCAGTGATCAGGTTTTGAGAATAGATGAGATGATAGCTTCTTTAGAAGGAGCACGAGCACATCAAGGATTGGGAGACTGTTACAAAGTTGAAAACAGCATTGCCCTTTGTACCGAAGTGGATAAGTATGTGCGGCAAAGCGTTGGTTGCCTGATGCGCGCCTGGTATGCTTTTGCCAAATACGTTGGCATGGATGACTGGGGGTTATGGTCATTAAACACAAAATTCGCAGCTTTGCGAGCGTTATATTCGCCGTTGACTGCGCTTTCCGCTTCCGTTGAAAATTTTCATGCCTTTAGGAAGGGATTGGCTGCCGATTCCAAAGAGGCACAAGGACATAAGCCGAACGGACATCGTTTCAAAGAGGTTGTTGAGTCTTATCAAGATTGGCGGCGGGGCGATGATGAAAAAAAGCCATGCCAAAGCCAGCAATTTGCGTGCGCATTAACGCAATTTAGCGGTGTTTTCAAGGCAGCAATACCGAAAACTTTAGAGGCTTGTTTAGAACAAAAACCAGAGCCACCCAAACAGGCCGGTGGCCTGTCATTATAAAATAATCGCTGCAGCAATATTTCGTTTCTCGCTACATAACACATTAAAGGTTCGTGCTGCGGCACGACTGTCCATGAATTCATAGCCTATTTTTTGTTGGAACAGCGGCTGTATTAACTGCAGCGGTGGGAAAATAAGCGTTGGTCCAGTGCCAAATAGGATAATTTCGGGTTGTAGTGCAAGCAGTGGGGATAATCGTTCAGCCGTTAATTGTTGAATATTGTTGAGATCCCATGGGGCAACCAAGTGCTTGGGACTCACAATAAAGCTATGCCTTAATATTTTGTCATTAACGGTATAGCTATCGCAGCCATACGCGGTGATTTGGTAAAGATTATCCGTGTTTTCGCACTGGATTTCCATGAGATTTCCTTATTTGCCCGATCAGTATATACTTCCTATAGATTATACTCTAGGATTTGTGATGCAGACAATTCGGCTGGGCATTTTAGGATTAGGAACGGTTGGGCAAGCAGTGGTGCGCTTATTAGCGCGTAATCAGCCTGAAATAACGCGTCGCACCGGTTGCCAAATCCAGTGTGTTGCGGCTTTGGTACAAAACCAAAATAAAAAACGTGACTGTGATTTAACTGGAATTGCTTTGGCGCACGATCTCGACGAAGTGATTAATAATCCTGATGTCGATGTGGTGGTTGAATTGATGGGCGGGATCGAATATGCAAAATGCGCCATTGAGTTAGCCATTGCCGCAAAAAAGCCCGTTATCACAGCCAATAAAGCATTGATTGCACAGCATGGTAATGAACTATTGGCACGAGCCAGTCAACAAGGGGTGCCGTTATGTTTTGAGGCGGCAGTAGCCGGCAGTATCCCAATTGTGAAAGTCATTAAAGAAGGGTACAGCGCCAATCAAATCACCGGGCTATTCGGGATAGTCAATGGCACCAGCAATTATATCCTCAGTGAAATGTCCAAGCACTTATTACCTTTTTCCGACGTATTGGCTAAGGCCCAGAAAGCAGGCTATGCCGAAGCGGATCCCAGTTTTGATGTCGATGGTATTGATGCCGCGCATAAGTTAACGATACTGAGTGCCTTAGCTTTTAATATGCCGTTGAGATTCTCTGAAGTCTATATCCAAGGGATCCGGGATATTAGCCCGGCAGATATTCAATACACTCAGCAATTGGGTTACTGCATTAAGCAGGTGGCAATTGCTCACAAGCAAGATAGCCAGGTTCGGTTGCAAGTTTATCCGGCATTACTACCGAGAAAGCATATTTTGTCTCAGGTCGATGGCGTGATGAATGCCATATTTTTAGAGTCAAATGCGGCTGGTTCCAGCTTGCATTACGGTGCTGGCGCTGGTGGACTACCGACTGCTTCTGCGGTATTGGCTGATGTTATCGACATTATTCGCCGGGATAAACAAAAAGTGAGCCACCCTCTGGGATATGATCCGGCATCATTAGAAGCCGTGACAGTAGACGCAATTGACAATCTTGAAACCGCGTATTATTTGCGGTTGCAAGTGCCAGATAGGCCAGGAATACTGGCGGAAATCACCCACTTTCTGGCAGCTGAGCGGATCAGCATTGAATCGTTATTGCAGAAATATCAACCCAGTGAGCAATTCAGTTCGGTGCCGATTGTTATATTAACGCATATCACTTACGAACACGCCATTCAAAAAGCGATTAAAAACATAGCCGCTTTACCCGATATCCACGAAAAAATTGTTTGTTTACGCGTGCTTGCCACCTTAGTGCAAGAATGAGCCTACAATCAGTCGCAACATTTCCCGTAAATTTACGCTGTCCTTTAAGGGCCTTCTGGTGTTTTATTCCATAGAAATTTTTGTTTTTTAATAGGAGGTTTTTAAATGAAAGGACAGCAAATTTCGGATGATATTCAGCTGCGTGACCTATCTGGGTTTAAGGATCCAACCATGACATCCGGTGAAGAGACCCAGTCGTTGCTTGCGATGGCGCAATTGTATGGCCGTTTACGAGCAAAAAAAGGGATTTGGCAGATGTTGGTGTATGAGTTATTGGAGTTGAATCAAGTCAATATCAACAAAATAGCCCATGAGGTTGGGGTATCGAGCCGAACCATAAAAAGGATATTATCAAGCCATACCCAGCAGCCCAGCATTAAGACCAGCTTCAAATTGTTTTTTATGCACTCCAAATTGCGCCGTGATCGTTATCGCGTATTAGAAAATGGTGCAGTGGAGATCGATACCCACTGATGTGCCGGCATCGCCTTCGTGACTTTTATCTCGAAGGCGATTTTTTAGGAATTCATTGGAATTAAGAGGATAATTGCATATGTATCAAAGCGCTATGACACATCCAGCGGTGGTTCCCTTGAGAAAAGCCTTACGTTTTCAAAAGGTTGTTACTGAATGCACGGATATTTTAGAGATGGTGGCAGCGTACTTGGAGGCTTTGGATTTAGCCGCGCTGCGAGCTGTCAATTATACGCTGGCGCAAAAGATTCAATTAGCCACTTTACAGAGAAGGCACTTTGAACAAACCATCCGGGAATTTGAACAATTGGATTTTCATCGGTTTCACCGATGGTTGGTATGTTATACCGAAAGGACGCGACCGGATTACAACTCTTTTCGAGAAAGAGATCGCGTGGAGTATAAAATTAAAAGCGAGCTTATGCATGCTATAAGAATAATGATCGTGATAGGGGTCTCTTCTCTTGGCGCGATGGGGGCTGAATCTTTGCTTGCTGAAGGCAATGTCTATGGCGTAACCTTTGGTATTATTATTAGGTTGGCGGTTTTATTGCTGGTGAAACCAATGAAGCCATTCTTCAGTGACTCAGAGGAGTCTCCGGCTTCTATACTCGCGTCAAGGACAGCGCTGATCGAATCTCGCTTTACAACGGACAATCAAGCTGTTTTGTCGCCACAAGAAATTACGGCGTGCTTACCTCGGGCATTGACCGTTTTGCCCGAGGATAATCGTGAAGTGCTGTTTAATGCCTCACTGTCTCTGGTGAGGAAAATTCATCAACAAGGCAGTGAACCGCCACTAACATTATCCTCATCGGCTATTAAATTGGTGCCACGGGTACCCTGTGTCGTCATTGACATGATGCCGGAGATGAAGGTCGATCATCACAGCAATTTCTTTCGCCAGAGAAGGCTCATAACGCAAGCGAAAGAAACGGGTGAGCACGCCAATAATCTCAGCGTTACGTTAACCAGTCGCAAATGTGACTAGTCGGGTTTTGGAAAAAAATTCAGGAGAGGTCTGTTTTTGAATGCCGTAGATCATACCGAGGGTCGGAATCGAACCGACACGGTGTTACCACCACTGGATTTTGAATCCAGCGCGTCTACCAGTTCCGCCACCCCGGCATTCGAGAACGAAGTATATATTAAATTTACGAATTCTCAACCATTATTCTAAGCCAGGCCATCCCGTGAATAAATCACGGGACAACGACTAACTTACCGATTAGTGCTTATGACGATGGGCGGCGTTCTTATTGCTAAAAGGTAATAAGCTCCAGCAGAATGGCAATAACCAGTCATTGTTGGAATTTAATAATTGCTCCAGGTTGTCTAACTGGGATTGGCAATAACGATCAGCCAAAACATGATCAACTTGCAGGCCATGCAGTAAACTTTTGACTTCTGAACGGATGGCTCCTGTTCGGACATACCGTTGCGCTTTCGGTATGTTTAAACTATCGCCTATTCGCTCTAAATCACAGAGACTGCGTGCGAGTAATTTGCTTTCATACGCTTCTAACGAAGGCAGCTGCATATAAATCGCCGGGATTGTTGGAACAATTTGCAACAAGCTAAGTTGTTCAGTTTTTTCCATAGCGATAAGCTGTTGAGCTTCTTCAAGAAGTTGTGTATGGTCTTGCGCTGCTACATGGGTAACTAAGAGAGTATGTTTGTACCTATCCATAGGAGAACTCCATTTGAACTTACTCCGCGAGGGGACTTCCTGTCTGACCATCAAACGGAACTGGGTTAAAAATGAATTGTCATACTGACAAAGTAAAAATTTAAGTGGAAATAAATATAACATACGTATTTTTTTTTTGTTAGCTTTTTCCAAAAAAATAATTATTTTTTCGAGTGAGTGAATCATGAATTTGAATCCTAACCAGAAAAGCTTTTCTGCAGAGTATGCGGCCGATGAAAAGTTATGGTTACAAGATTTTCATTATCAATTACCACCTGAATTAATTGCAAAAACACCGTGTGAATTGCGTACCGCGAGTCGGTTGATGAGCATTAGTGGTAGGGGTGAAATATGTCATTACGCTAATTTCAGAGCGTTGTTGGATTTAGTAAATCCAGGCGATCTTTTGGTATTCAACAACACTAAAGTAATGCCAGCGCGCTTGTTTGGTTCGAAAGCCTCCGGAGGCAAAATTGAATTATTAATTGAAAGAATTCTTGATGAAAATAAGGCAGTTGCAAAAATCCGTTCAAGCAAAAGTCCGAAGCCAGGCACTTTATTGCATTTTGTTGCAGGCCAAGTCACCGCTGAAGTGCTGTCGCAGCGAGCTGATTTGTACCAAGTGCGTTTCCATGGTGAAGAGGCTATCGCCGATTTATTACAAAAACATGGGGAATTACCGTTACCGCCTTATCTTAACCGAGCGGTAAGTCACGGTGATTATGAGCGTTATCAAACAGTTTATGCTGAAAAATTAGGATCGGTGGCGGCACCGACAGCCGGATTGCATTTTGATGATCAATTATTAGCGGATTTAACCGCAAAACAAGTTGAATTTGGTAAAGTCACTTTGCATATCGGAGCGGGGACCTTTCAACCGATCCGAGTAGAAAACATCAAAGAACATGTGATGCATACCGAATATTGTGTGATCGATTCGGCATTATGCCAACAAGTGGCAGCAACCAAAGCGCGTGGTAAACGAGTGATCGCAATCGGGACGACGTCGGTTCGAGCCCTTGAATCGGCAACCGATGATCAGGGTATTTTGAAACCACTACAAGGAGAAACGGGGATATTTATTTATCCGGGTTATCATTTCAAACTGGTGGATGCGATGGTGACAAATTTTCATTTACCTGGTTCGACCCTACTATTGCTAGTTGCTGCTTTTGCAGGAAAGAAAACCATCGATCTAGCCTATCAGACGGCTATCACGGAACGCTATCGATTCTATAGTTATGGTGATGCGATGTTTATTAATAGGGCTTTAATATGAAATTTTCCGTATCAGCACGGTGTGGCCATGCTCGACGTGGGCAATTAACTTTTCCAAGAGGGGTGGTCGATACACCAGCGTTCATGCCGGTTGGTACCTATGGCACGGTACGCGGTCTATCGATGCCAGAAGTAGTGGCTACCGGTGCTCAAATTATCTTAGGTAATACCTTTCATTTGATGCTAAGGCCTGGGACAGCGGTGATCCAGTTACACGGTGATTTGCATGATTTCAATGGTTGGCAAGGACCGATTTTAACCGACTCGGGCGGTTTCCAGGTTTTTAGCTTGGGTGAAGGGCGCAAAATTTCCGAAGAGGGGGTGCGTTTTAAATCACCGATTGATGGTTCGCCGGTATTTTTGACGCCTGAAAAATCAATGACAGTTCAAAAAGAGCTCGGATCCGATATTGTGATGTGTTTTGATGAATGCACGGCTTATCCAGCCAGTCACGATGAAGCAAAAAAATCCATGGAATTATCGATGCGCTGGGCTCAGCGTTGTGTCGAGTCCCATCAAGGTCATTCAGGTGCTTTATTTGGGATCATTCAAGGCGGAATTTATCCGGATCTGCGGCGGCAATCATTGGCCACACTGCAACAATATCCTTTTGCTGGTTTTGCCATCGGTGGTTTGTCGGTCGGCGAACCCAAAACAGAAATGTTGCAGGTATTGGATGAAGTGGTGACGCATATGCCTAATGATAAGCCACGTTATTTGATGGGGGTCGGAACGCCAAGTGATATTGTTGAGGCGGTGTGCCGAGGTGTGGACATGTTTGATTGTGTCATGCCAACCCGGAATGCTCGCAATGGCCATTTATTTACATCTCAAGGGGTTGTGCGGATACGAAATGCGAGTAATCGTACCGATTTAAGACCGCTAGATGAAAAGTGCTTGTGCTTTACTTGTCAAAATACCACGCGCGCTTATCTTTATCATTTAGACAAATGTCGTGAAATGCTCGGTGCAAGATTGAATTCAATTCATAATTTACATTTTTACCAACAACTGATGTACAATTTGCGTCTTGCCATTGAACAGGGTACATTGCCTGCTTTTGTGGAATCGTTTTATCGATCGAGAGGTTAGAAATATGTTTATGCAATCAGCGCATGCGGCAGGAAATTCAGCGGCTGCCCAAGGCTCACCATTGGCACCATTATTGATGATGGGCGGCTTTTTTTTAATTTGCTATTTTCTCTTATTGCGGCCACAGCAAAAACGACAGAAAGAGCACCGCGAGATGGTCAATCATTTAGAAAAAGGTGATGAAGTGGTAACAAGCGGTGGACTATTAGGAAAAATCACTAAAATTACCGATGATTTTATTGCGATTAGTATTGCCAATGGCGTTGAAATTAAAATACAAAAGCAAGCGGTAACCAGTACCTTGCCTAAAGGTACTATAAAAGCAATTAATTAGTGAATTCGGTTTCGGTGGACATGGGAGTTCGTTGATGAATCAGTATCCTACCTGGCGCTATCTATTACTGTTGTTGATAACGGTCGTTGGGTTAATTTACGCGATACCCAATTTTTTTGGGGAAGATCCGGCATTACAGATCTCGGGTCAATCTCAAAAAACGGTGCAGGCGGTGCAAGATAAAATATTGGCAACCTTAAAAGCCCATAACTTACCCTATAAAGCCGCTGAAATGCGTGAGGGTGATTTATTGATCCGATTTAAAGATACCGATACGGAATTACTGGCCAAGGAAGTCATTTCCAGTGAATTGGGAGATGATTTCACGGTCGCAGGAAATCTGGCACCGTCTACACCGTTATGGCTGCAGGCGATAGGTGCCGGGCCGATGAAATTGGGATTGGATTTGCGAGGAGGGGTTCATTTTTTACTCGACGTGGATGTGGATTCGGTACTAAAAAAACGCGAACAGGATAGTGTTCATACCGTTAGTCAAATACTGAGGAAACAAAAAATTCGTTATGCTGGTATTGCACGTGGCAGTAATAATTCTCTCAATTTACTATTTAGAACAGAAGCCGCACGCAATGCCGCTTTTACGGTTTTAAGAAGGGATTTTCCTGAGTACCAATTGCATAATAGCCGATATGAAGAAAAATACCGAATCATCGCTGAAATATCACCGGAGTCACTTCAGAAAATACGGCAGCAAACCATCGAACAGACGATGACAATCTTGCGTAACCGGGTGAATGAGTTGGGAATATCGGAAGCCGTTGTGCAACAACAAGGTGCTACTCGCGTTGCTGTGGATTTGCCAGGTATTCAAGACACCGCGCGTGCTAAGAAAATCCTCGGGGGGACAGCCACGTTAGAGTTCCATATGGTTGATGATGAACATGATCCTTATAGCCTGAGCGGAGGGGTTGCACCCTTAGGAACCAAGATCTATAAAATGCGTGATGGTTCGCCGATTATTTTAAATGATTCAATCGTGCTGTCTGGGGATAACATCACGGCGGCGAGCGCGAGCTATGGCCAAGACGGTGGGCCGATTGTTAACATCACAGTGAGTGGTAACCAAGTTGGCTTTTTTACCCACGTTACAGCGCGTAACCGTAACAAGCGCATGGGGATTGTCTATATCGAAACGAAGAATAAAATGGAAACCATTGATGGCAAACCGGTAAGTGTTCAAGTTAAAGAAAAAACAGTGATCAGTGCGCCGGTTATTCGCTCAGCACTGGGGCGAGATTTCTATATTGAAGGTTTGGAATCACAGAAAGAGGCACGTGATTTGGCTTTGCTGTTGCGCTCCGGAGCGTTGATTGCACCAGTAAATATCGTAGAAGATCGAATGGTCGGTCCCACGATGGGACAAGAAAATATTCATAAAGGGCTTGTGTCGCTGATTGTTGGGCTGAGCGCAGCCGTTATTTTTATGGCTATTTACTACAGTGTGTTTGGTATCGTTGCCGATATCGCTTTATTTATTAATTTAATACTCTTGTCAGCGATTCTATCCATTTTAGGGTTGACACTTACTTTGCCTGGCATTGCCGGGATTGTTTTAACGTTAGGGATGTCGGTCGATGCCAATGTCTTGATTAATGAACGGATCCGTGAGGAGTTGCGTAGTGGGCTGTCGGTTCAGGCGGCTATTTATGCCGGGTATGAGCGAGCCTTGACAACCATTGTGGATGCGAATTTGACGACATTGATTGTCGGCATTGTACTTTTTAGCATTGGGACTAGTGCGGTTCGTGGCTTTGCGGTGACGTTGACCATTGGTTTAATGACGTCAATGCTCACGGGGATCAGTTATACCAGGGCCATGGTTAATTTAATTTATGGCAATCGTCGCGTTAAACATTTAGCCATAGGGATGTAACAATGGAATTTTTCAAAAAAACCACTACGATTGATTTTATGGGATTGCAAACGTATACGGCAGCATTTTCGCTGGTCGTATTTATTTTTTCATTGTTTGCACTCTGGCACTATGGGCTAAATCTTGGTTTGGACTTTACTGGGGGCACTCAAATTGAAGTGTCTTATCAACAAACGGCGGATTTAGCGACGATCCGTAATGCGTTAAAAGCAGCCGGTTTTGAGCGTGCGGTGGTTCAAAGTTATGGAACTTCAGAAGATGTGTTAATCAGTATTCCGATGGAAGACAGCGCAACGGCAAAATCGGTAGGGGATAAAGTTATTCAGTTTTTACCCGGATCGCATTTGCGTCGCGTCGATTTTATTGGCCCGCAAGTCGGTAAGGAATTAACAAGTTTGGGGATCTTGGCTGTGGTGATTTCGATGATAGGCACCATGCTCTACATTATGTTCCGATTTGAATATCGTTTTGCCATCAGCTCGACAGTCGCGTTGATCCACGATCCGGTATTAATTTTAGGGATATTTTCCTTTTATCAACTGGAATTTAATCTCATTACTTTAAGTTCTTTATTAGCCATTTTGGGATATTCACTCAATGACACCGTGGTGGTATTTGATAGAGTGCGAGAAAATTTCCGCAAGTTGCGCAATATGAGCCCGAGAGAGGTGGTGAATCTTTCAATTAACCAAACGCTGTCGCGCACGATAATGACGTCCGGTTTGACCTTGCTGGTTGTGCTAGCACTATTTTTATATGGGGGTGAATCATTAAGAGGATTCTCATTAGCTTTCATCATTGGGATTGTTATCGGAACCTATTCTTCAATTTATGTTGCCGGTTCGTTAGCGGTTGTGCTTGGACTCAACAAACAAGATTTTATGCCCAAGGTGAGGCCTTTGGTGGACGAAAGCCCTTAGGAGCTGGTGATAATTGGTTTCGGGAGTGTTATGACGCAATTTATTTTTGTAACAGGTGGAGTGGTTTCGTCTTTGGGAAAAGGCATTGCTTCTGCCTCTTTGGCTGCCATACTCGAGAGTAAGGGTTTGGCGGTGACTATTCTTAAGCTTGATCCCTACTTGAATGTCGACCCGGGAACGATGAGCCCTTATCAACATGGCGAAGTCTTTGTGACGGAAGATGGCGCTGAGACAGATTTAGATTTGGGACACTATCAACGCTTTATTAAACAACCGATGACTTCACACAATAATTTCACGGCAGGGCAAATTTACGCAAAAGTTTTGCGCAAAGAGCGGCGTGGTGATTATCTGGGTGGTACCGTGCAAGTTATTCCGCATGTAACCGATGAAATCAAACAAGCAATCAAAGTGGCTACCACCGGAATGGATGTGGCGATTGTTGAGATTGGTGGAACCGTTGGTGACATTGAGTCATTGCCATTTTTAGAAGCGATTCGACAAATGCGCATTGAGCTTGGCAGCAAAAACACCTTGTTTATTCACTTGACATTGGTGCCATATGTGGCGACCAGTGGCGAGATGAAGACAAAACCGACACAACATTCGGTTAAAGACATGCGCTCTATCGGGATCCAGCCCGATATCTTAATTTGTCGGTCAAATACCCCGTTGCCAGAAGCAGAAAAGGCAAAAATTGCACTTTTTACTAACGTGGAAGAATCCGCGGTATTTTCATTAGTCGATGTTGATACGATTTATCGTGTGCCGCTGGAGCTCAATACGCAAGGGGTAGATGCCATCGTTTCACAAAAATTGGGGCTTAACGAGGTAGTGCCAGATTTGAAGGAATGGGAAGCCGTTGTTGAGGCTCAATCCAATCCAGAACATTTCGTTAGAATCGCCATGGTAGGTAAATATGTTGAAATGGTTGATACTTACAAATCTTTATCTGAGGCGTTAATTCATGCGGGCATTCAAACCCGAACCAAAGTGTATATCGACTATATTGATGCCGAACGGCTGGATCAAACCGATGAAATAGAAGAGATATTGGCTGGTGCGGATGGTATTGTGGTACCCGGTGGCTTTGGTCACCGTGGGGTTGAAGGAAAAATTCATGCGGTGCAATTTGCCCGCGAACGCAAAGTGCCATTTCTCGGGATTTGTTTAGGGATGCAGGTCGCCGTCATTGAATACGCCCGCCATGTGGTAAAACTTCCAGATGCTTACAGCACCGAGTTTAAACCAGACTGCCAAAATCCAATAGTAGCATTAGTCACGGAATGGGAGAGCGCTTCAGGAACAATAGAGCAGCGCAGTGTGAATTCGGACTTGGGCGGAACCATGCGCTTAGGCGGCCAGCGATGTGAGTTGGCACCAGGCAGTTTAGCGCAACGAAGCTATGGCCAAGTGCAGATTATTGAGCGCCACCGCCACAGATATGAAGTTAATCCCAAATTATTTACCCAGTTAGCGGAGACGGGTATGATTGCCTCCGGGAAATCTCAAGATGGTAAATTGATTGAGATGATTGAGTTAAATAGCCATCCTTGGTTTTTAGGCTGTCAATTTCACCCCGAGTTTACTTCTACACCGCGGTACGGACATCCCTTATTTACAGGCTTCATGCAAGCAGCATTAAATTTTCACAGCACAAGGAAAGCGTAAAAATGAGCCAACATTTGTGTGGGTTCTCTGTTGGAGCGTCAGAACCATTTTTTTTAATCGCTGGGCCTTGTGTCATTGAATCGGAAGCGCTGGTATTAGAAACGGCTGGTACGCTTGCAGAAATAACCAGTCGATTATCCATCCCTTTTATTTTCAAATCATCATTTGATAAAGCGAATCGTTCTTCGCACGAAAGTTTTCGTGGACTTGGTTTGGAGAAGGGTTTACAGATCCTTGAAAAAGTTAAAACACAAATCGGTGTGCCCGTTTTGACTGATGTTCATGAAGATACCCCGATAGCTGAAGTAGCAAGTGTCGTGGATGTTTTGCAAACGCCGGCTTTCTTGTGTCGACAAACTAACTTTATACAGCGCGTGGTGCAAGCGGGTAAACCAGTAAATATTAAGAAAGGACAATTCCTAGCACCGTGGGATATGTTGCACGTGATAGCTAAAGCCCGGGCGGTGAGTAGCGAAACCCTTTTGGTCTGTGAACGTGGGGTTAGCTTTGGCTACAATAATTTAGTGGTCGACATGCGTTCTTTGGCATTGCTTCGAGAAACCCATTGTCCAGTGGTTTTTGATGCCACCCATTCTGTGCAATTACCAGGAGGTAAAGGCCAAGTATCGGGTGGACAGAGAGCGTTTGTTCCGGCATTAGCAAGAGCCGCTGTGGCCGTTGGTGTTTCAGGGATTTTTATAGAAACCCATCCCGATCCGGATAGCGCCTTGAGCGATGGACCGAATTCATGGCCACTTAACCGAATGTCGACCTTGTTAGAGCAATTAACCGCAATCGATCAGGTAACCAAAAGGATAGTCAATGACAATCATTCAATCTGTTCATGCTAGAGAAATTATGGATTCGCGTGGTAACCCAACGGTTGAATGCGATGTGATGCTGGCCAATAATTTAATTGGCAGAGCCAGTGTGCCCTCTGGTGCGTCGACCGGAACACGCGAAGCATTAGAGCTGCGCGATAATGATCCGCAGCGTTACAATGGCCGCGGGGTGTTGACAGCCATTCACAATATTACCGAACAAATTGCGCCACAAGTGATAGGAAAAAGTTGCTTAGACCAGCAAGCGATCGATGGGCTCATGAATCAAATTGACGGTTCTTCTAATAAAATAAACTTAGGGGCTAATGCCACATTAGCGGTGTCTTTGGCAGTCGCCAGAGCGGCAGCGCTCTCGCAAGAACAGCCATTATTTAAATTTATTGCAGGTGATGCACAGCCCGCTTTATTGCCAGTTCCGATGATGAATGTGATTAATGGCGGCGCACATGCCGATAATAACATAGACATTCAAGAGTTCATGATTGTTCCAGTGGGAGCCGCAAGCTTTAAAGAGGCGTTGCGCTTCGGGGCAGAAATATTTCAGGCGTTGAAAAAAATTCTAGTACAACAGGGTTTGAGTTCTGCGGTGGGAGATGAAGGCGGTTTCGCGCCGAATTTAAAATCCAATGACGCCGCTTTAGATATCATCATGGAGGCTATTGCGACTACAGGCCTTAGGCCAGGGAAAGATGTGTATTTGGCGTTAGATTTGGCTGCTTCAGAATTTTATGAGATCAGTGAATATTATTTACGAAGTGAAAGACGCGTATTGTCGTCGGAAGGACTGGTTGAATATTTGCAAGGTTGGGTAAAAACTTATCCCATCATCAGTATAGAAGATGGCATGGCTGAAAATGATTGGCCGGGATGGAAATTACTTACGGAACAAATGCATGAGCAAGTGCAATTGGTTGGGGATGATTTATTTGTAACGAATACCTCGATTTTACAAAAAGGCATAGAAGAAAATATTGCAAATTCCGTATTAATCAAACTCAACCAAATTGGCACGCTCACTGAAACCTTAGCCGCTATCGATTTAGCAAAATCGAATAAATACACGACCGTTATTTCTCATCGCTCCGGAGAGACCGAAGATACCTTTATTGCGGATTTAGCGGTAGCGGTATCGTCCGGCCAAATAAAGGCCGGATCGCTTTGTCGAACCGATAGAGTTGCTAAATATAACCAACTGTTACGCATCGAAGAAATGTTAGGGCATCGCGCTGTCTATGCCGGAACGTCGGCATTTCCATTATTGCGTGAAAATGACTCGAAATAACTTTTTGCCAAGGTTACAATAGGTCCTAATTTCAGGATAGAAATGGGGTTTATGGTTAATATCAAAGCAATCGCCATTGTTTTGTGTTTATTATTTGCCATCATGCAATATAAGCTGTGGTTTGCCGATGGTGG
>CAYGNG010000039.1:0-22823 GCA_964351225.1 uncultured Gammaproteobacteria bacterium
TTGATTTGGTGTATTACGGCGCTCGCGCGCCTAATACACCCTACATATGTTGAATGTTTGCACGAATTAATTGACGACACGCCCTAGCTTAGTACATGTTTCCTCTACATCATCACCAGCTACAGCCTGTACAGCAGTAGGATGAGAAAATAAACTTATTTGCTCGTTGAAAAAAGGTTTATGTCTCTGTACAACCTTACTCAGCTTTTCATCCGAAAAATGTGGTAAGCCTTTTATTAGAGTAGGAACGTTTCTATCTTCATTATTCCCATGCCCCAGTTGTCCATATCCTCCGCGTCCCCAGCTATAAACACCGCCATCTGCGCACACAGCAAAAATTTGCAAGTGAAAATGTGCATCATCTACCTGCACCAGCTGAATCACGCGCCGATCGGCAAGTGCCGCAATTTGTGTAGGAACGTTTCTATCTCTATTATCCCCATGCCCCAGTTGTCTAGATTCCCCCAATCCCCAGCTAAAGACATTACCATCTGCACACAAAGCAAAACATCGGCCGCCTCCTTCTGCCACTACCAGCTGGGTCACTTGGTGCGCGTCCAACGCTTGAATTCGTGTTGGGACATTCCTATCTTCATTATCCCCATGCCCCAATAAGCCACATATCCCACTCCCCCAGCTATAGACACGACCATCTGCACACAAGGCAAAATATTGGCTGTCCCCCAACACCAGCTGTGTCACTTGCCGATCGGCCAGTGCCGCAATTGGTATAGGAACGTTTCTATCTTCATTATCGCCATGACCCAATAGGCCACGATGCCCAAATCCCCAACTACAGACACTGCCATCTAGACATAAGGCAAAGGAACATTTTTTCGCTGCGATAATCGCCAATATGGCTCCTGATGAAAAATTTTCTTTATAAGCTATAATCGCATTGAGTCTAGACTGCTTATTAGCACGACTGATGTTTGCTAGCTCTTTTAAATTTAAAAAGCTGAAAATTTTCAGTGTGGTATCACTATTTAAATCTGAAAAAGACACTCCCCTATCAGCAGTTCTAAGCGATGAAGAGGTTTTTTTTGTGTCAGAGCAAAGGCAAGCCTGGGTGTCTTCATGAAACGCTTCACAAACACGCTGAGATCTCGCTAAATCTCTAATGCTGAAAAAGCTAAGATCTTGATAGGTGATATCTCTAGGGCGTATCAGACGAGAAGTGACCTTCTGCTCTTCGCTAGTTGTTTTTCTAGCCTCTCCATAAATTTTATATGGTTTTTCATCATCTTGTTCTTGTTTTTGTGTCGGAAACATATTACTAACCTTACACCAGGGGATTCTTTCTTAATCTCACCGTTCTATCCTAAATTTGAGCCCTCTGCAGCTTTGCACGGGCCGCTTAATGACAGTACAAATCTGTTCCAACTTTCAATCGATTACGTTGATTTATTGGTTGGATCCACGAAAAGATGCAGAGCCTAGATTTAACCCCAGTTTTGCTTTTTAAGCCCACTCAATTTTTGTCAAAACCACGGGGTGCGTGCAATATATCCAAAATCAACCGCTTTGTCCAATATTATTCCGGCACCTTATTTTCGCCCAAATTCCACCCCAGACGCAGATTAATCAGTGTATAAGCTAACAGCTTCATACCAAGATGACATGTCTTACAAATCAAAATCATACCCGCTTTGTCATGTTAGTCGTGTTTGGCTTTAATAGTTTGATAATAATTTAAGCCTATAATCAAAGGCAGATGAGTAACTTTTGAGCTGGAGCGGTAAAATGGCATACGGGTATTGGTTTCCGAGTCTCTGTGACAAGACCAGATGCACTGGCACTGACTATCAAATTTTAATTCGACAGTACTGGGGCTTCGGATTGCTTCTTTCACTCACCTGCCCATGGACCAATGCTTATCAAGCACGGCGAGCCTATTCAACCGTGTTGCAAAAATCAAATACAGATAATCTATTTGTCGTGACGTTGGGGTATTTATTTGAAAATTTCAATCAAGCGAATTTTACTGCGCTGATAAAATCAGAAAATCAAAATAACGCAACCTCCTCCCAGGAGAGCCAAGAACAAACAAAGGAAACTTGGCTAGACCGGAATATATTAACTAAAGCTTTTCTCCATTTTCCGCTGGTATATGTCATTAAGAAATTATTCTCTAGCGCCGTTCCTTGGAAAGATAAAATAAAAGCCCTCAATCCTTTGACACTCGTCATCGAAGCAATCGCGTGCATTCAGTGTCTTTATCAGCAAATCGTGGTTAAAACATTAGAATTTGCGACGAATAAACTTTTTGCAATTTTAAAGGATTCTACCCAGTATAAAATCATAAAAGTGCTCGCTGCTATTGCGCTCTTATTCACGGCTCTTGCTTCTGGACTTAGTAAAGAATTCGGTCATCGCGCATTCAACTGCGTAAAAATCGGTTTAAGCTTTCCAGAGCGTCTTATTGGAATTGTGTTAGCCGGCATTACTGAAATAGCCGATTTTATCATCGATAAATTCAAAAATTTAGGGAAAACGTTGGTGGTGAGTAAAGATGGTATTGATACGGAACGATTTAATCAATCTTACGATCTTATTGTGGCAGCTACGAACAGCGGTGATAATAAGAATTGGAGTTCGTCGACTTCTCATCAGGCCGTGCACAGAAACAGTTGTACTGTCAATAACGCCGCCGTACTCTTCAATATCGTTAGAACGAGCAATGGCCAACAATCAGAAAAGGAAAATGATGGGTTGCCGCAGCCCAGGGCTGCAAGTAGTTTTGTGAGTCTATCGAGGCAGCTGGTGATAAGTCAGGGCGGCAAGTAGATTTTTGCATCTATCGGCAGCGGCAGCGGCAGCAGCCGCCGCCAGATAATAACAAATGACAATTACCACTTACAAATTTCAGCAAGCCCTTTGCCCATATCAGCGGGCGATTTAACGGTGTAAACCCCTGCGGCTTCCAGAGCAGCAAATTTTTCCGCCGCAGTCCCTTTACCCCCGGCAATGATAGCACCGGCATGCCCCATGCGTTTACCAGGTGGTGCGGTAACCCCGGCAATATAAGAAACCACCGGCTTGGTCACCTCCGATTTAATAAACTCCGCGGCTTCTTCTTCGGCCGAACCACCAATCTCACCGACTAAAATAATGGCTTCGGTTTGTGGGTCCTCCTGAAATAGCGCTAATACATCAATAAAGTTTGTCCCCGGGATGGGATCGCCCCCGATCCCCACACACGTACTCTGACCGAAGCCGGCATCGGTGGTTTGCTTAACCGCTTCATAGGTTAACGTTCCTGAGCGTGACACAATACCCACTTTACCCGGTTTGTGAATGTGGCCTGGCATGATCCCAATCTTACAGGCACCCGGGGTTATCACGCCGGGACAATTCGGCCCAATTAATCGCGAAAAACCTTGTGCGTCTAAGTAAGCTTTCACTTGCAACATATCCAACGTAGGAACCCCCTCGGTGATGCACACGATAAGCTCAATGCCCGCATCCGCCGCTTCAATAATGGAATCTTTACAAAAAGGCGCTGGCACAAAAATAACAGTGGCATTCGCGCCGGTCTCATCCACGGCAGCGCGCACCGTATTAAAGATTGGTAAACCCAAATGGCTTTTCCCGCCTTTAAATGGGGTTACCCCGCCCACTAATTGCGTGCCATATTGCAGCGCTTGTTCGCTATGAAATGTCCCCTGCCGACCGGTAAAGCCTTGGCAAATCACTTTGGTATTTTTATCTATCAATATACTCATTTAGCACCTCGTACACATGCGACTATTTTTTCTGCGGCATTGGTTAAACTTTCTGCCGGAACAATATTTAAGCCTGAACTCGCAAGCTTCTGGGCACCCACCTCGGCATTATTACCTTCCAATCGCACCACAACCGGAACTTGAATCCCGACTTCAGCCACGGCGCCAATAATGCCTTCTGCTATCAAGTCGCAGCGAACGATCCCGCCGAATATGTTGACTAACACCCCTTTAACATTGCTATCGGATAAAATAATCTTGAAGGCTTCACTGACGCGCTCCTTGGTCGCCCCACCCCCAACATCTAAAAAATTTGCCGGATTGCCACCGTGCAGTTTGACCATATCCATGGTTGCCATGGCCAAGCCAGCGCCATTAACCATGCAACCAATATCACCATCGAGCGCGATGTAGTTTAACTCCCAATCGCGAGCGCGGTTTTCGCGCTCATCTTCTTGTGACGTATCACGCATCGCACGCATTTCAGGTTGGCGATAAAGTGCATTATCATCAACGGTCACTTTGCCATCCAAACACAACAAATCCCCTCTGTCGGTTAGCACCAAGGGGTTGATTTCCAACAAGCTCAAATCTTTCTTGACGAATAATTCATGTAACGTCGATAAAACATGATGAAACTGCTTCACTTGATCTTCATTGAAATTCAAAGCAAAACTGAGCTCACGACTTTGATAAGGTAACACGCCGGTCAACGGACTCACTTCAATTTTTAAAATTTTCTCTGGTGTTTTGGCTGCAACCGTTTCAATATCCACCCCGCCTTCACTGGATGCCATAAACACAATACATTGCGACGCTCTATCGACAATCGCACTCAGATATAATTCTCTCGCTATTTTTGAGGTGCGTTCAATCAATAACAAATTCACCGGCTGTCCTGCCGCATCGGTTTGATAGGTCACCAGCCGGCTCCCCAATAATTGTTGCACCGCTTCTGTCAATGAATCCTTGGAATTAACAAGCCGGACACCGCCCGCTTTGCCGCGGCCACCGGCATGGACTTGCGCTTTAACCACCCACTCATGACCACCAAGCTGATCCGCCACCGCCAACGCTTCTTCAAGATTTCTAACCGCTTCGCCATCTGGTACCGGCAATTTCCACGCTCGAAATAATTGTTTGGTCTGAAATTCATGTAATTTCATTGAAAATTCCTTAAAGATAATTAAAGGTCTAACAGCAATCTATTGGGATCTTCCAGCAATTGTTTAACTGTCACTAAGAATTGCACCGACTCCTTACCATCAATGAGTCGGTGATCATAAGATAAAGCCACATACATCATCGGGCGAATAACCACGGCACCATTTTCAGCAATGGGGCGCTGTTGAATGGTATGCATCCCGAGAATGCCAGTTTGCGGCGGATTGATAATTGGTGTGGCAAGCAAGGAACCAAACACGCCACCATTGGTGATGGTAAAGGTACCGCCTGTCATCTCATCCATCGTCAATTTATTATCGCGGGCTCTGGCAGAAAAATCGCGAATAGTCACTTCAATGTCGGCTAAAGATAGTTGATCGGCATTGCGTATGATGGGAACCACTAAACCACGCTCAGTCGATACCGCGATACCTATATCATAATAACCATGATAAATAATATCTTGGCCATCAATCGATGCATTCACCGCCGGAAATTTCTTTAAGGATTCCACCACCGCCTTAGTAAAAAATGACATCAAGCCAAGTTTCACACCGTGCGCCTGCTCAAAAGAATCTTTGTATTTGGCACGAATCGCCATCACCGCATGCAAGTTCACTTCATTGAAGGTGGTTAAGATAGCGGCTTGATGTTGCGCGCTTAATAAACGCTCAGCCACTCTGGCGCGTAACCGTGACATCGGCACGCGTTTTTCCGAGCGCTGTGCCGTTGTGGTCAAGACAGCGTCATGACTGGCGGCATTCGTCGGCACGGGCTGGTCACCGGTTTTAATATAATCCAACACATCTTCTTTGGTTATCCGGCCGCCTTTGCCGCTGCCGTGGATGTGATCGATATTTAAAGATTTTTCGGCAACCAACCGTCGTACCGCCGGAGAAAGCGGATCGGGATCCGACTCGGCTTGTTTAATAACGGACGGATTATCCTTACTCTTAGCGGATGCCACACGGCCAGCCTCGATAATCGCGAGAATTTCATCGGCCACCACAACAGAACCATCGTTTTTGATGATTTCTTTTAAAATGCCATCTTGAGGGGCTGGAACCTCTAACACGACTTTATCTGTCTCGAGATCAACTAGCGTTTCATCTTGCCTAACCGCATCACCGGGTCTTTTATGCCACGTTACCACCGTAGCATCGGCAACCGATTCGGGTAGCCCTGGAACTTTGACTTCAACGGTCATTCATATCCCCTTCTGATTATTTTTACGTAAATTTTTGTAACTATTCAGCAAAAAAGCGGAATCGTTACAATTTTTTAGTAAGTGCATCCGTAACCAACGCTTCTTGCTCTTTTTTGTGTAAAGCACCGTAACCCACCGCTGGGGATGCCGAATGCGACCGGCCCGTGTAATGCAACAACTGACCTGCTTGTAATCCCCTCACTAAACGATGCTGCGTTTGATACCATGCCCCTTGATTCATCGGTTCTTCTTGGCACCATACGATTGATTTTGCTTTTGGGTATTTTTTAATTTCTGCAATCACTTCATTATCTGGGAATGGATACAGTTGCTCAACACGGCAAATGGCGACATTGGATAATTGCAACGCTCGCCGTTTTTCTAATATGTCATAATACACCTTACCACTACACAGAATGACTCGCTCAACTTGATTCGCTTGCACTTCATCAATCTCAGGAATAACCGAGTAAAATTTTCCTTGTGTTAAATCAGAAACTGGCGAAACCGCCAGCTTATGCCGCAATAAACTTTTCGGAGTCATTACTATTAAAGGTTTTCTGGCTTTACGGATCATTTGCCGACGCAGCAAATGAAAAATTTGCGCCGGTGTTGACGGCACACAGACTTGAATATTATGCTGAGCACACAGTTGTAAATATCTCTCCAACCGAGCCGAGGAATGCTCAGGGCCCATGCCTTCATAACCGTGCGGTAACAATAAAGTTAAACCACACAAACGCCCCCACTTCTGCTCGCCCGAACTAATGAATTGATCAATAACCACCTGCGCACCATTAGCAAAATCGCCAAATTGCGCTTCCCACAAAACCAACGTAGTCGGATCGGCGGTAGCATAACCGTATTCAAAACCTAACACCGCTTCTTCGGATAACACCGAGTTAATCACCATAAAATGGCTTTTGGTTTCAGGAAGGTTCGCCAAGGGCACAAAAACATCGCCCGATTTCTGGCAATACAGTTCCGCATAGCGATGAGCAAACGTCCCCCGCCCTGAATCTTGTCCGGATAACCGAATATTAAAACCCTCTTTTAATAATGACGCATAAGCCATGGTTTCAGCAAAACCCCAATTCATTTCCAGCTCGCCTTTTGCCATTTTGAGACGATTGTCGAGCTCACGGTTAACTAAAGGATGCAGTTGCAAACCGTGGGGGACGGTTGTTAACGCTTGCGCCAAAGGCACAACCCAATCCGGTTTTAAGGCGGTTTTCACTTCCTCGCGCAAACCATGCCCCAGGTAAGGCTTCCAATCGACGGCAAACTCATCGAATGGCGTTTCATTCATTGCGACCGCAAATGGAATCTTACCGTCGAGTTGAGCACGGTAGTTGTCTATCATTGTTTGGTAGGTTTGCTCAGAAATTTCAGATCGCTGCCGTAACGCATCGAAATAAATTTGGCACGGTGTGCGATGCGACTTGATAAGTTGGTACATATAAGGTTGTGTGATGCTCGGTTCATCGGCCTCATTATGGCCATGACGGCGATAACACACCATATCAACTACGACATCACGATTAAAATGCATACGATAATCTAGTGCGATTTGCATGACAAAAACCACCGCTTCCGGATCATCGGCATTGACATGAAAAATTGGCGCTCGCACCATTTTAGCAACATCCGTGCAATAAAATGACGAACGCGCATCATGTGGATTGCTGGTGGTAAATCCAATTTGATTATTGATAACGACATGAACCGTACCGCCCGTTTTATAGCCACGAGCCTGAGATAAACAAAAAGTCTCCATCACGACCCCTTGCCCAGCAAACGCCGCATCGCCATGGATCAGCACCGGCAGCACACTATTGTGTTTAAGATCGTTGCGTCGTCGTTGTCTGGCCCGAACCGAGCCTTCAACCACGGGGTTAATGATCTCTAAGTGCGAAGGGTTGAAGGACAAAGTCATATGAACACTCTCGCCACCTGGCGTTTTAATATCGGATGAGAAGCCCATGTGATATTTCACATCGCCCGAGCGCGCCAAATCAACATTTTTCCCTTCAAATTCTTCGAATAAAACCTCTGGCTTTTTACCGAGAATATTAATCAATACATTCAATCGGCCGCGGTGCGCCATGCCAATGACCACTTCTTTAACTTTACGCTCACCACAACGAGTGACCAACGCATCCAATGCTGGAATTAAACTGTCTCCGCCTTCTAAAGAAAACCGCTTTTGGCCAACATATTTATTTCCTAAATATTTCTCCAGCCCTTCGGCAGCAATCAGTTTTTGTAATATTCGTGTTTTTTCCTGAATACTAAACTGCGGTTTAGCACGTGTTTTTTCAACTTGTTGCTCTATCCATGCGGTTTCCTCGGCATCGGTGACATGCATATATTCAATGCCAATATGATGGCAATAGGTTTCTTCTAAGGCTGCAAGAATCGCTTTAAATGGTGCTTTGGAAACAGTGAGGAAATTACCGGTACAAATCTCGGCATTGGGATCTAATTGATCTAAACCGTAATGCTTCAGCTCAAGATCCGGAACAGAGGCTTGTGGCATAATATTCAAAGGATCGACTGTTGCTTTTAAGTGGCCATTTTTTCGATAAGCGGTAATTAAATTGGCGACCACCGCATCCCAATGACCCGCACTTTCTGGCGCAGCCACGCTTGGTCGCACCCGCGCTTTCGCCAACGCTTTGAATTGTGCTTGAATGGCTTGATGCGACATATCGAAACCATTCCCTCTGGCACCTGGCAACGCATCAAATAACGCTCGCCAATCGGATGGTACTGAGCTTGGATCTTGCAAATACAATTCAAAGAGATAATCGACATAAGCCGCACTCCCCCCGTCTAATGGGGTGCTGTCATACTGCTGCTGGTATTGTTCGCTGGTCATAGTTTAAGTCTCTTCAGAGATGAGTTTATTGCGAATTTTCCCTATCGCCATCGTTGGATTCAATCCCTTAGGACAGACCTGCACACAGCTCATGATGCCGCGACAACGAAATAAACTGAAGGGATCATTCAAATCATTAAGACGCGCTCGGGTCTGCGTATCACGGCTGTCCTGAATGAATCGAGACGCTTGCAGCAAAGCCGCAGGACCTAAAAATTTATCCGGATTCCACCAATAAGATGGACACGCCGTTGTGCAGCACGCACATAAGATACATTCGTATAAGCCATCTAACTGTGCTCGATCTTCGGGTGACTGCAATCGTTCGGTAGCCGGTGTCGGATCGGTGTTTTGCAAGTACGGTTTTACTTTTTCATATTGTTGCATGAATCCCGTCATATCCACGACTAAATCACGCACCACAGGCAGCCCTGGCAAAGGCCGGATAACAATCGGCAACTTTAATTCAGAAATAGGGGTAATGCAGGCTAAACCATTTTTGCCGTTAATATTCATACCATCGGAACCACAGACCCCCTCACCACACGATCGACGCAGCGTCAGCGATTCATCGAGCTGACTTTTAATGATCAGTAAAGCATCTAACACCATTATACAGCGGTATTTTTCAACATCGACATCAAAATCCTGCATATACGGTTTGTCATCAGTTTCTGGATTATAACGATAGATTGAAAATCGCATGTTAATGTTCCCTTTCCTTGACAGGTATCGGATCAACCTCCACCGGTTTCATATTGACTTCTCGAGATCCGGTCTTGTCACCCTCACTAAAGTACAAAGAGTGCTTCAACCAATTTTTATCGTCCCTATCGGGATAATCAAAGCGCGAATGCGCGCCACGACTTTCGGTGCGCTCTAATGCCAGTTTGGCAGATGAAAACGCTATTGCCATCAGATTATCTAATTCCATCGCTTCAACTCTCATGGTATTGAATACTTTACTTTTATCTTTGAGATGGGCATTGGCTAACCGCTTACGCAGCTCATCGAGTTTATTCAAACCCTCGGTCATCGCTGTTGCCTCGCGGAACACCCCAAAATCATTTTGCATGACATGTTGAATTTCATCACGAATATCCGCAATAGACTCTCCGGATGTGGAATCCTCCCATCGCTGATAGCGCGCCAACGCTTGTTCGATATTACCAGATCCCGGTTTGCGAAATTGTATATTGCCTTTAGCAAAATCAGCCCCAACGTGTAAACCGACCGCACGCCCAAAAACCACAATATCCAACAGGGAATTCGCCCCTAAGCGATTAGCACCATGCACTGAAACACAAGCACACTCACCCGCCGCATAAAGCCCAGGAATAATGGTATCTTCACCGGCGGCATTAACCGTTAACGCTTGGCCATATTTATTAGTCGGGATCCCCCCCATTAAATAATGGCATGTCGGCACAACGGGAATGGGATCTTTAATCGGGTCAATGCCCGCGAATGTTTTTGCCATTTCTCGGATCCCAGGCAGCTTGCTGGTAATAACCGCCTCACCCAAGTGATCCAGTTTTAGTAAAACATGTCCGCCATCCGGACCACAACCACGACCTTCCCGAATCTCCATCATCGAAGAGCGTGAAACCACATCGCGACAAGATAAATCTTTTAAATGGGGCGCGTATCGCTCCATAAATCGTTCCCCATCTTTATTGATGAGATAACCACCTTCACCACGACAACCTTCTGTCACCAAAACCCCCGCTCCGGCAATACCCGTTGGATGAAATTGCCAAAACTCCATGTCTTGCAAAGGGTATCCGGCTCGTAACACCATCGCCATGCCATCACCGGTATTAATCAAAGCATTGGTGGTTGAACGAAAAATTCGCCCCGCACCACCAGTCGCAATAATGGTGGCATGGGCATGCAAAAAAAGCACCTCACTGGTCTCGATATTTAAAACCATCACACCAGCAATCGCCTCATCATCGGTTTTAACCAGATCAATAGCGAACCATTCATTTAAAAAGGTGGCTTTAGCCTCAATGTTTTTTTGATAAAGGGTATGTAACATCGCATGTCCGGTACGATCAGCCGCCGCACAAGTCCGATGCGCTAATTCACCACCGAACTCTACCGTTTGGCCACCGAATGCACGTTGATAAATTTTGCCATCTTCACGCCTTGAAAACGGTAACCCCATGTGTTCAAGCTCAATCACGGTCGCTCTCGCATGCCGACACATGTATTCAATGGCTTCTTGATCCCCTAAGCAATCTGATCCCATCACGGTATCGTACATATGCCAGCGCCAATCATCCTTACCGTAATTGCCTAATGCCGCATTAATCCCCCCTTGAGCGGAAACGGTATGCGAACGCGTAGGATACACTTTGGAAACAACAGCAACACGCTTCCCAGTCTGAGCCAATTGCAAAGAAGCCCGTAATCCAGCCCCCCCTGCGCCAATAATTACTGCATCATATTCATGTGTTACGATAGACATTGAATTTACTTACCTTACCGCCAAAATATTAATATTCCCCATGCCAGATAACTTAATAGAGCACACCCAACTACCACTTGAACACCAAGCCGAAAAAGCACATTTTTTATATAATCCGTCGTTACTGTCCATATCCCAATCCAGGAGTGGAATATCAAACAAAAAAGCGTCACAAGACTAAACACGCGGGTGCTCGTTCGAGCAAACAACAAGTGCCATTGATTAAAATGAAGGGGATAATGCCCAAAAATAAATACGGTCATGTAAAAAAGGTAAAGCAACAATACAACAGCCGTGACGCGCTGGATCAACCAATCACGTAAGCCATTTCCTGATAAACTGGTGACGTTCATTACCATAGCCATAACCCTATCATCAAACTAACCACCCCGATGAGCCCAAGCGTAACGTAGGAAGCCATACGGGCAGACTGTCGTTTTTCCCCACAACCAATATCCATAAGTAAATGCTTAATGCCCGCAATCGCGTGATAACTCAACGCCGACAAACACAGCCACATCGCCAGTTTCACACAACCATAACCCATGTATATTCTTGCGTCTTGAAACGAATAAAGCGAAGTCAATGACAAACTCAAAAACCACAGCATGAACGGGATCGCAAGAAAAATCACCACCCCCGATATCCGATGTAAAATTGAAACCACCGCCGTAATTGGAAAATGCATGGTGGTGAGATCTAAGTTAATTGGTCTGCTTTTTTTCATACTGATCCGGTTCCCCTTCTGGAGCAAGTGACAGACAACAAAATGGCAAAAACAAGCCCGAAGCTGAGCTCATCGACAACTGTTAAAATTATACGCTCATCTCCATACGATCACAAACATTGCTATCTGGGGCCTACCATTGAAAAGATATTTGCAAATTAATACTAACGCATTTAGTATAACAAATACTCATTTTGTTCCCTTCGCAATATAAAGGAAAAGCTAAACCATGGTTGATGAAACAGCCCACTTATCCCTGCTTGGTAAGTCTTATGATCTCCCCGTCTTAAACCCCACCCTGGGTAACGCCGTTGTCGATGTCACCGCACTCGCCAATGCCGGGTTATTTACCTACGATCCCGGTTTCGTTTCCACCGCCTCATGTGATTCAAAAATAACCTATATTGATGGCGATAAAGGCGAGTTGCTTTATCGTGGCTATCCTATTGAGCAATTAGCTGAAGCAACCAGCTTTCTTGAAGTGAGTTACTTACTACTGAATGGTGAATTACCTACCCCTTCGCAAAAAAAAACATTTGAAGATAAAATTAACAATCATACGATGTTACATGAACAGATCGTGCATTTTTTCCGTGGCTTTCGCCGCGATGCCCACCCCATGGCCATCATGGTTGGGGTAGTTGGTGCGCTCGCCGCTTTCTATCACGATGCCCTCGATATTTCTAACGAAGAGCATCGTGAAATTTGTGCGCTGCGGTTAATTGCCAAAATGCCAACCGTTGCTGCCATGTGCTACAAATACACCACGGGTTTGCCTTTCATGTACCCACAGAATAAGCTCAGTTACGCTGAAAACTTTTTGCATATGATGTTTGGCGTGCCCACAGAAGAAAGGCATCCCAACCCAATTTTATCCCGAGCCATCGACCGCATATTCATCCTTCATGCCGATCACGAACAAAACGCTTCCACCTCGACTGTGCGCTTAGCCGGCTCAACCGGCGCCAATCCCTTTGCTTGCATCTCTGCTGGCATAGCTGCACTGTGGGGGCCCGCACACGGCGGCGCCAATGAAGCCTGCTTGAATATGCTTTATGAAATCGGCCATGAAGATAAAATTGGCGAATTTATCAAACGCGCTAAAGATAAAAACGATCCCTTCCGACTCATGGGCTTTGGCCACCGCGTATATAAAAACTTTGACCCACGCTCTACCGTTATGCGAGAGACCTGTCACGAGGTATTACAAGAAGTCGGTGCTGCCGACAATCCCATCTTTAAAATCGCCCTGAAACTCGAGAAAATCGCACTTGAAGATGACTACTTCATTGAGAAAAAGCTCTATCCCAATGTTGATTTCTATTCCGGCATTACATTAAGTGCTATCGGGATACCAGCCACCATGTTTACCGTTATCTTCGCACTGGCCAGAACTTCTGGCTGGATATCGCATTGGCACGAAATGATAAGCAATCCCAAACACCGAATTTCTCGGCCTCGGCAGCTATACACCGGGAAAACCAAACGTGATGTGGTACCGCTCGAGAAGCGAACTTAACAACCGGTAAACCGACAGCAATTCGGCAGTAACTCAACGGCTTGAAAACGATTTTTTTCATCGCGCGTAATGCCGCTCAATGCTGTTTGGTGATCGTGAGTAAAAAATATTTTTGCATGGTTTTGTAACGCATAAGTTAATAACTTGGCTTTCTCATCAATCAATTGTTCTGGGAAACGATCATAGCCCATGGTAATGGGCAAATGCACCCAGGGAACGCCCGGGATCAAATCCGCCGCAAAAATCACTTTGGTTTGTGGCAATTGCACTTCGGTTAACAACAAGCCCGGCGTATGGCCATCGCTGTGATGAAAGCGAAAAGAGGGACCCAATCGTTCATGCGTGTCTGCCTCGATAAAAACCAAGCGATTAGACGCTTCTAAAAGTGTATTTAACCCCGGCACAAAGGATGCCCGATCACGAGAGTGCGGTGCACACGCCCGCTCCCAAGCCTTCTGACTCACGACATAATCCGCTTTGGGAAAAAGCAATGTTGCTTCCCTGTCGGCTTGCCATGCTGAGAGCAAACCGCCGGCATGATCAAAATGCAAATGAGAAAGGATAACGACATCAATATCTTCGTGCGATAATCCAACGGCGGATAGTGAACTCAGCAATACGTGCTCGCTCTCAACAACCCCATAACGAGATTTAAATTTTGGCTCAAAGAAAGCACCGATACCCGTTTCACATAAAATATTGCGCTTGTTTTCTTGGATCAACATGGCGCGACAACATAAGGGAATACGATTGTGTTCATCCACCGTTATCCATTGCGACCACATGGCTTTGGGCGCATTGCCAAACATAGCGCCACCATCTAGCATTTGCGAATTACCCATGAGGGAGGTGATTGTGATATCCATAAACCAAAACCTTATTTTGTTAATACTCTCGACACCGCTTGGCGCCACCCTTGTAACAATCGCTGCTGTTTTTCGGCTGAGATTTTGGGAGAAAATTCGCCGTGCGCTTGCCAGAGTCTCTCAATCTCGGAGAGCGTCCATAGTCCAATACCCACCCCTGCGCATTTGGCAGCACCAAACGCCGTGGTTTCCTGAATGCCTGCGATCTCGATGGGTAATTGCAAAATATCTGATAGCATTTGCATTAACCACGAATTGTGCACCATCCCGCCATCTACTCTAAGCGCACGAAAATCCTTAAAGCCATCTTGGTGAATCGCTGCTATCAGATCGTGGGTTTGATAGCATACCGATTCTAATGCGGCACGTGCAAGATGTGCTTTATCCGTGTCTCTGGTTAAACCAAAAATAGCCCCACGCGCATCGGGATCCCAATACGGGGCACCCAGTCCCGTGAAAGCCGGCACAAAATAAACGCCATCATTATCCGCAAGACACGCGGCCAAAGCTTGCGTTTCTTTAGACTCTTTAATCAATTGCACCGCATCACGAAGCCATTGCACCACCGCACCGGCAATAAAGATACTGCCCTCTAACGCATAAACCGTTTCTTCTGTAAGACGATAGGCAATCGTCGTTAACATTCGATGCTGTGACCGAACGCATTTTGCTCCAGTATTTAACACTAAAAAACATCCTGTCCCGTACGTTGATTTTAACATCCCCGGATGCAAACAAGACTGCCCTAGCAATGCCGCTTGTTGATCGCCTATCATGCCGGTTATGGGAATGGATTTTCCGAAATGGCTGGGATCACAACAACCAAACTCCGCCGTATTTGAAAAAACCGTTGGCAACACGCTGTCGGGGATCGCAAAATACGCCAACAAATCCTGATCCCACGTTTGCTTTTCAATATCATATAACATGGTGCGAGAGGCATTGGTGATATCCGTCGCGTGTACTTTACCACCGGTCAAATGCCACAATAAAAAGCAATCCACCGTGCCAAAAGCCAACTGTCCTTGATCCGCCAGTTTTTTCGCTTGCGGCACATGCTCTAACAACCACCGGATTTTAGTCGCACTAAAATAAGGATCGCACACTAAACCGGTTTTTTGCGAAATGAGTGCATCCATCCCTTCGCTTGCCACTTGATGGCAATATTCCGCGGTACGCCTATCCTGCCATACGATGGCATGAGCAATCGGCGCTCCGGTTGCTCTATTCCAAAGAATGGTGGTTTCGCGTTGATTCGTGATCCCGATGGTAATAATAGAGTCGACACCCCCTTCAATCTTATGGATGGCACGACGACAAACGCGCAGCGTGGTTTGCCAAATCTCTTGGGCATCGTGTTCCACCCAACCGGGCTTGGGAAAATATTGGATGATCTCTGCCTGATCCTTAGACAACTCTTCCCCGAGCGCTGAAAATATCATCGCTCGAGTGCTCGTTGTTCCTTGATCAATGACGAGAATATTTTTTGACACGATCAGCTCCTTGCCATATTCTTATCGACTTTATGGGTGTTAACATAATCCGATGACACACTTAAATCAAGGATCACAACCATACGATGTCTTTGTACTTGGTGGCGGTATTAATGGCGTTGGTATCGCGGCTGACTCGGCCAGCCGTGGATTATCTGTTGTTTTATGTGAACAACACGATTTAGCCAGCGCGACCTCCTCGGCCAGCACCAAGCTCATCCACGGTGGTTTACGTTATCTTGAATATTATGAATTTCGTTTGGTTCGCGAAGCCCTATCTGAACGCGAAATATTAATGAATAACGCACCACATTTGATAACCCCCCTGCAATTCATCATGCCGCACCACCGTGCCTTGCGCCCTTACTGGCTCATCCGTTTGGGGTTGTTTCTCTATGATCATTTGGGCAAACGGCAACGATTACGCTCATCGGCCGGCGTGAACCTTAGCCATTCTATTTTTGGCAAACCACTCAAGCCGTCGTTTAAAAAAGGATTTTCTTATTACGATTGTTGGGCGGATGATGCACGATTGGTGATTGCCAATGCTAAAGCGGCCCGCGCACACGGTGCAACCATACTCACCAATCATCGCGTACAGTGTGCAACACAACAAAATGGCCTCTGGCAAATCTCTGTTGAAAATAAGCAACAAAACCAAACACGCTTATTCCATGCTCGGGCATTGGTGAATGCCGCTGGGCCATGGTTAAATACCTCGCTGGATTATATTCCCAATCGGATCCGCGCTCGGGTACAACTGGTTAGAGGCAGCCACATCGTGGTTAACAAACTCTATGACGGTGAACACGCCTATATCTTGCAACAGGATGATAAGCGCATCATTTTTGCCATACCTTTCGCCGATAATTACACCCTTATTGGCACCACCGATATCAATGGTGGTAGCGCTTACGTTAAGCCCGAAATTTCTCACGAAGAAATCACTTATCTCTGTGCTGCGATTAATCAATATTTCAATCAGCCGATTACCTCACGTGATATTGTTTGGTCTTACTCCGGCGTTCGCCCTCTGCAAGCGGACGATCACGATAATCCTTCTAAAATTACTCGGGACTACCGTATCGAAGTTGATGCTTTACCCAATGCAGCACCGTTACTCACCATCTTTGGTGGCAAACTCACCACTTATCGTAAGTTATCCGAACAAGCGGTCAATCGGCTGCACGCGTATTTTCCCGATCTGGGTGACAGCACAACGGAAAAATCGACCTTACCAGGCGGCCATATTCCAAACTCAGATATGCACGCATTCATAAAACACCAACAACTTATGTACTCCTGGTTGCCAGAAACCCTACTAACTCGCCTGGCTCACACTTACGGTTCAGAAATGAATGCGGTTTTGGCACAAGCGCAGTCAATGACCGATCTGGGTTTACACTTCGGCTGTGGTCTTTACCAACAAGAAGTCGACTACCTCTGTCATCATGAATGGGCACAATTCGTTGATGATATTTTATGGCGCCGGACAAAACTGGGGCTGGTTTTTAGTGCGGATCAGGTTCAAAAATTGGCCAACTATCTGCGTGAATAGCCTTTTTGTTGATTAAAATATTGCCACTTGTGTGCTGTGTGGTAATATTACGCACTGAAATTAAACCCTAATAAAAATTAGAGCGAGGCACACCGCATGACTTTAGCAACACACTACCGCCAGACGCGCCAACTCCCAGACGAACTGCATCGGTTTTTTTTCTCTAACGAAGCATTATCCCCCGAACAGCTCGACACGTCGTATATTATAACGATACCGGCCTCTGCCGTGCCACGCTCCTACGGCCATGGCCGCGCTCGAGAGTTGATGGTGAAACCACTGGAGCTTGCTTGCATCCTTGGAGATGTTGATAAACTAAAGCAAATCTGGCGCCAACAATACGGAACATGGCAACCAGCGTATATCCCGTATTTCCATGGTCTGCAAGACGCAATCGAATACGCTGCAACATATGGCCATCTGCCTATCATTCAATACTTTGTTCATGTCCTTGGCAGAGACACGGTCGTGGATAACATTGAGCCGCAATATGATGCCTTTGCTCTTGCCGCTGAAAACGGCCATTTACCTATTTTGAAATATTTCTGGAGACTGCTGAATCTCAATGGGCCGATAACTCGGCTGCGAAATTTTTTCTTTGGTCAAAGCCAGGCAGACAAAAAGCTGATTGACAACATGATAGCAACAAACGGCTTTTGCGCGCTTCTTTATGGGGTACAATATGGTGATCTTGATATCTTGAACTGGCTCAAGCAAATAGTGCCTGATCGGGTTGAAAAACGGATTCAGGACCAGGACATTTTCTGTATAGCAGCCGAGTATGGCCAAGTTCCCGCTCTCGACTGGCTCGCCGCTCAACTGACTGTAGACCCGCTCTCAAACGATCCCAACTTCGTTGCAAGGATTTTGTGGCAAGCGGCAAAAGGCGGTCACGTGTCGGTACTGGATTGGCTCCGTGAGAAAAAGCCAATGCAGTTCGATGCCCTGCTTACAAACCTTGCGCGTGAGGCGTTTCCTTTAGGTTCACCCTCAACGTATAAGGGGAGCACTCTGTGCTGGCTATTAAACCAGCTTAATCCCGCGGTTATCGGATCCATGGTACGCAACAGCCAGGCGCTTGCTGTCACAGAGAATAGAGCCATCTTTGACTGGTATATTCAAGGCCGTTTACAAGCCTTGCGCGATCGCATCGAAGCCTTCTCGCTGTCGCATCCCAATAGTACTTTCGACTTTGAATCGGAGGACTCCGATGAAATTCAACTATACTACCATATTCTGTACTACCAAATTCGCCTTGAAGCCCCCATGGCGACTATCGATTTACTGCTCTCGATCCCAAGTATCGCCAGCTTGATCGCGGCACCAGCGGCAACTCACCAAGCGAATGAGTGTCTAAAAATAGCAATTTCACTTAAAAATAAGGCAATAAGCCAACGATTACTGCAGATCCCCAGCGTCTTCCGGCTCGCAAAAACGCATCGATTTTATGCCTCAGTGGGCGATGTGTTTCCCAATGAAGAAAAACAAACTCAGCTTCTTAAGGAGCAAATTAATGATAGAGAGTCTGTGGTTCGATCAAAATACCAGGAAAGGGAAGAAGATGTGCTTAGCAAGCTCAAAGAACGCTACGCTAAAAAAGTACCCACACCAGGGGGCACTAAAGCAGTCCTTGAATCTCTGAGACAACTGCTGCGAGAACGTTACCAAACAACCCCAGCAATGCTGTTGCTTGACGATGAAAAAACAGTAAAAAGCGTAGCACTTCCCTGTGACTTTGCTGATCTACAAAAAACAGGTTATCTCACCAAATACCCAGAAAAAGTCTACGCCGCCTATGCGGAAAATCCTTGTCATACCGCATTGCGCTATCTTTCAAAACCCAATCATTGGATGCACCCCAACGCCGAATATATCTCTACCGATCCAAAAAATGGCGACAAGTGGTCTTGCTTTGAATATTATGAGGAATTAATTAGTTATTTGTTTTTAGCTGCTGGCGACGAGTCCATCGGTACCATTGAGGGAACTTCACCGGCGGACCGTCTCTCCCTCTTTATTGACCAGCTGGCGCTGTTGGGTCGCGCACATAACTGGAATCAATCTAGAATAATTGAAAACGCCGACGGCTCAGTCAAATACAACAAAGACGGCTCCCCACAAGTAGAAGAATACGATGACAAAGAGGCAGATCGGCCCTCTTGTTACAGCGGTACTCCAGGGTATTTATTTCACGCGGTCATTCATCATCCGCTTCTGCAGGAACTCACTCAAGCAAAATTGATGACCGAGCTCAAGACATTTACTCATGACAAAATCCGAGAAAAATACCAAGCGCTCCCCGATGAAACACAAGACCGTATTCAAAACGCGTGGCAAGCACTGGTGCTAACCGGCACAGCAACAAATAGTGAATACCAAGCACTGGCTTATCTCAACCTCTCAGACGATGAAATAAGCGCTTTCAGCGCAGCGCTCGGCAGTAAATACCCTCAAAGCAATTATAAAGCGGCAAACTTTGAAATTTTCCTTGCAGTAACCCAGTGGTTTGCGATTGAAAGCCCAGAGGAAACGCACGTGGCGAAGCACTTTCAATCCAGCTATCTATCGTTCATCAACCCCACAGCCACATCATCCACTGAGCCACAAGAGAAAGAAGCGCCATGGGACTTTGCTCGAGGTGCTGCAGCTGCAGACTTATTTGGAAATTCTCGTCGCGCAGCACGGCGGCTGGACGACGACGAAAAAGAGGAGAAAGCAGCACGGCGGCTGGACGACGAAAAAGAGCAGAAAAACGAAGTCTTGCAACACGGGTGCGGCTTATAGGTCCTGTTGTGACAATTGTAGGACTTACGATAAACACGATGCTAGGCTATTTTTTAACAAAGCATAGCGCGTTTTGCGTAAGTCCTAAATTGCTTTTTTTCGGCTGCACCTGTCAACAGGCCCTAGCCTAATCGTGACTGACGCGCTGCCACACTTGCGAACGGCCAAAAACTGGCAAGCCAATAAATCCTCGAACATAAAGTCTATTACCATCATCGGATAATGTTAATTTCGATTGATACGTTTTACCGGTTTTTGGATCCACGATACGCCCATCTTGCCAATAAAGATTGGCGCCAATAAATCCCCACATAAAATTTAATCCGATCATTGGCTGATTATGCAATTTGCCAACACATAAACGGCACACATCTTTTTTATTTTCGCCTTCTCGAAAATATATCTTAACGATTTTGCCGTGTAACTTACCGTCTTGTTGCCAAATTTTAACAACGCTTCTTGGGCTTTGGGTGGCATCATCAAGGGTTTGCCATAACCCCACCGGCGAGATAGCGCTGGGATGGGGACTCGCCCAAGCAACAAGCTGCAAACAACCGAACAAAAATAAAAACGCAGTAACCCATAACGTGCGCATGATTGGCTCCTAAAAATATCAACAACCGTTAGTTAAAATTTTTAACAGTTGCGCGCGGATCGCGGCCACGGCACCAACCCCAGAAATTTTATGGTATTGGGGTGCGTTTAATTCACCACGACTTGCCCAGGTAGCGTAATAATTCACTACTGGTTTCGTTTGTTCATGGTAAATAGCTAACCGACGCCGTACTGTTTCTTCTTTATCGTCTTCGCGTTGAACCAAAGGCTCACCGGTCACATCATCGATGCCAGGTGTTTTAGGCACTTGGTAATCGACGTGATAAGTCCTCCCGGATCCGGGGTGCATCCATCGACCGCTCATTCGATGCACGATTTCTTCATCATCGACATGGATCTCAATAACATGATCAATCGGCACCCCTAAATCCCGAATGGCTTCGGCTTGTGGTAAGGTTCGAGGAAAGCCATCAAATAAAAATCCTTGTTGGCAATCCGGCTCATAAATTCTTTTTTTAACTAAATCTAACATGATGGCATCCGGCACCAGTTTACCCGCATCCATCAACGCCTTGGCTTTCTTGCCAATTTCAGTGCCAGCGCTCACCGCACGGCGCAACATATCGCCTGTCGATATCTGTGGGATATTAAATTGCTCAGTAATAAATTTCGCCTGCGTGCCCTTCCCTGCGCCCGGGGCTCCGAGTAGAATCAGCCTCATCCATTTCCTCTCTAGATTAAACTTATACGCCAATCATAACATAGGACTTACGATATCTGCCCATGATAATATCCACACACCGTCTCCAAAGGGTTAGAAATGAATCAATCTCATAAAACATACCATACGGCCATTACTCAACTCAGCCACGACGGTCGAGGGATCGGCGTAACACAGAATAAAGTGGCTTTAATTGATTTTGCATTACCGGATGAGCACGTTGAATTTCAAATAACGAAAAAGCACAGCCGTTTCATTGAAGGGTACGCCACCAACATCGACAATAAAAATCCAATGCGAATTAAACCACAATGTGATTATTTTCAACAATGTGGTGGTTGCAGATTGCAACATATTGATCAGCAAACCCAGCTCGAGATTAAACAAAAAATGTTGCTCGAGCAATTGCAGCATTTTGGTAAGACCGCTCCTCAAACAATTTTACCGCCCATTGCTGCCACCCCTTGGCACTATCGCCATAAAGCAAGGCTCGGAATCCGCTATGTCGCTAATAAGAAATCCGTACTTGTGGGTTTTCGAGAATACCTTGGCCGATTTCTTACTGACATGGATCATTGCGAAATTCTTCACCCTAAAGCCAGTGCGTTAATAAAACCCTTTCGGGACTGTTTGCTCACCTTAGAAGCGAAATCGCATATTTCGCAAGCAGAAATTGCCGTGGATGATAAGCGCTTGGCTATCGTACTTCGGCATTTGCTGCCATTATCGCCGCAAGATGAAAGTATCCTAGTTACCTTTGCTAAAAATCATGATCTCGATTTATTTTTACAACCCAAAGGTCTTGACTCTGTTCATCGCATTTGGCCACAAGATGGCGACGAGCTACTGCATTATACGTTAGCGCCTTGGAATATCCGTTTGGCTTTTGCAGTAACTGACTTTACCCAAATTAATCCCGCGATTAATTTAGCCATGCTCAGCAAAGCCATTGAATATCTCGATTTAAGCACTCAAGATACCGTTCTTGATCTTTTCTCGGGAATTGGCAACTTCACGCTGCCGATAGCACAGCTTGCCCATTCGGTTTGTGCGGTAGAAGTAATCCCCGAGATGATTGAACGCGGCAAATATAATGCGCGCTGGAATAACCTCGCTAATATCGAATTTTTTGTTGCAAATTTGCAACAAA
>CAYGNG010000040.1:0-20593 GCA_964351225.1 uncultured Gammaproteobacteria bacterium
GTATTACGGCGCTCGCGCGCCTAATACACCCTACATATGTTGAATATTTGCACGAATTAATTGACGACACGCCCTAATGCGTGTCGCATTTTTTTATGATTCAACCAAGGTGGTTAAAAACTCCCTCTCTTGTGTTATAGGCAAAATAATATCACATACCATTAATTGCATGCTCTCTCTCCCATTAAACTCATTCACCACCAGTTGATAAACCACTTGCGCTTGTTTGATACGATGATCCGGCCACACATCCAAATCAACATTAAAATAAATACCTTGATAGCAAATTGAATTATTGGGTAACTTTAACGTGAGTTTTAAATGTTTATGCCCCACTAGTCGTTGTTCAAGAAACACGAATTCACCAATGAACGTGGGCTCAGGAAAGTCTTGCCCCCACGGGCCATAGTTTTGTAATAAGTAGGCAAAGGGCAAGTTCAATTCTTTTGAGGTTAATTCACCATCAACTAACAATGTTTTATGCAATAACTCTGGTGCAACATGGCGTGCAACCATTTGTTCAAAAGCACGTTTAAAATCATGATAGGATTGTGGTGTAATTGAAACCCCAGCGGCCATGGCATGGCCACCAAACTTTACAATCAATCCTGGGTTCTCTGTCGATAAATCCGCTAAGACATCACGAATATGAACACCCGGTATCGAGCGCGCGGATCCTTTCAATTCTTTATTGCTGACTTTCGCAAAAACAATGGTCGGCTTATGATATTTATCCTTGATTCGACCACCGAGAATTCCAATAACCCCCTGATGCCAATGCTGTTGATATAAACAAATCGAGACGCCTGGCAATTTATCTGTAGATAAATGTAATGCTTGCAGCTCAGCTAGTGCTTCGGCTTGCATCTCTTGCTCTATGTCTCTTCTGTCTATGTTTAATTGATTTAAAATTTCAGCATGCGTTAACGCTTCTTGATAAGACTTACTCAACAAACATCTGATCCCAATTGACATGTCATCTAATCTCCCAGCGGCATTGAGTCTTGGCCCAACGGCAAATCCCAAATCAGCGGCGACTAATTTTTCAGGCACGCGTTGTGCAGTTGCTAATAATGCCACGATCCCAGGGCGCGCTCGATTGGCACGAATGCGGCGCAACCCTTGATGAACCAAAATACGATTAATCGTATCCAATTTCACGACATCTGCCACTGTCCCTAATGCAACCAAGTCCAAAAATTCTGCCATATTCACATCAGGGATATTTTTTTGTGAAAACCAATTGTTCTCTCGGAGCTGGCTACGTAATGCTGTCATCACATAAAATATGACGCCAACTCCAGCTAAATTTTTCGATGGGAAGCCATCTCCAGGTAAATTGGGATTGATGATAGCATGGGCTTCTGGCAGTTGTGCCCCTGGTAAATGATGGTCGGTAATAAGCACTTGCATACCATACGCTCTGGCTTGCTCAACACCACTATGATTGCTGATCCCATTATCTACCGTTACCAACAGATCGGGCTGGTATTTTTTGGCGAAAGTCACCAACTCGGGACTCAAACCATAGCCAAACTCAAAACGATTCGGCACTAAGTAAGAAACATGCTCTGCACCAAAAGCCGTTAACGCCGCCATCGCTAAAGCGGTACTGGTTGCACCATCTGCATCATAGTCTCCAATAATCATAATATGTTTATCGGCCAAAATATGGCTCACTAATAAATCGACTGCTTCATGAATGTTTAGCAACAGGTTAAATGAAGGCAGGTTTGGGAGTACTAATTCCAAAGAAGCTGCATTGGTGATCCCGCGTGATAGCAATATTTTCTCAATGATTGGATGACAGTTGGGTATTGAGAATCCTTCAGGAATGGCTCGACGTTGAATTCTCATGTAAAAACCTCCTGCCAATGATTTCGGCACCACCATTTTCGCATTTGCTTTGGGGTCCAATGTAAAGAAGGCGCTTCATCAAAATATACGGTTAACTGGGTCAATTGTAAGTCGCGCAAAAGTTTAGCGAAATGGTGCATCCATTGTTGCTCAAGCTCGGTAATTAGCTGCTCCGGCTCAAAATGCGCGACACCGAGTTGATCCAGCCATTGCGTACTGATACACAAAACGCGAGCGTCCTCTTGCAGCGCTGCTAGAATAATATCGATAGGCCTATCTAATGCGACCGTCTTGATTTGCAACGATTGACTCAATGCGCGCACCAACGGATCATTACTGATAACAACATCCCATTCCCAATCTTGTTCAAGCGCTACAACCCCACCGCCCCAAAACCACAAACAATCAACACTCGGCTTGCCTTGTGTGTTTCTTTTAATATTGATTGAACATTGATGCAAAACCATTTGGATCTCAGTTAATAACCTTTGCCAAAATAATTGGGAAACGCCTTTAGGCAAAAAGGGAAAAAGTGACTGCTTGAACATGGCTGATGGTGGCGTCGTGCTGATCGCCGGTCTTTCAGGGACCGCCAACAACCACCCTTGATAATCGTGCCACTGCATCGTGATATGGTATTCCGCTAGCAATGGATAAATCAATTGTTCCATTTCCCTAATTTCACTTTCGGATAAACCAAAATCTCTTATTGGTAATACCACAATATCCGTAAGCGTTTTACTAACCGCCATAGGCTGTGCACACAGCCAAAATTTTTGGTCTTCTCTTGCTAATAATGCCGCAACCGGCAATTCATTGTGAATAGAACAACCCAGTAATTCGCACACGCGCTGCTCAAAAAAACCGTTTGGGTTTGCGCCAAACGCAGCCCGTGACAACAAGCGAATCCCCGTTTTAAACTGTTTGCGATTTTTTTTTAATGCCCCCCAACCGCATAAGGCTTGAGGCATGTTAGGATAATAAACTGTTAGCTGCATGATTTATTTTTTACTTTATTTTTATGCTCATACATGATGAGATCGGACTGATGAATCAAAGCATTAACTTCCGCATGATGGCCACAGGAAACACCAAAGGAAAAGCCGGCTGGATTTGGGGAGCGGTCTGAAAGCGCTTGCAATCGCTTGGTTAGCCGCTCAACCAAGGCTTCTTTATTTGATATATTTTTATGAAAGGTAATCATCAAGAATTCGTCTCCGCCAATTCGAAAAAAGTAATCGCCATCGCGGGCAAAATCGATTAATGCTTTCGCTGTTTCACGTAATAAATCATCCCCCGCCCGATGGCCTTGCGTATCATTAACGGTTTTAAATTCATTAACATCGATTAAACTGACACACACAAAAGTAGTAGAATCATCGGCGCGTCGATATTCGGCATTTTCCCAATCAGCAATCAATTCATCCAATTTCATGCGATTATACGCACCGGTCAGTGGATCGATTCGTGATAGATTAACCACATTTTCGTAACGCAGTGCATTAGTGAAAGCAATTGCGGCAAAATCTCCGATGGTTTCTAAAATAAATAATTCATCGTCACCAAAAAGTTCACCATCCACTCGATTGATGAGCTCAATAACGCCAAACACCTGGTTTTGAAATTTCACCGGAACGGCCATGATGGATCGCGTAGTAAACCCAGTTGCTTGATCTACTTTTTGACTAAATCGCTTATCTTCATTGGCATCACTCACAAAAATACTTGCACCACTTTGCGCCACCGACCCGGCGATACCCTCACCGACTTTTAAACGAATGTTTTCTACTTGTTCCGATGCAATGCCTTTAACGATTAAAAAAAATAATTCTTTCGCGGTCGGATCTAACCGCAATAAGCTCCAGTTTTCTGGTTGGAAAAAATTTTCGACCTCTGCCATGAGTTTCGTCAACACCGCATCAACACTTTCAGCCGATGTTATCAGTTTGCCAACACTGGCGTATAAGCGTTTAATTTTTTCAATATCGAAATGTGAACTGTCTTTTGTCATCGATTTTATTTCCTTATATCGTAGCACTCAAGACGGCTTCTAATGTCTTGATTTCTGGCTGAATGGTTGTCATCGGCCATTGGCTATGGCGCATGACAATATCGGGATCTTTCAGGCCATGCCCTGTTAAGGTGCAGACCAACGTCTGACTATTATCCAATTTATTATGCATAATGTCGTGTATCACGCCAGCAATAGCCGCCGCCGAAGCGGGCTCACAAAATATTCCTTCGGTTTTAGCCAGTAATTGCTGGGCGTGAAGAATTTCTGCATCGCTCACGGCATGAAACCAGCCAGCCGATTGGGTTTGCGCTTGCACGGCCAAGTCCCAAGATTGGGGGTTCCCAATGCGAATCGCTGTAGCAACCGTTTCTGGATGCGGCACAGATTTACCCTGGATAAACGGTGCAGCACCGCTGGCTTGATAACCCAACATTTTGGGTTTGCGCTTGCTTTTCTTGATCCGAAAATAATCCAGGTAGCCCGCCCAATAAGCACTGATATTGCCAGCATTACCAACCGGTAAGGCGTGATAAAAAGGCGCCTCACCTAAACTGTCAATAATTTCATAAGCGGCTGTTTTTTGTCCGGCCAATCGATCTGGGTTAATGGAATTCACAATACTGACTGGCAAACGAGTCGCAATTTCTTTAACCAGCGCCATACCTTGATCAAAATTACCTTGAATTTGGATAATTTGAGCGGCATGAATACCGGCCTGAGCCAATTTCCCGGCAGCAACATTCCCTTCCGGAATTAAAACCACCGCTTTAATGCCGGCTCGTGCCGCATAAGCGGCCGCTGACGCCGAGGTATTACCCGTCGAGGCACAGATGATGGCTCTGGCACCGTTAGCAACTGCATTAGACACCGCAACCGTCATGCCTCGGTCTTTAAATGAACCCGTTGGGTTTAACCCTTCGAATTTGACATACCAAGCGCCACGAAAACCCACTGTCTGCGGCAAATGGTTTAATTTGATAAGTGGGGTATTCCCTTCCAGAAGGGTGATGGGTCTCACATTCGAAGCGACCGGTAAAAATTCACGGTATTGCTCAATTAAACCTTGATATCGTTGCACCATGCCCGCTTGTCTCTTGCCCTTGTGCTGACATTGTAAAATGATTACGCTGAGATTTCGCTAAATAATTAACTCATCCTCGCAAGCCCAGCCTTTATGCCGCTTTGCACCGTACTCAAGCAAGATATCCACAGGGTTTTTCACACAATCCGTGGATAAGGCTTCTTTTCAGTTTGTGTAATTGATCATTTAGTTGCTAATAACCAGGCTGCCAGGGAAAATCATGCTTGGCACTTGGCTCAAACATCTTATCCACAAACTTCTTCACATAATCTGTGGATGAGTGATAAGACCGGTCAATTTCGATTGAAGATCACGGATATCTATTATTGCCATGGAGGAACGCAGATAATAACCATTCTGGAATTTCATTACCAATAAAAAGTTGTTGTGGGCGACGGACCTCACTCGTCGTTAATTGATACTCTCTCCCAGCGAATTCATTAGTAAGGATCGCGTCCAGCAGATCCTTATCGGTTTTTGTCGCTATCAAAAATTGAAGATAATAGTCATGCTGCGCTCCTCCTTTTCTTTCAAGAAATTCCGTCTTATTTAACCCGTTAAATTTAGGAAGGTCACGCGTTTCATCAAAGTCCGCTGCAGCGAAAACCAGATGCGCCTGATAAGGCTCTGCAAGCTTAGCTGCTGCTTCAACTTCGAAAAATCGGGTGCTTATTTTGGTATCGCCCCATGTCACTTCCTTTGGCCGCAATTGCTCTTCACGGTTGACTTTGCCACCGGTTGCATCACCTAAATTAGCCGCGCTGATCTTTTGCTCTTGGTCACCCTGTGCCTGATCCCTTATAATTGGCATCCGCGTTGAAAAGAGGCCTGCTGAATTTATTTGAACCCGGTCTCCTGAGATATAATGGGCATTAATTGGCCCTTGATTGCTGGATATTGAAGCTGCGCTTGAGATATATTTTGTGGTGATGGTACCGCTCTCACTTTCTATTTTGGCACAATGCGACAAACTGCGAACAACAACCGCTCCGCTAATCGTTTTAATCACGACCCCCTCTCCCGATGCGTTTGTCACCGTCACGGGGCCAGAGTTGGTCCGTATGCTGGATTCTGTTAATAAGTTTTGAACAATAACCTCTGCCCCTTGAGTGGATATCCTCGATTCGTCCGTCATCGTTGAAACCCTTACCACCCCTTTCGTGGCGCAAATAATGGAATTTTTTGATAACGACGTTACGGTAACATCGGCAACACGCGCTTTTATTTGAGAGAAATCAGAGCATTCACCTCGAATGGACACCTTCGTATCTTCCGTGGTGATTATGTTGCAACGTGATAGGGGTTTGTTGTTTGGGTATAATTCAATATCGCATTTTTTGGCACCGTCAATGGTTAATTGAGTACCGATCTCCCCCTTTATAATAATTTTCCCACGCTTGGTGTCGTCTTGATCTCTGGTATCAAAAAAGGTAATGGTTAGGTTATCTTCAATTTTTCCAACGTCAATTTCGACGATGGCCCCAGTCTGAACATTAAGTTCTGCATTTTTTCCAATAACGGAACTTGCTCCAGGGGCATTGATAATTTTACAATGTGTGTTTTGCTCAACTTTGAGGATGCTGTCGGATTTCAATCCAAAAAATAGTGCTTCTTCGTGTTTAGCTTCACTATCGACCGGAACCTCGTTTGTAAGCATTGCCATTTTCTCCAAGATTTCAAAGAGGAAAGGATACAGGATACAGGATAAAGCTTAATTGTTTATTAAGAGCACAATAAAAGAGCAGACTGACGTGGACGTTTACTCTTGCCTTAAAACACTTTAGCTTTATCGCTCAAGTTTGTAGCCCCGATGGCACAGAGGATAGCGCGGTCCCCTCCTAAGGGACAGGTCGCAGGTTCGAATCCTGCTCGGGGCATACCCATCACCCATTGGTAGTGTCCTCCTTTGTTTGTTTGCTTACTTACAAAGGGTACACGGCCTCTCTCTCAAAACACAAAAAATGACTATATCTCGCACACTCATCATTATTACCGCTTCAGCGCATCACCCACAACGATGGGGCGGTGATCTTCAATGACTCAGATCCCCTCATCTTCGTCGCGACTTTGAGCAAGAATGAACTGAAATTTTTCCAGCTCATTTTACCTAAAAATGCATTTTGAGCATATTTTTTTTACTTTTATTTATTCTCATTATAAAATGATAGTACAAAATAAACACAAAGGAATGCGATGCTAAAACGGGTATTTATTGGCCGAAAAGAGGAGTTAAAACGCTTAACGGCATTGCATCAGAAAAAAACACCCAGCCTCGTGGTTATAAAAGGCAGACAGCGCGTTGGCAAAAGTAAACTGGTTACGCATTTCGCTTCGCAATACCCGGAAAATGGGTTTTGGAATTTCACAGGGCTGGCTCCAAAAACTGGCAGGGATGACCAAAGCCAACGGGATCATTTTGCGCATCAGCTGGCCGTGCACTTGCAATGCCCACCATTCACCTGTCAAGATTGGGCCGATGCCTTTCTACACTTAAGCCGTCACCTGAAACCCGGTGACATTGTGTTACTGGATGATATCTCATGGTTGGGATCAAAAGATCCCAGTTTTATTCCCAAATTAACCATCTGGTGGCAACAGCAGCGACAGCCTATTATGGTGATTCTCTGTGGCTCCGTATCAACCTGGATTGCCGACAATATTTTAAAAAATAGCGAATTGTTAGGGCATATCCATCTAACGATTGCTTTGGAGCCACTGCTTATCGCAGACGCCAATAGGCTACTGCGCCACGTAGGCTTTCAAGGCTCTGATTACGATGCTTACAAAATAATCAGCATCCTGGGGGGCATTCCAGGGTATCTCGAGCAAATACCGCCAGGTCAAACCGTGGATGATTTAATCAAGCAACTGTGTTTTGAAAAAGACAGCTTCCTGGTACCAGAGTTTGAGCGTATTTTTCATCATTTGTGCCATGGCAAAGGGGTTACTTATAAAAAAATTCTCGATAGCCTCAAAAAAGGCATGCAAACATTAGCGGATATCCGCAAAACCACCGGCTTTGCGCACAGTGGAACGTTAAGCGGCCTCATGGAACATTTAATTACCGCTGGTTTTGTCCAAAAACAAACTCTCTGGTCATTTAAAACCAATAAACCCCTCAAACAGAGCTTGTATCGCATCGATGATCTCTACCTGCGCTTTTATCTAAAACTCATCGAGCCTCAGCGCAACAAAATCGAACACAATGGTTTTCAGGACGTTACGCTATCAGGCTTGCCGGGATTTGAAGCTTACATTGGTCTGCAAATCAAACAATTGCTTTTGCAAAATAGCAAACGATTACTCAAAAGCCTCGACATTCGCGCCGCAGACATTATTGCCAGTGGCCCATTCCGGCAAGCTCAAACCACCACTAAGGCCGGCTGTCACATCAGTTTTCTCGTGCAGACCGTAACGAATAACCTATTTGTCTGTGAGTTTAAATTTAGACGTAAAGAATTAGAGGCAGACGTGATCACTGCGGTGCAACAGAAAGTCCATGCCTTAAAAGTGCCAAGGGGATTTGCTAAAATACCGGTTTTATTTCACATTGGTGGCGTATCAAATAAAGTCGCGCGCAGTGACTATTTTTATAAAATTATTGACATCACCGATTTTCTACATGAATACAACGAAGAACGCTTAGCAACCCAACAACCAGATAAAATACCATCAGAACTGTAAAAAAGGCAGCGATTGGAGAGAGCGGCAAATAACCGATGATTATCACGCCCAGCATGGCAGAGCCCATATTAAGAAAAGACATCACACTGGAGGCACTGGCTTTATCCGCTATCGCATTGGAGGCAAAATAAGAAGCGGCAGGAAAAATGATCCCAGTAAAGAGATACATCACTGCCGTCGTCACAAAAAACCAACTGGTGCTGTCTATGTTAAACTGAAGTATCGCTGCCAAAGAAATAAAAGCGGGGATCAACAAAACCAAACCCGTTAGCAACACAATTTTTGGGCCATATCGTTTCATCAAGGCAGCCCCAAGAAAGCCACTGCCAAACATCCCAACCATATTTATTAAGTTCCAATAACCGTATTCGCTTGCTGTTAGATGCAGCGTATCTTGTGCGTACAGTGGCGCTGTCGCTGAATACGCATAACCAAATAACGAAACCAACCCCACTGTCAACGAGAAAATAACCAATTGCGCGTTGCGAATGGCCGCTGCAAATCCAACACCAATCGCCTTAATATCAAAAGCTTTTGGACTGATTAACGTTTCTGTAAATAATTTGGTGCAGAACAACATCACCACACCATGCCCCAACAACAGCAAAAAACAAACCCACCAGTGTAGGTATTGGGTAATGACACCGCCAAGGCTAACAGCAGCACCAATCCCCACCGTAAAGGAAACGATGGCATGAGACATCGCTTGCTTCGCCCGCTCTGGTGTTAAATATTCATTAATTAAAATGAACGTACAGCACAACCCACTGGCCGCACCCAATCCGGTGATGAATCTGCCCAACAATAATAAAGGATAATTCACCCAAAAAACGGCTGACAAACAGATAAAGATGCCAATCAGATTGAGGAATAAACCACCGCGCAATGCGGGTAATCGGCCATAACAGTTCGCCAATGAACCATAAAGCAATTGCCCAAAGACATAGCCAAATAAAAATATCGAAACCACCCACTCTAAAGCGCCTGATTGCAGATTATAAAATTGTTCTATCGCGGGCAACGCCGGTGTGATAATAGCGGCAGAGATTGAGGCAATGCAGATATAGCTTAATAGTAAAGCAACTTTCAAATGGCTCATATTGATGCTCCAACCTTATATCTTACGTTTGACGATGAATTCTCCCTATCGAGGCTTGATCGGCTGGTAAAATTAAGATGTCGGCAATCGTCACATGTTCGGGTTGTGACACGACAAAATAAATGGTGTTGGCGATATCTTCGCCGGTTAATGGCTTCATTCCATGATAAACTGATTTTGCTTTTTGCTCATCTGAATCAAAGCGCACCAAACTGAACTCGGTTTCCACCAGGCCAGGATCAACACTGCTTACTTTGATTTTAGTGCCACAAACTTCTCGCCGCAAGGTTTCTGTTAATGCCTTAACTGCAAATTTAGTAGCACAGTATACTGAACCATTTTCATAAACTTCTCGACCAGCAATGGAGCCAATATTAACAATGTGTTTGCTGGTAGCGGCTTGTTGTAACATATTCTGTAATACCGCTTGCGTCATATAAAGTAACCCTTTGACATTGGTGTCTATCATGCGTTCCCAATTTTGAATATCCGCACAAGCCAATTTTTCAAGTCCAGCGGCCAACCCAGCGTTATTTATTAATACATCAATGTCGCGCCACGCCATCGGCAAGCCTTGAATGGTTTCGCTCACCGCTTGCCTATCCGTGATATCTAATTGTATGGGAAGCACTTTCGTGCCAAAAGTATGATGCAATTTATCGGCCAACTGTTGTAATCGTTCCAGCCGTCTTGCGACCAGAATCAACCGATAACCTTCGGTGGCAAAGCGCCAGGCGGTATCATGACCAATACCGCTTGATGCGCCGGTGATTAACACGGTTTTATTGTGCATTGTCCCTGCCTCAGTTGGCGACACAGCCGGTTCCATTTGTGGATTTAGTTAGATGTCGTGTTTCTGCTCATCCAGCAACCCGGGGATCATTTTGTCATCGAAGGAATTGGCCCTGGAAGCGCCCACGTCAGAAGAAATCGGATCATTATAATCCGTTAAGATATATTGCGGATCCGGATCGCGCTCGTTATAGGTCCATTTTTTACCAGGGAATGACCGCCATCGGCTCATATCTGCCATTGTAGCTATCCTAAGATTTCTTGTTCAACTTGGAAACATCATAACACCGCAATCTTAACAGAAACTTAGGGGAGATGTAACCATTCAGCAAAAACGCTGAAAGTTACAGATATTCCTTCCACACTATTTCTGCAATTTGCACAGCATTCAGTGCCGCCCCTTTACGAATATTATCCGCAACGATCCAAAGATTGATACCATTGGGATGAGAAATATCTTGCCGAACACGCCCGACAGCGACTTCGTCTTGCCCAGAGCCGTGTTCAATTGGCGTTGGAAACGCCATTGCATCCACATCATCTACCAACAACACTCCAGGCGCTTGACTTAACAATTCTCGAACCTGCGCGACAGAAATGAATTCTCGGGTTTCAATATGCACCGCTTCAGCGTGGCCGTAAAATACGGGGATCCGTACGCAAGTTGGATTTACCAAAATCGTGTCATCCCCTAGTATTTTGCGCGTCTCCCACACCATTTTCATTTCTTCCTTGCTGTAGCCATTTTCTTGGAATACGTCAATGTGGGGAATCGCATTAAATCCAATTTGTTTAGAAAAATGCTTTGCTTCAACCGAGCAACCATTCATTAATTCTTGGGTCTGTTTTACCAATTCATGAATTCCGGCTTGACCACTTCCTGATACCGATTGATAAGTCGCTACATTAATTCGAGCAATACCCACCGCATCGTAGATTGGTTTTAATGCCACAACCAACTGGATAGTTGAACAATTCGGATTGGCAATCATGTTTCGCTCACGGAAACGCGCAATTTCTTGAGGATTCACTTCGGGTACCACCAAAGGAATATCTCTGTCGTAACGAAATTGTGACGTATTATCTATCACCACACACCCGGCTTTGGCCGCAATAGGGGCGTATCGCTCCGACACGTGGGCTCCTGGAGAAAATAAGGCAATCTGGGTCTTGGTAAAATTAAAATTTGCCAGATCATGAATCGCCAATGGTCGGCCTCTGAAACTCACGGTCTCCCCCACCGAGCGACTACTCGCTACGGGGTATAATTGCTTAACGGGGAAATCTCTTGCCTCAAGGATTTCTATAATCGTTGAACCAACTAAACCCGTGGCGCCTACCACCGCCACATCGACGCTCGATGACATAATTAAAACCGCTCCTATAAGACTTAGGCAAAATGCGCTATGCTTTGTTAAAAATCTGGTGAAATTCTCGCAAGATATCCGCTGATAAAACAAAGACACCATCGCCACCACGTGAAAAATCTAACCAGGTAAATGGCACATCCGGGAAGCGCTGGCATAACGCTTCGCTGCTATTACCCACCTCTACGATTAAAACCCCGTCATCGGTTAAATACTCACTGGCTTGTGCCAAAATTTTTATGACCAGCTCCAAACCTTGATCCCTCGCTAACAATGCGCTTTCTGGCTCTTGCGTATATTCTTCTGGCAACGTGTCATACTCTTCTTGGGAAACATAGGGCGGATTGCTGACAATAATATCGTAGCGCTCAGTTACTTGAGCAAATAAATCCGACTCAATTAAGTGAACCTGATCTTGCAGCTCAAAATCTTCAACATTGCGCCGAGCAACCGCTAGCGCATCGGAAGAATTATCAACCGCATCAACAATCGCTTCGGTTAACACCATCGCCGTGGCAATCGCAATACAACCCGAACCAGTGCACAAATCTAAAATTCGCAAATCGGGTGCGTCTTTAGCCCAAGGCAAGTAGCGCTGTTCAATTAATTCGGCGATGGGCGACCGCGGAATAAGCACGCGCTCATCCACAAAAAATTTAAGCCCTGCAAACCATGCCGTTTGCGTAAGATAAGCTAATGGGATTCGATCATCGACTCGAGAACGCAGCATTTGCAACACCATCTGTTTTTCTTGCTGGGTCATGCGGGCATCGAAAACCAGGGGCTCAACATCTATCGGTAAATCCACGACGTGTAAAACTAACCCGAGTGCCTCATCCCAAGCGGAATCCGTGCCGTGGCCAAAAAATATTTCTTCCCGTTGGAAAGCACTCATGCTCCAACGAATAAAATCTTTAATGGTCAATAAATCGTGTAAATCGGCTTCAGCTATCGCGGTTTCCACTGGGTGCTCCTGGGTTGGATCAATAGAGGACAAAATTATATCCCAAATTTTGACAAAAACTAAACCCTCGCTTTATTCAAGCTGATTTGTTATGGGTTACATTTGGCTCATAATTCGTTTGCTTTGGCCATGTCAGGACTATAGTATATGACTATTCTCGCCGTAATGACTAGGTTGAAAAAAAAGTATGCAAAATTCGAGCTCCGAAAAACAACGTGCTAAAACCAAGCTCAGTCGAATACCCATCAAAATAGAAGCCACTGCGCAAAAGCTGCGAAAACCCGACTGGATCCGCATCCGAATTCCAACGGGTTCTGAAATCAATCAAGTCAAATCCATGTTGCGACAAAATGCGTTACACACCGTTTGTGAAGAAGCCTCTTGTCCCAACCTGCCCGAGTGTTTTAGCAAAGGAACCGCTACTTTCATGGTCATGGGTGATAAATGCACTCGCCGCTGCAGCTTTTGCGATGTGGCTCACGGTCGACCCGATCCATTAGATCCCGAAGAACCCATGAAGCTTGCCAAAGCCGTGCAACACCTGCAGCTAAAATATGTGGTCATCACCTCCGTAGATAGAGATGATTTACGCGATGGTGGCGCCAGTCACTTCAGTGCCTGTATCAAAGCGGTACGCGAGCTGAATCCTTTCATTCGAATTGAAACCTTGGTCCCAGACTATCGCGGTCGCATGGAGCGCGCACTCACAGCAACAGCGACCCATCTCCCTGATATATTCAACCATAACATCGAAACCGTGCCTCGGTTATACAAACAAGCGCGCCCAGGCTCAGATTATGAATGGTCGCTACGGCTATTACTTGAGTTTAAAAACCGTTTTCCCCACATTCCCACCAAATCGGGTGCGATGCTAGGGCTCGGTGAAACCAAAGACGAAATCATTCAAGTGATGAAAGACTTACGCGCGCATCAAGTAGACATGTTAACCATAGGGCAATATCTGCAACCCAGCGATTATCATTTCCCCGTTCAACGCTATGTGCACCCGGATGAATTTAAGGAATATATCCACATTGGTTCTGAGCTTGGCTTTACCAATGTTGCCAGTGGTCCCCTGGTGCGCTCCTCCTATCATGCCGATCTTCAGGCTGATGGTATTGAAGTAACGTGAGAAATCAAACACCATGTTAAGCTCATACATAGACCCTTGCATTCACTGGCTGCATCTCCACCCCAACTGGTCTGGGGTGATTACCTTTTTAATTGTCTTCAGTGAAACGTTAGTTGTGATAGGCAGCCTTATCCCTGGCACTGTGTTCATGACAGCAATCGGCGGATTAATCGGTTTAGGCGTCATTCCCTTATGGCCAACGCTCATTGCGGCAATTATAGGCGCGATTGTGGGTGATGGCTTAAGTTTTTGGCTGGGACACCACTACCATGAGCATCTTCGTGAAATGTGGCCTTTCACTCGCTTACGGAAATGGATCAATTTAGGCGAAGCGTTTTTTTTACGCCACGGCGGTAAAAGTATTTTCCTTGGCCGATTTGTGGGCCCAGTCCGTGCGTTCATGCCGGTCATTGGCGGCATGATGCAAATGAACACCAAACGTTACCTTGTTGCTAATTTATCCGCTTCTTTAATCTGGGCACCACTGCACATGCTACCAGGTTATCTACTGGGTGCTGCCACCAAATCATTACCACCGGAGGCTGCACTAAAATTTATTAGTTTTATTTTGATTCTGCTGTTTTTAATTTGGTGCACTACTTGGCTGATAAAAAGAACACTTCATTTTATAGCCGAGAAAATAGATAGCCTTATTAGTAAATTAAATCAATATTTGATGAGCACCACGCACGCATTTATACGACTTATTTTGCTGGATAAAAAGCAACCCCATTCGCATCGTCAACTGAGTACGCTCCTGCTGGCATTGCTTTGTTTACTTTTGTTTGCTTTTGTATTTAATCAAGTATCTTCCAATGGCTTTTTGATAAAATGGAATCATTCCGTCTGGCATTTATTACGTAGCGTTCGAAACCTTCATTTGCAAGAAATCTTACTGCTGATCACTTATTTGGGCGAGAAAAAAATTCTCATTTTTTTATGGCTTGTGGTTTTTATCTGGACTCTATACCAAAATCACTGGTATACCGCTATGCATTGGTTAGTGCTACCCGTACTCACCTCGGCGACTGCTGACATTATCAAAAATGCGGTTGCCTATCCGCGGCCTTTAGGCTTATTGCTAACCCCTTCCGGCTTTTCTTTCCCAAGTGGCCATACCACGCTCGCTGTCACCTTTTATGGCCTAATTGCGGTGATGGTAGCCGATCATCTTCCTAAATATCGCAAAAGCGTCTATTTTAACACCAGCGTTTTAATCATCCTCATTGGCTTTTCCAGGCTGTATCTCGGCGCTCACTGGCTCACTGACGTATTAGCTGGGGTTTGCTTAGGATTATTTTGGATATGCATTGCGGTATTGTCGCTTCGGCATGAAAATTATCGGCTGTTGCCACTCTCTACGCTGCTGTCTATCACCACGGTAAGCCTTCTCATTGGTTGGTGTAGTTACACTTTTTTATATTTTAAGCGCGATAATCACGATTACAGTTTAACTTGGACTATTAAATACCTTTCAGCAGAGCAATGGTGGAAAAACCAAGGAACCGCCACCCCTTTTTACCGCCATACGCGCTTAGGGAAACGAACTGAACTATTAAACGTTCAATGGGATAGCCCGCTTGCCGTTATTGAAGCCTCGCTGAAACAAAATCAATGGGAAAATGTTCCTAGAACACCACTATCTGAAACTTTACTGTATCTCACGGATATTAACCATCGCAATCAGCTGCCGCTGTTTAAGCAATTGTATCTTGATCACAAACCCAAGCTCATGATGAAAAAATCGATTCAATTAAAAAATATAAATAAAAAATATTGGTTGGTTTTACGCTTATGGGATAGCGGTGTCCGATTCATTGATAGTGAACAAACACTCTGGGCTGGTACCGTTAGTTTTACTGATCAAACGCACCCACAATATATCGCTACCCGCATTGAACCAGATGAGCAGGGTGTGCGCGAAATCATTTCCGCAACTTCCATCCTGGAACACGATGCACTCGAATTTACCCGCAAGCGAATCAATGCCAGTGAGCGTTGGCATTTACCAAAACAAGAATATGGCCATCAATACGTTCTTTTAGTTAAAGCAAAGTAGAACCCGTTTACAAACTCCTGCTAGAATGTTTAAGCTTTCCAATAGGGTTACTGGCTGCCTAATGATAAAAAATATTCCAAAGTCGCTGCGAAAATTTATCTCTTTAGCTGGGATTTTATTGGTTATTATTTTTATTTTGTGGCTAACACAACAACGCCGAACACCGAGCCTGCCAACGGAAAAAGCATGGCTGGTGCAAACAATTCATCCCGAAATGGGTACTTATCGCCCCAATCTCGTCCTCCATGGCACAATTGAGTCCATCAATCACACCACCTTGCACGCGGCTATTGGCGATACGGTCCAAGCGATTCATACGCGCGAAGGCGATTCGGTATTGAAAGATCAAATCCTCCTCGAACTCAACCCAAGCAAAACCACGAATGCGGTCAAAGAAGCAGAAGCCCAAGTCAAATTACGCGCAAGTGAATTGGCCAGTCAAAAACAACAACACCTCTCGGATAAAATTGCCCTTGAAAAAGAAAATAAACTCTACGATCTGGCTAAAAAACAAGTTGATCGCTTAGAAAAAATGGTTGCTCGCAACGCCGCTTCGCAATCAAACTTAGACGATGCCCTAGCAACCTTGCAACAGCGGGCGTTAAACCTTGAAAACCGCAAACTAATCGTCGCAAACTATCCCAATGTGCTTTCGCGAATGGGTGCTGCACTTGCCATCGCCACAGCAAACTTAAGTACAGCAGAAATTAATTTAGATCACACAACCATTCGTGCTCCATTTGATGGCAGTATTACCGAGGTATACGTTGCTGTCGGAGAACATGTGGCACCCGGTGCACCCTTAATCAAATTATATGACATCAACCACCTAACCATGCGTGTCCAGGTTCCTGAACAATATGCTAATGTGTTCAAACAAGCTCTTGACGATAAACAACCCGTAACAGGCTATTATACCCTAAGCAATAATACCCAAATAATGCTAGCACTCATTCGCCTTTCATCACATATTAAAGCCGGATCCGGCGGCGTAGCTGCTTTTTTTGCTATTAAACCGCATTCCCAACTAATTAACTTAGGAAATACGGTTGAAATCTACATTAATTTACCCCCGATTAAAGCAAGCTACAGACTTCCTGAAGCGGCATTATTTGGCAATAACACCATTTATCTTATCCACAATGATAGGCTAGTCGCCCAAACCATCACGGTGGTCGGCAGCATCACAGCCACTAATCAAGAAAAATCCGTTTTAATTCATTCTGATGTACCACTTGATAAAACAAACGTTCTTATTACGCATTTACCGAATGCCCGAACAGGATTAAAAATAGCGAAAGCATCATGATCTTTAAAAATATTATTGAAACGTTTATTACGCATCGAGTTGCTGCCAATTTACTGATGGCTCTACTCTGCTTAATGGGTGTTGCCTCTCTCCACAAGATTAATACCCAGTTTTTCCCTAATATTGATCTGGATTTAATTAATGTCCATGTTTCTTGGCCTGGTGCAAATGCCGAAGACATCGAGCAAGGGATTACTATTCCGCTTGAAACCGAGCTCCAGTCGGTTGATCATCTTGACACCATGACTTCCAGTTCTAAGCTGGGTGTCGTTGATATTAGCCTGCAATTCAAACAAGGAACCCATATCGAGCAAGCCTTAGAAAATGTTAAACAACGTGTTAATCAAGTAAGGACCCTCCCTGCCCATGCTGAAAAACCCGTAATAGAAAAAAGTGTCTTTTATGAGCTCATATCCAAGCTCATTATTCTGAGTCCCGCGACCATTGAATCGCTAAGACCAACGATAAAGCAAATTGAGCGTGACTTACTTGATTCAGGTATCGCAAAAATTAACATCGTCGGCTTACCCAAATTAGTTTTATCCATCAAAGTCTCTGCCAAAACACTCGAGCGCCTGCACATAGACTTAACCACCATCACCAAACTCATTAGTGAAAAAAGTATCGACCTCCCGCTTGGTAATATTGGCGACTCCAGTAATAGGCAACAATTCCGTTCCATTAATCAGCGTCGCACCATTAACGAATTCAAAAATATGCCGATTATTACCACACCATCACATCAGCTGCTGCGATTAGGTGATATAGCAACCATTGAATTAGAGCCGAAGCAACAAGAAATTGCGATAACGTACCAAGGGCATCCGGCAGTCGAGCTGGAATTGTTTCGCTCTCAAAGTAGCAACACCCTAAAAAATGCTAAAACGCTGCAAGATTGGCTAGCAACCAAAGCAAAAACCTACGGCCATGACTTGAAGATCACGCCATACTATGAATCGTGGATCCAGCTTAACGAACGCATTAGTCTCCTGATTAACAATGGGATAAGCGGCTTCTTTTTGATTGCCATTGTGCTATTTATCTTTTTACGAGGCAAGGTTGCACTATGGGTTTCTTCTGGCATTTTCGTATCACTGCTGTGTGCGGTAACCCTGCTCTATCTTCTAGATGGCACCATTAATATGATCAGCCTATTTGCCTTTATTTTGACGCTTGGCATTGTCGTTGATGACGCCATTGTTGTCAGCGAAGAAGCGCTGACCCAATTCTCTCACACACCAGATGCTTTAAAGGCAGTCACTCGCAGTACATCAGCCATGTTTGCGCCGGTTGCCGCTTCCTCACTCACCACAATATCAGCGTTTTTGCCTCTGTTTATGATAGGGGGTATCGTAGGTTCGGTATTAAAAGACATTCCACTGGTGGTGATCTGTGTATTGATTTCATCATTTGTCGAGTGCTTTTTGATATTACCGAATCATTTGCTTCATAGCTTCAAAAATCTATCGTTAGAAAAAAAATCACAATGGCGAGAAAGCGTCGACAACGCCGTTGGGCATTTTCGAGAAAACATATTTCGGCCCTTAGTCACTAAAGCCGTAAACCATTGTGGCTTTACCATCGCACTCGCCGCTGCTTTAATCATCTTTGCAGTCAGCTTGGTGATGACGCGACATCTGCATTTTTCATTTTTCCCAACCCCTCCCGGTCGAATCATGATGGCCAATATACAATTTATTGCGGGCACACCAGAAAAGCAGGTAAATGCTTTTCTCGCTGAACTGGATCGCGCACTGCGCAAAACAGAGTCGCAATTAAAACAAGGCAGTGAGCCGCTTGTGACAACCGCCATCTGGCGCAATAAAATATCGGGATTTAACGCAAAAGATATTAATAGAGGCAATGAGTTTGCTTCTATTCTGGTGGAATTAAACTCGCCTGATCACCGCGAAGCTACTAATGAAATTTTTCGACAAACCTGGCTGAAAAACATTACCCTGCCAGAATTCGTAGAAAATTTCACGATTAACCAGCCCCGTTCTGGCCCGCCTGGTAAAGACATCGATATCGAATTGTCTCATGCGCCAGTTAATGAGTTGAAAAAAGCCGCACTTGAAATTGAAAAGGCATTACGCTCGTTTGATGCAGTTAATAATATCAGTGATGATTTACCTTTTGGGCAAGAGCAATTGACTTTCAATATCAATCCTCATGGCCTTGGCCTAGGTCTCACGCCCCAGAATGTTGGCTCGCAATTAAATGCAGCATACGCTGGCGATTTGGCACAAATATTTTATTCCGAACAAAGTGAAGTGGAGGTTAGAACGATTCTACCTGATCTCGAACGCTTCCATAAAAGTGCTTTGAGTCGATTACCCATACGAACCCCTGCAGGAGAAATGGTTCCATTTAATACCATTGCAACATTAGACTATCGAAAAGGGTTTGATGTTTTGCGTCACACCAATTCCCACCCCACCGTCCATGTCACTGGTGATGTTGACACCTTCCTTGGCAATAGCAACGAAATTCAAGCGACGCTATCAACTCAAATTCTTCCACCCCTCTTGGCGAAATATGGTATTAAAGCAAGTTTAGTAGGCCAAGCAAAAGAACAGATGGAAACCATGGCTGATATTAAATCGGGACTCGTCATTGGACTCATCTTGATTTATATCATCCTAGCCTGGGTATTCGCTTCTTATGCTTGGCCTTTATTGATCCTGATCGCCATTCCTTTTGGCTTAACTGGCGCACTCATCGGGCATTGGCTGATGGGCTTAGATATTACGATGATCTCATTTTTTGGATTTTTTGGATTATCTGGAATTGTTATTAATGATTCCATTATCCTGTTAGCCACTTACCGTGAATTCAGTCAAAATGGCCAAACCAGAACCGTGGCCATCGCCAATGCGGCCTGTGCTCGATTGCGTCCAGTCCTGTTAACTTCGATCACGACCATAGCCGGGTTAACACCGCTATTATTTGAACGTTCACTGCAAGCACAATTTCTCATACCCATGGCAACCAGTATTTGCTTTGGCCTTGTCACCTCAACGGCTTTGATCCTCTTAGTGATGCCTGCCATTTTAGCGAAATACGAATTTATCCAACGCGAAACGAAACGTTTCTTCCGAATGATGAACCACAAACTGCGCTAGCAAGATGGCTTACCATTGCTCATTCATCCGGATTAAAAATAGACAACTCCACCCAGTTTGGATATAGTCTGCCCTAAAAATTGGGAATAGCGCCATAATAAAAATCAAAG
>CAYGNG010000041.1:0-20157 GCA_964351225.1 uncultured Gammaproteobacteria bacterium
GCGCGCTGGAATAACCTCGCTAATATCGAATTTTTTGTTGCAAATTTGCAACAAAGTCCGCTAGCTGGCCCCTGGTATAATCGGAAATATAATAAAATATTGATTGACCCACCACGCACCGGTGCTTTAGATGTCGTGAAAAACATTCAGCCATTGCAAGCCCAAAAAATCGTATATGTCTCTTGTAATCCTGCGACATTAGCTCGAGATAGCCAAATATTAGTGCATCAACACGGTTATCAACTTTCATATGCCGGCATAATTGATATGTTTCCACAAACCCTACACACGGAAGCACTAGCGGTTTTCGAGCGCTGAACTTTTATCAACCCCACTTTTGAAAATCGGGCAAAGATCGTATATACTCGATAAGTTTCGTGGATATATTAAAGGTCTGCACTTTATCATGGTTCGAGTAAAGGAATCGGATTACTACGAAGATGATGGCAATATCAACATCGATGCCTGGCTCAATAAAATTTTTGAAAGCCACTCAGACAACGGTGCTCATCTCATCCGACAGGCTTGTCGACTCAGCCAACTCGCTGGCGCCCAAGCGCCAACCCCATCGGGCAAATCCTGTTTACAACAGGGCTTAGCTATGGCTGAAATTTTATTAGATTGCCAACCCGATCCGCAATGTATTGCTGCAGCAATTTTATATCACAGTGTTCGTTACGCCGAATTAAGCCTCGATATCATCCAAGAACAATTTAACAGCGACATGGCTAACCTCATCAAAGGGGTTAAACGCATGCAAGCCATTAGCACCCTACAATCTGCGAGCTACGGACACAATCATCATGAAAATGTCCGAATGATGTTATTAGCCATGGTTGAAGATGTGCGGGTTGTTTTAATTAAACTAACAGAACAAGTCGTCAATATACGCAATGCCGCCTTATTCTCGAGAGAGCACCAAATCGCGATTGCCAAAGAAACCTTAGATATCTATGCCCCGCTAGCGAATCGCCTTGGTGTTTATCAAATCAAGTGGGAGCTTGAAGATTTAGCATTCCGTTATATCGATCCTGAAACGTATAAATCAATTGCTAAACTGTTGGATCAACGACGCCTCGATAGAGAGCAATATGTCAAAAGCATTGTCTCACACTTAAAAAACGCGCTGACCGGTCATAACATTGCAAATTATGAAGTCTACGGGCGCGCCAAACATATCTACAGCATCTTTCGCAAAATGCACCGTAAAAAAATCAACTATGAAAAAATATATGATACCACCGCGGTGCGTGTGCTGGTTCCTACCGTTGAAGATGCCTATACGGTTTTAAGCATTGTTCATAACTTATGGGAACAAATTCCAGAAGAGTTTGATGATTATATTTCTGCACCGAAAGCCAATGGTTATCGCTCAATCCATACCGCGGTGCACGGCCCCGATAACAAAAATATCGAAGTGCAGATCCGAACATTCAGCATGCATCAAGAATGTGAAATTGGTGTGGCGGCACACTGGATTTATAAAGAGGGTAAACAACAAAAACCCGGCTATGAAGCTAAAATATCCTGGCTACGTCAAGTTTTAGAATGGCAAAAAGAATTAATTGCTCCAGAGACTGTCCTCGAAGAAAATCACAGCGAAATCTTTGACGATAGAGTCTACGTCTTTACACCCAAAGGGCACGTTGTGGATCTAAAAAATGGGGCAACGCCTTTAGATTTTGCTTATCACATCCATACCGATATTGGCCACCGTTGTCGCGGAGCAAAAATCAATGGCCACATTGTGCCGCTGACTTATCGTTTAAAAACAGCCGATAGGGTTGAAATTCTCACCGCCAAACAACCCCATCCCAGCCGGGACTGGTTAAATTCCCATCTTGGCTATTTAAACACGCCCAGAGCCAAAGCAAAGGTTCAGCACTGGTTCAAACAACAGGATTACCACAGTAATCTCCAGACCGGACAAGAACTGTTTGAGAGCGAATGCCAACGACTCGGGATAACGGAATTCAACCTGAGCCAAATATCCGAAAAATACAATTTTAAATCATCCGATGATTTACTCGCCGCGCTGGGCTGTGGTGATATTCGGCTAGCACAAATTTTAAATGCTTGGCGCAGTATCAATCAACAATCACATCCTTCCACAGCCTTGATCCCCCCGGTCAGAAAGCCAACGGCAACCAAAACAAAATCGCTCTCAAGCGAAATAAACATCTATGGCGTTGACAATTTATTGAGCCATTACGCTAAATGTTGCAAACCAATTCCTGGGGACAGTATTGTTGGTTTTATCACAACCGGCAAAGGCATTTCAATTCACCGTGCCGACTGCAACAATATCTTAAATGCCAATGCCCAACAACAGCAGCGGATCATTGAAGTAGAATGGGGCAGCACAGCAAGCCAAGTTTACCAGATTGATTTATTAGTCAACGCCTATGACAGGCCCGGCTTGCTGCGAGATATTACCAACATGCTCGCCAATGAACGCACTAATTTACTTGCCTTAAATACCAACACCGATAAAAATGAGAATATCGCTTATCTAAAAATAACATTAGAAATAGAAGATCTAGAAATGCTAAGCCGCCTCACGGATCGATTACTCCAAATTAAAAATGTCTATGAAGTTAAAAGGCCGATGTAGCGATAAAACATAAGCCCTGGCCCCCTTAAATTCCTCGTTTTTCAATAAGCATGGTCATAATCTCCTCTGGACTCACTGGGGGGCTAAAATAATATCCTTGAAAATAATCACAACGATTCTCTCGAACAAAAGCCAACTGCTCTTTTGTCTCAACACCTTCGGCAACCACCGTAAAACCTAAGTTTTTTGCCAATGAAATGATGGTCTTAACGATAATAGCATCATTCGGATCGTAACTCAGATCCCTGACAAAAGCCCTATCAACTTTCAAACTGTCTAGTGGTAAACAACTTAAATACGCCAGCGACGAATAGCCAGTCCCAAAGTCATCAACTGAAATTGATAATCCTAATGAATGTAATTCATTCAAAATCGCTATACTTCCTGATGGATCCGTCATAATAGTAGACTCAGTGAGCTCAAGGGATAATTGCTTTGGATTAATCTTGGTCGATCGCAGCACATCCTCGACTACTCCGAGAAACTTAGGATCATTCAATTGTCGCATTGAGACATTTACCGACATACTCAACAAAGGCAAGCTACAATCTATTGACCATTTCTGTAATTGCTCACAGGCTGTTAACAGCACCCACTCGCCAATAGGAGAAATCAGCCCGGTTTCTTCCGCAATAGGGATAAAATCAAACGGTGAAACAATCTCTCCGCTCTGGGTTTTCCACCGGATTAATGCCTCTAATGCAGAGATTGTATTTGTTTTAAATGAAATAATGGGTTGATATACCAAAAAGAATTCATTACATCTAATGGCCTGCCGTAAATTGCTTTCAATCCTCACTCGCTCTTGAACTTCTTGATTCAACGCTTCCGTATAAAACTGAAAATTATTTCGACCTTTGTCTTTAGCAGAATACATAGCCGTATCCGCACACTTAAGTAATAATTCAGGATTTATGCCACAACCAATGGTTGTGGCAACACCAATGCTCACCGTGATATATAAGTCTCTATTCTGAATACAAAATGGCTTGCGTAGCGTTTTAATAATTTTATCTGCTACGATTGCTATCTTAGGTGCATCAAGCTTTCCTTCTAGAATAACGGTAAATTCATCACCGCCAAGCCGGGAAATAATATCCGTCTTACGCAGCGTTTGCTTCAATCGATGGGCAACTTCTTGCAAAAGCAGATCGCCGGTATCATGACCCATAGAGTCATTTACATTTTTAAATTTATCCAAATCTAAAAACAACAAAGCCACCGCACAGTTATTCCGTTCGGCACGAGCAAGCACAATTGGTAAAGTTTTACTGAATAAATTGCGATTGGGTAAGCCAGTCAGCTGATCATACTCAGCAATTTGTTGCATTTTCAGATTAATGGCTTTAAGCTCTAACTCTGTTTTTTTATGATCAATTGCATAACGAATGGTCCGCTCAATCATCCGGCCATTTATTTCATCCTTCGATAAATAATCCGCAGCACCCGCAGCCATTGCGGCTCTATCAATATCGTGATCACCCTGGCCAGTGAGGAGAATAATTGGAATTTCACAACCACTTTCGATGACATGACTTATTAAATCCAAGCCCGTCTCTGCACCTAACATATAATCTGTTAAACAAATATCGTAATCTTCAACATGGTTTAGCAAAGCATCCACACCTTCCTCAAAAGAAGATTTCCAATGCAACTTGAGGTTTGCCCATTCTACCGATTTCAGCAACATTTTAACGATGAGAAATTCGGCTTCCTCATCATCTATGTATAAAACATTTATTGTATCTTTTCCTTGCATATTGCTATCCGACTGTTTCACTATTGCTTACTTTCTTGCTCTGGAATTTCCCCTGTCTCAAACCAAAATTTTACCAAAGTCTCCATTGTGTTTAATAGATTGGGGAAAGTTACGGGTTTACAAATAAATGCGTTTGCGCCCAAGAAAAAAGTTTTCTCAACATCTTCTCTCGCTTTTGATGTTGTTAACACAACGACTGGAATGCTTCTTAAATTATCATCCACTTTTATTTCCGCTAATGCTTCTCTGCCATCTTTCCGTGGCATATTTAAATCTAATAATATCAATGACGGTCTATGCCAACTTGGATCATCGACATAGCCTTTTTCTCGGCGTAAATACTGTATCAATTGCTCACCGTCATGAACGGTGGATACTGAAGTCACCAGCTCATTTCTTTTTAATGCTTTTTTACAAAGCATGCAGTCTTCTTCATCGTCATCTGCAAGTAATATATGAATTTCTCGAACATTTTCCGTCATTGTTATCAACCCTCTAATGGCAAACTAATAATGACATCTGTGCCGACGCCAATTTTACTTTGAATACGAATTGCTCCACCATGCCGCTCAATAATTTTCTTACAAATCGTTAGCCCTATACCCGTGCCTTTATATTCCGATTCTGGATTCAATCTTTGAAAAATTCTCATGATTTTATTAAAATACTTATCCTCAATTCCTATGCCATTATCAGAAATCGTGATCTCACAAAACCTTTCACCACATCGGCCCAGGTAGGAGTCAGCCACTTGAGTGGTCGAGCTGACGACCACAACAGGGGAAATGTCTTGTTTCCTAAAGTGTAAACTGTTGTTGATGATATTTTGAAAAAGCTGAGCGATCTGTATTCTGTCTCCATAAATCGATGGCAGTATCGTTTCAACTTTAACAACGGCGCCGTGCTTCTCAATAATAGGCTGCAAAAAGGCAATGGTTTCTTCCAAGATCATATTAAGATCAAGGCATGCGAGATTTCTGCTTTTTCGGGTAATTTGCGAGTAGACTAACAACGACTCAATCAATCTTGACATCCGCTCAACACTGCTGACAACTCCATCGAGATAAGATAAAGGATCTCCGCTTAGCTTTTCTCGGCATTCAAGATCCAAAAGGGTACTAAACATTTGTACTTTCCTCAAAGGCTCTTTTAAATCATGAGACGCTATACTGGCAAAATCTTCTAAGTCGCTGTTTACTTGCTCAAGGTTCTTATTCAAAGTTTGTAACTGCATACTATTCTGAATGGCTGTAATAAATCGTGATCTCACCGCCAACATCAGCCCCATCAAGACGGCGGCATAGGCCAAAACTTTTAAAAAGTGCGCTCCGAAAAATAACCCATCGTACATCTCTCTTGAGATAGGCAAAAATATAGTATTCATTAACACCAAAAGAATCGTTGCGATCACTATCATATGGTGCAAAATATCATGATTCCACTGCCTTTGTTTAAATCCACCATATAGTGCGCTGAGAAACATAAGCGCTGGGAAAAACATCTCCGGCCGTGGGATCACCCATTTGGGATAATACCCCATCGGTAGATCAAGCCCATTTAAACACAGCAGCGCCATGATGATAACGCAACTGCTTGCCAGGTATACGCCAACTTCAAAGCGTGTCTTTTTTTGATATACCCATTTAAGAAACTTATCATTCATGCACAGCACCATCATTAACGATAAACTCGTTGTTGATAAAAACCATGTCCACGGTAATAGACTGCCTATCACCCGCGGTGACGCTTCTTTAAAATGAAACCCCAGCAAAAAATAGTAGCCATCTAGGCTGCCGGCTAAAAAAAAACCCACACTTAAGTAAAGAAATATATTGGATCTTTGTGTGCTGTAAAATATATATGCTAAGATTACGATGAGTCCGGCAAAAAAAAGAGTTGTTAGATTGATAATCTCCAACCAGTCACTTGCCTGAGCTTCTGGATAATTGCTGCCAAGAAAGCCAGAAAAAATAACACCCATGAAAATCGTGAACCCATAAAACCATAGGCGCTTGCTGGTTTTTATACCACTTAACTGTTCTCGTGGATTTGCACATTCAGCACTCTGAAATACAAGATCCTTCTTGCCCCGTGCCAATGCCATATTATTGCCACCCAAAATTGACTTATTCCATTACCTATATAATATAGCATATGGTTTTGCTGTTGTTTTTTTGAGCCAAGCGTTTAATTTGACACTATTTGACCTGGGCAAGCTAATATAGCTATAATCTATTGAATTCATTGATGAATAGGCGGTTGGTGTGCGCACGCTCAGCAATTCGACTCAGCAAATTTTATTTGATTCCGCTATTTTCAAAAATATCAGTCGGGAGTCATTGGAACATTTAGTGGATGAAAAAGATATTTTCACCTATAACCCTAACCATACTATCCTCGATCACACCCAATTAAACTGTAATTTGTTTATCATTCTTTCGGGCAAGATTCGGCTCTATTTGGCAACCTCGAGAAATTTAGTCGGGATCGGTGAAGATAATATTGAAATTGCCGTATTAGAAAAAGGCGCGAGTTTCGGCGAATACTCTTTTTTATGTGAGCAACCAGTCATCGCCAATGCCGAGACATTAGAGCACACCAAAATTTTAATTATCACCTATCCTAAAATTGAAGCATTCAGTAAAACGGATCCCCGTTTCGGTAAAATTTTTTATTATAATCTTTTAAAGATCGTCACCAGTCGCGCACGTCAAAATAATACTCAGCGTGGCGCCTTATCTATCTGGGATCTGAATTATTGCCGATAATATAGGGCCTGCTGCCAATTGCTTTTTTGGAACGAAAATGTCGATAATTTGCAGCCCCAAAAAGTAATTGTAAACAGACCCTAACAGGCGCTAAACCGTGATATCAAACTTAATACCTTGCGCCAACGGCAATTCGGAACTCCAATTAATGGTGCTGGTTTGTCGTCGCATGTATGCTTTCCAAGCGTCTGAACCGGCCTCACGGCCACCACCGGTCTCTTTCTCGCCACCAAATGCACCACCAATTTCAGCACCGGACGTGCCGATGTTTACATTTGCAATACCACAGTCACTGCCAACAGCGGATAAAAACTGTTCTGCCACTTGAACTTTCTCGGTAAAAATGGCTGAAGATAACCCTTGCGGAACGTCATTCTGAATGGCAATGGCTTGCGCTAACTTTTCATACGGGATCAAATATAAGATTGGGGCAAATGTTTCCGTTTGAATTAACAAATTATCGTTTGGGATCCCTCGTACAATTGTCGGCTCAACAAAATACCCAGGCTGCGCCAATCGACTCCCACCACATAAAATTTCCCCATTCAACTCTCTAATACGATTAATAGCATCTAAATAATTATCAACTGCCCGATCATCTATTAGCGGCCCCATTAATACCGAAGCATCTAATGGATCACCAACCTTAACTTGACTATAGGCGTGTATTAAAGATTGCGCTACTTTATCAATAATAGATTTATGCGCAATGACTCGCCGAGTCGTGGTGCAACGCTGCCCGGCAGTGCCAACCGCGCCAAAAGCAATAGCCGGGATCGCTAATTTCATATTAGCGGTTTCATCTAAAATAATAGCGTTATTGCCACCCAACTCCAGCAAACACTTGCCCATTCTTGCGGCCACCTTCAGAGCAACCGCTCGGCCAACTGCGGTTGAACCCGTAAAAGACACTAGATTCACACGCTCATCGGCAACCAGCTTTTCAGCCAAAGCATTTTCATTGGTAATAAATAAAGAAAAGATACCCTCAAATCCATTGGCTTTGGTCACTTCGTTACAAATTTTTTGCACGGCAATAGCCGTTAAAGGCGTCTTAGGTGAAGGCTTCCAAATATTTACATTGCCACAAATCGCTGAAATACACGCGTTCCATGCCCAAACGGCAACAGGAAAGTTAAAAGCCGTTAAAATCCCGGTAATACCCAGCGGATGCCATTGCTCATACATCCGATGTTGTGGCCGCTCTGAATGCATGGTATTGCCATATAACATGCGTGATTGCCCTACCGCAAAGTCAGCAATATCTATCATTTCCTGAACTTCACCATCCCCTTCTTGTTTTATCTTACCCATCTCCATGGTAACCAATGTACCCAATGCCTCTTTTTTTGATCGCAGCGCTTCGCCAATTTGGCGAATGATGTCACCACGCTTGGGCGCCGGGATTTGACGCCATTGTTGGGCATTTAACGTTGCCGTTTGCAAAACACGATCATAATCATCTGAATTACCGCAGCTGACAGTCGCAATCACTTTACCCGTAGCCGGATTAACCGATTCTAAAAGATTTGTTTGGCTGATCTCAGCCCACCATTGCCCAGTACTCACGCCAGAATTAACCGCTGCTAAACCCAGCTGTTTTAATAAATCCATCATTTAAATCCTTATCGTAGATCCTGTCTGTAATACTTGCCAAATTGATTCGATAAAAAATCATCTAAAGAAAGCTTTTCTTGATGGATCAGTCCTTTGCCTTTATTAGGCGCTGAAACGAGCATATCCATCACCCCGCAAACACCCGCTGCCGTGGTAATTTGAATCGCAGACCAAGAAAGCCCCGCGATTTCACAGGGATAAACCTTATTTACATAATTATCTTCTAAATAAACACCGTCAATCATCCCAGACACAGAAACATATATCAACACAACATCTTTATACGTCTTTGGAATGGTATTCTCAAAGATCTGCTTCAAGGTATCGCGATAATCATTCAAATGTAAATCAAACATTAAAAACTTCATTTTTTCGCAGTGCCCTGGGTACCGTATGGTTTTATAATTCATCCGCTTGACTTTACCATGGTATACTTGTGGCAGAGAGCCCAACCCACCAGAAGTATTAAATGCCTCATAGAGCTGACCATTTAATTGAATGGTCTCTAACCCTTCTAATGGATGTAACTCCACCGCTTTACCATTTTCAATAGCATGACAGAAATTACCGTATTCATTAATCAAGCCATCCGTCGACCACGTTAAGGCATAATGTAGGCCGTTGCTGGTATTCTCTGGTAATGCGCCAACACGCATCTTGACTTCATCAATTTCATCGAATTTTTTCATTAAATCATTGGCCACAATCGTGATGAATCCAGGTGCTAAGCCACACTGTGGCACAAAAACGGATTGCGCATCCTGAGCAAGACCTTTCACCACTTCAGTCACTTTAATGTCTTCTGTTAAGTCGAAGTAATTCAAATTAAATTCTCTAGCAACTCGAGCAACTTCTTCATTGCAATAATATGGCAAACAAGAAATAACCGTTTGGATCTTGCCGTTTTGGATGACGGTGCTAAAAGACGATTTATCGGTAACGTCAAGTGTTTCACAGTGTAAAGTTGGAAATTTTTGTTGTAGCCGAGTGATATCATCTCCTCCAAAATGAACATCTGCCAAATGCACTTGATAGCGCCCAGACTCTGCTAATAAACAAGCGATGAGCGTGCCAATTTTTCCAGCTCCTGCAATTAACACGTTGTGTGGCATAAGTTTTGCTCCTTTATCTTTATGCTAACTTCTTGTTTCGGAACTCATCGTACTATTGAATGTGTTAACAATCAATGCATGGCGCGGAAAATTATTTACCAACTGCTTATCCCGCTGTTTTGGATTTCATCGTCTATACTGAAAGATACAAACGCATTAGGATCCCCTATGACACCCTATAATAACATTTTACCGATTGTCCGTTTATTTTTTCATATAAAAGTTTGTAGTTACCATGATCTCTGGCTTGAAGGATATGAAGATTGTCAACAATCCTTTGACAGCGTATCCAATCCCTATCTTGAAAACAGCATTGAATATGACTATTGGGAAGACGGCTGGTGGGCTGCTTTCTATGATGAACCGCCACTCTTCACCCTAGAGGGAGACGTGATCCATCTAACAGATACCCCACCCGATCCAACGACAAACTCGCCATTTTTAATCCTTGGCTTTTTTAAGCTCCTCAGCAACAATTGTCTTTATTTCTTGCGCTAAGCGATATCCCGCTAAAGCCAATTGTTTGGCAACCACCTCTCTGCCTTTTTGAATATAATGCTTTGTTGGCTTGCTATTTATTGGTGTTGAATACACAAAATCGCGTGCAATTTGATAGGATTCTCTTGCCCAACTGTTGGGATCGCTCTCCTTCAATAACAGGATAAAATTTTCTTTTGGCATCGTCATTTCAATTTTTTTAGCTACCCGTGAAAGATCACGATGGGAATGCAAGCCTACCAAACGCCCCAACCCGCCATCCCAATAGGCATGTAAATTACCTCTGGGATAAACCCTAATTTTATATAAATTACCGCCTCGATCACCATCGGGAAAACGCGCGCTATAGCGCTGAATACAATGTAGTGGTTGGTGAATATCTCCTATCAGATGGATAAGAAATCTGAGCGACAACGCTTGCTCAAGACGCGATGCTTGCGTGCTTTTTAAAATCGCTCTGCTTTGTTCTATCGCCCACACAACATTATGCGGCTCTAAAAAAAATCGCTGAGCATTTGCCGGAGCAAGCGGCAAATTAATAAAATGCCAACTGTCATAGCGGTGAATATCGCGCTGTTTAATTTTATCCGCCCAAATCGCTGCTCGATCAAACGTGCTCATTTTCGGATAATAAGGATCAAGCGCATGGATGAGCGCATTAACATAATTTTTTTCTGGTTTAGACAACTGATCATAAGCAATCAAGGCAACAACTCGGTGACCAGCATCACTCCATGCAAAACAAGACCGGTAAGAGAAACATCCGAAAAGAACAAATATTGCATATAGGGCCTGTTGACATTTGCTTTTCCGTAGCGAAAATGGCGATAATTTACCAAGTTTTTCGGTTGAACGAGGAGAATAGTGACTCCTATTTGACGAGTTCAAACGAAAAACTGGGTAAAGAGAGCGACATTTGCAGCCGAAAAAGCAATTGTCAACAGACCCTAATATAACTCTTCGTGTGCAATGAGAGCTCAATCGGTATATACTATCTTTCATTAATATTCCAATGTTTATCTATTATGACTTCAGGGCCTGTTGACAATTGCTTTTTCGGCTGCAAATGGCTTAAGCCCTTATCACCGAAACGGCGTCATTTTATCAAATCGCCAATCGGTTATTTTTATTTGGCTGGTATCTTGATACTGTCACCCTGGTGCCAAGCGCATAATCTCGTAAATTTTAAAATCACCGGTCTCGCCGACAAATTATCCAACAACGTTACCACAAGACTAAATACCTTACAAAAATATCATCTGCAAAATAATCAAACCGATGATCTCCAATTTTGGCAAAAGCAAGCACTGGAAAACATTAAGTTAGCTCTTGAACCCTATGGTTATTTTCAGCCAATCATTCGTTCCCGCTCAATCAAACAAGGCAAGCATTGGCTAGTAACTTACCACATACAAGCCGGCCGACCGATCATTATTCGTCATGTCACTTTACACACCATTGGTGAAGGGAAAAATGATCCGGCAATTGATGCCATTATGTCACGATTTCCAATAGCGCCTGGCGAAATTCTCAATATTGAAAAATACGAGAAAGTAAAACACAAGCTATTCGATATAGCAGAAGAATATGGCTATTTAGATGCAAAATTATTAGACCACCATATCCTGGTCAATACCAAAAAATACTACGCGGATATTACTTTCACTTTTGATACCGGCAAACAATTTTATTTTGGCCCAATTGAGTTTTCACAAACTCCGCTCGATAAAAATTTTTTAATGCGTTTTATTGATTTCGAACAAAACGATCGGTTCATTTACAGCAAATTACTCAACCTACAGGACGACTTGAGCACCAGCAATTATTTCAGCCAAGTTACGGTCATCGGCAACCGTAACAGCGCTGTCAATCATCATGTTCCCATCCGGATTTCGTTAATCCCCAGGAAAAGCCAACTCTACAGCTTCGGTCTTGGCTATGGCTCAGATACCGGCTTAAGAGCCAGTATGGGGTGGGATTGGCGCTGGACCAATCGCTACGGTCATTACATGACAGCATTACTGAGTGGTTCCGAGCAGCAAGACAGTTTAATCGCCAGATACGTGATCCCTGGCGAAGAACCTTTACTCGACAGATATTTTTTTACCACTGGCGTACAGCAAGAAAAATTTGTCACCAAGGAAAGCAGCATTTTTCAACTGGGGGTAAACTATCAATCTAAACGTGGATTATGGGAAAACACGTATGGGGTAAATTATCAATTTGAACGCTCCCCTCTGATTGCAACCGATGTTAATAGCTCATCGACCTACTTATTACCCAGCTTTGCTTCTGTCTATAAAAACACAGACAAGCTCTATCTGCCAACCAAAGGGATACGCCTAACTTTCAATGTCCGAGGTGCCAGCAAAGCCATCCTCTCAAAAACAAATTTTTTCCAAAGCGAATTCAATGGCAAATGGGTACTGCCTTTCCTTGGTGAAAATCGTCTGATTTTTCGTAATAATCTCGGGTACACCCTCAGTAGCTCGGCCGAGGCCTTGCCGTTATCCTTGTATTTCCGCGCCGGCGGCCCCCAATCCGTTCGAGGCTATCAAGCCCGCTCACTAAGCGATGACGGTGGTCGCTACTTAATTGTTGGCAGCGTTGAAATTCAACCCCATCTTTATAAAAATTGGTTTGGCGCCTTATTTTATGATGTTGGTAATGCCTTTAACAATTTCCCGGCTTCTTTAAAAAGAGGGGCAGGCGTCGGCATTGTCTGGCAATCCCCCATCGGAGCCATAGAACTCACAGCAGCAAAAGCACTCAGTCTTCATGGCCATCCAACGCGCATTCAATTTAGCATGGGGCCAAATTTATGATGTTGCAACATATCAAGAAAGCATTATCATTTTTCCTGCTGTTACTATTTTGTATCTTGATATTCGCGACCGCTACCACTAATGGCACCCGGTTAATTCTTCATATCGTTGCGCATTATATCCCAGGCCAGCTTACCGTCACGGCCCCTTCAGGGAATTTAATCACTGGCCCTAAGGTCAACGCATTTCGTTATGAAGATGACGAGGTTACCATTGTAGGAAACCATATTTCAATTCATCTGGCATTTCATTACCTCTGGAAAAGAATTTTTGCTTTTAAGCAGGTGAGCGCAGATAACCTCACTATAATAATCCATCCACCCGAACACACAGCCGCTCCTGCGACTACCGTCTTTTCATTACCTGCGATTCTCGCTGTCAACCGTTTATCGGTAAAAACGCTGACACTGATCCCCGCGGTGGGTGCAACACCCATCACCAGTCAAGATATCTTAGCCCGCATGCAACCATTACATCCAACAACACAATTAGCCATCACCGCCCACAAATTAAAAATTCCCGTATCCAAAGAGAACGCCTTATATTTCCCCTGGCTTAAAGCAAAAATGCAAAGACAACACAATAGCTGGGAAATCGATCTGCAAACCCAAGAACAATTATTTAATAAGGTATCTCATACCCTGAAAGGATCATTGACGCTACTACCGAGCTCTCTCAAAATAAATCACGCCCTCTCAAATGGCCTGGGTGGCCACACAAGAATAACCGGGCAACTGGAGTGGTCTCAAGACTTTACTTGGCGTTTAGCCATTGCCAGCGCAAACCTGAATCTCAAACAACTGAATACCCATTTACCCAGCAAACTTAATCTTGCACTTCTGGTGGAAGGTCGCCATCCCCCTAATAATTATCACCTTGCCGTTAACGTAAAGTCACTGTCGGGATTTTATCGTAAGCAACCACTTTATGGTCATGCACAACTCACCCTAGAGCCCGCTATTGTCCGGGTAAAGCCTAGTGAAATCCATATTGGGCGCGCCAATTTTTCTGGTCAAGCGCAGCTTAATAACGCCTGGCAAGGAAATTTCACCATCAACATTCCAGCCCTGGCGGAAATAGATAAAGGCACGACAGGAAAACTAAATTCTCGTATCACACTATCAGGGAATCAATTGCTGCCACAGATCAAACTCACGATGCACCTACAGGATCTCGTGCACGAGAAATTGTCCATTCAAGAAATCAATAGCACCCTTGAGACCAACTTAGCTGATTATTTACTCAAACTTCATGGCACGCACTTTGCCTATGGCGCACACGATATTTCTAAATTTGAAGTCACCTCCGCAGGAGCAAAAAGTCATAACACCTCTCATCTTGCACTCATTAGCACGCTTGGAACATTAGCAACAACACTGGAAGGACAATTGCTTGACAACCGTTGGCAAGGACACATTGCTAACTCATCGTATACGCTTGCAAACATTACCAAATGGATACAACAACAACCAAGTGCTTTGCAATTTGCTAAAGACTCGTTTACCTTACAACCTATTTGCTTTTTAGCCAACAACGCTGCTTTATGTGGGCAAGCCAAAGCGAACGCCGCCAAAAAATATTTATCTTTGAAAATTGATACTCAAAACTTCCCCTTACAAATTTTTGCTAAAGCACTCTCTTCTGGCATAATAGATTATCCACTGAGTAGCAAAACGCACACCATGACTTTGACTAAAGGCACAGGGGTTTTTCGCTTAGATAACCAATCCCTCTCTGCTAAGGTGCGCTCTGAATTTTCGGATACTCAATACTTACAAGCTGAAATCAAATTACCGCAGTGGGATCTGCAACATCCGCTTAGAAAATCACAGGAACTTTATGGCGAGCTCAATGCCTCCATCCAAAGCTTGGATCTGGCCATACCCGATTTCATCTCGACAGGTGGTAAGCTGAAAACCCACATTAAATTTAACGGCACCATAGCAAAACCCAATCTTACTGGGAAAACATATCTGCATTTATCACAACTTGATATCGTGCCACTTAAACTAACGTTACACGACATAGAAGCCAAGGCTCAATCTAATCCTACAGATGTTATCCATTTCACCGCTCGCGCCTACCTCCAGGATAAGTCGATCCACTTATCTGGCAATAGCGATTTTCAAAAAACCTCTTTAAAAATAACCGGCACCGATATTCTTATCCGCAACGATCATGAATATCAAATTTACGCAACACCTGATCTGCGCCTAAATATTAGTGATAACACAATTAATATCGATGGCAGCGTGCATATTCCTAAAGCGCGCATACAACCACTCGACCTCAGTGGTAACGCAACCACCTTACCAGAGGATGTCACCATCGTACGCAGCAAACCACAAGATACAACAAAATGGCAAATCCTTACTGATTTGAATCTAACCCTTGGGGATGATATCGTTTTAAATGCCAGCGGTTTACATGGTTTTATCCAAGGCTCTCTTCGTATCAATAAAACCCCCAAGCAACCTTTCACAGGCCATGGCCGTCTGGAGCTGCTGCAAGGAACGTATCAAGCCTACGGTCAAAACTTACAGATCCGCAAAGGCATTTTAACCTTTAACGGTCGAGCACTTGATAACCCAGGACTCGATATTGAAGCCGTTACCAAAGTTAATACTAAAATTGATCTTACCCATTCCGGAATTAACAACCAATTGAACTCTCTCAGTAACTTACAAACCGCCAAGATTCGCATGCCTGGCGCCACTCGGAATTTAGTGGTTGGTCTCAAAATATACAGCAGTCTGCAAAACCCTCGCGTCAAACTGTTTTCTGAGCCAATCACACTAAACCAGTCTGATATTTTATCGTATTTGGTATTTGGTAAACCGGCCGATCCTGAACAACTCGATGCAACGTCTTTGCTCAGTGCAGCGGCTGCATTAAAACTCGGGACGGATGATTCACTCAGTTTACAACAAGATTTACAAAAAGGGCTTGGATTAGATGAGTTCAGTATCGAGAATGACTCAAGCCCTTCGACGGTTCAACCGAACGACTCTTTAGAAAATGCCTTAGGAAATCGTTCCTTAGTTGTTGGCAAAAAACTCTCTTCTCGACTTTATGTTAACTACACAGTCGGATTACTGAAACCCATCAACATCCTCAAATTACGCTATCAAATTGGTAAAAATTGGACGCTGGAAACTCAAAGCAGTAGTAACCACGATAGTGGCATTGATTTATTTTATACTTTTGAGCGATGATTCAAATCACGATACGTAAGTTAAGGCCTGACGAATAACTTCCGTGCCTGCCTCTGGCGAATGCATATTTTCACTAAGATATCGTCGCCAACTTTTTGCACCCGGCTGCCCTGAAAACAGTGACAACAAATGCCTTGCTATGTGCTTTAAAAAAATTTGATTGCGTCGCTGTTCATCGACATAAGGCAAATATTCCTGCAAGACTTCTATTTGCGACTTTGTGCTATCAGGCTCTGCGAAAATTTCACGATCTATCCACTGAAAATTAAAAGGATTGGCATAGATCTCTCTACCAATCATTACACCATGGAACTGTGTTAATAAATCTAATATTTCAAATTTTGTTTTAATACCACCGTTCAATATCATGCGCAGCTCAGGATGACTTATTGCAAGCTCTGCCACTCTTTCATACTGCAGTGGGGGAACGCTTCTGTTCTCCTTTGGAGACAACCCTTGCAACCAAGCTTTACGCGCATGAATAATGAAACATTCACAACCCGCTTGTGCGACGGCCCCAATAAAATTTTCTAAAAATGCTCTGTCGTCCTTATCATCAATCCCAATTCGGGTTTTAACCGTTACCGGAATATTGACCGCTTGTTTAATCGCAAAAACACAATCGGCGACTAATTGTGGTTGCGCCATCAAACAAGCACCAAAATTAGCCGACTGCACGCGCCCACTCGGACATCCAACATTAATATTTATTTCATCATAACCGTAATCTGCGGCAATTTTTGCGGCTTGTGCCATCGCTTGCGGATCACAGCCACCCAATTGGATAGCAATAGGATGCTCGAGTGGATGATAAGTCAAAAATCTATCTCGTTCACCATGGATAATTGCCCCAGTATGGATCATTTCGGTATACAGCACGATGCGTTTACTGATCAACCGCATCAAATAGCGAAAATGCCTGTCCGTGCAAGCCATCATCGGGGCAACTGAAATCTTGTGATAATACGTCATTGTTACAAACACTTTGGCTAAGGAGTTGCCATTTTAGTTGGAAATCCTCAAAAATCAACTATCAACCTCTCACGATGGGGTGCTAAAATTAGGGCCGATTGCAATTGCTTTTTCGGCTGCAAATATCAACAGAACCTATTTGTGGCATTAATTTTAGGGAGAAAATCGATGTTTTTTCGTTTAATATCTTATTACACAATGCTTACCGCAGCTGTCTTGACTTCGTTACTGCTTTCTTTGCCATGCTTAGCGGCTAACCTTGAAATCAAAAAGTCAGACGTCATTAACCACAAAACCCTCTCCAGCGCTCCGTCAAATAATAACCCGACACCCAATCAGCCCGCTTTTAAAGCCAGAAAAGAAATTCAGCAAACACGCCAAAAAATTCGTGAAAAACGACACGAATCCCGCAAAAATCGTCAGCAACGTCACCATTCCATCCGCGACAAAGGAACCATTGATCAGCTTGATGCGGAAAGTGAAGTTTTGGGTTAACGGCTATTGATGAAATGATGAGGTAAACAATGGACAATAGACAAAAATTTTTCATGGTGTTGTGTTCTTTTATTGCTTTTAGCGCACTTTGGCAAGCTGCGCATGCCATCACAACAAATATCGCCAAAACACCCAGGCAATTTCAGTTAGCCTCTGAAAATAAAATACGCCAGGAATACCAAGAAAGGTATCGTAAAGCGCATAGGATGCGCACGAGTGATTCTGAAACGAACACGGAGGACACGACGACAGCTCCTGAAAAAAAACCAAGTCCTCCAGCTGCAGCAAGCTCTCAGGCTGAAACGGAAGCAACCGAAAATTCAAAACCGGCAAATGAGCCAACCTCAAAGTCATCATCACCCGCTTCCGGCAAGAAAGTCACAGATGAATATGGTAATAGCTACACGGTTTACGATGATTAAAATTTGCACCAAATCGGACCGCCTGTCATCAAATTGCTCGCTTTAAGCCGCCAATTTTGGTAAAATAATGGTCTATTTGTGGTTGCGTTTTGCAGTTTTTAAGGGTAATCAATATGCTAATTTTTGGCAAAAAAATAACAGCTTCTTTATTATCAAAGTGCGTCACTCAAGAAGCCATCTTAAATGAAGTTCCCAAGAATCCATCGCTCTCAAAAGAAATCATCGGTGTGGTGGGGAGCTATTTAGCGGAAGCTCACGATAAATTTGAGCCTGGTGCTAACATTTTCTCAACATACCGAGCTGAGCTACGTGCTGCTAATCTCACTGATTCAGAAATAGATGCGTTTCAGACCGCGCTTGAAGCCGAGAATAGTGGCATCGCGCATTATACCCGAGAACAGCAATATTTTATTCTCGTTGAGAAAAGCTCAAAACTCCAACGCGCGTTTGGCTACCCTGAAAATAACATGCACACTTTCGAATGTGGTATCCTGCCAGCCTTAGATTTATTCGTCAAAAACAACGTCGCCTTTAATCAGAATGCTCATGAAGATAATCTTGGTGCGGTTGGAAGGCGACACCTGCTGCGTTGGGCACTGATCAACGGTGTATCTTCTACTTACCATGCGTTGCTGAATTCAGCGTTCTTCGAGCAGAAAAATGGCGAGCAGCTTAATTTGTTGCTTGCGCAAAAAGACCATGAAGTTTTCCGACTCGCTTGTGAACGAGGTCATTATGACGTCGTAGAGCGCCTACTTAATACGCCTTTCTATCAAGATCACCCTGAAAATCTTAGCAGCGCACTTTCTTATGGTAATCACTATGCACTTGTGAACGCTTGCCATGGGGATCATCTTGAGATTGTAAAAATACTGTTTAACACCTCTTTTTATACAGATCGGGCAACTCAATCCGCACTTCGAGATCGCAATATCTTTTCTTCTGCTGCGGTCGCAGGCAGTTTTCGTGTACTCACGTTTTTTCTATTTGATTGCGAGTTATATCGAGATCGAGCTAATCTTGAAAAGACCATTATCAATAACCAGCAAAGCCATATGCCAACACTTTTAGAAGACGCCATATTGGTGGGGAAAAATATTAAGGTGATCCGTCTGTTGTTTAGTGTTCTCCCCTTATATCAGAATGGCGAGCACCCTACCGTCGGTTTGGCTCATAATGACCACAGCGCTCTGCGCGGTATCGCTCAACTGGGAAGCCCTGAATTGCTTACTTTTGTCTGTCAGACACCTTTCTATAAAAAGCCCGTCAATCTTGCAGCGGGATTAGCGGCCAGAGAGCATGAGGTCTTGCGTCATGTGTGTCGTAGTGGGCAACCCGATGCCGTGAAGTACTTACTTGATACGGCATTCTATCAAGATCCGGAAAGACTCGCTGAAGTCCTCGCGGCTGAGCAACATTCGGTGCTCAAAAAAGCCTGTGCGCATGGGCATCTTGATGTCGTGAAAATCTTACTGAATACGCCATTCTATAAAAATGCGAGTGGACTTGTTACTGAGGCACTATCCGACATCAAAGCGGATAACTCAGCATTGCGTCTGGCGCTTAGAAATGGTCATTTCAATGTCGTCGATTTTTTACTTAAAACGCCCCGTTATCAACAGGCGCCTAATTTCCTCGAAGCGGTTAAAGATCTTCTCGAAGAAAACCTGATTATTGCGCGTAATATGGGGTGGTTTGATAGGTTCGACCGCTTACTTGCACTTACTGAAATGCCATTGCTGCCGCTGCCACCAGAACCAGAACCCATCATCCACGCTCCCGATAAAATCAGCCAGCTCTGTATGCCTCTTCCGTACGGGGATGATGCGAAGGTGAACTCGAAACTTAAAAGCCATTTCA
>CAYGNG010000042.1:0-18479 GCA_964351225.1 uncultured Gammaproteobacteria bacterium
TCTTTAAAACTGGAGCGCCATGGAGAGATTTACCAGACAGATATGGCCATGCCGAATGAAGAAGATTGGAGAAAACATATGGATTATATTTAGCGGGATACACGAAGCTGAATGATTTTGATTGGGTGTATTACGGCGCTTACGCGCCTAATACACCCTACATATATTGAATTGAATATTTGCACGAATTAATTGACGACACGCCCTAGGATCTGTTGACAATTGCTTTTTCGGCTGCAAATGTCAACAGGCCCTATTTTCTGCATTCGTAAACAACACTCTCGTCATTTTCATCTGGGGCAGCTGAGCTATTAAAAGCCTTTATTGCGCGCACTTTAAATCCGCAGCTTTTGATTGTCTCAGTTAACTCACCGTGATCGTAAATTCTGATTTTTAGTTCCTCAATTTCTGTATGGATAATCCCGTTGTTATGGGTGAGTTCGTATTTGCAGATCGAATTAAAAACCGTATCTTTCATTGTTGCTAATTGGCTTAGCATAATCATCTGGCCATTCGGCTTGCGCCACACAGAACCACGCCATACATCGAGTGGTGGCACAGCTTTAAATGTTTCACCTTCAAAACCTGTATCCCTGCTTTTGAGTGCTCGAGATTTTATTGCGATAAAATATTTACACTCAAGCTCTCCCTCCTGTGTGATTATCACACAGGCTGGCTTTTGAAGATGTCTGTGCGTGCTTTTTTTTTCGTCACTCGGACAAAACCCAGTAATTTATGTTAGGATTGCTTTCCCATGCTACAAATGAGTTTATATTATGGCTTTTCCCACCGAGCAAGAGCAACCATTAGCAAACCTCATTAACACAACATTGAAGCACAAAGATGCTGAAACTAACTTTATAAAACCAATGTCCGATTTTTATGCCCATACTAGCAATAGTATTCTCTACCGGCCAACCAAAAAAATTTTTGAAAAATGTTTTCAACTTTTATTGAAAACAAAAGGTTGGGGATCCGGAGGTGTCATATTACAAAAGACGGCCAGTCAAAGTTATTTTGATTTAATTCATCACCATTTCTATTGTCGCCGCTTATTTGACACGGTTAAAAACCGGATACAACAAAATATAGCGTATGAGACCATTCTACTAGAGGAAGAAGAAATTGTTTTAGCCGAAAAAGCCATTCGGTTAGGTAGTGAGCGTGCCGCATTATTGCTGTTCTGGCATTACAGCAATGAATCCATTGCTCGCGGCTCTACATCACATGTATTAGATAATTTTGTTAGTTTAGTAAACAGTGCATTACCTAAAGTAGGCGATTTTTTTTCGTACTTAGGTTTATATCGTTACGCAAGCAGTTGTGGTCACGCCGGAAGGTATCCAGATGCGGCAATCGCTTTAGCCGGAGCAATCATGAGTGCCGAAAGTTTATTGCAAGCCCCACAACTTGCCACTGCTCGCAATAATTTTTTCCCACCAAAAGGGAACTTTCAGATCCATCTAGAAAACATAGACGTGTTTGATTCAGTTCCTGATCAAATCAAAGTGGCCTCACTAAGACGTTCTCTTAGCGATCTCATGGATTTACTCACCTCTGAAGCGACCAGTGAACTGAATCCTTAAGCAAGCATTTTCTGCTTTAATTTTTCGTCCGCCCGGTGGGATGCGGAGTATCAGCGCGAATGGCGGCAGCAGCATCGCGACCCTGTTGGCCGGGCGCCGATTGGCGTTCTTTTCGGTCGCGGCGGGGGGGTAGAAAAAAATCACCTGTAGTTATTTCTCTGACTGATTCGCCCGTACGGGGAATGATGACGTCAGCATCTTCTGGGGAATCCGTATCTTCTTCTGATTCTGATTCTGAGAATTCTTCTGATTCTGAGAATCCTCCAAAAAGCATTTCATCATCCTCCTCGCTCTGGGGATTTTTCTGCTCGTCGATACCTTTGAAAAGCGGATAAGAGCCCGCTGGTTCCACATGGTTTGCAGTACTATCGAAGAAATTTCTAAGCTTTATGTTTACCTCTTTTTCATTTCTTTTGCCTTGTTCTTCATCTGATCTAATTCCACCTCGGCGCTCTTTATACTCTTTCATAAGTTCTTGAGTTGGATTAAGAGATTCCCTATGTTCCTTCAATCGACATAAAAGGTTTGAAATTTTTCCTTTTACCTTATCAAGATGGGTGAGTATGCCAGGACGATTATTTTGGCCATCGTATTTTTTTTTAAGCTGTTCTAGCGAACTTTCGAGAAATTTTATCTTTTCATCAATATTTTTAAAAAATTCTCTTTTGCCCTCATCGCTCGCTATCTCTTCTTTTTTCCAACCATGAATCGGTAAATTTTCGAGAAATGTGCGCAGATCCTCACAGTAACTACTCTCATCGATATTGAAGGAATCAATCATGTCCTTAAATTCTTTTGATATCTCTGGAATAGGGTGTTTATCAAATAACTCGCTACTAATCGGGCGCTCTTCACTGCCTTCACTTTTATATTCTTCTTGTCTGTAAGGCTGACCTCCTCTATCCTTATCCGGCAGGCTTATTTTCTCATCCTCTCCACAATCTGACGCCTTATTTTTGCCTAAGTTCTGAAAAAATTCCGTTAGCTCCTTTTCGGTAATAGGATCAAGTAATCCTGCCCCCCATAATGCGATTTCAAAACCTGTCACACCGTCTTTTAAATCATTACGCTTTTCCATGTTATCACGTATGCTGGGGGATACTTGACCAATAGCGTGACCGATAACTGTCTTCAGATCTTCCATACACCAAGGTCTATCCACTTGCATTTTTTGTGCGAGTCTAAACACAAATAGATAGTTATATATTAAATTTTCCATGCAATCCCTTTTCCCAGGAGAGAAATTCGGTGATTCGTCTGGGATAATGGCTGAAGGATGATCAATTATTTTCTTTAAATAAATTGCCGCAACCGCGATGTGAACGTTTGTTGTTATCATATATGGATCGCCGTTTTCTTTGTATTCGTATTCACCCATCTTCTTATGAAATTTTTTCAGTATTAGAAAAAGATTTTCTTTATTTTCATTTGTATTCAACGCGGTGGGCGTTCCCTCGAACAATATAGCCACTACGTCGTGTAGAACTTTTTCTTGTTCTGGTTCTTGTTCTTGTTTATGTTTTTCAATTAATTCGGCAACTACTTCCCTTAGGTTATCACGCTTTCCTGTAGCCTCAGAAAGACTTTTAGCCTCAGAAAGACTTTTAACCTCCGATTTATTAAGGAAAAAAGAATTTTTCTTTTTTTTCAGGAGCTCTTCAACTTTTGCTTCACTCGCTTTTAGTTCCTCCCATGCCCTGGCAAGTTTGTCAGCCGTGCTGGTAGTATCTTCTTCTTGATTTTTATACATTGATAGGTGCTCCTAAAAATTTACTTGGCTTAAAGTAAATATATAGCACAAATATTATCCAAATATTGGTGGCCTCTCTAATTACCGGATTTAGGAAGAGGCGTAATTTGGAAAAAGCAGGCTAACCCATTGAATAAATATGCAACCAGTTGCAATGACCTTCCCAAATAAAATTTACTATTGGTCTCTTTATAGCCAGCATTAGCGGCATTTTTTACGACATCCTTGTCGCAAACATCTGGGCTTTAATCGATAAATGAGCTGGTGTGTGGCTCACTCGGTGATGAATACCCCTTTTCCCACTAACTCTTTCAATTCACGCTGTAACGTTCGACGGTTCACCTCGCCACACAACCCTTCAAACTCTTTAATTGTCAGCTCGCCATTTTGTAATACATACTGTACTGCTTTCCGCTGTCGATTAGACAAACCATGGCGCTTACCCAGCACATCTGCGCGTATTACAAACTCTCGCTTGATTTTAATTTCTTGCATCTGCTCACTTAGCGCATGAGTGAAATACTCCAACCATCCAGTCGGATCCATACTATTTTCACGCACACGTTGAATGGCTTGGTAATAATCGCTGCAATTTCGATCGTAATACTCACTGATCGTAGATACACGCTTAAAATCGTATCCTTTTCGATAAAGGCACCGTGTTAACAATAATCTCGCGCTACGGCCGTTACCGTCTAAGAAAGTGATCACGCGGTTGTTTGATAAATTTCATTGGAAGCAACATAAGATCGCTATTTGTATTGCTTCCTTGCGAACACCACAGTATAGCAATCACATTTTATGTTGCTGTTCTGGCACACTGAACTCAGCGATACAGTAAGAAATGATAACCAGCACAAAGGCCATTGTTATTGCAGGCAGTAAGGAGCGGTCGTTTAGGAAAAACTGCGCTTGCCACATTCTATCAAATGTCTCTGAGGTTCTATGAGGAGGTTTCTCTTTTTGGGGGGCATCTTTTTGTTGGGTTGGCTGTAAGTTGTGGCTATTCTCAGCCTGATCAAACCCACAGCTGGCCATATACGCTTGCTCATCACGCTCAGTCAGATCACTGATAAGACCTTTATTAATAATATCTTTCAACGATGGTAGGCTACTATGCACACTATCCTGAAGTAGTAGATCCAATATCTCTTTGCTTAACCCCTTAAATAAGGGGCGGCACATTTGCTTATTTAAACGACTTTCCGCTTGTAAATTTAAAAAACGTATCAACTTAGCTGAAATAATATCTGCGCAGTATTGATTCGCTAATTTGTATCGTACCGTTCTTTGCACTAAAACATCCGCTTTACTGAGCTCATCAGGAAAAAGGTCATCATACTTTTTGTTAATTATGCCTAACGTATAACTTTTCTCAATAGAATTTAATTTTACTCGGAATATAATAGTCTCGGGATTAAATTGACTACGTCCTCTGCCCCCGGTGGGGTACTTGCCATAATCGTCCATATAATAGCGATAAAAGCTGCGCCCAGCTTCATTAGCTTCAACCAACAACTCGTAATCGAGCAAGCCAAAAAAATATTGGCCAAAACAGCAATAAGGCTGAATAAAATCTTTAATAAGTTGGGAAAACTTAATCATATGCTCAAGATAAGCTTGATTTTTTAATTCTAACGCTGGTATTGTTTTAGTTGTTTGCAAGAATTGCAGTTTTTTATGCTGAGCAGCAATCACATTGACCTCCGGTTTGTAATAGCCCTCACTCCTTTTACTCTCAAATTGATAGTCAACTAGCTCTGGGCTAGCCACAGTCCATAAAGGGACACAGTATAGCCCGGCTCCTGCCGAATGTGCTTCTGGAATACCTTCAATCTTATAGTGCAATGAAGCAACTTGCTCTGTATGGCTGTTTCGGATCACCAGACTTGAGAGGTACATCCATTCAATGGCTTGGGCTGTAAGACATTTATAGGGGACTAATTTAATTTTTTTACAGGGCCGCGATTTGCTTGAATCTTTTAACAGGAACATTATTTTTCTCACTAATTCCGAGCCACGATCAGCATAATATCAGGTGAATGTTATGGTAAAATTAGGTTCGTTGTGCCCAATAGCTCACTTTTTTCTTCTAATGCCCAGCTGCTTAAAAAATTTGAGACCGATGTTGTTAGCAAGAACGCTTTGAACATTTCATAGTCATTCCTAACCTTGCATCCGCCAAAGCGGCCATACCATTTATTGTAAATGCGTCGAGTTCAAGGTACGATATTCTGCCAATACACGCAAAAACAGGTCCTTATCAATAAAACCGTCGACACAGGGAATTAGGATGGATACATTACTTGAAAAACCCAATACCAATCTCAAACAGGCCCACCCGCCAAGCAAAGCGTTCGCGGCAATTGCACAACTGCAAGAACACCTGAATAAACGGATCATTGGCCAAGAAGCATTAACCTTACGCTTATTGATCGCGCTGTTGTCCGATGGCCATTTACTGGTGGAAGGCGCACCGGGCCTGGCCAAAACCACAGCAATTAAAGTATTGGCAGAGGGGATAAAAGCTTCGTTTCATCGCATCCAATTCACACCCGATCTATTGCCATCGGATGTCACCGGCACCGATATTTACCGACCCCAAGACGCGTCTTTTACCTTTCAACCCGGGCCAATTTTTCACAACTTAATTCTAGCGGATGAAATTAATCGGGCACCGGCTAAAGTCCAATCCGCACTACTGGAAGCCATGGCTGAAAGACAAATTACAATTGGACGCACAACCTATTCCTTACCCGATCTCTTCATGGTCATGGCCACCCAAAATCCCATTGAGCAAGAAGGCACTTACCCGCTACCAGAAGCCCAATTAGACCGCTTCTTGATGTATGTGCGGATTGACTACCCAAATGCGGCCGCTGAGCAAGCGATCCTAAATTTAAATCGGACCCTTATTCAACAATCTTTCCAAAAACAAACCTTACCCAAAACGTTAATCGGCCAAGAAACCATCCTGGCGGCAAGGAGAGAATTATTTCAGCAACATTTAAGTCCCGCACTTGAAGATTACATCGTACACTTAGTGATTGCGACCCGCGATCCCAAACCTTATAGTAATAAACTGGGTCAGTGGGTTCGATTTGGAGCCAGCCCTCGCGCCACGATTGCCCTCGATCGCGCCGCACGAGCACATGCCTGGCTAAATGGCAGAAACTTTGTGGCACCCGAAGATATCCATGCCATCGCACCGGACGTTTTACGTCACCGAGTGTTATTAAACTTTGAAGCAGAAGCCGAAGGCGTGACCACCGACTATCTGATCAATGAATTACTGCAAAAAGTCCCTGTACCTTAACACGCATAGGAATTTGGTGACATGGATCAATTGTCGCACGAAGGCTATTACATACCACTGCGCAGTTTAGTAAAGCTGCGTTATTATACGAAAAATATATCACTGGCGAGCATCAACCAAGTGGCAACACAAAATGCAGGGGGTCAAGCCTCTGCAACCAGAGGACGCGGTGTTGACTTCTCGGATGTGCGCATCTACCAGGCCGGCGATGATATTCGCCACATGGATTGGCGGATCACCGCTCGTACTGGCAAACCACACACTAAACTCTACCATGAAGAACGAGAACGCCCCGTCTTCTTTTTAGTCGATGACCGGTGCCACATGCATTTCGGAACTAAAAACGCTTTTAAATCGGTTATCGCGGCACAGGTCACTGCGCTATTAGCTTGGACAGCCATCCAACAAGGCAATCGAGTCGGCGCGATGATCATGCGCGATAAAGAACGCATAGAATTACAACCACGGGGCACCGTAAGCGCCATGTTACGATTACTCCATGAATTATCACGAGCGACACACCCGGAATCCTTTCAATCACAAAAACAACCACTCGAGCAAGCGCTTACCCGATTACACCGAATGGTCAAGCCGGGCAGCTTGGTATTCATCCTCAGCGATTTTCTCAACATCAGCCTAAAAGCCGAAAAATATTTAAGTCAGCTGCGCCAATATAATGAGGTTTGCTCTATTTTTGTTTACGATCAAATTGAAAAAGAGCCGCCGCCACCTGGTCGTTACCGGATAACCGATGCAACCAATTTCACATCATTCAACACGAATGATACGCTCGTTTGCGAGCACTACCGCAAGCGCTTTCCTGAACATTTAAATCATCTCCATCGCGTCATGCAGAAAAGGAATATCCCATTATTAGAAATAGCAACGCATGACAATATCATCCAGCTCATGCAACACTATTTTGCACGTAAAAGTACACGACCGTTGAGTGGCCTCCAATCTAAGGAAGAAAACCATGGCAGTTTCATTGCATGATTTACACGATGTTCACCTCCCTGAACCGGTGAGTATGTGGCCACCAGCTATTGGCTGGTATCTGTTATCTGCGCTTATTGTTTTAGTCTCCGCGCTAGGCTTATTTATAGCTTACCGCTACTGGAGTAAAGCGCGAGCGAAAAAATACGCACTAAAACAGCTAAAAGTCTTACGTCAAAACACCAATTTAACACCCAACACGGTCATCAGAGAATCGGCCTGCCTCTTACGTCGAGTTGCTATCCATTACCATGCCGATAAAAATATTGCTGGACTCACCGGAAATGCCTGGATTGAATTTCTCAATGACTCCTCCGGAAGCGATCTCTTTACCACAGAGTCTGCGCGCTTACTTCTTGAGGGGCCATACAACCCAACAATAAAAGATAATTACCCCGATTTAATTACCGCCATAGAAAGTTGGATTAAAAAAATATGATTGAGTTAGCATTACCATGGCTACTCTTATTATTGCCATTACCTTTTTTGGTTTACCGCTTTATTCCCAAAGGCACGCCAATTATTGGATCCGCATTACGGATTCCATTTTATTCACAACTTTCTGACATGAGCCATCAACAAGACCTTGATAAAATTCCAGTAAACTGGCGCAGTGCTTGCATTGCACTAATTTGGTTTCTCCTTATTTTAGCCTGCAGCAACCCACAGTGGCTCGGCCAAGCAATCGAGTTACCTCGTAGTGGTCGTGACATTATGCTCGCCGTTGATATTTCTGGCAGTATGCAAATCCCTGATATGGTATTACGCAATGAACAGACCAATCGCCTCGTAGTGGTTAGGGACGTTGCTTCTGAGTTTATCAAGCATCGCGTAGGGGACCGGCTCGGATTGATTTTATTTGGTACCAAAGCGTATCTGCAAACACCGCTAACATACGATAGAAATACCGTCATTACGATGCTAGAAGATGCCACCATCGGTCTTGCCGGGCAAGAAACGGCTTTAGGTGATGCCATTGGTCTTAGCATCAAACGACTCATGAAACAGCCAGAGCGCAATCGAATTTTGGTATTATTAACAGATGGCGCCAGCAACACCGGTGCTGTTAATCCGCTTGAAGCTGCTAAGCTGGCAGCCAAGTATCACATCCGAATTTACACCATTGGGTTAGGCTCCGATCAAATGCTAATTTCCACGCTCTTAGGACAACAGATCATTAATCCCTCACAAAATCTGGATGAGGAGACACTTAAAGAAATTGCACACATCACCAAAGGTGGATTTTTCAGAGCAAAGAACAGTACCGCTTTGCATCAAATTTATCAGAAAATTGATGCAATAGAACCGGTTGTCTCAGACAAAGCCGTTTTCAGGCCAATCACACCGTTATATCATTGGCCACTGGGATTCGCATTGCTCTTAAGTTTATGTTTAATGTTGCACCACATTGATGTTCAAAACATGGGAACAAAATTGATTGCACGCCTGAGGAGATAAAGTGGAAGCCCTAAAAAATCTACATTTATTGCGGCCATATGGGCTATTAGCTCTCCCTATTATCTTGCCTTTTCTCTGGGGTTTACATCGTTTTTTGCGCCAAAGCGAACCATGGCGCAAAGTCTGTGACGCCCGATTATTATCGGTATTACTGGTTTCGCAACCGGGGAAATCACAGCGCTGGCTATTGTGGAATATATTGTTGGCGTGGGTGCTTGCTATCCTTGCCCTATGTGGCCCATCCTGGTCGCATTTACAACAACCGGTCTTCCGAACGGATGCTGCCCGAGTGGTTGTGCTTGATCTGTCACCGTCTATGTTAGCCGAAGATATTCAACCCAATCGAATAACACGAGCACTTTACAAAATCACCGATTATTTGCGACTGCAAAAAGAAGGGCAAACCGGCATGGTTGTTTTCTCTTCGAGTGCCTTCGTGGTGTCACCACTCACCGAAGACGCTGAAACCATTATCGCCATGCTCCCTGAGCTTTCGCCCAATAGCATGCCCGTTGCCGGGAGTAATATAACCAAAGGGTTACATCAAGCCAAATTACTATTTACCAATGCAGGGATCCGACAAGGCGACATTATTGTCTTCAGTGACAGCAAACCCACCGCTTCTGACTTCAACACAGCCAAGCACCTCCTTGCTGATGGCTTTCCCGTCTCTGTACTCAGTATCGCAACAGCCCGTGGTGGACCGATTCGGACCGAACAAGGATTCTTGCAAGATGAAAATGGTACCATCTTGATGGCCAAGGATTATAGCGCGGAACTTAAAAAACTGTCGCAAACTGGTGGCGGCTCATTTGCTGCTTTCACATTTGATGATGCTGACATCAAACAAATCAGTCGCTCCAGTTTAAATGGCCACATTAACCAACAGGCACATCGCGTCAATGCGCAAAACACCAAAGCGTGGCGTGACGAAGGTCATTGGTTTATATTAGGCTTATTACCCTTCGTCTTATTAATATTTCGCCGTGGTTGGTTAAACGAGTTGGTAAAGGAATGAAAAAAAAAGCTGGACCTCAACATCGATTGCCCTTATTAGGGCCTGCTCTGGTGTTATTTGCCTTACTTTATCACCCGGCTTGTTTTGCCATATCCTGGCAAGATTTATGGCTACGTCCCGATCAGCAAGGTGCAAAAAGTCTTGTTGCGGGAAAGCCCGATCTGGCTGCTTCACAATTTAAAGACCCGAACTGGATTGCTATCGCCCAGTATCGTGCTGGACACTATAAACAAGCGATAGATACCTTATCGCTATTACAACATGCGCAAGCGCACTATAACCAAGGGAATGCCTTCGCTCAACTCGGCCAATATGATGCCGCCATAGCCGCCTACCAACAAACCTTAAAATTAGAACCCCACCATCAAGATGCCCGCTATAATTTAGAATTAGTAAAAAAACTTAAAAATAACAAGGAAAAAGACCAGCAGCAACAAAGCCAAAAGCAAGCTTCCCGTCAAAATAACCCTAATCAAAAATCCGGCAAGCAACAACAAGAGAGCACCAGTAAGTCACCATTAAAACAACCACCCAGCCAATCTCAAGAAAACCCCATGGGGAATTCATCGCCACCACCTAAACTGGATAAAAAGCAAAAGAAAGATCAAGCACAGCGCAAAGCCGATCAAGCTTGGTTGCGCCAAATTCCTGATGAACCTGGGGGGCTTTTAAGACAAAAATTCTTAAGAGATTATGCCCGCGAACAAAACCAAAACAGAGGATTGCTGCAATGATAAGGAAATTAATATTGGGTTTGCTTTTATGTTTAGGGGCCCCAGTCGTTTTTGCGGGAAAACTAACAACAGAAGTAGACCGGGCATTGATCGCCGCCAATCAATCATTCCATCTATACATTCATACCGAAGCAAATTCAACCGACGAGCCTGATCTCTCGGTATTAAACGAGCATTTTATTATTATCAATCGTGCACACAGCTCACAACTCAGCGTATTCAATGGTAAGGCTTCATCCGTAAGTCAATGGGACATCACACTGATCCCGAAAGAAACCGGGACAATTGATATTCCCGCTATCCAAGTCGGCGCCGATACCACAACCCCGATTACTATTAAAGTCTCTCCGGTTTCTGCAGACAATCAAAAGGCCACCTTGCAACATGTTTTTATTAAAACCCAGGCGACACCCAGTGAACCTTATGTTAGCTCACAAATACTCTATTCTGTGAAGTTATACTACGATATCAACGTTGAAGGTGCGTCTCTCACAGAACCAACTGCTAATAATGTAGACATATCCAGAACGGGGGAGCCCCTACGATATGAAGAAACCTTACAAGGAAAAACGTACCAAATAACGGAATTGCGCTATATCATGATTCCCAAGAGCGCCGGCAAAATAACCATAACCCCTCCGGTTATGATAGGTCATATTCAAAAAACGACGACTTCTTTTGCTGATGAAGATCCTTTTTTTGCTTCACCAGAACAAGCCATCCGTGTGGTCGGCAATAAAATTTCTTTAGATATTCTACCAATTCCCAAAGGTATCGAGCCCAGTGAATGGCTACCAGCTTCACAACTCAACATTAAAGAATCTTGGTCCGAAAACCCGCCACAATTCCAAGTGGGCGCACCGGTTATGCGAACCATTACCATTCAAGCACAAGGGTTAAAAGCAAATCAAATACCTAAAATCACCATACCGGAGACCGAAAGCTACAAAGTTTATCCGGATCAACCCACATTAAATAATATTAACCATAACAACACGGTGATCAGTGTTCGCGAACAAAAATACGCGATTATCCCTCTCAAAAATGGTGCCTTGATTTTCCCACCCATTGCAATAAAATGGTGGAACGTTGAAAAACACCAACTCGAAACCACCACATTAAATTCTCGAACGTTCCCGGTCAATCCAAGTGGGGTGGGTAATACCAATATCGCACCCGTTACAACAAGCAGCCAAGCCATCACCGAAACCCGAGCAACGTCACCCCACCAAGCACTGGCTCATAGTTTTCTACCACTAAAAACGTGGGAAACTTTATGTATCCTATTTTTTATCGCTTGGATAGGTACCGTCTTGGCCTGGTTAAGGCAAATTATAAAAACACCACTCCCGGCTGATCGAGAAGAGAAAAAATTTTATAACAACAAAAGAACTTTCTTTTCAAATGATATTGAGAAAAAAGCACTGCACGCCATCAAGCACGCCTGTGTACAAAATGATGCTCGTGAAACGCGATTGAGTCTAATTCACTGGGCATCCTTACATTGGCCAGAACAAAGAATTGCTTCTTTAAATAATATTTCTGAGCGCTTAAAAAGTGAAAAACTGAATAAGCAATTACAAGTTTTAAGTTATGTGCTTTACGCCGACAGTCAAAAAATCTGGCAAGGCAAACCATTATGGGAAACATTAGCCTTAGCCTTAAAACAAGAAAAAATTGAGCTTGAAAGAGAACCCGACGCCTTACCACCGCTGTATCGCGCACAAGCGAGCTAGCGGTTGTGATTTTGCGCGGCCAACCTGATCAAAAAAAACGCTATGATGGCGGTGCCAATAACACTGGTTGTTTTAAATATTAGCAATACCGTCGTTCCCGGCAACAAGTAAACGACACCCCAAAGCATGATAAGGGTAAAGAGTAATATAAAAAAAACACTGTATCCCATTGATATTTTCGCAGAATACCGTTGCAACAGGGCACATTATAGAACCTTATCCTTAACAAAATCTTAACAAATCCGTGGCTCAGATGGTGCCAAGTATTTTTACCACTCGTGCTCGAGCAGCCGAACAATTAATTCTTCCATTTCCACCTCTTTGAGGTAAATGGCCTGAGACGTTTCATTGGTGCCAGATAATGGGTGCTTCAAGCGCTGTACGTGCTGATCAATAATCTTTACTATTGCATCAACCCCAATTTCATTGTTCTGATTTTTCACCAGGCCTTCTGTAAATCGCTGCATTCCCACCTGATTAAAATACTCTATTGGGATCTGCGAGTAAAATTTCGATGCCAACATAAATTCTTCTTTCGCCAAGCGATAACTTTCGATTTGTGAGGCCCCCTCAAAAAGGTAGCAATTGTTCGCATTGCGCGTCCCAAATGAGAAATGCTGCAGCGCATCTTTTAAATAGCGAATGGCTATTAGTAAGTGCGCTAACGCACTTGCCGCCGCATGAGCAACCAACAGCAAGTGATAACTCACGATATATGCATTTAGACAATCCAGATCCATCACCAATGTTATTAAGCTATCGTGATCAAACTCACTTAACGTCATCAACTGGCGAACTTGTGAAATGACGGTAAGAGGAACTTGGCACAGGTATTTTTCCTCATAGGCCGTAACGTATCTTTTGATATCACCCCCTTCTTGAGAGAAAGTGGCTTGATTTCCCCACGTGTTCATGACCATCCGTTGTCATCCTTTTATCACTGACTCACGTAATAGCGTATTCTAACATAATTTACTTGTTTCTCTGGAAGAAAAAAAAACCCCGGTGTTATCCGGGGTTATAATTTTGTTCGATTAGGGGTAACCGAACAACTCCCGCCGCAGGGGGGCGGCGGGTCTTACGTCAAGGGGGAAGACGTATCCATTTAGACCACGCTTTTTTAAAAAAGTTCACATTTTTCTTGTTTTTTTAAGCTGTTTCTTTGACGGTCCCGACTTAAATCTGACACATCCCCCAGGTTATTGATACAATGGCTCTTTGACCCAACTAAGAGGCATTCAAGGCTATGATTAAACCAGCCAGGTCTTTCCTGCTTCTACTAATACTCTTGTGTCAGCATCCCCTCAGTTTTGCTGCTGATCTCGCTAGCTTATTTAATAAGCTTAATCGCTCCGTCGTGGTTATTAAAGCTTCGCAGGTTGAAATAAAAGGCCTCCTTAAAGCACAAAAAACATTGTCTGGTTCCGGTGTTTTAATTTCAGCAGATGGTAAAATTTTAACGGCCGCTCATGTGGTACAAACCGCTGAAAAAATCGAAGTTCAATTCACGAATGGTGAAGTGATCTTTGCAAAAACCTTAGCCTCCGAACCCTTTGCCGATGTCGCTGTCATCCAATTAGAGCACATGCCACAAAAGCCCCATATAGCAACACTGGGTGATTCAAACCAAAATTGGGTTGGGGATCAAATCATGGTGATTGGCGCGCCTTTTGGTTTTAGTCATACCCTGAGTGTCGGCTACATCACCGGTTTACGCCAAGGCGATCACATGAGTGCCAACATGAGTCTGGCTCAGTTCTTTCAAACCGATGCCGCCATCAATAAAGGTAACTCAGGCGGCCCGATGTTTAACCTAAAGGGCGAAGTGATTGGAATAGTGAGCCACATTTTTTCTAAGTCCGGGGGATCGGACGGCATTGGCTTTGTGGTAACAAGCAATACCATTAATACCTTATTATTAAAACGCAATGCTTATTGGAGTGGGATTGATGGTGTCATCATTCATGATGCACTAGCTCAGGCTTTGAATTTACCTCAGAAAGAGGGCATGCTGATCCAAACGGTTGCCGCTAACTCGCCAGGATATAAAATGGGCTTACGCGCAGGCACTATCGAGACTAAAATAGGTAAAACCACGTTAAAACTCGGTGGCGATATCATTTTGTCGGTTGAGGATATCCCACTCACCCGGGAAAATTACCGAAAAATCCAACAAACCATTATTGCCGTCAAGCCCGATAAATTGGTTCATATCACTTATTTAAGAGCAGGCCAAGTAAAACGAGCCTCTGTCGTAAGATAATAAACATAATTTACCAGGTGTAACATGCAGCGAGCACTCTCGCCTTTTGACAATCTCAAAAAAAATCTCACCAAGCCCAATGTTTGGGATGTCGCTGCGTTATTATTAATTTTAGGGCTGGTTTGTAGCCTCGCTTGGTTAGCCAAACAAATGGTTCTCCCTTACCACACCGGCGATAAAATTCCTATCTCTCTCGACCCCTCCAATTTACCGCGTTATGCTTTCCGGACGGTGTTACGCATGGTGATTGCGCTTGGTGTTTCGTTGACATTCACTTTTGCTTTTGGCACACTGGCTGCGAAAAATAAGCTCGCCGAACAAATCATTATCCCCTTAGTGGATATATTGCAGTCCGTTCCCATTCTTGGATTTCTTTCTCTGACCGTGGTCGGTTTTATTACTTTATTCCCAGGCAGCTTATTAGGTCCCGAATGCGCTTCCATCTTCGCTATATTCACCAGCCAAGCTTGGAATATGACCTTAAGCCTATATCAAAGCCTTCGAACCGTGCCACTCGAGTTAAAAGAAGCCGCTAATTCATTTCAACTCTCGGCATGGCAACGCTATTGGCGCGTTGAAGTTCCATTTTCCATTCCCAGTCTATTGTGGAATATGATGATGTCGATGTCTGGCGGATGGTTTTTTGTCGTCGCCAGCGAAGCCATCTCGGTATCCAATCAAGATATAACACTGCCTGGCATTGGATCTTATATTAATAAAGCGATTCAGCAAGGTGATACCTTAGCAATATTCTATGCCTTATTATCGATGTTATTTGTCATCATGATCTATGATCAATTGTTTTTCCGACCGCTATTATGCTGGTCGGAGAAATTCAAGCCCATACAAGATTCCCCGGGAGAAAACAGCACCACTTGGTTAACCGTATTATTAAAAAAAACCCGCGTTATGAAAGTGCTCGCCTCAGGCTTTTCGATTGTAGCCAATGGCTTCATCAACCTTGGTGCCACCCAGAACCGAAAATCCCGAAAACATTTTGGAAAATCACAGCGCTTTTTCCGCACATTTAGATTGTTTTGGTATTTAGCCATCATTGGATTGGTGGTTTCTTCTGCTCTTGTTTTAATTCTATTCCTTTATGTATCACTCTCTGCAAGCGAAATCGAATATGTCTTGGCTCTCGGGTGGATTACTGGGTTAAAAGTATTTGTCTTAATCGCTTTGTGCTCTTTACTCTGGGTTCCTGTTGGCGTTTGGATAGGAATGCGGCCTTCTGCAACCAATATCGCCCAACCAATCGTGCAATTCATCGCCGCATTCCCAGCCAATTTGCTTTATCCCGTGTTTGTTTATTGCATCATACACTTTCAACTCAACCCAAACCTATGGACCGCGCCACTTATGATTTTAGGATCTCAGTGGTATATTGTATTTAATGTGATTGCGGGTGCTTCCGCATTACCAAAAGATTTATATCAAGCAACCGCCAACCTCGGCGTGACGGGGTGGCTCTGGTGGCGTAAATTCATATTGCCAGGCATATTTCCATTTTATATCACCGGCGCCATTACTGCTGCCGGGGGGGCCTGGAATGCCAGCATCATTGCGGAATATCTAAGCTGGAAAGGCACCACCATCAAAGTTATGGGGCTCGGTGCTTACATTACCGAATATACCCACCTTGGATTATTCCCCCATATTGCCTTGGGGATCAGTGTCATGTGTTTTTATGTCCTCATCATTAATCGCGTCATCTGGCAACCGCTCTACCATCTTGCCGAAGAGCGGTTTCAGTGTGTTTAACCTAAATTCAGCATTTGGGCTGAAAATGCGGTACCAGACAGTACTTCAAACATTTCCAGGACAAATTTCATATATGGATTGTTTTTTCTTAATTCTGTTTGAACCGCACCAGAGATAGCTCTTAAAAAATTAGTATGCACTTGCGCACGCAAAGTGGCAACTTGATTGATAACCACTGAAAAGTCAGTACCCGGTTGCGCTTTGAGTTGTTGCTTAATTTTAAATAATTCCACCTTGAAACCATGGCGAATAATCTCGTCGTGTAATAATGCAATTTTCTGTTGCCTGGTTAATGCATTTGAGTTAATTGCTACTTTTACCACCTCCTGGATCCATCTATCCTCGGTTTCAACTTTAGAGGAGTCTTCAAGATTGATAACGACTTCTTGCGCTTTACAATAAAATACATATGCCTGTTTATACTCGCCCAACCTTCGATAGCAAGAGGCAACATTATGATAACAAATCGCCATATCCATCGAAAAATCCACCAGCGTTTTCAATATGGACTGATACTCGGCTATCGCTTCTAAATATTGCTGATTGGTAAAATACGCCTTTGCCGAGATATGTTTTTGTTGTCTGACAGTATTATTCACACCAAAAGTTCCTCTATAACCTTCACCGTAAATCAATATAACGGGCAATTGTTACAGAGTGATTTCACTTTAATGTCAAAATGTAATACTATGATACAACAATGAAAATATGTTAAAAGGTATCAGATTACCCCATCAAGCTGTTAACTGCATATACCGACGCGAGCAGATCACCGATTCCGACACAAGCTGAGTTAACCACATTTTATCAGTCTCTCGTTGCATTTCAAGAGACGCTGGGAAACACCTACCAATCGCCCGCAGCAGCGCTCGCAGTACTAGATAAAATGCCCGAGTTCACCGAACTGATTACGCGCAAACCCGTCCCTTTACAAGAAGCAAATGAGAAAATTGATAAGCTCAATGAACTTATTACACTCACTGAAAATAAAATCAAAAAAAACATCGCAGCCGCCACGGAAAAACTGCTTCGCTTTGCCAATGATTTTTTAATACTCTCATCAACAATAGAACAAACACTCCAAAACCGTGGCCACAAAGCACATCCTCTATCCTCCGCAACGATGGAATTAAGAAAACTGCTAGCACAACAAGGTGATCACATAGCTCAAATCTGCACGAGAATACAAGAAGTCGGAAAGGCCGCGGAAAACATCACTGACAGCACCGTTAAAAAAACCCTTTTGGATTACTGCCAAGCGATTAAGAGTTTTTTTACCACCCTTTTTGGTGTTGCCTACGCAACTGAGCGTTCACAATTATTTGCCCGCGCTGCAACGTTAACAAGCTCTGCCACTGCATTTTATAAGCATTCTCCTACAACACTATCCAGCACGAGCAGTGAAACAGTGGCGGTACTAACAGCCTCCCTAGGCTGCCATTCGTGACAGCAATGCGCTCTTTCATACCGAATTATTGTTGTGTAATGAAGCTAGCCCCGGCGGGCGCTCCCTGGCTGGTCATCCAGCTCGCCTACTGGTGTTTGGCTATTGCTAGGAGAATACAATGGTGGTGCGCTTGGTTGCTGCCAAAAACCTGCCGAATTCGTTCCTTTAGAACCAGTACCATCTTCTAATTGCTTTGTTATTTGAGCAATCTCGTCTTTGTGTGAAGACAGTTTTGCAAGATTTTCAAATAACAAATCAAACTCTCCCTGATAAACATCATCTATCGCACCATAAGCGCCGGGATGTCTTGCGCCAAGCCAACTATCTTCGTATTTAATACTCATTTTGGCTGAAGGAATGAGTATTGAAAAAATTGCCGCGCTCACCGAACTTTCCATTGAAGCACTTCGC
>CAYGNG010000043.1:0-18432 GCA_964351225.1 uncultured Gammaproteobacteria bacterium
AAACAGCATGTGGCGCGACCTCAGGCGTGTAGAGTCTGTTAAGGCTGTCTTGCGTCTGTAGTGCGGGCGGTAAGTGCCTAAAAGCAACCCCAATGCGATCGGTATATGGCACGACCTCAGGCGCACAGAATTCATTAAAGTTGTCTTGCGTGCACAGCGCGGGCGGTAAGTGCCAAACAAACGTAGACCGAATGCCATCGGCATATGGTGCGACCTCAAACGTACAGAGTCTGTTAAGGTTGTCTTGTGTGCGCAGTGCAGGCGGTAAGCTATTAAGCGTGTCATTGATTTCATAGGCAGTTGGCGCGACCTCAGGCGTGCAGAGTCTGTTAAGGTTGTCTTGTGTGCGCAGTGCAAGCGGTAAGGCATTAACAGCAGCCGCAGTAACATTGGCATATCGCGCGACCCCAGGCGTGCAGAGCCTGTTAAGGCTGTCTTGCGTGTGCAGCGCAGGCGGCAAGCATTTAACCACAATATCCGCAATAATATAGACATATCGCACGACCCCAGGTTCACAAAGCCGGTTAAGATTGTCTTGCGTCTGCAGTACAGGCGGTAAAGCATTAATAACAGCCACAATACTGCGGACATCGTACTCAGGATCTAGCGCATGCAATCGGTTAAAATTTTCTTGTGTTTGCAAATGAACCGGCAGCTCTCGAAAATACCACACCCAATTGAAACGAGAAGAAAAGCGGCGGTTCTTAATCCAGGTCGCCAACATCAATGGCGCGGTAATCACGGCTCCCACTAGTCCAGTTATATAGCTGGGGAGTTGTTCAAAGGGGGTAAGCGGTGGCGTTCTCGGTGCAAGCAATACGGTCTCAAAGGTACAATCCAACCAAAAGAAAATGGGACGCAGAAAGCCCATGCTGAGATGAAAAATCAATGCCACCGGAGTTAATAGCGCATAAGCCACTAATGCCATCGGGAAATAACGTGTTTGCACAACTTTATTCAATAATCTGTAACAACCTCGGAAAAGATAATAGAAATTACTCATAAACACCGGGCTTACCTTGGCTCTTATACTTGTGAGCACAATTGTACCGCCTCACAGCTCGCAAGCAAACCAAGCATTCACGTGGTGATTTAAAATAGAACACAGTAAGGATTGTCTCGTCTTTAAAACGGGTAGCCAGACATTGCCCCGATAAAGCAGCCAGCCGTTGCAGCCCAAAAAGTAATTGTCAGCAGACCCTGCTCATTGGCGATGAACGCCACTTTTTAGGGATTTAAATATTTTTTCAAAATATTCGACCCCGACCAAAAGCAACACCACTATGAAGGAAACTAAAAATGCCAACGAATACAAGCCCAATCCTACTGTCGCACCCACCGCTGCCAGTACCCAAATCACGGCAGCGGATGTCACGCCATGTAATAAACCGTCTCGAGTCAGAATGACACCGGCCCCCAAAAACCCGACGCCTGTGACTATCTGAGCCAATACCCGGGCATGCGCATCGCTAGAAGTTGAAATCTGCTCTGCAAGATAAATAAACAGCATCGTGCTCATGCAAATCAAGCAGCTGGTACGGATCCCCGCCGGCTTCCCTCGTACCTGACGTTCAAGACCTATGACGAAGCCACAAGCCAAACACATGGAAATTTTTACCAGTGCTTCCAGCAACGAATAATGCGATCCCATCATAATGCTACCTACCGTTGTCATTCTGGATTAGAGCCCGCTAACTATTCAGCAAGTTAAAAGCCCGTTGAGATTTGCAACCAAAAAAGCAAATGGCAACACACCCCATTATGGATATTATAGAGCTAAACAGATTTGAGGATAAGTGTTATATTTATCGCACTATCGGCAATAGGGGCATCCATCATGAGCAAACCGTTGGTAATTGATCATCCACTTTATCTGCTGTTACGAACTGGCGCTATTAATCAATTTAATCAACGATGGGCCAAAGGCGAACGCTGCGATCTGCGCAATTGTGACTTCCGAAGCATCGATCTACGTGGCTTAAATGCTGAAACGCTGGATTTATCCAACTGTTATTTCAAACTGGCTGATATCCGAGGCATTGATTTTCGCAACACCAATTTAGAAGGCGCCAGCATTAAAGACGCCAAAGTCTCTGGTACCTATTTCCCGCTTAAAATTTCAGCCGATGAAATCAAACTCTCACTGCTTTATGGCACTAGGCTGCGCTACCAATAGCGCACCAAGCAAATTCAGAATGCCGAAGAGAGGAGTCGAACCTCCGACCTACTGATTACGAATCAGTTGCTCTACCAACTGAGCTACTTCGGCAAGGTATCGACATTTTCGCTGCAAAATAAGAAATGTCAACAGAACCCAGAAAAATCAAATAACATCAAATGAGAAGACCCCAGCAAGCTCAATTAACGCCCACAGCACATGAGCGCAAAATAACCTCCTTTGTAGGCAAAAAATAAGAATTCCCCATCGCCTAAGGAATGGGGTGGTTTCCTGGTTTTGACGCCGGGCAAGGCAAAGCCCTCTACGTTTACTTTCGATGTCTCTGCACGGTTTGGGTGAATGGTTACCCCCTTTTTATTAAACGAATCAGCTCGCAACATTACCACGACAATTCGCAGGTAAGTAATTATCATCAATGGTCGCACCAGAAGAGGTGCCGCAGGTCCAGGTCACGGCGCCATCACCATCGGTAAAGCCAGGGGTTAGTACCAGCTCCGAGCCTGCCGTTAAACCGGTATTCGCTTTGAATGCCACGGTGACCACGCCATTAGCACCCACCGTTAAACTTTGAATATACCCGTCCGTACTATTATAGGATGCTGCAGCGGGTAAACCAGCCTCTGAATTACTGGTCGGCCAACTACTCATCGATTGGCGATATTCCGTAACAGCTGTTTTTGCGGCAGCCGCCACTTGTATCCCTTCCGAAATCCGAGCCCGAATGATGTAATCTTGATAAGCTGGTACCGCAATTGCCGCCAATATACCGATAATGGCTACCACTATCATCAACTCTATTAACGTAAAACCTTGATATCTTCTCATCGCATTTTCTCGCTCGTTAAATGAATTTGTTTTCTTTTCCTTGCTACCAAACGCACCTAAAGAAAAACCCCATCTCTCGGCTCAGACATGGGGTTTTATACATCCCGATATCCGACAACTAGCTTGCTACGTTACCGCGACAGTTAGCTGGTAAATAATTATCATCAATGGTAGCACCTGAAGAGGTTCCGCAACTCCAGGTGATAGCGCCATCACCATCGGTAAAGCCAGGGGTTAACACCAATTCAGAGCCCGCAGTTAAGCCCGTATTCGCTTTAAATGCCACAGTGACCACACCATTACCCGCCACGGTCAAACTTTGAATATACCCATCGGTACTATTATAAGAGGTTGAAGCTGGCAAACCGGCTTGTGAATTGCTGGTTGGCCAAGCTGCCATGGATTGACGATATTCTGATACGGCCGTTTTAGCCGCTGCCGCGACTTGTACCCCTTCAGAAACCCGTGCTCGTATAATGTAATCTTGGTAAGCTGGCACCGCGATGGCCGCCAATATACCTATGATTGCCACAACTATCATCAATTCTATTAATGTAAAACCTTGATACTTTTTCATCTCGATTCTCCCAAAAAATTCATATTGGAAAAATTGATTCAAATCAGATAACGGATCATTTAAATCAACTTTTCTGCCCACACAGCGCTTAGAAATTCGCGTGACAGTAACCTTGCAAAATGGTTGCCAAGTTTGATTTTAGCAAAATAGCGTATTTTTCTATCAAACTTTCAAAATGTTACCAATGCCTTTTGGGAAACACGGCCAAGCGGATTAAAAAAACCGAAATAGCACTGAAGAAACCGTACCATAAAGTGACTTTTAGGGTCACTTTCATACCTTAAACGTCAGCAGCGGTTCAAAATGCTGCGTCGCAACACAAGCGCCTTGCTTTTGCCCACATAACACCTGGGAATAATGTGATCTCTTGTCTATATTTATGTAAGTGGGAAACTCATTTTACAACGAGGATGATTCGGGGATTTCTAGACTGGACCTATTCCCAGTTAAAAAAAACTCCATGTTCAGAGATAGAAGATGGCTGTATTAAGACCGCAATTAAATGGACTTGCTCGGATCCTGGTTTCGTATAAACTGTTGGATGAAGAAGCAGCAAAAAACGCCGTCGCCGGTGCTGTCACGGAACGCATGCCGTTTATTGTTTACCTCGTACAAAAAGAAATCCTCTCCTCCCCAACCATTGCCAATGCCGTACTTAAAGATTTTGGTGTTCCGCTTTTTGATTTAAATTCCTACGATAAAGAAGTTTTCCCCAAAAAAGCCGTTAGCGAAAAACTGATCAGACGACATCACGCACTACCCTTATTTAAACGTGGCAATCAATTATTTTTAGCGATCTCCGACCCCACCAATCAATCCGCATTAGATGAGATCAAATTTAACACCGGGTTAAGTACCCACAGCGTACTCGTGGAAGAAGATAAATTATCTAAACTAATTGATGATGCACTCAATGAGGATGATACCCAAGTTTCTCTCGGTGATCTCAGTGATGAAGATTTGGAAGATCTTGAAATCTCTTCGGGTGATGACATAGCCGAAGATGACAACGAAATGAAGGCAGACGATGCTCCGATTGTTCGCTTCGTTAATAAAATCATCCTCGACAGCATCAACCGTGGTGCCTCTGACTTGCATTTTGAACCCTATGAAAACAGTTACCGTGTGAGATTCCGAATTGACGGCGTCCTCACCCTCATTGCCTCACCACCCCCTACCCTCGCAAACCGAATCGCTTCTCGTTTAAAAGTCATGTCTCAATTAGATATTTCAGAACGACGCATACCTCAAGACGGCCGTTTTAAAATGAACTTATCTCGAAAACGTGCGATTGATTTTCGGGTAAGCACCTGCCCGACTGTTGCAGGTGAAAAAGTCGTTATGCGGATTTTAGATCCAACCAGTGCCACATTAGGTATTGATGCGCTGGGTTATTTTGAACAACAAAAAGATGCCTTTATGACAGCAATCCATAAACCTCAGGGGATGGTACTGGTAACAGGACCAACCGGTAGTGGTAAAACCGTTTCACTCTATACCGCAATCAATATTTTAAATACCATTGAAAGAAACATATCAACTGGAGAAGATCCGGTGGAAATCAATTTAACCGGCGTCAACCAAGTCAATGTTAACGTAAAAACCGGCTTAACATTCGCTGCGGCATTAAAATCATTCTTGAGACAAGATCCCGACATCATCATGATCGGTGAGATTCGCGATCTTGAAACCGCTGAAATTGCCATTAAAGCTGCTCAAACCGGTCACTTAGTGTTATCCACTCTGCATACAAATAGTACCGCCGAAACATTAACCCGTTTAGTCAGTATGGGGGTTCCGAATTATAACATCGCGACGACTGTTACCTTAGTTATTGCGCAACGACTTGCTAGAAGACTGTGTCCGCACTGCAAAAAAGAAGGCAAAAGACCTCCAGATGAAACTTTAATCCAGACAGGATTTTCTGAAGAACAATTAAAAACGCTGATTCTGTATGAACCCAATGGCTGCCCGCAATGTAATGGTGGCTATAAAGGTCGTATTGGATTATATGAAGTATTACCGATCTCTAAAGCAATGTCTGAGATCATTATGGAAGGCGGCAGTGCTATTGATATCTATAAACAATCCAAAAAAGAAAACATGCTCACCATTCGCGACTCTGGGATCATTAGAATATGTGATGGATTAACTACTTTAGAAGAAATATCACGAGTAACTAAGGAGTAGTCATGGCTACCAATAAAGATCAAAAAGCTGAAATTTTTATTTGGGAGGGAACCAACCGAAAAGGGGAAAAATCCTCTGGGGAAATACCAGGGAAAGACATTGCCAGCGTGCGAGCAACTTTGCGTAAACAAGGCATACTTGTTAAAAAAGTAAAAAAGAAATCTAAAGATATTTTCAGCAAAGCTAAAAAAATCCGCCCAGAGGATATTACCATTTTTAGCCGACAAATGGCCACGATGATGCAAGCTGGGATCCCGCTGGTTCAGTCGTTTGATATCGTCGCTAAAAGTGCTGCCAATCCCGCTTTAGAAGATTTAATCATGCAAATAAAAATGGATATTGAAGGAGGCTCATCCTTTGCCGAAGCGTTAAAAAAGCACCCTAAATATTTTGGCGAATTATTCTGCAACCTTATTAGTGCGGGGGAGGCTTCAGGAACACTAGAAACGATGTTAAACCGAGTAGCCGCTTACCAAGAAAAAACCGAATCCATGAAAAAGAAAATCAAAAAAGCATTGGTCTATCCGGTTGCGGTGATCTGTGTCGCCTTTGCGGTTACCGCTTGCTTAATGATTTTTGTTGTTCCTCAATTCCAAGAATTATTCCAAGGCTTTGGTGCCGATTTGCCAGCGCCAACTTTATTTGTAATAAAACTATCTGATTTCTTTCAAAACTATTGGTATTTAATGATCGCCATCATCGTAGGAAGTGTTTTCAGTCTTGCTTATTTAAAGCGAACCTCAGAATCTTTTCGGCGAAAACTGGATGTGGCCATGTTAAAAGTCCCAGTATTCGGTATGATAGTCGAGAAAGCAATCATTGCTCGGATCACCCGCACCCTGGGGATTACTTTCGCGGCTGGCTTGCCACTGGTTGATGCACTTGAGTCTGTGGCGGGCGCGGCAGGGAACAGCGTCTTTTCTGACGCAATTTTAAAAGTTCGCGAGGAAGTTTCTGCGGGCCAGCAATTGCAAATTGCCTTAAAAGAAACAAATCTTTTCCCTAACATGGTGTTGCAAATGGTCTCTATTGGTGAAGAAGCCGGCTCACTGGAAGAAATGTTATCGAAAGTTGCTGGATTCTATGAAGAAGAAGTCGATAACGCGGTCGATAACTTAAGCGCTTTGATGGAACCATTTATTTTAGTATTTCTTGGTGGTATGGTGGGTGGACTTGTGGTTGCGATGTACTTACCTATCTTCAAATTGGGAAGCATTGTTTAATGACGATTATCGCTTGTTTTCACCAATATCCCCTGCTGTGGTATTTTGCTATTATTTTAATAGCAATGCCCGTCGGCAGTTTTTTAAATGTGCTTATCTATCGCTACCCACTGATGTTATTTCGTGAGTGGCAAAAAGATTTCTGCGACTTTTTTAATAAACCTTATGAAGACACCCTAACGCATCCGCTTAACAACCCTTTCAATTTATGTAAGCCCAACTCTCACTGCCCAAGCTGCAAAAACCCAGTAAAACCCTGGCATAATATTCCAATAGTGGGCTTTATGGTGCTGGGAGGCCGATGCGCGAATTGCAACAACAAAATAAGTTGGCGTTACCCTTTAGTCGAAATCTTGAGTGCTATCTTATGCTTGATCGTCGCCATCCATTTCGGTGTGACCTGGGTAACCCTCGCCGCTTGCCTCTGCACCTGGTTACTTATTGCCATGACATTCATTGACATCGATCACCAACTCTTACCCGATGATCTCACCCTCTTGCTGCTATGGCTTGGTCTACTGTGCAACTTATTCCAGTTATTTACCACATTAGAAAATGCGGTTATTGGTGCGATGGCGGCTTATATGAGTTTATGGCTCGTCATGCATCTCTATAAATTAATCACAGGCAAACAAGGCATGGGCCATGGCGATTTCAAACTATTCGCTGCGCTTGGCGCCTGGATGGGTTATGAAGTGTTGCCATTTATTATTATTTTAGCGGCTCTGTTAGGCGCTATAATCGGTTGTGTTTATCTCTGTAAAACCAAACAAGGCCGCGATACCCCGATTCCGTTTGGGCCTTATCTTGCAGCTGCCGGTTGGGTAGCGCTCATCTGGGGGCCTGGTTTGATTGAGACTTATGTCGATTATCTCTATAGTTACTAATTATGATTACAATCGGTCTAACAGGCGGTATTGGTAGCGGTAAATCCATCGTTGCCAACCTATTCCAAGAATTTGGCATAGCGATTATTGACACGGACCATATCGCGCATGAAATTACCCGCTCGCAACAACCGGCCTTTGAGGATATCGTCAGCCGTTATGGTGATCGCTGCTTGAATAAGCACGGTGAATTGAATCGGCAATGGTTACGGCAGCGCATCTTTAACTACCCAGAAGAAAAGATTTGGCTTGAACAACGCCTACATCCGCTTATTCTTCAAGAGATGCATCTGCGCATTGCCTCCTGCCGCTCCCCATATTGTATTGTCATTATCCCACTGCTGATTGAAAAAAAACCGATCCCCGGCATTGATCGCATTTTGGTCGTTGATTGTGAAGAAAAGCAACAAATTGAGCGAGCAAGCCTCCGTGATAATTGTGCACCCGCGATCATACAGGCAATCATGAACCAACAAATATCCCGTGAAAAGCGCTTGGCTGCCGCTGACGATATAATTTACAATCTAGAAAATATCAAAACACTCAAAGAACAAATAACAGCCCTACATACGGCCTATCTTCGCATTTCAAACCCATAAGCTTGTATTATCCTGCCCATGTCATGCTAAAATGGACTTATATTTTGCTCTAAATAGGAAGCCACGATGGATCAAGAAGTTGACGAGGTCTTAGAAAACAAAAGTGCCTATCACCTTGAAAAAAATTTCCCCATATCCGATAAAAAAAGTTTTATCCACCACAAACAAATATCGAGCACTTACCATGCGGTCCTTTATGAGCATCCTTTAAACGAGCACACCCGGGTTTGTCTGCGCCTAGAAATGCTATTTAACAAAGCGCAAGCGCTGTTGCATGGCACCAGCCCATGGGATAGCCATCATTGCGTTGCAACCATTATCGATATCGTCAGCATATTGGATAGACCCGATTTGAAATCCAAACTGACACAAGAATTTAAATCCCACATCACGCATTTAAATCGTTTGGAAAATGCACCTAATATCGATCAGGAAAAATTACAACATTTTCTCAACGATCTGGAAGAGCTCGTTGAAATTTTTCATAATGCCCACGGAAAACTAGCACCCGAATTACGTGATAATGAATTCTTAAATCATATCCGCCAGCATCTCTTAAGCGCAGGAGGAACCTGCAGCTTTGATACCCCAGGTTATCACTATTGGTTAGAGCAATCTGTCGCGGCTCGCCAAGCGGATTTAAATCGCTGGTTGAATTCATTGGATACGGTTCATATTGCCGTCACGCAATTACTCAAACTCACTCGAGAAAGTGGCACATCGAGACTGGTTACCGCATTTCAAGGTTTTTACCAAACTTCTTTAGATAGCCCTTGCAAGTTGTTGCAAGTTAGACTACCAACCGACCTCTGTGTCTTCCCCGAAATCAGTGCGGGTAGACATCGCTTGTGCGTCCGGTTTCTGGTGCCTTCCGTCACGATGAAACCTTCACAATATAAAGATGATGTAACATTTGAAATGACTTATTGCTCACTGTAAACACGGATCAACCCATGGAAGTGGTTAAAACAACACAACAGCAACCGTACCGAGAATATGCCGATTTACATGAGCCGGCTTATGCTGGCTTCTGGAAAAGAGGTGCTGCTTATACACTAGATAGCGTTATCTTTTTTGTTCTCATGTTTTTACTTATTTACACAGCCAAATTGCTCGCACACTCGCCCTACCCGGTTATCAATGAATTTTATTTTAGCCATGATTTGCTGATTGATCTGATAACTTTTCTCTTTAGTTTAAGCTACTACACCGCATTTGAAGGTTCCCATCATCAAGCAACGCCTGGCAAAATAGTATTTGGCATTCGAGTCTGCTCGTTAGATCTGCAAAGAATTTCTTATCGTCGTGCCGTTATGCGCAATTTCTGTAAAATATTCTCTGGTCTTATCCTCGGCATCGGCTTTATCTTGGCAGGACTCACCAGGCGCAGACAAGCACTGCATGATATGATGGCAAACTGTTTGATTGTTGAAGCCTCGTAGGCATAACATAACTATTCTGTTCTTGATTGGATTATCCTAAAAAGGAGTTAACCGTTGCTCGCATTAAAAAAAATCATGGAAATTACTCACCTTGGGAAAAATGAGATCTCGCTTATCATCATTTATAGTATTACCTATGGCCTGTTTTCGCTGGTTGTTCCCATCACCGCCCAAGCGCTGGTAAATATTGTTTCGTTTGGCTCAATTCGACAACCCTTATTCATCTTGGCCTTGCTTGTATTTATCCTTCTAACAACGGCTGCCGTTGTTAGAATTTTGCATTTGATTTTAATTGAAAATATTCAACAGCACCTCTTTGCTTATTGCAGCTTAGCCATCGCAAAACTCATTCCACAATGGTCACAATCTGTATTTGACCAATATCGCGGAACCGAGATGATGAATCGATTCTTTGATGTCTTTACCATACAAAAATCGCTGGCTAACATCCTAATCTCGGCGATAAGCGTTGCGCTGCAAGTCATTTTAGGAATGATTTTATTGGCAACCTATCATCCATTACTGCTCTTGTTTGATATCGGTTTAACTATTGCCATAATGCTAACCGTCTTTATACCTTGGCGCCAAGGCATCCTCTCTGCCGAAGAGGAATCAAATCACAAATATTATGTTGCTGGCTGGCTTGAGGAAATCGCACGAATTGTCCAGCTGTTTAAATTTTCTAATTACGCAGAGCACGCTTACGATATTGCCGATGACAAAATCAGCGCTTATATCATAGCTCGCCAAAAACATTTCCATAGCCTGATGAAACATACCATCAGTGGCCATATTATCCAAGTCGTGGCCACTTCCTCTTTGCTTTTACTCGGTGGATTACTCGTCATAAAAAATCAATTGACCCTAGGGCAATTAGTTGCTGCAGAAATCGTGGTAACCGCCATGGGCGTCAATATTAGTAAATTTGGCAAATACTTTGAAAACATTTATGACCTCGTGGCGGCCACCCAAAAGCTTAATTTCTTACTCACGCTGCCAAAAGAAAATTTATTACCCTCCGATTACCCGAGTAATATCCCGTCACCACCTAAAATTGAAATCAAAAATTTAAATTCTTACTCTGAAAAAAAATTTCACGTTTTAAAAGATATTAACTTTACCATCCAAAGTAATGAACGATGTGTTATTCACGGTGCATTTGGTAGCGGTAAAAGCCTTTTGCTGCAAATATTATTAGGGCTAAAGGAGCCCAGCAGTGGTGAAGTCCTTTATAATAACATCCCAATCAGGGAATACCCGCTTAATAGCCTGAGACTAAAAACCATCTACATGAAGGGAATACAGCTCTATGATGGATCAATTATTGAAAATCTCTGCATAGGCAAAGAAATCCCTATCGAAAAAATAAGAGAAACATTAGCTCGCTTTGACTTATCGGAAGCCATATCACGCCTTGAATCGGGTATTTATACTAAAATAAGCGGTACACAAAGTGCATTATCCACTATCGAATTACAAAAGTTAATGCTGGTGCGCGCAGCGCTTGCAAAACCTTATTTTTTGATACTAGATGAGGTGCTCGATTTACTCCCTGAGATCAGTTTGAAAAAAGTGGTTGATACCATTTTTTCGGATGAATACCATTGGACGGTCATTGCGACAACCAGAAGAGCCGATATTTCAGAAAAATTCTCGCGCAGGATTCTCTTATGAAAAATGAATATAGACACGAACGATCCATTCAGCAACTAAAGCCAACCCCTTCTTCGAGCTCAACCATAGCCATACTCGGGATTTTTTTGTTGAGTTCCTTTATTCTTTTATCCATAACCCCCTGGCAACAAACCGCTTCAGGCTCTGGCCGTGTCATCGCTTACTCCGCAACAGAGCGCCAGCAAAACATCAACTCATTGGTCGATGGGCGACTCGGCAAATGGTATGTCCAAGAGGGCAGTGTCGTCAAAAAGGGCGACAAAATAGTTGAATTATATGATAACGATCCGCTCATTTTAGAAAATTTAAAAAATGAACGTGAAAAATTACTCATACAACTCGGCGCTATAAAAAAGGCAGCGGAATATGCATATACCAATACCCAAAGACAGCAGCATCTATTTGAAAAAGGAATAAGCTCCAAACGCACGGTTGAGCTGGCTAATATCGATTACCTCAAACTCAAAAGTGATGCTGCCAATATAGAAGCTGAAATTTCACGGATCACCGTAAAACTCGCCAGACAATCCAATCAACTGATCACCGCGCCAATGGCTGGCATGATTTTAAGAAGATACCATGGCGAAGGCGGCGTCTTGGTTAAAGCGGGGGAAGTGCTCGCGATATTCGTACCTGAAACAAAATCTCGAGCTGTTGAATTATGGGTAAGTGGTAATGATATTCCATTAATTCATACCGGCCAAGAAGTACGCTTGCAATTTGAAGGCTGGCCGGCCATTCAATTTAGCGGTTGGCCTTCTGTTGCTGTTGGAACCTTCGGTGGGATCATCCAAGTAGTTGATAATGCCGATGATGGCAATGGCCTTTTCAGAATATTGATCATCCCTGAAAATAACCAAGCGTGGCCAGACATCCGTTATTTGCGCCAAGGTGTGAAAGCCCATGGCTGGGTTTTACTATCCGTGGTAACTTTGGGTTATGAGATCTGGCGCCGATTTAATGGTTTTCCGCCTGTACAAAAAAAAGGATCGCCTAAATGAATGGATTGTCTCGATATTTTATTTTTTTTTTGCTGCCTGCGATTACCGTAGCGAGTAATTTAAAAGTAGAGCATGTTATTCACTCCATCAATAAAAATTTTCCTGTTATTCTCGCAGCCAAAGCAGAAGTTGCAAAAGCGCATGCTGAGTTGCTTACCGCTCGTGGTGGCTTTGATCCCCTAATCCAATCAAAACTGCTAACCTCAACCGTTGGTCGCTATAAAAACTATTATTCTGATACGGAAATTGACATGCCTATTTCAAATAGTGGCAATCAATTTTTTACGGGCTATCGTTTGGGTCGAGGTAATTTCCCCGTCTATGATCAAAAGATGTGGACCTATAATCAAGGTGAGCTACGCTTAGGCCTTGACATACCTTGGTGGCGTGACCGTACGCTTGATAAGCGGCGTGCTAATATTTTAATGTCACACTATTCGCTCACCATGAGTGAAAAAGAGCTCGAGTTAAAAAAGATCCAAGTGCTGCGCGATGGGATATTTAGCTATTGGGATTGGTATTTAGAGGGAAATAAACTTTTGGTACAGCAGAAATTGTTAAACCTCGCAGAAGAAAGACAAAAGGTTATTCAACATCGCTTTGACACAGGAGACATTCCAAACTTAGATATCATTGAAAACCAAAGGATTATTATGCAGCGTAAGATATTTCTCGCTGAACAAGCACAAAACCATCAAAAAACCGCACTCCTTTTGTCATTATATTTACGTGATAATCAAGGAAACCCCATCATTCCAACATTGAATGTATTACCCAACGCAACAAAACCATTTCCCACAATCAAAATCGTTAAAATTAACACAACTGATCTCGCCCGTGTTTTGGCAAACCATCCCGTAATGAAACAGTTTGAACAACAAAAAAATATTTCTTTCATTGCGCTCTCCCTCGCTAAAAATGACTTAAAACCAAAGCTTAACAATCGCGTCTACCTCGCTCAGGACTTTGGTCCAGGCAATCCACCCTTAAATAGAACGTCGGTTAATGTCGAGCTTGATTTCGAGCTGCCAATTAACCAACGGCAAGCCTTTGGCCGGATCAATGCCGCCAAAAGTTCGTTAGAAAAAATTGCTCAAGATGAAAAAATGTTTATTGATAGGCTGTCTGTCAATATTAACAATGTGAAAAACAAAATAAACATGATAAAACAAATGATAGCACTAACTCAAAAAGAGTTGGCCATGGCTCAAGAATTGGAATCGGCTGAAAAAATAAAATACAACCACGGCGACAGCAATTTATTATTAATTAACTTGCGAGAACAATCTACCGTTGAAACCGAAATCAGGCTGATTACGACCTTAGTCGAATACCATAAAGCGCAACAAGAATATCTTTATACCATTGGCTCTATTTCCACTGCGCAACACGTCACGAGCGCACCCCGCTTGCGGAAGAAACAGGCCACCAAGAAGGGGAATTAGCAAAAGCGGCTGTGGCAAGACGAAACGCTTTTGACGGCAGCGCACGCCTCAAATATAATGGTTTTGACGCCGGGCAAGGCGAAGCTTTTTCTGCGGCGCTCCGTTATGTTTTTGATGCTTCTGCGCGTTTTCGGTAAATGGTTATATTTTTTTAAGAGGTAAGTCGTATGTTGACTTCTGAAATAAGCGATCCAGAAATCCCCTGGGCTATGCTTCCAAAGCGCCCAGATTCATCTCGAACATCCTTTATTTCAGGGCGGTCCTTCTCGATCACCGCTGCGGATAATCCTCAGTTCTGGCTAAAAACCGCTGAGAATACCCAGCTTACTTACCTTGCAATCCATTCGATTTTGAAGACTATCGCCAGTCGGTCAGCCATTTGGAATCGCGTGAATACTCATGAGCAACCTGCTCACCTTACTAACAACTTTACTTGCTGTCTTCCTTTTATCATCGGGACAAAACCAACTGACGACCAGATAGCCCGAGCTGTCGCTGATATATACCTTGAGACAGGGATCCTTGTTACTATGTGCCGTGCAGATGATTTCCTGCAAAAAGCAGATGGCACCATCGTCTACCTGGGGCACCGCGCATTGGACACAAACCATAAAGAAACTGCTTTTGTCCCTAAAACACCGCGCCCTGATGAACGCTCATTTGTGGCAGACAATAAAGCGTATTGGGAGTTTGTAAAGGAATTAAATAGTGGCTTGCCTTCTTCCATAATTGGGGGACTGGAATTTACTCCGTCGAAATTGGGATATCCTAAAACTGAAAGAGTCATTCAAAATTTATGTTGCTTAGCTGCTTGTGTTACGAACCACCATGGCCTTAGACTGAATTTTTTTTCTCGCTCAAGTGCGTTCTATCAAAAGGTAATCGAGATTTCAACAATCCGGGACCGTTTTCAGCAATTCGATCATTTTAAAACGCAAACACAGCGCTTAATGATGCCGGCCCCCATCTCCGAAGAAAGCATAACCAGCTGTGTGCAACCCGTTGAAAACATCCCGCTTGATGCGCCACTGAGCCCGCCCGCTACCGAAAAATCAGTCTTCATGTGCTTTCTTACGCCTTGCGAAAAAAACGAATTTGAATCGCTCTCGCTTGAGGGAATTGCGGCTATCGCTATCGACAAAAGAGAAGCCACTCTCTGGAGTTTTACCAGACTTTGGCGGCCAAGTTATACCCGTGCTGCAAAAGTGATGTTAAGACTGGGTTGGCTTGAGCAAACTTCATCCGATGGCGATGCATTACAAGTTGCCCCGAATAGCGGTTTGCACCTGTATTTACAGAGAAATGTCGGCTCATTGTGCTGCTATCACCCTTCCTTTGGAGACTTGCGCCGACCACCGTTGATATTTAATATAAGAGCAGAATAACCTCTTTTCAGTAAAGTATCGCGTTTTATGGCATTGGCCACGTATCCCTAGGCGACTATATTTTATAGAATTGCTGTGTGCGTTTAACGAGTGATGAGTACTTACAAATGGCTTCAACCCTGGTAATCATTGGCAATGGCTTTGCTGCATTAGCTGCAGCGCTGTGCGCTCGGCGGCATGATAAAGGCAATCAAGTTAAAATAATCATGGTAAGCCCCTCTCGAGAGCAAATCATGCGCTTTCTGCTTTTTCGTAGCAATCCCGATAACACGGTGATAAATATTGATGACATCTTAAGTGAACAGCGTATTTGCCATCAACGAGGCAATGTTACTCAGATTGACGCCTTATGCAAAAAGCTACGGCTCGATGATGGCCAAACTGTGCCATACGATAAACTCATTATCGCAACGGGCAGCCTCGCAAAACCCAGCGAAATAGCGGACAAAAACCAGCTGGCTTTTAATCTCTATGATTTTGATTCTGCTAAGCGGTTAGAGCAACATCTCACTGCATTAATGACGAATGACCCATTAAAAGCATATCGATTCGCTATTATCGGTACTTCCTGTACCGCCATAGAAGTCGCCTGTGAGTTACGGAAAAAATATGGCCCACCTTCAGCATTGGAAATCATTCTTTATGAAAAAGAGGATCATATCTACCCGTCAGCCAGCACCGAACTCAGAGAAATCGTCCTGACCCAACTAAAACAGCAACATATTGCTTTACAGCTTAATTGCCATATTTCCCAGATCACGCGACGAGGCTTAATCATTGATGGCAAACTGCATCCCGCCGATACGGTTATCCTTGCCACCGGACTAATCGCTAATTCGCTCATCGAGGGCTTGCCCGCAGATAGAAATGCATTAGGCCAAATTAAAATGTCTCCTGACTGCAGGGTAAGTCATGACATCTTTGCTGCTGGCGATGTTGCTTACATTCAAGACTCTTCTAACAGTGGCGAACAAATGTCGGCTCAACGAGCCTTGCTAACAGGAAAAGTTGCTGGTCATAATGCGATGGGTGAACTTCTGCATGGCGCTCCTTCTCAAAATGGGGCGTGCACTTTTGCATACGCTCAATACTCAAACCCCATTTTATCGACAATTCTAGACATGGGTCCCACGTTTGGGATCTCTGCACGAGGAAGAGCGCAACAAAAGGTCATTGCCACAGGAGAAACAGGCGCTTTTATAAAAGAGCTCTTTTGCCACACGTTATCGCCTCGGACATACAAAACCTCACCACAACGGTTAGACGACATCACAAACCCACGCAATCTGTCACCGCTAGCGCCCTATTTCGCTTTTGACAATCCCGAAACCACTCCAACACACCACGACTTGCCCGCAATTTTTACCCCAGAACACTCCGGTGGCTACTATAAAGCAACCTTACAGCAATTATACAATTTATTAATTTTCCTGCGAGATGAGGGCCTTGATGTGGCCAATAACCAACGCCAGCCACGACACCTTTATGCCATGACATCCGCCCCCAAACAGGTAGACGATGCTAAATTGTACGAATTCCGTGATGACAGCGAGCACCCCCTCGTTAAAAATTAGGAGAAACGTAACTTATGATGAAACCAGCGCTATTTGTCATTGATTATATTAAGGGGATTACCGAAGGCAACGGCTCTTGCGCCCAATTCCTGCAAGAACATCCCGAGATAATTGATAACACCAACAAATTGATTGAACTATCACATAAGATAGGCATTCCAATTTTTCACATTAGATTGGCTTTTGATCCGAATTACCGAGGGTTACCTAAACATGCCCCATCCGCCAAAATGATAAGGGAAAATCAACAGTTCCAACTCAATACCCAAGCCACTGAATTCATATCCCGCATAAAAATTTATTCCACCGATGGGATCATCAACAAAACCTATGGCGATGTGTTTCATGGTAATAATTTAATTACTGCACTTAAGAAACAAAGCATCGATAGTATCCTTTTTACCGGCGTAGCAACGGATAATGCAATTTTATTTAGCACCAACACCGCTATTCTAAACGATTTTTTGGTTATCGTTGTGAAAGATGCCTGCGGCGCACCCTCGCAAGAATCTCATGATAATGCGCTAAAAATCATGACCGGTCGCACGGCCAGTGCGATAATATCTACAGAAGAAGCCATTAAAAGGCTTTAGATGGAGAACATGATTCAGGATGCAACATGTATTGCAAAAATCGACATAAATCAGGCTCTGATCTATTGTCTTTTTCGACAATACTTAGTATTTCTGTGACATCCAAATCACTCAGCGCGGTAGATGGTTCTTTGCGATGCGTGTACCATCTTGCAACAAAATGAATAATCTTTTGGGTCCGCGCCAAGTTATCCCCTTGTAAATGACCCTGTGTTAACCGCGTAACAGATTTGTTGCAATTTAGTGACGTCGTTAGCTGATATGGCACATGCGTGATTTTTGTAAAATATTTTCTGGTTTCATTTTCGGTGTCGGTTTTATATTGGCAGGATTTACTAAGCGCAGACAAGCACTGCATGATATGATGACCAATTGTTTGGTTGTTGAATCTTCAATCTAACTTTGACAGCAGTAACCCCTGTATAATACAATTTTTCTCTTTATTTATTAAGAGAACAAAAAAACATGTTGGCTTCCCCAGGAAATTCTGAGAGCATCAAGTGGGTAAACTTCCCAATGAAATATTTTCGTAGGAAATACTTTGTTTCAGGAAAATCATTTTCTATGGTAAGGGGACATGAGGCACGGTACTGGCTAAAAACTTCAGAAAATAGTGGCGTCGAGTTCCGCACGATAGGTGCTGGCTTTGAAACGATATCGAGCCGAGCTCAAGTTTGGAACCGAGTGAATGTTAATGAACAAAAATCTTATCTTGATGGCAGCACTGTAGGGTGTATTAGGCGCGCGAGCGCCGTAATACACCAAATCAAATTTCTCTGTCTCTTCACAAGCTAAATTTTTCCTCTATCATGACTAGGTTTCAAATTGACTAGGATAT
>CAYGNG010000044.1:0-17268 GCA_964351225.1 uncultured Gammaproteobacteria bacterium
AAAAATAAAGCGCCCACGGTGCGTGTTCATACGCCGCTGGTATTTTTTGTTGGTTCTCGCGATCGCAGCAGCAGGGTTTCGCGTACTAAAAAATCCCGACGAAATGTGGGATTAACCCATTGAGATTAAAAAGAGGCGTAACGATTCACCCAAACCGTGCAGCGACGAGGTAAGGCTTTGCCGTGCCCGGCGTCAAAACCACCCCTGTCGGAATACCTGATCCGCTTCAATCGGTACGACTGATCGGCTTGCGTCGGTATATGCAATTGTCAATAGACCCTAAAGTTGAATAATTTCAGCGATGCATTTTGAGTGCAGCCCGTATACAATAATCCACGACTACCTTTTTTCAGCTCGGTGGAGTGTCATTCTTTTAGTCTACAAATATTGCCCTGTTTGCAGACTAGGTCCAATTTACCAAGGCTAAGGATAGAGTATGAAATGGTCACGGCGACAAATTTTGCAGTTATTCGCGCTGGCAGGATTTTCTGGCTTATTGGCACCCTTTAGCAAGAAAGTATTTGCTGGTGCAAACGGCAAAAAGGGCAAAGTCTTAGTCATCGGTGCGGGGATCGCAGGCCTTGCCGCTGCGCGGGCTTTACAGCATAAGGGTTATCAAGTCACCATTCTTGAGGCGCGCGATAGGGTCGGTGGTCGGGTGTGGACGGACACCCGTTTGGGCAGTGCCATCGATTTAGGAGCGAGCTATCTTCATGGCGTATCTGGTAATCCTATCGCTAAAATGGCGAAAAAAAACAATATCAATCTGGCGCCTATTCATTACGATAAGGTGGCTTATTTCGTCGATGGCAAAATCCCCACTGAGCGGGAATACAAGCGTATTGAGCAAGCGCATGCAAATTTTCAGGCAGCATTTGAAGAGCATGTTGCTTTATTACAAAGCGACAAAAGTTTTGCGGAAGTTTTTGCCACAATTTCCCGCGCAGACAGTGGCGAAGAGTTTGAAATTGCTGCCGCTAAATTATTTCAGCAAAATACTCAAATAGCGATGGCGGCATCGTTGCAACACCTGTCGGCGCGATACCAGCGTAAAATAAAACAATTTTCAGGTGGCGATCAGCTTTTTCCTCAAGGCTATGAGCAGATAGTTAAATTATTACAGAAAAATCTGGATATTCGTTTAGATCACCGCGTGCAACAGATAACTTACTCAGAAGCCGGGATCAAAGTGCAATCACAGACCGGCGTGCTTGAAGGCGATGCCGTGGTCGTGACCGTGCCGCTTGGGGTGTTGAAACTAAAAAGCATTGATTTCTCACCAGCGCTGCCCGTGGACATTCAACAGGCAATTGATCATTTAGCTGTTGGGGCTGTAGAAAAAGTCGCTTTAAAGTTTCCCAAATCATTTTGGCCGGAGAAATCGGATTTTATTGAAGTTGTTGATAAAATGTCAGCGCCTTTCAATCAATATCGGAGTTATGCGCAATATGTTAAAAGCCCTATATTGATGGCGTTAGTTGGTGGTGATGAAGCCAAACGCATGGCGCTAAACAGTGATCCGCTGATTATTGAGATTATCATGACGCAGTTGCGGAAAATATTTTCTAAGGCCATACCCGATCCAGAAGCTTTTGTTATTACCCGTTGGCACCACGATCCCTATGCCCGAGGCGCTTTTTCATTTGTGCCACTGGGCGCGAATCTGGAGTTGTACAAAGTATTGAGTAAGCCATTTCACAGCAGATTGTATTTGGCTGGTGAGGCTACCTCATATAAATATCCTGGGACAGTCCATGGTGCATACCTCTCTGGCATAAAAGCGGCAAAAAATATTGACACCTGGTTAAACACTGATGCGGTATAATCCCGCAGCACGCTGGGCCGAATGTCGGTCGGTTGCGCTGAAATCGCCGCGTTTTTTATGGTAGTGGTAGAGTTCTTTGAAAAACAGTTTTCGTACCGCCAAAGGAAACGTTGACATCATCATGCTGCCCAATTCAAGGGACATGCGAACCGAATCGCCACGGAAAGATTGCGTAATGCTATCAGCCTCAAACTTGAAATTGGAGAGAAAGGTGAATAAATTTTTTCGGTCACCTTGAGGGATTTCAAATTTTCCATAGCACGGTGTTGCTGCCGCTTTGCGCGGAGGTTCACAAGAAAAAAACCGAATTTTACTGCCTTCTAAGATAACGATCTTGTCGGTTACTTGCGGGTTATTTAAAAAAGAATTTAGGTATTTAGCATATTGATATTCGAGCGGAAATCGAAAAAATTTATCCCGATAATTTTCGGCAGCTTTTAGGTAAGAAGCAAGCTTTTTTCTTTGCTTAGGCGATGGTTTTTCACATGACAGTAAGTCGGGAATGGTTTTTTGAACGCGTATCAAACCGGCAGCGACCGCGGCTTGAAATTGTTTTTGTTCCTGTAAATTAGTGTAGAGTTTAATGGCCGGTGGTCCACTATGGCTACATTCGATCATGGCACTCCAGGCAACATTCATAAAGCGTCTGATGTAGTCTCTCCAGCCTGGGTGAAAGGTTGGTGGACTTTCGCAGTATATTTGATTAGTTGCTGAATTGTAGAATGCCGATAACGATATCTCAACATGATTTTGTTCTCTTGGTTCTCTGAGTGTGGTTTGCTCTTGATTATTGAAAGTCGTGCTTCGTCCGATATGAATTTGAGTCCGTCGTTCGAGTAGGCACGCGATACCGCTCGTATAGTCTGGATTTGCTTCAACGACAGTCGTCAGCGTACTTAAAAATTGGGCGGTAATTTCTTTTTGTTGTGGCTTGCTTAACGATTCTTCGAAGACGATGGAAGATTTAAGCTGGTGTACCAGCGACTCGGTCGTTTGCGGTGGCGTCTCATGTTTGCTTAAAGTGATGAGCCCTTGATCGTGCGAGGTGGGCGCTGTGTTGTTGGGTTTTGGCTTGCGAGAGGCTACTGGCAAAATGCATGTGCTAACCAGCATAAAAAACAGCAGGCAATGCGCAGGCTTGGTAAAATCGAAAGTGGGGAAAAAGGTATTTAGTGCGGCAGCGCCAGCGGGCTTGGGTTTTTGGGGTGAGTGCTCAAACAATGAATTTTGATTTTTCCCGACATCGTGTCTACCACGGTAATTGTGCCAATGTTGCTGACGTTTGATTCGTTTGCGAGACATAATGTTGCCCTTATTTGATTTTTTGTACCATGTTAACATAAAGCGTCTACTGGCAGCCATTGTTTGGTCAGCGGAAAGTATAACGCTTTTTGGATTTCTTGAGCCGTTAAGCGGTTTAATGCCTTTGCGTATCGATTAAGTTGTTGCCGATAAGACTCGAAATTATCAGGGGTAGATAATTTATAATCGATAAGCCATCGACAACCCCGCTCATCAATGAAGGTTCTATCAATAATAAGATGCACAATTTCATCAGACTGTACTAAGGTAATGGGGTATTCAGAGTGAGCTTCTTTGTGAGGCGATAAGATCCAACGGCCCTTGGGATCGCTCATTGCATGGATTAGCGCGGTGATGATTTGCTCAGTAGCAGCTGTTGTTTCAGATTTTTCGAGGCCGAAACGCATCAACGCATTTTGGATATGGTTTTTTTGGTGATGGATTTTAAAAGGGTGCCAATGTTCAAGCCCCTCATTGGCAATGCGAAATAAATAGCGATGAGCAATGGTGCCAATGGCTTGCTGCGCGATATGGCCCTTGTCGAAAGGCTTTTTTAAAAATGGATGCGATGATTGCAGCTCAAAAGTTTCACTCAGCGCTTGAGGCGGAGACCAATTTAAGCTGAGCCGCGTGAATACCGGCCAGATGCTGTGGCGGTCCACTGGTGGCGATGCAATTTTTTCTGGCGATGAGGATTGAATAAATTGGGCGCGCATGGCTGGCCAAATCAAAGTTAGTAAGCTATTGCTCGGTTGTTGTAACTCGGAAGGATCTGAGGGATCACGTTTAGCACTAGCTAACAAATGAAGTGTCTGTTTGGCTCGAGTCGCCGCCACATAGAATAGTCGTGATTTCTCGTAGAGGTTTTTCTGCGCTTCTTGTTTAGCAAGATAACGATAAATTGGATCATACTCATCTTGGGCATGTTTGATGGGTGCAAGAATTAACGCCGACTGCGCCTCGGAAAGAATTTCTTGCCATAACATTAATTGCGTCTCATCGATTTGTGATCGTTTTTCCAGGCAAGGTATTATCACGGTATCAAACTCTAAGCCTTTGGCTTTATGGATAGTCATGATTTGAACTTGTTGTGCACCATTGGGCAAAGGTTCAGCCGAGACTTTGGCAAGTTTTCGTTTGAGACGGTTTAAGTCAACCCGATCAGAATTCAGCGTACAAGTATTTAAGATCTGGAAAAAGGTATTAGCAACTTGATGCAGACTGTGGTCGTTTAACGTTGCCGGCCCTCCTAAACTGAACCAAATGCCTGCTATGGTACGAGCAATAGGTTGTTGGGCACGTTGTTGCAAGGCGATCACGATGACGCTGATCAATCGTCGACATCGATTTTTTCCTTCATCAGAGAGTGTCAGTGTATCTAGGGCTTGAAGTCGGCTTAATATGGTGCTGGTTTGCTTTTGATAAGCAATAGCATGTAAATCAATTAACGATAAGCCGCACCAAGGCCCTCGCAGCAGAGCAAGCCAAGCTAATCGGTCAGCAGGAAATAACACGGCTTGGGTTAGCGTTAACAAATCTTGGATCAGCGGGTACTCAAGCATTGATTCAATGTCGGTGGCTTGATAAGCAATATTGGCTTGTTGTAATGCGGGAATGATTTGCTGCAAATGGGTTCGAGCTTGCACTAATAGCGCGATGGTTTGTTGTGGGTCATTGGCAAAGGCTTGTCGAATGAGAGAGATGACGGTATCCGATTGACTTTGTTCGCCATCGATATGGAGATGGTACTCGGTTGCTGAGGTGTTTGTTTCAGGCTTGATAGCGTCAGCTTGCGAATAACGAATGGCGCCGATGGTAAGATCATCTTGGCTTGGGAATACCGTTTTGAAGGTATGATTTAGCCAGTGCACCAAAGATTTGCTGGCACGAAAATTACTAGTTAATACTAACGACGTTAAGGCCACTTCCCCTACGCCATGGGCCCGTGCTTTTAAAAACAAGCCCACTTCCGCTTTGCGAAAACGATAGATGGATTGCATGGGATCACCTACTAAAAATAAGGTTCGTCCGTCGTGGGGCGTAAAGCCTGCCACCAATTGCTCAAGCAGGCGAAATTGTTGTTGTGATGTGTCTTGGAATTCATCCACCAGAATGTGTTTAATTTGATAGTCTAAGCTCAGTGCCAGATCGGTTGGCTGGGCCTCAGTGCCAAGTGCTTGCAGGGCTCGTTGACTTATCTCGGTATAGTCGCAGCAACCCAATTGCTGAAACAGCAATTGGCATTGTGCTGTGAGTAAGGGTAAGACTTGTATGAGTGCCGCTACCATTTGCCATTGTGCGGGATTGTATTGCATATCCGGTAGCAAGCAACAATCGGCTAAGGCGCTCGCCCATTCTGATTGAGTTTCGAGATCCGTCAATAGTTGTAACATGCGCTCTTTATATTCTGTGCGTTTGGCTTTTTCTTTGGGGCAGGTGCTTGAGGATGGCGAGAGAAAGCCCTGATTTTTATTGAGGCTTCTGCGCCAATTGCCTTCTTGGGTTAGCAGGATGCGCGCGATATTTTGCCAAAGCGGTAAGAAATCTGTAGTGAATTTTTCATCTAATTGCAAAATATTATCGTGATAAAGGTTTAGCTGAGTTAACGCATACTGCAGGCCGCTATTTAACTGTTCGGATAAGTGTTTCGGGAAATGAATTTTGATCTGCTGCAAGTTGTGTTCTGCCAGTAGTTGCAATCCTTTCTCTAATACGATTTTTAGTTGTGCTTCATCCTTGAAAGCCAGATACGGTAACCATTGTTCACGGCAGGCCAGCATATTGGCGAGTAAATTTTCTGCACGCTGCATATTGTTATCGACATGTAACAGGAGGTTGGCTATTGCCGTTTGCCATTCATTATTATCATCCAGCAGTTGCAAGACCATTCGTGCGGCTTGGCGGTAAATTTCTTCGGGATCTTCTTGAATGGCTGGTATGCTGCCCATCTGTGAAAGAATAGGCATTTGTTTAATGAGGCTTGCGCACAGTGAATCGATGGTTTGGATGCGTAACCGATTGGGATTTTGTCGTAATTGCCAGCGCGGTTCATTTTTTAAAACAATTTGTGCCAGTTCCCAAGTGACTTTAGCGTGTGCATCAATAGGTTCGGGTTCTGCTGCGTTCTGGATGGCGGCCAATATTCGTGAGCGCATTTCCGCGGCTGCTTTGCGCGTAAAGGTGATGGCGAGAATTTCTTCAGGATCTTCAACGGTGCTTAATAATCGGAGTAAGCGTTGAATGAGTAATTCGGTTTTACCACTACCGGCGGGTGCTTGAACAATAAAAGAAGTGGTGGGGTCGAGGGCACGAGTCCGTTGTGAGCGGTCTTTGATTTGTTCACTCATTAATCATGTCCTGTTGCCTCTGTATACGAGTTTTGATCAGGAATTTTAAGATGTCTTGAGAATATTGAAAGGGTTAGCGTTGAAAACGCCGCGGCTTTGTCTGCAATTTGAACTAAGTGTATTATTTTAAGTAGCAAGCGCTCTGGGATTGGGGTAAGATTGTGTACATAAAACTTTCAAGACGGTAGCTCATGAATAATCGCGTCATCATGCTTTGGTTGTTGCTGGTCGCACTGTTTTGGGTGGGTGCCAGTGCAATTGCCGCAAAACCCTTGGAATTGAGCAATTCTTTTGATAATCAGCAAAAAGTGAAACAGAGCTGGCATCTTGAGCAAGCGGATATCGTGAGTGTGATATCCCAGGTTTCCGAGTTGACGGGCAAAAACTTTATTATCGATCCCAGAGTCACGGGCAAAGTCACCATCGTTGCAAATACCCCACTTAGCAAAGCGGAAATTTATCAAGTATTTTTATCCGTGCTACAAACGTTGGGATTTTCTGCGGTTCCTGCTGAGGGTGCTATTAAAATTGTGCCAAGTAGCGATGCCAATATGATGAATAGTGCGGTTGCCAATTCAAGTAACCCAGGGGTTGGGGAAGAGTTGGTGGTGCGCGTGGTGATCGTAAGTAATGCCACCGCCGCGCAAGTCGTTCCCATATTACGACCTTTGTTGCCGCAATGGGCCCATATTTCAGCTTATAACCAAGGTAACACTATTATATTGTCTGGTGCCGCAGCCAATGTTTCTCGTTTAGTCACGGTGATCCGAGAAATTGATGAAGCGGCGGATGATAAACCGGATTTGGTTGCTTTACAAAATGCCAATGCCATGCAAATCAGCAATCTACTTAATACCATGGAAAATGCCAATCGGTATTCGGGTCGACCTAAAGCCGTGATCGTGGCCGATGAAGCCAGTAATCGTATTTTGTTGAGTGGTGATAAAATTGCTAGAATGCGGATGCGGGTGTTAATTTCACAATTGGATCAATCCAGCAGTCGCAAGAATTTTGGTGATACCGCCGTTATTCCATTACATTACTTAAATGCCAAAACCATAGCGCCGATATTGAGTAAAATTGCAGAATCAAACCTTGCACAATCCACAGTGGGGGATCAATCTGGGCTAAAGTCATTTTCCCATATTGAGGCAGAAGAGGACACCAACTCGCTGGTGGTCACAGCGCCTAATCGCATTATTCAAAGTATTAATTCAGTGATTCAACGCTTAGATGTTCGACCAGCCCAAGTGTTAATTCAAGCCTTGATCGTAGAGCTGTCCGAGTCCGATAGCAAAAAATTTGGTATTGAGTGGGGGTTGGCTGGTGCGGATGAGAGTGCCCAAGTCGATAATCGAGAATTTCTTCCCGGAGTTGGTATTTTGCGTAAAGGCCGTTTTAAAGCCCTGGTTGCCGCGATTGAGGGTATGAGTGATGCCAATGTCCTGTCGACGCCAACTGTTGTCGTCATGAATAATAAAAAAGCGGTTTTCAATGTGGGTAAACAGGTTTCGATTCAAACCACCGAGTCGGGGCCTATCGGTGGCACAACCAGTGAAGGGATCCCGCTGACGACTTCAACATTTAAACAAGAAGATGTGGGATTGAAACTGGATGTAAAGCCACAAATCAATCGTAACAGTGCCGTGTTATTGACTGTCGAGCAACACGATGGTTCGCTGCAAAATCCGGATAATCCGACAACAACACCCATCATCAATAAGAGTGATATCAGTACGACGGTGATGGTGAACAGTGGGGACACTTTAGTAATAGGTGGATTGATCAGTAATGACTACACGGATAGTGTGAATAAAACACCATTGTTAGGCGATATTCCTTTAATTGGGGAAATGTTTACCTATCGAGATAAACATGTCGAAAAGAAAAAATTAATGGTATTTATCCACCCGGTTGTCCTGCGCACGCCTTTGGATGGCACCAACGTTACCGATAAAAATTATAATGAAATTCGGCGATTACAAGTTAATTGGGAAAACCCTTGGCGCCCTCGCCAAGATGACCCAAGCGAGCGTGTGTTACCTGTTAATCAGCATGCCTTACATTTGCCGGATCCTTTTGATGATGAGGCATAATGGAGAAGTTACCACTGGCGTTCGCCAAACGATATGGCGTGATGCTCAAAGGAAAAAACAATGAGTTTGCTCAATTGGTTTGTCGTCAATTGCCTTGCGCGTTGGTTTTAACCGAAGTTCGTCGAGCATGCGCTGTTCCCCTTCATCTGGAAGTGGTTGAGGAAAATTTTTTTAATGCATTATTAGCCACAGAATATGAAACCGATTCTCAATCCGCTTTAAAGTTAGCGGAAGATTTTACCGAAGACATTAATCTCTCCGATCTGGTGGCAGCCATTCCTGAGACCGAAGATCTGCTGGATATGCAAAATGAGGCACCAATTATTCATTTATTGAATGCCCTGTTAAGCCAAGGTATTCGTGAGCATGCCTCGGATATCCATATAGAAACCTATAAAAATAATTTAGTTATTCGTTTCCGGATTGATGGTGTGTTACGAGAAATTTTACGGCCACAACGCATTATTGCGCCGCTGCTGATTTCACGAGTTAAAGTGATGGCAAGACTCGATATTGCTGAAAAACGCTTGCCTCAAGATGGTCGGATCAGCATTCAAGTGGCAGGAAGAGTGGTTGATTTAAGGGTTTCTGTCATTCCCACCAGTCATGGCGAGCGAGTCGTGATGAGAATTTTAGATAAACAAGCGGCTAATTTAGATTTGCATACCTTAGGGATGTCATCTGAAATAGAAGCTCAAGTAGCGGATCTAATAGCAAATCCGCATGGTATTATTTTGGTGACCGGACCAACCGGATCGGGGAAAACCACAACTTTATATGCGGCATTATCACGATTGGATCATGCTCGATTAAATATCATGACAGTTGAAGATCCGATTGAATATGAAATCCAAGGGATCAGTCAAACACAAGTCAATGTTAAAGCCGATATGACGTTTGCGAAAGGGTTGCGCGCGATGTTGCGACAAGATCCGGATGTGGTGTTGGTTGGCGAAATTCGCGATAGTGAAACGGCTAGGATTGCTGTGCAAGCCAGTTTAACCGGACATTTGGTGTTCTCGACATTGCATACCAATAGTGCCGTTGGTGCTATTTCACGGATGATGGATATTGGTGTTGAGCCATTTTTACTTTCTTCGAGTTTATTGGCGGTTATTGCACAACGTTTGGTGCGATTACTGTGCCCACATTGTAAATCGGGTAAACCAGCAACACAGAAAGCGTGCCACTTGTTGCAAATCAAACCCGACACGGCACCCATCATCTATCATCCGGTGGGGTGTAATAAATGCCATGGTAGCGGATATATTGGGCGCAGCGGCTTATATGAATTGATCATCATCGACGATGAGCTCAGAGCAATGATTCATGATAATGGCCATGAGCTTGATCTCAAACAGCAGGCGCGAATACGAGCGCCGAGTTTAAGAAGAGATGGTATGCGTCGAGTATTATTAGGTGAGACTTCTATCGAAGAAGTGCTTCGTGTCACCAGTGAAGAGATATAGGGGCAGGTATGGCAGAATATGACTACGTCGCCTTAGACAAGCACGGCAAAAAACATAAAGGAACCATACAAGCTGAATCGATGCAACGCGTTAAAAAAGCATTAATTGATAAACAATTTATCCCCATTCAAATCAACGAACACATTTTGCGCACACAGTACAAGACAGTGCGCGCCTATTTTCGGCGTACTAAACAACGCAGTAGCGCAAAGCAGATAGGTTTGTTTACGCGACAGTTAGCGACTTTATTACAGTCTAATGTACCAGTAGCAGATGCTTTGCAGACACTGGTGTGTCAAAATGAAAATTCGCCAATAAAAAGGTTGGCGCAAAAGATCAGACTAAAAGTATTGGAAGGGTACTCATTAGCAAACGCGTTACGAGTAGAGCCTAAATCATTTAATGAGATCTATTGTGCAACGATAGCTGCAGGTGAATCATCAGGAAGCTTACCTTTGGTGTTAGATAGATTAGCAGACTATCTGGAGCGACAACAACAGTTGCGTCGAAAGATTCTCTCGGCAATGTTATACCCGGGGATCATCACGCTTACCGCCATTGGGATTGTCGCATTTTTATTAACGCATGTCGTACCACAGATCTTGACGGTATTCGCTGATAGTGGGCAATCACTGCCATGGATTACTCAACTGTTGTTGTGGATTAGCCATGGAGTAAATAGTTATGGTTTATGGCTGTTGTTGGCCGGTGTACTTGGCATAGTGGTTTTTTCCTATATGAAACAACAGCCAGCCTTGGAGCATAAAATCCATTCTGGTTTATTGCAAATTCCGGTAATCAAACAAGTCGCTAAATCTGCGAATATCACCCGTTTTGCTTATACTTTTTCGATTTTAACCGAAGCAGGGGTTCCGGTGCATGAGAGCATGCAAATTGCCACAAAACTCATTGGCAATACTGCCATGCGCCGTCGACTGGAGTCTGCAGTTAAGCAAGTGCGCGAAGGTGGCAGTATTCATCTGGCTTTGAGTCAAACGCAATTGGTTCCTGCTTTGAGTTTACAGTTGATAGCCAATGGTGAGAGCAGCGGTGATTTAAGCGCTGCTCTCGCGCGCGCTGCATCACAACAAGATCAAGAGTTGCAATATTATATAGACATTGCATTAACTTTATTTGAGCCCATGATGATTTTAGTGATGGGCTTCATTGTGCTCTTTATTGTAATGGCGATTTTACTGCCAATATTTTCGATTGAACAAGTATCATTATGAGGTAGGAGATGATGACAAAAATGAGAAAGACATCTGGATTTACATTAATTGAGATCATGGTTGTGGTAGTGATTTTAGGAATATTGGCAATGATGATCATTCCCAAAGTAATGGACAGACCAGAGCAAGCCAGGATGGTTAAAGCGAAGCAGGATATTTTATCGCTGGAAGATGCTTTGGCGTTATATAAATTAGATAACGGGCGTTATCCAACAACGGATCAGGGACTACAAAGTTTAGTCGAGAAACCAAGCTCTGATCCTGTGCCGCCAGCCTGGAAGCCAGGAGGCTATGTCAAACGATTGCCTAAAGATCCTTGGGGCCATGATTATCAATATTTAAATCCAGGAGAGCATGATGAAGTTGATGTATTCTCATATGGGCCCCATGCCGATCAAGAGACATCGGTGACAGACAATAGTGAAGTGATAGGGAATTGGAATGCGTAAGTTCCAAGCTTTTACCTTGATAGAGATGATTTTGGTGGTGTTAATTATTGCCATTGTCGGTTCAGGCATCTCTTTAAAACTTTATCAGCATGTGCAATCACAACAGTTTTTACAAATTGCGAAATCGATAAAAATGTTTTTAGAAGAAGCAGCAACTTCAGCGGTATTTAAGCAAAAAATTATCTCAGTGAATATCCAGGGTGGCTATTTACAAAGCGATGATGAGCGCAGCAAACTCGCCTTACCACAAGATGTGGTACTCACACTATTGGAGCAAGATAAAAACAGCGACCGGATACTGTTTTTGCCAAATGGCGAAAGCATGCCTTTTGAGATGCAATTAACAAACCAGTCACGGCATCAAACCTTACACCTATCTGGTGATGCGAATGGCGCAATTAACTTTCAGATGATGGATACCCGCACATGAAATGCTTGAGGGGGTTTACCCTAATAGAAGTGTTACTTGCAATGGTGATTGTCGCGGTGGCTTTCACAGCGATTATTAAAGTTAGTAGCCAAAATCAACGAAACATCATCTATCTTGAACAAAAAACCATAGCAAATTGGGTGGCCTTGCAAGCAATTAAATCAGCGCAAGCTGATTTGATCCCGGTGAGAGAGCAAGCCAATACCGTTTGGGAAAAAACTCGGATGCTTAATCGAGAATGGTATTGGCAATTACGCGTAAAACCTTCAACAATCGCCGAAGTTAGCAATCTCACTGTTGCGGTCTATGATAAACCAGATGGCAAGCAATTAATTACATTGTCTGCGCCTTATCGACGCCATATCAATGGAGGGCGTGGATGAAACCTCGCGGATTTACCTTAGTTGAAATTTTAATTGCGGTAGCCATTTTTGCTTTAATAGCCGTTGTCGTATCTGCCACGTTGCAGCAAATGTTGCGCACAGAGGAAGTCTCTCATCGCCATTTACACCAATTGCATCAGCTGCAAATGACTTTATTTTTGCTAGAGAATGACATTGAGCAAGCGGTGAATCGTTCGATTATCAGTTCGGATCAAAAGCATCATCCGGCTTTTATTGGTATGCCTCATCAATTGGTATTAACCCGTACGGGTGTTGTGACGCCTCCTGGGATATTACGCAGCGCGCTCGAGCGCGTATCTTATCAATATGATAAAAAGCAATTGGTTCGTAAATTCAGGCCCTATCTTGAAGCCAGTGAATTTGCAGTAAAAAGCACACCAAAGGTTTTACTTGAAGATGTCTCAGACATAAATTTTGAATATTTAGATAGTCACAATCTCTTTCATCGACAGTGGCCGCCGGTTAATGCTTCACAGCAAGTCTTGCCCAAAGGCGTGCGCGTTACTGTAGTGGTCTCAGAAAAAGAAGGTATTCTAACACAATTATATTTGATCCCGAGTTATCAGTGGCAAGGATATGACGATTAACAAGCGACGGTCAAGACATTCAGGCTCCGCCATCATTACAGCCTTGCTCATATTGGCTCTGATTGCGAGCATTAGTACTCTCATGTTGCTGCAGGGGCGTTACGCGGTCAATAAAACCAGGTTACTGTTAAAATCCGATCAGAATTATTTACAGGCCGAGTATCAATACCAACAAGCTTTACAGATTTTGTCATCGCGCCGGTCTGTTACGGCACTGCCACCGGGGGTGAACATTATTGACTGCCAAAGTCGATTTAATTTAAATAATCTCGTGAGTGAAAACTATTTGACGGCTATCGTCAACCTATTATTCTATACAGTGCCAGATGTCAAAGATCCACTAGAAATTATTTCACAAATGGAAAATTGGGTAAGCCCCGTTGGGGAGACAGATTATGATGCGGTTTATCATAATCAGCAATTGCCTTATCGAGTTGCTCATCGACCATTGATCGACTTAAGTGAATTGCGGTTGGTTCATGGTATCTCTCAGAAAACGTATCAAAAAATATTGCCGTATGTGATTGCGTTACCTCCGGGGGTTGGCACTAATGTTAATACAGCTTCGCCGCTTGTGCTGCAGGCGTTGGGCTTCCCAGCACAATTCGTTACGCAAGTTGTCAAAGAGCGCCAGAAAAAGCCTTATACGGAGATTGGATCTTTGTTAATGCGGCTTCCTGAGACTATTCGCAACACCATCGATCCCAGTGCGTTGACGACTGAAAGTCAATATTTCCTTATTCATGTTGTTATTGAAGAAGACAAACAGAATTGGCAGATGGATACCTTAGTTAAACGAGTTATCAAAAATAACTCGGCTAGTTTTACTCTTATTTGGAGAACTCGAGGTGCTGTAAATGAATAATCGATTGATAATTTATTTTTCTTCCCCTGATGCGATTGAATGGATGTACCAAGATCTTTTGGGAGAAAAGCATTATGGCACTGAGTTGGCACAGTCGCGGGTTTATATCCAGACAAACACCGAAGTGATTTTATTGGTTCCGATCTGTGATGTAGCCATACACACGATCGTGTTTCCCCAAAAAGTTAAAAGGCGCTATTTAAAACCAGCAGTTAGTTATCAATTGGAAGATAGATTGGCCGAGCCCATGACAGATTGCCACATGGTGATTATTGAACAGAAAGAAGCGATAATCAAAGCGGCTGTCGTCGAACACCAACTCATGCAACGATGGCTGGATAAATTGGTTCGAAGCGATATTCAACCGACGGCAATTATCCCACTGGCTTCTGCTATAACAACGACTCCCCAGTCGTGTCGGATTTTATGTGTGGATGATCAGATAAGCATTCAATTCCCGAATAAAGTGGTTAATGGCGACAGCGTGAATTGCGCTTTGTTATTGCAATCTTGCCAAGCGGATCTCTCACTTTGCGAGAATCTGATTATTGATAATTTTACGGATTGTGATCTTTTAAAAACTTTGCCACCTTTGCCATGCTCAGTAGAGAATAACACGCACGACCGGAGCTTATTGTTGCCGTATCTTTATGCGATCTTGAAACCATCAGCTAATTTATTACAACAGGGCTATCAGCAAAACTCGCCGAGAAAAGCATATTCCAACAAATTGCTATCGGGTGCTGGGACAGTTTTTTTTGCCACGCTGGTGCTGGTGTTGGTTAATTCAATAATCATAAATCATAAACTTAACAGTGATTTGCAAGGCACAGAAGATGAGATAACCAAAATTTATCATAAACATTTTCCGCGGGCTACCCATGTTGTTGCCCCTAGGGAAAGATTTCTTGCCGAGTTGCAGTCGCTAAAGCGCGGTCAAGTTGATGAGGGGCTGCTTAGTATATTGACGGATGTTGATTCAGCTGCTTTACAGTTTCCAGCGGTTACGGTGAACGCCATTTTCTATAATCATGAGACACTTAGCTTAGAGCTGATCACGGATGGCTTTGATACCTTAACGGCTTACCGAGAGTGGTTGGCTATGAAAAAGTATCAAGTGATGACGCATAATGCACAAAGCCAACACAACCAAGTCAGCGCTCAAATCATCATTTCGAGGCCGTCATGATAAAAATACCGACTTTAAAATTTCGAGAACAAGTGGCCATATTCGTTTTTGCCGTATTTGTTTTATTATATGCAATTGCAGCGGTAAATAATCAAAACCAGATATTGCAGCAACAACACCAGCGCCAACATGCTTTGCTGCATTGGTTAGTGAATATGGATAAGCGGATAACAGCTGAAAATGATAAAAAACCCACGGTTGCCAGTAAGCAACAAATTGCTGTTGCTCAAGTTATTCAGCATGGTTTAATACGGTTACCCATTACCGAAGATAGTGTTGAGCTGACGGTGACAGAAGATAACACGGTGCGTTTAACAATAAAAGAAGTATCTTTTGTGGCTTTGCATACGTGGCTTACTGAACTCTGGCGCCAGCATCGTATTATGGTCAACCAGGCCAGTATCCACCGGGGGTCGACATCGGGAATGGTCCGTGCGGAGCTTACGCTTTCGGCGTAATTGATCCGAGATTCGGCAGTGAAACCTTACTGCGAGTGCTTAATGCACTGAATTTTAAGCCCTCGCGCTACGGGTGCCACTGCCGAAGTCAGGGCGAAAAATCACAAACTATCGATATGATTTTCTAAATTTGCCACGGTAATGTCGGGTGTTAGTTGATAGTTGCTGTCACCAGGATAAATGACGATAAGCTTATCTAACTTGAGCTGTTCACAGGCTATGCGCATTGATCGCGTCATTTTGGGGGCATCTTGGTATTTGAATTCAAATCCAATCTTTGCGCCATCGCTATTTAGGAGCAAATCGATTTCGGCTTGCTGGTGTACGGCCCAAAAGAAACAGTGATCAGTGCTAACACCATAAGCGGATATAATTTGCTCCATGGCATAACCTTCCCAAAGTGCGCCCAGTTTAGGGTGTAATTGTAATTGCTTTTTTGTGTGGATCCCAAGCAACGCCTGGTAGAGTCCGGGATCACGGAAATATATTTTGGGTGATTTCACTTGTCGCTTATTAATATTTTCATGCCATGGTAACAATTCTCTAACGATAAAGGTTCCAACTAATATATCTAAATAATGTCTCGTCGTAGTATGCGCTAAACCCAGTGATTTACCGAGCTCCGAGGCATTAAAAATTTGTCCATGATAGTGGGTTAGCATCATCCAAAATCGTCTCATCGTTTGCGGTGGTATTCTAAAGCCCAAATTTGGAATATCTCTTTCTAGAAATGTCGCAATGTAATCCTGTCGCCATTGATAGCTTGCGGCATCATCACCGGCAAGAAATGAGCGCGGGAAGCCTCCGCGAGCAAGCATTTTGTTGCTGTCGTGAACTTCGGACAAAGTGAATGGTGTGCATTCAATATAGCTTATTCTACCGGCTAAGGTTTCACTGGACTGCCGAATGAGATCGCGCGAGGCACTGCCCAAAATTAAAAAGCGAAGTGCGGTATTGCTGTCAATTAATACTCGTAAAATCGGAAATAGATCCGGCCGCAGCTGGATTTCATCAATCACGATGAGATTTTCAGCGTTTTTAAGTGCAAGCATGGGCTCATCTAAACGAGCCAAAGCAACCGGATCTTGCAGATCAAAATAGCTGGCCGCTTGACGGGTTTGTTGCAAGTATTGTCGGGCCAGTGTGGTTTTGCCACATTGGCGAGGTCCTAGAAGGGCAACACAGGGACTGGATTTAAACCGATTTTTTATTTTTCCAATAAATTCAACTCGTTGCATCATTATCTCGATTTTAACAACATGAAATACGTGTGATAAACACTCATATTTCATGAATTATAGCATGAAAATTGAGTGACAAGAACTCATATTTCATGATGGGTTCTAAATGGAACGAAGCCATCTTACGGTTGTCTGGCACTCTCATGGCGCAGTATTTGCTATATCGACTTGGTTGTATTTTGCTGGTAATCATCCCGCAGTGATGACGATCGAAAGTAACTAGGGCGTGTCGCCAATTAATTCGTGCAAATATTTAACATATGTAGGGTGTATTAGGCGCGCGAGCGCCGTAATACACCAAATCAAATTTCTCTGTCTTTTCACAAGCTAAATTTTTCCTCTATCATGGCTAGGTTTTAAATTGACTAGGATGT
>CAYGNG010000045.1:0-16378 GCA_964351225.1 uncultured Gammaproteobacteria bacterium
CTGTTGTTGCTGTTCTGGTTCTGTCTGTTGTTGCTGTTCTGGTTCTGTCTGTGCTTGTTTTTCTTTTTTATTCGCGACTGCTTTTGCTGCTTCATATGCTAGTTTTTTTGCCTGTGCCATTTTTCTTAGTTCTTCTTGTTTGGCTAAGCTTGTGCTAAACGAATCAAAAAAATCTTTAAGATTTTCTAATTGCTTATCGGTCATTTCAAGCAATTTAGAAGAAAAATTTTCAAAAGCGTTCTTAAGTTTAGCATTACTGCCAGAGGTCTCTCTGAAATCATCAAATTTAGAATCAATACTCTTAAGGAAACCCAGGATTTTTGGATCAGGATTATTCTTTGCTGTTGCTTGGTATATGGCGCTCAGTTTTGGCTTATTTTCTGAGCTTGGATGTTCGATTGCTAGCGTGGAATAAACGGTTTTAAATATAGAGGTTATATCTAATATTAGATTTAGTTTCGTGTCTTGATATTCTGGTGGAGAATACGCTCCGTCTGCTGTACATAAGCGAGCTATTAGGTCACTATCGATGTCGTCAGTGTGAGCAGATGATAACTCCTGAGTTATCGCATTAAAGCTTCCGTCATCTGCAACTAAGCAGCAATATAACGATAAAGTTTCGTCGTCAAATGTTTGTAAAGTTCGGATTTTAGGATCGATTTTGTCTTCCTTATAAACATCATCGCTTGTTTGACAGCGATATGCTAAGTAGTCCATTACTGCAGTTCCATCCTCTTCGTCATCTTTCACAGTTTGTGGGCTTGCAATGGGGAGATGGCTGAGAAGCAGCCCTCTCTGAGCTCCTGTGAGAAGAGCACTAGCGTCAGCAATGTTCTTTAGCTTTTCTGCTACTGCAGCGAGTGTGCGTTCTTTTCCTATCAATGGAATATAAAATTGATCAAAAAATTCCTTTTCTAAACCAGTTGTAATACTGAATCCAGAGGTTGTTTTAGACTCTAGTTCTAAAAAACGTCGTTGGCATATTGCTGCAAAATTTTCATGCCATTTTTCGCGGTATTCATCTTCAGAGTGAAAATTGGGATGATTGGCAAGGCGCTGTCGCATAGTCTTAATAGGCTCCCCCACGCAAATTTTATCTTTATATTTTTGCGCTTTTGTTTTGACTAATTGTTCTTTTTCATCTGCGAGTGCTTCTTCTCTTGCTTCTGCTTTTGTCTCACTGAACTGTTGATTCGTTTGCTTAAGAAAAGTGTTAAGTTCTCGTAAATCATTATCCTTCATCGGATTCAAAATCGTTGTAATAGCCTTATACGTATCTTCTTGGCTGATTGTGGCCTCGATTCGGCCTAGAGCACTATGGGTATCAGCATCCGGCTTTTCGTATCGAGAGTGTATTTGTGTTAGCAGAGTACTTCTATCGACATCTTCTGGTATCTCCTCATAAAACGCTGCAATTTGTAATTTGATTTCTTTAATGAGGGCTTGCCTGTCTGATACGGCTAACATCTTATTCCTTCCTGTCTTTATTAAATGCTTGTTAATTCTGATAGGGCTTGTACATTATTCTATCAGCTGGGTATTTATAAAGCAATAATTTTGTACAATTTTAATACTTTTTATGCCAGCGGACTCTTAAGAGGAGCAAAAAAAAACGATATAATATGCGACGATTGTCATCATAGGATAAAAAGCCTAGTGCCTAGATTGACATGGCGGGGTTAAGCTCTGATTATCGAATAGCTACTGCACTCAAGCGTGCGATAGCACGGGAAACATCATTTGCTGCTGCTCAAAGATATTAATATTACCGTTTAAAATAAATAACACATCTTCGGAGTCACGTTTTCGGATCACTGATTGTGAGAGGTGGTTAGGGGTAAATCCCAGACGGATATTTGCCGGATTGCCGTATTCTAGGCAGAAGATATCGATAATGGTGTTTAAGTCTTCATGACAATCACCCAAAATGTCGTAAATGCACAGGGTATCGCCTTCAAGTTGGGCAATCACAATCAAATCCTGTCTTTCAAGATAATATATACAGTCAGACATAATCGAAGTGCAATAAAACATAATTAACCCAGGGTTATCTATCAAAGAAAGCAGAGCATAGGGATTACCGATTTTTGCTTTCTCGAAAACCAACACTTTGTTATCACGATTCGTCATATCTAAAGCGTGGCTGGTCTCTCGGGGGTGGATTTTGTGCGACGGCGTCATGAGGTGGTGTTCATATTCGGTAACTGGAATGAATCCCAACTTGGGGTAAAGCTGGATGCTGGAAGCATTAGCAAATAGATACAGCAAGTCACATTTATTTTGCCATTCTTGAATGACAATATTCATGAGTGCTTGGCATAGCCCTTGGTTGCGAAACGATGGTTCAGTTAATACTGTGCCAATTTGAACGGTATGTAGTGAAGCAACTGAATTAAGCTTAAATTCGATAGTATTCACGGAAACATTGGCGATAGCCGATTTGTCATCAAATAAAGTATAAGGGATATACTTATTGGTCCAGTAACCCTGCTGATACCATGATTCGAAAGAAAACCCAAATACCTGGGTTACCAAGTCATTAAAAGCCCGGCGCTTTTCCGCGTTATCTTGATAGCCACTGACAAGTTCATAAGAGGAATTATTAAGCGGTATATTTTTCATAAAATAATCCATATTTTTACAATAGGGGTATTCTCTATATATATCCAACCGGGAGCTGCAATATTTGGCGAGTCAACCAGGTGATTTCATGCGCCTGATTGATGATGACCCCAAATGGTGCGTTGTGTTGAGTGATAAAGCGAGTTAAATTTTTTAATTGTTTGGGTTGTATTTTTTGGCCATATTTGATTTCAATTGGTAACAAGCCAAAATAACCTTCCAAGATAAAATCAACTTCAAGACCGGTTCGTGTGCGATAGTAATAGTAATCGACATTGGTTACTTCTGTGCTAGCTAGCCCTTTTAATATTTCTTCAATGACGAATGATTCAAAAGAGCGACCAACGATGGGGTGTTGGTAGAGCGACTCAAGAGAGTCAATTTTTAAAAGAAAATGCAGTAATCCGGTATCACGCAGATGTCCTTTCGGTAATTTGACGATAGATTTAATAGTACTTTTTTCATAGCTTGGTAATTGTCGCCAGAGAAAAGTTCCTTCACAAATTTTCAAGTAATCCCGTGCGGCACTTTCACTGACTTCGAGCGCTCTTGCTATTTCACTGCGATTGAGTATTGTGGCGGATAAGGTTGCAAGCATCGTTAAAAAACGCTGATAAGCATACTCATTAATTTTGGGGAATAGTTTTTTAATATCACGATTAATATAAGCATCCCGATATTCTTGCATCCAGCGTTGATATTTGAAAATATCCGTTTCCATGATCGGCTCAGGGTATCCACCTGAAAACCAGTGTTGTTGCATGTCAAGGCTGTTGATGGGCTGATATTGTTTTAATTCATCAAGACAAGCCGCGTTTAAATGGTGTTTAAATAAATTATAAAATGGGCTCAAGGGTTTACGATAGCGTTCATTGGCCTTGATGGCGGATAACTCAATGACTGCCACTCGCCCAGCGAGAGATTCGGAGAGATTTGTTTGTAGTTCTGGACTGCTTGAGCCAGTGAGGATGTATCGGCCTTTTTGATTGCGATGAGCGTCTATCACCCCTCTTAAAGTCGTAAATAGCTCTGGGTAAAGTTGTGCTTCATCAATAATCGTTTTCTCAGGATACTGCTCAAAGAAAAAATTAGGATCGTTTTTGATCCGGATGAAATGGTCGCTATTTTCTAAATCAAAATATTGCCAATTGATGGCGGTCTTTTTAGCGAGTGTGGTTTTGCCGCATTGCCGTGGGCCAATAATCGCAACCACCGGAAATTGGTTAAGTAATTGCCGTAAAAGTGGCTCTGCATTCCTTGGGAACATAATTAAAAATCGTCTTATCAAGCCGAAAATTAGTTATAATTATAGGGAGTCTGACGAAAAAGACAACAATTTTAATTAAAAATCGTCTCAATAAGATGATTTTTACGGATAATCAAGCACAGCGTGTCAGCAATCGCGCTAGCAGCGGGAGTTGGTAATAAAGGCAAAAAATGCGGATAAAAATAATTCGGAACTACCCAGCTTTATATTAGGGGTTAAATCCAGGTTAAAGATATTACCGGTTTGACCGCTATATATAGCGCCTGTTGACAATCGCTTTTTCCACTGCAAATGGCAACAGGTCCTAGCGGGTGATGCCCATAAAGCAGGGGGATGTCGTTATATGCTGCCAGAAAGTTTGCAAGTGGCGATTGTTAGCGAGTTGAATCGGGATCTCGAGCAATTTTTTTTGTGTTATAAACGCCACGCTAATGAGATCAATGCCATCATTCAAGCCGTGATCCGGTCGCATGATCATATTGAGCCATTGGCGCGAGCGAAAGAGCCGTTGCTGTCATTTAAACGAATGATCTTCCCCTATAAACAATTAGAAGATAAATATCATCACCAATTTCCTATTTATACCGCCATTAAATCGATGTTGCGGTATCGATACGTGGAATTAAATAGAGACATCAATGAGGAGTTATGGGATCTGTGCTTTGAAGCGGTTATGTCAGGAAATATCCATTTTGTATATGGCGAAATGACAGAAGTGGAAAGAGGCGAGATCCATCATGATGTGTATTTGTATCTTTCAGCGAGCCCACACGTTTTCGAAGCAGTGTATTTTTACAGTCAGGTATTATTAGAAAATCTATTATTAAATCCTTATGAAACGATTCCCCGGCGTATCGATTGCCATCTGATCGATGAGAAAGATATTCCTGCGAAAAACGTGGTTTTTATTCGAAGCAACAAGCAGCAAAAGTTGTTTAGGCGTCAGGCATTTTTGCATATTTTACAAAAAGCCGCTGAGGATTTTTATCGGATCAAGTTAAAAGACTTGAGGTTAAATGATGGTCCTGTCCAGTTTGTCGGGTATTATCTTCAAGCGCTCGTTAGATTTTTTTTCAGAAAGCCAGCATTGGCGCAAGTGTATTATGAGAAATATCTGGAGCCCATTATTTTGCGAGCGGAAGAGAGAGCGGGTAATTTTGATGCGGCGGTGATTAACGAGCTTTATCAAATGATTTTAGTGCAACAAACGAGCATTAACTTTTTGCATGCCAGTCACAGCGGTCGACAGTATGAAATTAAGTATGTTCAGCAAGTAGTAAAAATTATTAATGGCCTAGCAAGTCAATTTCGGTTGCAAATGTTGGAGGTTGGTTTAGAGTCACCACCCTCAGATAAAATATTAGTGATAGAGTATCCGGAAAGCGATAATGACGCGGTTAATGATTATGTTCGATTGCATCCTAACATGCCGGCTGATTCAATTCCAACTGAGCCAGAACAAGATGTTTTGGTTGGGGAGTCACCGTATTGGGAACAACAGCGAGATAATTGCTTAGCCGCTATCGAGTTATTAAAAAAACAAGCGTATGTTTTATATCAACAACAAATGGTGAATGCGGACATCGTTTTTGGGCATTATTTTGATGGGATGCTTATTAATGAAAAAATAGAGTTTCTGTATTTTATTCATGATAGGCTGGCGGGCTTATATCGGCGAGCTATTACTCAAGAACAAGAGCTTTTACACAAAAACCTCGAGAAAGTTCATGCCTATGTTACTTATTACAATGATTTATTAGCAAGCTTGCATCATTTATTCTTTGAAGAGAAAAACTATTGGTTATCAGTGGAGAGCTTTGATTCCGTATTACGGCTGGCTCGATCGCAAGAGCAAGAGATGGTGGGACAAAAGCAAAATGATAAGACTATTACATATTATCGTTATATTATTCAAATGATAAATGACGTAACCCGATTAAAGCAGTTTGCCGCAAAACTGTGGGAGGATGAATTAAATAATCGAGGAAGTGAAGATCCCACCTTACTAAAAAATCATAAAAAATACTCAACCCATATTTCCAGTGCTGGTTTATTCAGCGGTGTTCGTCCCAGCGTCAAAGTGTATTTAACGTTATTGCCTGGTTGCTCTTTTGGTAGAGATGTTTCATTGTATGCCTTAAGTCCTTTATTGGTCGGTGGCCATAGCTATTGGTTGGCTCAAATTCAATTTTGTGACTCCGCCATAAATAGTTTGCTTGATTATGCTAATAGAAATTACAGTGTTTACGCCACCTTTATTGATGGTATTCGAATTAAGGAAAAAATAGAGTATTTGGTGCATATTCGAGAAAAGCTTATTCTCATAGGAGATAAAGCTAGAGTCCAAGATAGATTGTTACAAGAAGACAGCAGTGAGTCAAAACAGTTTTGCATAAAATTGCAGTTGGCCTATGAGGCGCAGCTTGCGGAGAGCTGTAAAAATCCTTATCTTTACCAGGGAACCACTTTTCATTGGGAGATTATTTCTCGGCAATGTAATATGGCAATAGAAAAATTCAAACAACAAAACAATCCAGGTGAAATCAGCGAAAAATTCCAACAGTTGCGTGCCATTCGTGGGGTCATCATTGAGCTTAAAACCGAGTCGGAAACTAAGCTTATCAAGCGGGAAAGCGATGATCGCTTAGAGAAAAGCATCTGGTTTAAAGATATTTCGGACATTGACTTTATCGCTTGGTATCGGCAGAGTCTTGCTTATCCATCACTGGATCAAGCCATCGCACATAAGCGTGCAACCTAAATTGATTACGGCTTTTCTCGCTCGATCACAACACCGACGTCTTTTGCTTGGGGAATCGCTTGAGGTTTACTGACTTTTAAGCGTAGCCAGAGAATGGGGTAATGAGAAAACAATAGGTTTGCCACCGATTGTGCTAATGTTTCGATTAATTGAAAGCGTTCATTCCTTAAATAATTTTCAATACACTGGCATAGTGCAGCGTAGTCAATGGTATCGTCAATGGTGTCTGTTTGAGCAGCCGATATTAAATCAAACCCAAGCTGCAAACTCAAATAGAGTGTTTGCTTGTGGCTTTTCTCCCAGTCATGGATGCCAATGATGGTTTCAACCGCAAGTTCATTGATATAGAGGTGATCCATAGGTAAAGTCCTGTTTTGCTATTGGTTACATCTTGCTATAATGTGGGGGTTATTATGAAGGGGTATGATTATGGCTGCAACAGTAGATGATTTAAGCGTGGAATATGAAGAAGAGGGTGTGGTGACGGTCAAGCAATTGGATAAAGTCATTTTATCCAAAGGGGCATGGGCCACTGTTATCTATAAATATCAAGACTGGGATAAATCTAAGCAAAATTATAGCCCAGCAAAATTTACCATCAGACGTTATCAAAAACGCAACGATGAATATCGTCAGAAATCAAAATTTAATATTTCCAGTATCGATCAAGCAAAGAAAATTATTGATTCATTAAATCGATGGATTGATGAAGAGCAAAGCAGCTCATCTTGAGGCCATTTTAAGATAACAGTAAATTTTAGTAACGTCAGCTTTTTTGCTGAATAGTTACCGATAACAAATCGAGTAATGGGTGATATTCTTTAAACGCAGCAGGAAAGAGTATCGTTGGTAGTGATTGTAAATTATTAACACTATTCTGAGTGATAAATGTTTGTGTTTTGCCTTCGATTGTCGCGATGGCGTAGATGTTTTGGTTATCAAAGCAAAATTGATTTATTTTAATCCACTGAAAACCATGCTTAGACGGATCATGGATCCCAATCACAGGCCCTTTGGGTTTTTTATAATGAAACTCAATTCGATAAGGGGCATTACTCCAAATTTGAATGGGACAAAGATTGGCATAGGAGAGAGATGCCAGGCAAAGAGTTGTTAATAAAAGAATCAGCCGCATAATAATATCCTTGGATGTGTTGTCAGTATACCATGTTAGAGAGTGCCGGGTGCAATACGCATTCAGTCGCAGACCAAGGGGATCATGCGAGATGGTAAAGGAAATAGTGATGCACTTTAGTTATGAAAACTGGATCATGAGCTTTAAGTATTCATTTATTGCTATCTTTATTTGCTTGCTGAGTTATCTATGGTTACGCGCGATGAGTTGCCGTATAAAGTGGTTGGTTTTATTGATGTTGATTCTGTTGCCTATTGGCAATGTGATTTGTTTTTCACACATTAAAAAAGAAAACCGACAGTATGCTTTTGAAATCAAGCAAATTGCTCAGGCCATTACGACATATAAGGCTTCACCCTTTGAAAAAGGGATATTTCAGAATAAATTAGAGGAGCTCCACTTGCTATTCTCGACCCGAGATACGTGGATAATAATGAATTGCATTTTAAATGCAAAGCGGATGGATAGAGAGCGGTATATTATTCCTCTTATTAAATTAGCGGCAACCGGTGGTGTTATAACGCACAAAGAAATAATCGTGATCCACGAATTGGGTAGCTATCTAGAGAGGTCGGATCTCCAAACCGTTAAACAAAAAATTACAGAAGCCAAAATTAAAATTCAGATGCCATTTTTACGACGGAATACTAATCGGGTATTTAGCACTTATCGCAGTCGTGGTTTTAAATACGTGATTTTTAATCCCAAGCGGAAGGAGATGGCTGAGCAAGATAAGACGTATCTAACAAAGCTGTTTCACCTGATTGATATTGCCGGTGCCGATCAAGCAAATGTCATCTCGGGCTTTCAAAGCAAGGGTGAATCGGGTGACTCTTTTGTAAAATATCAGCGCTTTCACCAACACAACATGGCTGCCTTGCAAGACTTAGTGCCACCACAGAAACTAGAAAAAATACATAGAAAGATCCGGCAAGCGTTAGAATGGGAATGTGATTATTTGAGGCAATGGCAACAGGCGATAATCGAAAATAAATCTTTCGAGCATCATATAGAGCCAAACAGCAAGCAAGAAACAATTATGGTGCGACATCGTCGTTTAAATCAAGAAATTGTCGCTGACTTGAAAGCGTTATATCCCAATCTCTCAAAAGAGTCGTTACAGTCAATATCAAATCGATTTATTGTTTTTTCTTTGCAATGAGGCTGGGATACTCGCAGTCACTGGGATATCATCGGCGATAACTTAAAGCTTCCGCAAGATGGGTTTGCTCTATCTGTTCGTTATTGTCTATATCAGCAATTGTTCTCGCAAGTTTTAATACATGATGATAGCTTCTCAAAGAAATATTGAGCTTTTTGAAAGCTTTTTCTAAGAATGATTGCTTGCTTCGTGATAGGGAGCAGATGCTTTCTACGATGTTACTATCGAGCTCTGAATTAAGCCTGTTTTGGCGTTGGTACTGCCGCTCTCGACACAAAGCCACTTGCTCACGGATAAGCGGACTGCTCGGAGAGGCGGGTTCCTTGAAAATATTTTCATAGGGGATGTTGCTCATAAACAGATGAATATCAATCCTGTCGAGGATAGGACCAGATATTTTGGCTTGATATTGTTGGATTTGGTTTGGGCTACATCGGCATTGATCCGGCATGGCTATCGCGTAGCCACATGGGCAAGGATTCATTGCGGCAACCAATAAAAATTTTGCGGGATAAGAAATTTTCTCATTGGCTCTTGATATAGCGATATGCTTTGTCTCCAGTGGTTCGCGCAATGCCTCAAGGGTGTGCCGTGAAAATTCAGCTAATTCATCGAGGAATAAGACACCATTGTGTGCGAGAGAAATTTCGCCCGGGCGAATTGGTGAACCACCACCTAAAATTGCCGGGCTTGTTGCGCTATGGTGTGGTGATCGAAATGGACGTCGGAACCAATTTTGGTGGTCAGCGGGTAAGTTGTGGAGGGAGTAAATCGAGTGCGTGTCTAAGGCTTCCGCTTCAGATAATGCGGGCAATAGGGTGGGGAGTCTTGAGGCAAGCATGGTTTTACCACTGCCGGGAGGGCCGGTTAATAATATATGATGGCCACCACTTGCTGCCACGATTAAGGCGCGTTTTGCTTTAGATTGATCAATAATGTCAGATATGTCGTTTTGCCAGTATGGGGGCAGTGGGGTGACCGTCTTGGTTGCAATGGAAATTAATTTCTGATTTGAGTTGAGCTGCTCGGTAACCTCAAGCAAGTGCGGTGCTGGAAAAATGTAGTCAGACGAAAAAAATATGGTTTCCGCATTTTCACTGGGAATGATTATCGGTATTTTAGCTTGATGGTTATGGCTGACAATTGGCAAGATACCACTTATCCCACGTAGCATACCATTTAGTGCTAACTCACCGATGAACTCGTAATCCAATAGATTTTTACTGTGAATTTGTTTTGAAGCGATCAACACACCAAGCGCAATGGGCAAATCAAAACGAGAGCCCTCTTTTTTTAATTCAGCGGGTGCAAGATTTACCGTGATTTTCTTGCTGGGGAAATCAAATTGGCTATTAAGGATAGCACTGCGGACTCGGTCACGGCTTTCTTTAACAGCGGTTTCGGCTAATCCGACGATGGTCATTTTGGGCAAGCCATTGGTGATGTGAACTTCGACTTGCACTTGCGGTGCGGTGATTCCAACTAATGTTCTAGTCAGGATACACGTGACAGCCATCGCGTAAAATCATTCTGATTAAAGGTTGTTAGCAAGTGTAGAATAAAAGAGAAGGAAGAGGAAAGCCCACCCGCTTAAAAGGTATTTTTTTTCTCCAGATCGGCCACTTGTTTTTCGAGGACTGCTAGTTTTTGGCGGGTTTTTGCTAAGACTTGGCTTTGAATGTCAAATTCTTCGCGGCTAACAATATTCATATCCGTTAATTGGCTTTGTAACAGGGCACGAAAGTTTTTTTCCAAGTCTTGTTTGACGTGGTGCAGTTGCGGCGGAACAAAATCGGCTAATGCTTTGGCGAGTTGATCGATTATTTCGGGTTTTATCATCGTTTTATTTGTCGCGTAGTGAATCTGTGACAAGATTATACTAGTATTATAGTTATTTCCATAGACATAGGCAAAGGACTACCCATGTGGCGAAAATGGTTTTATATTTTATCAGTACTTGTCATCGTGACAGTTTATGGGCTAAGTCAGTACTGGGCGTATTTTGTGGATCTGTATGTTGTTATTGTCCCGCTTATTCTGATAGGGACCTATGATATTCTACAAAAAAAGCGCAATATTTTACGAAACTATCCTATTGTTGGACATTTTCGCTACCTTTTCTTAGGGATCAGACCGGAAATCCAACAGTACTTTATTGAAACCGATCAGGATGGTAAACCGTTTAGTAAGGAACAGCGCGAGCTTGTCTATCAGCGCGCGAATAAAACATTGGATACGTTACCCTTTGGCACACAATCCGATGTTTACGCCAGTGGTTATGAGTCATTGAGTCATTCGTTGGCACCAACTAAAGTATTACCGGCCGAAGCGAGGCTGTGGGTTGGGGGTGGGCGGTGTCAAAAACCTTATTTAGCTTCGCGGATCAATATTTCAGCAATGAGCTTTGGTGCGTTGAGTAAGAATGCCATTCTTGCCTTGAATCGAGGCGCAAAATTGGGTGGTTTTTTACATAATACCGGTGAAGGTGGATTGAGCCCTTATCATTTGCAAGAGGGTGGGGATTTAACGTGGCAGATTGGTACGGGGTGCTTCGGTTGCCGTACCGTGGATGGCGATTTTGATCCTAAGCAGTTTGCGCTGAAGGTGCAACACGATCAAGTCAAAATGATTGAAATCAAGTTATCACAAGGTGCAAAGCCGGGGCATGGTGGGGTACTGCCCGGTGTTAAAGTGACGGCAGAAATTGCAGAAATTCGGGGTTTGGCTATTGGTAAAGATGTTATTTCTCCACCGGCATTTAAGCTTTTTACCACCCCGCGTGGATTATGTGAGTTTATTCAGCAATTGCGAGAATTAAGTGGCGGCAAACCCGTGGGGTTTAAATTATGCATCGGTCAGCAACGTGAATTTTTCAGTATCTGTAAAGCCATGCTTGCCACGGATATCTATCCGGATTTTATCACGGTAGATGGTTCAGAAGGGGGTACCGGTGCGGCACCGTTAGAATTTACGGATTCGATAGGGATGCCTTTGAATGATGCGTTGGTATTTGTGCATAATGCTTTAGTCGGTACCAATCTCAGAGAGCATATCCGAGTGATTGCCAGTGGTAAAATCATCTCTGGTTTTGATGTCGCCGTTAAAGTTGCGCTGGGTGCCGACATGTGTAACATAGCCCGTGGGATGATGTTTGCTTTGGGTTGCATTCAATCACGACGTTGCAACAAGAATACCTGCCCGACTGGTATCGCAACGCAAGATCCGGCGCGGATGTATGCGTTAGATATTGATCATAAAGCACCACTGGTTGCCAATTACCATCGAGCAACGATTGAGAGTTTTCTGGAGGTGTTAGGGGCGGCCGGGGTAAGGCGAGTCAAAGCGTTAACACCAAATCATATCAATCGGCGCTTGAATCCTGGAGCGGTGAAACCATTGGATCAGGTGTATACTTTCATTGCACCGGGTTCGTTACTTGCCAAAGGCCAGATACCAGAACAATTTGCGAAGATTTGGCATTTAGCATCGGCAGAAAAATTTTAATGGGCGGCGGTGTCAAGATGTTTAAAAATCAGGCAGCACTTTAATCACACAAAAAAGTTATCTTTTACACAAAATCAATTTTAGCCGCCTATTTTATTCAAAATATAAACAAAACTAATAGTTCTTTAATTTTCTTATGATAAATTAAGCAACTTCAAAAGCAATGTGTTGGGAAGCATAATGGGGCCAAATTTATCCAGGGCGAGAATTGGGTATGATGGTGCTGGTCAAGCAACAGAGCACATGTACCATGAAGAGGTGCCAGGAGCCGTTGCTCGCGGATACATAAGATATTTACAGTATTGCTTAGCAAAAAAAGGGATTGATATTGATCTCGAGAGTCAAGTTGAAATCATTACGATATCAGAATCCACCGAGTTTAATCTGCAGGGTGGATGGTATAATCTTCCAGCCGCGGAACAACAGAGTGCGATTCACAGCATTGAAGACAAAATTTCAACACTTACAGCAAGAACCCAGTCGCTGCAGTCGGATTTAACAAGCGCTGAGGAAGCACAAAATAATCCACAAATAGAATCACTGAAATCAGAATTAGCGGAAAATCTCAAAAATATCAAAACGCAAAGAGCCATGCTTGAAAAAGCGAAACAGCCGTTAACCACAGTTAATAGTTTACCAGGGTCAGAATATCGAATTTTGGCAGATAAAGAGTCTGACTACATGAAACACTCGTTTGACAAGGCGTTCGATAACAACTTAGCGCAAAAAAAACGGTGGCTTTTTATTGTTTACTTGCGCAGAATGCATTTTGTTTTTTATTGTATCGACTTAACAGGAAAAAAAGTTTATCCAGGTGATCCCTTGGGTGGCCCCTATGTATTCGGTTTAGATCACCCTTATGATAAAGTGCCCCGATTTTTGGAATCGGTTTTTAGCAGTAAAGGTTTTCGCTTTAGTGAAGAAACATTCGCTCAGCAGCAGCCATCTGGTAATGTGGTTGACTGTGGCGTCATTTCTGCAAATACAATCTGTGATTTTTTTTATATTCAGTTACCACCGGCGTTAAAGCAAGCTTTATCTGGCGGAGAAAACCTTCCAAAGGGTCCTTTTAAAGACACGAGTCTAGATGACTACTTTAAAGAGTTGAAAGAACTTTCTCCACGAAAGTTTGCTCAGTTGCGATTATTACAAATTATGTATACGCAATTTTCTTATTATGATAAGAAAAGTGGGTGCTTTCGAGAGCCCAAAGGGCATAATGAGCGTCTTTTTCAACCCGGAGAGACATTGATTAATGCTTACATTTCTTTAGCGGTGCAGCCATCCAGCGCAGATGCCACAACAACATTGATTTCCCAATATTTGAAATACGTATGCGGTCCAGGGTGTGATAATCCTTATGAAATGTCCATGTGGCAAATGGTAAAGCTGATACGGGTGCTGCTGTTACAACCGAATGAATTAATTCGGGAGTTGCGCTTAGCCTGCGGCGCCAAGCCGTGTGCTAATGGCGAACTGGTGGGTGGGTTTCTTCCAACACAAAGACAACTCTACGAGTTGTTGCGCAATAAATCGCCAGATGAAAAAAATATCGAACAACCGATCTCATCGCAGAAAGCCAAATGTGTCTCTGTTATTAGAAGGTGTGAATGCCGTCAAGAGAAAATGCTGGAACTCATTAGAAAAAATCTTCTCGAAAGGGGTAAGCGGGAAGCCGATGTGAGCGTGGAAGTGAATAGTATTCGACAAAGTTTTGATTTTCACAGCATGATCGAACAAGAACCGCCCAGTGATTTTTGCAGCAGTTCCTTGATGAAAAAACTCAAGTTGCGCATCGAAAATTCATGCCGGCCTTATGCGATACCACTAATCGATGAGATGGTAACAGCGGATAAAGAAGAATCTATAAAGGCAGGATTGCGGACGTTGCTGCTAAAAAATTATGGCATAACGCTCAGCGATGAGTTGAGTGAAAAATCGGTTTCAGAGTGGTTACAACATTATAAAAATAAGTTGATTACTCTCAAAGCGTTACTACAGAATAATATCAATGCCGATTTTCAGCTTCATATAAAAAATAGCGAAGGCCCTGACCCGTTGTTGGAGGTGATTTGTAATTTTGTTGATGAAAAATATCGAAGAGAATTCTTCGATGGAGTGGCCGCTATTGAAAAGGAATTCATAGGAAAAGATGACCCAGACGAGGAAGGGCAACCCACGAATATTAAATTAAATGAAACGCTCACGAGTGGCAGCATATGGTTTCTTTTTACAACCATTATTTCTGCATTGAGAAATCCCAATCATTCGTTTTCACCCGGTCAATCGCACTTTACAAGTGCACTACTGAAAAAGTTAGTAGAAATTTTTGTTAAAAAGGTAACCTTCCATGATCTTGCTGTTTTAAAAGAAATTCCGGTCTCCATCCTTTCTTCTGAAGTTGCTAAGTTGTTTTTTGGGATGGAAGGGGGAAACAAACCTAGCCCGGAAGTTTTGGGTCGCTATTGCGAGAGCAGTTATGTGATTTCTTGTATTCATCACCAAGTCGAGGAAGTTTTTAGCGACCAGGTGGCTGATGTGTCTTTTATTGCCGCTTTGCGTCGAGAGATTGACCAGCTGATGTTTGTGAAATTTAAATCATTAGTAGAGGCCAACGCCCAGCCGTTAGAGGGTCATTCGCTTCTCGATAGCGTATTGGCATTGGATTCTAATGTGAGTGGCCCACGGGTTAGTGTTCGAGCGATTGCGCGATTGCGAAGCAAACCGTTATCATCTGACGATAAACAAGAGGATGATCTTGGCAGAAACATGTGTATTCTTCGCCAGCAGCGAAGTAAGCGAACAGTGCCCGCGAAGGCTGCTATTTTGGAAAACAAAGATGAAGATGATTTTTACTTTTATCCAGATGATGGTCACCGTCGTCCTGCACAATATGCCAGTTTCCTGGGGTCGACCATTGACTTAGCATCGCCACCAACACCACTCCAGGCAGGATTTTTCAATAATAACATCGAGCGAAAAGTAGCGCCTGAGAGGGTTTTAATCGATACAGCGCTGACACTGTTTGCATCGGATATCTTACTCTCGTGTGCGGTTGGCGTGTATTTATCTTCTGTGACAGTGGGGATCTGTACTTTTGGTGCGTTGCTTGCCTTTGAGCTTGCTGTTTATCTACTGTTCCAGTTAAGTAAATGGGTTTACCAATACCGAACAGCGCAGCGCAGTGAAGCAATTGTCGGATCGGGCAATGAAGAGATGAATATCCTATTAACAAACCAAGGATAGGGGCGGGACCATTACCGAAAAATTATTGGGAGATAAAGAACGGGTGGGTCCATATAATGTAAGCTTTTCACGTTAATCCAATAGAAAATTCGGTAACGCTTTTGCCGCTTGCAAAATGGCGTGGTTAAAATACTTTGTATTCAAAGCCTTAATGGCGGCTTCGTCGTGGCGAGCGGTGATCAGGTCATTATCGGCGCTGGCTAACGTGATACTCCACCAACCACTGGGATAGCACGGTTGTGGGAAGGTTAATAATTGCGTATGTTGCAGAGAAGCCGCGTTCATTTTTCTTTGCATACTTTGTATCAATTTTTGGTGCAGCAAAGGCGATTCACTTTGTTGGGCTATTAAGCCACCTGGCTTGAGGACGCGCAGACAGTTTTGATAGAAAGGCGTGTTAAATAACCCTTCGGCAAAGTCTACGGGATCCGTTGAGTCAATGATAATAACATCGGCGCTTTTATCCGGTGCATCAGCCATCCAGGCAACACCATCAGCAAAAAGCAAAGCGGCTCTCGGGTCATTATTTGCACTACAGAGTTCAGGGAAGAATTGCTCGGCAACTCGTGTGACGCGCTCATCAATTTCTACTTGGGTGACTTGTTTGACCGTATCATGCTTTAAAACTTCTTTGAGTGTGCCGCAATCAGCACCACCAATAATGACATTTTTCTCTGGGTT
>CAYGNG010000046.1:0-15989 GCA_964351225.1 uncultured Gammaproteobacteria bacterium
CGTTGCGAGAAATGAAATTTTGTTATCCTTTCTCGCAACGAGAGATGTTAAATTTTTTGTTCACCTTGATGAGCGGTCAGAAGAGTCAACCTAAGCATCCAATGACCTTGGTCTTGTCAGACAACCTGATTACTGAGGTGGCTTTGTGGTACCTCTATTTTAAAATGCAAATTAACGACGAACCAATTAAACAAATGGCTGCTTTGGTTGCTCAGTGGGTAGAAGAGCGCGGTGTTTATTTAGGGTTAACGGCGCTGGGGAGATGTTTGGATTTTGTTAAAACCACCATCGAGCGCCATTCTTTCCAGGCATTCGAAAAAGACAATATTAATCACTTGCACCGCGTGGTTTGTTTTTTTATTGAAAATTATGCGCGCGATAGCGATATCTCTCTTGAGAAGTTTACCGCCACACTTGTTAAAAGCGATCCGCCGATTTCAAGCCGGATTAACGCTATTGCCGGTCAAATAGAAACCTTTTTCTACCGTGAAGCCATCGTCGTTGAAACAAGCGCTAAGTTGGCTTTTTCTGATTTGCAAATAGCAAAATCCAGGCAGAGCCCTGGGGAAGATGCGGCGGCGTATTCTTTAGCGGAGCTGCAACAAAATGAAAGATGGCATCAAAAGTTTTTGCCTCGGGGGATGTTCTCTGCGAATGCTGTTTATCTTAGTGATGCGGCAACCTACCTTTCTCGCTGTTTGCAAAAAAACAAAGAGAGGGACCGTGCGTGTGACATGGAACAGCGAAGACAAAGGTTTTATGGCTTTTGTTCTGCCGTGGTGCAGGCGGAAGAAAAACTTAATGCAGACATTGCACGGTATCGGAAAGAGATGGGGGAAAGCAAATTATTGCCTGAGGCAAAGCGTGCACAAAGCGCCTGTCCCAGCGAGTTTACCGTTTTTTTAAAACAATTAAGTGTCAACCGGGTGAGAAGCCTACAAACGATGGTCGCTTCAGAACTCAAGGTCCCGTTTTCTGAAGAGGGCTTATCGAGACTAACCACCAGAGCCGCGGATTCCGGTGATCCATTCACAAGGCATTTTTTAATGATGGAGCTGTTTTCGCAACAGCGAACAAGTCTACGCCCTGGGCCCGCGGAAATGAGAGAGCATGGTGCCGTTGTGTGTGATATTGCAAGCTTTACTCAAAGCAAACCGGTACTTGCTTTTATTAATCATTTCCTCAGAACTTTTATCATCGAAAAAAATTCACTTCCCATAAAAAAGGCGGCATTGCACGTGCTGAAATGTTGTCATTCCGATGCCGCTCCTTTCGAAGAAAGGATCGAAAAACTTTTATTAAGCGATCCATCGGTTATTGATTTAGCGCATCGAATAAGGGGTGGCGATTCACCAAAACACAATAGCGCCAGAGACGGAGCAAAAGGATTTTTTAAAACGTGGCTTGGAAAAAAGGTCGCTGGTCCGCCAAACAGTTTATCAGCCGTTAAACCGGGGGAAATTTTCAATACCAACCTAGCGGATATTATAATCGACAATGCGTTGTTTTTTTTCCGAGCCTTTTGTCAAGATCGGTTGAATAAACAGAAGCTGGATTCAGAAGCGAAGGATTTTCGAGAGGCGCATGCCTTGCTTTCTGGCAAGGAAGCAGCGGAGTTTTTGGAAAAAACGGCACAATCTTACTTGTTCCGCTTGGGCTTAGAGCCGGAATTTGTGGCGCGCTTATTCCATAAAGCCGCAGGCACCATCGACGTGGAATGGGTGGATTTTGTTAAGCGGACTTACTTGGCGCACCTGTTTTTTGATTTCGTGATGGAAGCGTTTTTACGTTATCTTATCGCAATAGGCTGTGCGCTTGAAAGCGAAGATGAAGCGGGTCAGAGTGTTCTTCACTATTTGATTCATAGCCATTGCTATTTCAGTATCGAATCGCTGATTGGTCATAGGCAGGGGCGCCGCGTTGAGGGACAGCATTTGCTCGGTGATGCGGTTGCTGCTGGCGATTTAAGAATTGTTGAGTTGCTATTGCGGGAGCAAGCGGGCGTTGCTTTTGAGATAACGCAATCTGAGCGTTTGCGAGCTTTGATGCTGACGTTGCAAACGCCAAGTCGGGCGTCTGCCAGAGAATTATTAACCCGCGATGGTCTTCCTCCCCTCAATCAAACCAACACACATCGGCATTCCCCGCTGATGGTCGCAGCACAAGGATCCGACCCCGATGCCGTGCGGTGGGTTTTAGCGATGGGATCGCTCAAGCAACGGCAAGATGCCGTTGCTGCAGGCGATTTTCGATTAGCCGTTAACGCACTCGGTCAAAATGGATTGATGTGCGCAATGATCCCTTCGAAAAATAATGTGTTGCCTCTTGGTGCGTTTCATTCGACACGAGTGGTTATTATAACGAAAATTTTGGATAGTATTGTTGCGGATAGTCCACTTAAAGAAGCAAGAGAGCGTATCTTGCAAGCGCTATTTTATAATCCCGATGAGCACTATGGGTACGTACTGGTGGATTACATTATTCGCTCGTTGAATTTACCCGTGTTACAGGTATTGGTGACCACCTATGGGTTTGATTTAAGCAGACAGGATGGGCACGGTTTTACACTGTTACACACGCTTTGTCAGTTAACGTACGCATCGCTTGACAGTGGCATCAAGCGAATATGCTCAGAAGCACAGTTTCTGAAGTACCAATGTGACATGGTGCGTTTTGTTGTGGCGAAAGCGCCTCGGCTACTGCTTGTGTCACGGTCAGATAACAAAGCGCTATCAAACGCCGAAGAAATCAAACCGGAAAAAATGATATCACAGCAATTAGAATGGCAAGACGAGCAAGGACTTTCACCCATCATCTTGGCATTAAAGAGCGCTGAAAAAGCTTTTTTAACGCGATCAAGGGAAGAGCCGATGGCTAATCTTATTGGTGGTCGCAATGAAATTCCACTTTTCCCTGCAATACGGTCTCAAAAATATGAATTGGTTTTAGCGCTGTTAAATCAATCTCATGAGGGTAGTGAGCCCCTAGGTGATTGGAAGCAAGATGGTCTAAATATTATAAAAAAAATATTGCAACACCTCGATAAGTTAATTATCAGAAACCATACAACACAAGCAGAAGGCCCGTGCGCGCTGTTGAAAGCGCTCGCTTTTGATTTTTCGCAAGAGGCCGGGTTGCGAAAATTAGCATACGACACGCTGGACCTGTTTTACACAAAACTGGAGCGAATGTTCAATCACCGCGTAAGGCTTTCCTCAGCACAGTTCGCGTTTTATCTTAAAGATTTTACTGGGTTAGAGTGTTTGATTTCTCGTGAAGAAGAAAGACCGAGCGATGAATTGAGCGATGAATTGAGATATAAATGGAATGCATTGCATGCCTTGCATGACATGGCCGTGGCCTCTTACAAAAACGTCTTTTATCCAACCGTCGCGGGCCTTCCCATCCGGGTGGGGGGGCTTTTCGATTTTTTCTTTTTAGGAGAGGATTTAAACCCGATTCCGTTTGACAGAATGGATCGAGACCTTCAGCGGTATGCTGGGGTATTGGATATGATGTACCGCAGTGGTCTTTTTACACCACCCGAACTCTGGGAGGATAGTCAATTTTACATACCCAACATGGAAGCGATTACGTGGCCGATAGATCGCATTTCATTTGAGGAAAACAGTCCATTAATAGCCGTATTTTCTTTCCGGTTACAGGGAAAAACGATGGGAGAAGAAAATATTTATGGCGGTCTGATTAAACGGTTTTTTGGGGATGACAAAAAAAACTTAAGGGCAGAGCGTGATTACACCTATGACCCGATTTTTCATTTTTACATGGCGGAGTTAGTCAGCAACAGAATGAATTTTTTTCACAAGCTTGAAGAAGCGTTCGATGCCGATCAACAGGAGCTTATGGCTTTTTGTGATGCCTCACACGATGATGTCGCCAGTATGGTGGTTCAATTGCACAAATGTGCCGTATTGACGCATAGCATTTTATATAGATGGCAAATAGCACAATACCTGGCGCAATTGGTAAAAACGTTGTTTGATTGCAAAGATGCCAGCGATCCAAATCGTATTTTAGATAACCGGATTAGACAATGGCTTCAGCTGGCAGAGCAAGCCATCAAGGATTTTAATTTGAAAAATTGCGGCCATGCGTTGGAGCGTGTTTTGACCAAACATTATCATCGCCTGGTGACAGATTTGGAAACCATTAAGCAGCAAACGACTCAAGAGGCAAGCGCTTCGCATCAAGTAACCTTATTAACTCTTTTTTCTGACGAGTCACCAAAACTCACATCGGCATTGCTGAGCAATCGGTCATTGGCTAATTCAGGAATTCGGTCCCATAGTATGCCGCGTGATAGCAGCCGAACGGCCGGAAGTGGATCATCCAAATCGAAATCTTATCCAAGCTCTCCCAACACGGTCGCGTTAGCCGCAGAGTCTAAACAGACCCATTCTCCTCAGAGCGAGGCGGGGTCATCGCTCAGTGGCGACTCTCCCCACACCCAGATCCTGAGTGATTTGGCAGGGATGCCACCATTATGCTTGGGGTCTGCCATACCGGGAGAGGGGCAATATCCAAATAGGCGGATAATGAAAGTTACCGCTGGGCATCCCCGCTTTCTGCGTTCATCGTTAGCGCTCTACCATTTATCGTTTATCAAGACCGAGCACAATACGCCGCGAAGTGGTGACGAGGAGGAAAGCCCGAATGCACCAAAAATCTTTAAAAATTAAGTCACGATGTAAGCTTCCGGCGGTACCGCGCAATAAACTGGCCGGTTCAAACTTACCAAGCTTACGTAACGATTCACCCAAAACCGTAAGCGCGAAAGGCCAAGGTTTTGCCTTGCCCGGCGACAAAACCATAAAAGCAACCCATTTTTCTTAGCTAAAATTGAGCATAAGCAAAAGACATTAATGGTTCCACCAGTAATACGCTGGTTAGTTTCAGCATTAATATGGCAAACAGGGGGGAGATATCAAAACCTCCTGCATTCGGGATGATTTTTCGAATGGGGTGCATGATGGGCGATGCCAAACTTTCCAGAAGCTCGGCAATGGGAGAGTGCATCAGCTGGGGAACCCAGCTGATGAAAACACCAATGAGGATGGCCCAAAAAAAGATGTCGATGACTAAGTTAATAACATCAGGAATAATTAAAATCAATATGGCAATAATACTTGGAAAATCGCCGGATTGAATCATAAAAAGTATTTCCAATTTAAGAAAAGTGAAGAGAATAAGCACGAGTAAAGCAGCGGTGTCGATGGTTTTTATACGAGGGAGTATTTTTCGTAGCGGTCGCAAGCCGGGTTCGGAAATTTTTATCACAGATTGCACCATCGGGTTATAATACCGAACTTTAATAAGTTCCAGCAGTATTCTTAGTACCAGTATTGCGTTACAGCAGTAAAAAACACTGGTTACGATAAGGATCAACGCTTTTTGGATAGGATATGGCATTAGGTTATCTCCATGGCAGAAAGTGCTATTTCGGTCGCTTTATTTTTTGCTGCCGTAATGGCAGCCGTTACCGTCTGATAAAAATCATGTGCGTGAAAAACAGTTAGAGCCGCTTCTGTTGTTCCCCCGGGGGAAGTCACGTGCTCTCGTAATTGTTTGGACGTAAAAGAACTCGATGAAGCCAGGCTGGCAGCGCCAACAGCCGTTTGCGCAATCAACTGTTGTGCTAAATTTTTATCGAGCCCTAAAGATAGCGCAGCGTTTTCGATGGCTTCCATCAGTAAGAAAAAATAAGCAGGGCCACTACCGGAGATTGCCGTGATGGCATCGATGAGTTGCTCATCATCCACCCAAAAACCGCGCCCAAGGGCAGCGATGATTTCCTCAGTGCTGGTTTTTTGCGAAGAGGAGACGTGATTATTGGCATATAAACCAGAAGCCGACGCTTGAACGAATGCCGCGGTGTTGGGCATGCAGCGAACAATGGCGGCTGGATAACCAAGCCAAGACGCAATGGCGGCAGTTGGGATCCCGGCGGCAACCGAAAGGAATAAAGGTTTTTTTTGTTGCGCGATGGTTGCGACTTCTTTGGCGACCAGAGAAACAATAGGCGGCTTCACAGCTAAAATAACGACATCAACGGTGTTAACCACCGCGCAATTATCGGTGGTGACGGCAATGTTGCAAAAGTTTTTTTTAAGGTTATCCAGGGCTTCTTGTTGTGGATTGCTCACGATTATTTTGAGATCCCGATCGGGGGTATTGAATAATCCGTTGATTAGGCAGTGAGCGATATTGCCTGCGCCGATGATGCCGATATAATTTGTCATGCTTTAAAAATACCCTTCCCTAATCGCAGCAAGGTGCTGCCTTCGGCAATTGCCGCTTCGAAGTCTTGCGACATGCCCATCGATAATGTATCTAATTCAAAGCCATTCGTTAATAGTTTTTCATACACCTGATGTAATTTATGAAAAGGTTTGCGCTTACTTTCAAAAGAAGGGGTTGGTTTGGGTATAGCCATCAGCCCCCGGAGTTTGAGCTTGGGGAATGTTAGTATGGACTCTGCAAAAGCGACCACGTCAGTTGCCGCGATACCGCTTTTAGCCGGTTCTTCATCAATATTGACTTGAATACACACATTTAATGGCGGCAAATTTTTTGGCCGCTGATCATTTAATCGCTTGGCATTTTTTATCTTGTCGAGACTGTGGCACCAAGCAAAATGGGTGGCGACGGGTTTGGTTTTATTGGCTTGCAGATTACCGATGAAGTGCCACTCGATGGCGTGGTGTTGTAAGGCTTGTATTTTAACCAAGGCCTCTTGAACAAAACTTTCGCCAAAGCGGTGGTAGCCTTGATTAAGCACGATCAAGATATTTTCCAGTGTTTGCTGTTTGGTGACCACCAAGAGTTGGGTAGAGCCGTGCTCTCGTTGGTTTAACACTTCCGCCGCATGAATTTTGGCAAGGATATTGCTTATGTTTTGTGTAATTGTTGGCATGATACTTGGCTGCAGGGAGCTCGAATAATGGATATTACAGAATTATTGGCATTCGGTGTAAAAAATGGATCCTCAGATTTGCATTTATCGGCAGGGTTGCCACCAATCATTCGGGTTGATGGTGAAATGCGGCGCATTAATCTTCCTCCTATGGATAATAAGCAAGTTCAAGGCTTAATTTACGAAATTATGAATGATAAACAACTAAAAGACTATGAAGAAAATCTTGAGGCAGACTTTTCGTTTAACGTTCCGAAATTAGCGCGTTTTCGGGTGAATGCTTTTGTGCAAGATAGAGGCGCTGCCGCGGTGTTTCGTACGATTCCTTCTGAGGTTTTAACCTTAGAGCAAGTTCGTGCGCCGGAGATTTTTAAGAAAATTTGTGAATACCCTCGAGGGTTGGTTTTGGTTACAGGCCCTACGGGTTCTGGGAAAAGTACTACGTTGGCGGCGATGCTCAATCACATCAATCAATCCCGCTATGAACACGTTCTGACAATTGAAGATCCGATTGAGTTTGTTCATGAAAGTCAAAAATGTTTGTTTAACCAGCGGGAAGTGCATCGAGATACCCACAGTTTCTCGAATGCGTTGCGCGCTGCCTTACGGGAAGATCCCGATGTTATTCTTATTGGTGAGATGCGTGATACGGAGACGATAAGTTTAGCACTGACCGCTGCAGAAACCGGGCACTTAGTTTTTGGGACAGTGCATACCAGTTCAGCGGCGAAAACCATTAACCGGATAGTGGATGTCTTCCCTGCAGAAGAAAAGGCGATGATCCGAACCATGCTGTCTGAATCGCTTCAAGCAGTCGTGACGCAGGCGTTATTGAAAAAAATAGAAGGTGGTCGTGCGGCAGCTCATGAAATTATGATCTGCAATGGCGCTATTCGAAATTTAATTCGAGAAGATAAGGTTGCTCAAATGTATTCAGCGATTCAAACCGGCGCCCAAGCGGGCATGATAACGATGGATCAGTCTCTGAAAGGTTTGGTTGACGCCAAGCTGGTTTCTCGGCAAGCGGCGCGAATGTTGGCGGTGAATAAAGACAATTTTAATTGAGCTCGCTGAGGGCCTGTCGGTATGATGTTGGTTGCGATTGCGATACAATAAAACCTGTTTAGGTTAAAAAATCAAGTTATGGTTACGCAGCATAAAATTTTGCGAAAGGCGCTGGCGTGGATGGTACATCTTTTTACAGCCAGCGGAGCAATTATCGGGTTGTTTTCGATTAAGGCGATTATTGATCATCATTTCATATCGATGTTTTGGTTGGCCATGCTTGCCATTGTGGTAGATGGGGTGGATGGTTCATTGGCAAGATTAGTTCAAGTCAAACAAGTTGTTCCTGCGTTTGATGGTGCCCTGCTCGACAACATCGTGGATTATCTAAATTATGTTATGGTGCCGGCGGTTTTTGTGTTATTGGGCCCGTTATTTGTTGCTTTTTGGCGTTGCCCGCTTGCTATCATTATTTTATTAGCGTCGGCTTTTCAATTTTGCCAGTCCGATGCGAAGACCCAGGATCATTTTTTTAAAGGTTTTCCCAGTTATTGGAATATTTTGATTTTGTATTTGTATTACTGGAATGTGAGCATGACGTTTAATTTTTACATCACCGTAGGGTTAGTGGTTATGGTCTTCGTTCCGATTAAATACGTTTACCCTTCTCGGCTGGATTTTGTGAGTGATAATCCATATTTCAAACAAGCCATGTTGGTTGGTACCATTATTTGGTGGCTCGCTACCGCAGGCATGTTGTATTTTTATCCGACAGGAAATTTACTTTGTTCAATGCTCTCTCTGTCTTATGTGTTCTTATATTTGTTTATCAGTTTTTATCGGACATTTGTTCCTTTAGCGAAAGCGACGATTGCTAATGTTGTTAACAGGCCCTAAAAACAAGCCGCGAAGGACTACGCGGCTTGTCTGAAGGAAACAACAGCGCATCAATTAGGTGCTGTAGGGTTGCACGATGACTGGTGAGCCGACATGCAAAAAGTCATTATTCAACCACTCTGCATCGGTGGGTAATACCCGGATACAACCGTGGCTTGCGTTATAGTTTGGCACGTCATATGAGCCGTGCACCGCGAACCCCCCATGGAAAAACATACAATGCGGCATGGGAGCCCCACCGTTAATTCCGCTTCGCCGAATGGGGAATTTGTTCGATTTACACCCTGAGCCCCCTTTGCGATAAACGGAGAATGATCCGACTTTAGTACGACAAGAGCGACCGACGTCAGAGCACCAGCTGGATCCGCCAGAAGCAATCCCGGTTCGCACTAATGAACCGCTTTCATCATAAGCGGCCCAGCCGCCTTGGGTTGGATCAAAAACAAAGGTTCGTTTGCCGGTACTTTCTCGAGACGAAGGAAAGCTGAGTGCAATTTTGCGTTGCTCTTGAGTTTTCTTGATTTTTTCAGCCTTATTATCATAGTGATAATACGGTGCGGAATACGAGGTAGACTCTGGTGCAACCGCGTCCCGCACTTGGCGATAATCTGGTTTGGCGTTGTCCCAGTTGTCTCTGACTGTGCGGATCCCGGCGCTGGCGGTAATCGGTGTAATAAGCGCTGCGGCAACGAGATATAAAGTGATATTTTCACGAAAATTCATTGTTTGTCTCCTTCTAAATCCATTGCTACCCCATGTAGCAGATCGCTCATTTTTATTGATGAGCGTTGTCTTAGAAATCGACCGCGCAAGAAATTTCTTTAGGATCGGCGCGCAGGGATAGATAGGAAAAAAAAGATATGCCTTGGTATGGTTATTGCGTATCGGATTAGCGTTCCCAGAAAGCGGGGATGAAAAGAACTAGCAAAGAAAAGACTTCTAACCGGCCAGCAAGCATGGCGACGATCAAAATCCATTTGGCTTCGTTGGATAAAGGATCAAATGAACTCGCGACTTTGCCAAGGGCAGCCCCAGAGTTGGCCAGTGCTGCAGCTAAGGCGCTAAAAGCCGTGGTCAAATCCAAATTTGTGGCCAATAGCAATAATAATAAGATGAGATAGAGACCGATGTAAGCGGAAATAAAGCCCCACATCGATTGAATGACGTATTCCGGTAAAATCACTTTACCAAACTTGATGGGGATAATGATGTTAGGATGAATTAACCGCAGCGCTTCTCGCTGCGTTTGCTTATAAAGCAATAACAAGCGGATCACTTTCATGCCACCGCTGGTTGATGCCGCGCAACCGCCAATTAAGCCGCATAGCACCATCATTACTGGTATGAAAGTAGGCCACTGATCGAAAGCGGAAGAAGTAAAGCCGGTGGTTGTGAGCATTGAGACGACATTAAAAGTACTTTTAACAATATTTTTAGACAAGGGAAAATATTGATGCAGGAATAAAACAAAAATGGTAAAGGCGATAGCAAGAAATAAAATTAAAAGATACCCTTTGAATTCGGAGTCTTGTAAATAACATTTTAAGCTCCGCTGTCGTAATGCCAAAAAGTGCAGCGAAAAATTGGTGCCCCCCAGGATCATGAAAAAGATAGCAATTAATTCAATGCGGTCATTATTGTAATAGGCAAAGCTGTCATCGTGTACGGAAAAGCCACCGGTGGAAACGGTACCAAATGCTTCGCCCAACGCATCAAACGGACTCATGCCCGCAATCCAGTAAGCAAGGCCGCAAATCAAATTTAAACCCAAATACAAAAACCAGAGCGCTTTAGCGGTTTGGGTAATTCTGGGGGTGAGTTTGGAATCTTTAACCGGCCCAGGGGATTCTGCCCGGAATAGCTGCATGCCGCCGACACCTAACATCGGAAGGATGGCAACGGCTAAGACTACGATACCCATGCCGCCAAAAAATTGTAACTGTTGTCGATAGTAACGAATATCGTGCGGCAGATTATCGCGATGTTCTAATACGCTGGCTCCGGTTGTGGTAAAACCAGAAACGGACTCAAACATGGCATTCGTAAACGACAGATGGGGGTGTTGGGCCATCATTAAGGGTAATGCGGCAAAGAAACTTAATACCGTCCAGAAGAGCACAACGACCAAAAACCCATCTCGGGTTTTTAATTCTTGTTTTTCTCGATGGAAGGGTAACCATAAAAACAGGCCGACGCCAAAAGTCAAATTAAAGGCATAAATAAAAGGCATGAAAGATCCATCGTTATATATTACGTTCACCACGATGGGGGGGATCATGGTGAAGCTGAATAACATCAGCAAGACCCCAATTATTTTTAAGATCGTTTTAAAGTGCATAGCTAAAAATAACTAAACCCTACTTGAAATAAACGCTCAATATCTTTGATCTGCGATTTGTCCATTAAAAATAAAATGACATGATCCTCAGACTCGATACAGGTTTTATCATTGGTTATTAAATTGTTGTTGCGAATAATGGCGCCGAAGCTAACGCCTCGTGGCCATTTTATTTCCGAGATAGGTCGGTCAATAACACGAGAGTTACTTTTATCACCATGCGCGATGACTTCGATGACTTCGGCAGCGCCACGACGCAGCGAATGGACACTGACGGTATCTCCTCGTCGCAAATAAGTTAAGATGCTGCCGATGGTGATGAGCTGTGGGGAGATGGCAACATCGATTTGACCACCTTCAATCATTTCAACATATGCAGTGCGCGTAGTGAGCGCAATGGCTTTGCGAGTGCCTAAGCGTTTTGCTTGGAGTGAAGACATGATATTCGCTTCATCATCATTAGTTAATGCGCAAAAGACATCGGCATTCTCGATATTTTCATCGATTAATAACTGACTGTCGCACGCGTCACCGAGCAACACGATGGCCGATTGCAGTTTTTCAGAGATTTCTTCACATTTTTGACGGTTACTTTCTATGACGCAGATTTGGTACTGTTTTTCCAAAACGCTGGCCAAGTGGAAGCCAATATTGCCGCCGCCGGCGATGACTAATTTTTTATAAGGTGCATCTTGCCGGCGCATGCCCGCGATGATGGTTTTAATTTGCGGTTTTTCTGAAATGAAAAATATTTCATCGCCAACTTCAATGATGGTATTTTGATTAAATGGTAAGGAGTGATTTCGGCGGTAAATGGCTGCGATGCGCAGACTGATTTCTGGGATGGCATTGTGAATTTCTTTTAAAGATTTGCCAATAAACGAACCGCCCAAATCCACCGTGACGGCGACCAACTGAATACGACCCTGAGCAAAGTCAATCACTTGTAACGCACCAGGGTGTTGTAATAAGCCGGAAATCATTTGCGTGATTAACAGTTCAGGGTGTATCGACAAATCAATCGGAAAAATGCCTTGCTCGAACAACTCCGGATAGCGTTGATAGGATTTTGAGCGAATTCGGGCGATTTTAGTTGGGGTGTGAAAGACGTGATACGCGACTTGGCAAGCGACGATATTGGTTTCATCGTTATCGGTTACCGCGATGATCATGTCGGCGTTGTTGGCATTGGCACTGGCTAATATATTGGGGTGCGCGGCAAAGCCACGTATCGTGCGGATATCCAAACGATTTTGTAATTTGAGGAGCCTGGCAGCGTTGGTATCGATGACGGTGACATCGTTGTTTTCATGAACCAAGTTCTCTGCGAGAGTGGCCCCTACTTGGCCAGCCCCAAGGATGATGATATTCATGGTACGATCATAATCCTATCTTGCCGGTAAATACAAATGTTGCCGGCCCTTTCATGGTGAGGGGTTCGGCTTTACTTGGCCAAGAAAGCTGTAAATTGCCACCTGAGAGAGCAATTAACGCGGATGAAGCGAGTTTTTGCAAAAAACAGCCAGCAGCCATCGCGGCGCAGGCGCCACTGCCACAAGCCCGTGTTTCCCCTACTCCTCTTTCATAAACGCGGAGTTTGGCGTGGTGCTCATCGAGGATTTGTAAAAAACCAACATTTACGCCTTGCGGAAAATCCGGATGGTGATTGAGCGCAAAACCAATGGCCGCAACCGAGGCTGTTTCATAGTTGTCCACGAGCAGCACGAAATGTGGGTTCCCCATGTCAACCGGAATGCCGGTAATCGTCTGGGTGTCATTGAGTTGAATGGTTTTGGTCGGTGCAACTTTAGGCACGCCCATATGGACAAGCACGTGATTGTCGGCACACAATTCCGTTTCAATGATGCCGCGTAAGGTCGCTAAGCGCAATCGAGGTTTATTCGCAAGGCCTTGTTGTTTGATGAACAGAGCCATGGCGCGTGCGCCATTACCGCATTGCTCAACCTCATTGCCATCGGCATTGAAAATTCGGTAGTTAAAGTCAGCCTCAGGGCTGGTTGCGGGCTCTAATAATAAAAGTTGATCAAAACCGACCCCAGCGTGCCTATCACCCCATTGCCTTATCTGTGCGGGATTGGGTGCAATAGCGGAAGTCATTGACTCTATAACCATAAAGTCATTGCCAAGCGCGTGCATTTTTACAAAAGGGATAGACATGACACTCCTGCCATTTGTGACAATCATAATCCAAATCCAAGCGCAGAGTACCATTGTCCTGCAATAAGCGAAAATAAAAAAACCAAAGAGCAGTTAAAAACGGATTGCTTTTGCTCAAATTATGCTGTATAAATTGCAACCCAGAATGTCCTTGATAACAAAAAAAACAAAAATGAGGAGATCATAAAGTGTTTCAGATGAACAACGAACAAAACGAACAAGCAGTTACTGTGGTGGCAAGCGAGAATAAAATAACGATTCGCTATATTCCGAGTCCAATGGCAGGGTCAGATGATTCCCTTTCGCCGCAAAGTGAGACAGTGGTGCTCGGTGATGCCGGGTTGAAAGATGTTGCGGCGGTAATGCAGGCTGTGAAGACCCTTTCTGAAAAACTTAGCGCGGAAAACGTGGATCGCAACGCCTGGTGCTATGATGTATTTGCATGGCAGTCTGCTGTGGTAGCGGCTTACCGTGACTGCTTAACTCAAAACGCAATCCAGCTGTGTGCGGATGATTATCGGAAGATGGCAAAGGCAATCGTGTGTTTTGATCGACAAAAAAATTTCCTAGAAACAGCGCCCTCTGCGGTGCAGCGCGATCTGGAGGAAGAAAGCATCGATGTACAAGACGATGATGCGCTTTATATTGACTCGCAAACCAAGATCCAGCTTACTTACAACACACAAACCAACAATGCAGAGAATAATTTACTCTACTTATTAAATCGCGGGAATAATAATCAAGCAATCGCACCTTCCCAGACAAGTCAATCAGATGTTGAATGCTCGCTGTCTTCCAGTAGTGCGCAAAACGGCGCCGTTTGGTTTGTGTTTGATTTAGTGCTAAGTCATGATGAGAAAGATGCGGCGTATTCCAGACACTCCGTATCTTTTTTAGGGAATCAATCCCTTACGCAGTTAAGTGCGCGGCTCCCGCACGATTTTCCTACGACGCCTGACAATAGTCGTGTTATTCTTTCAGCGTTCACACACGCGTGTGCGGTGATGGATGAATCGCAAAATCCTTATAAAAAAGCATTTTTGGAAAAGGTATTTACCAAGCATGGACTGACGACTGAAAAAGCGGAAAAACCTTATCTCGACGCTTTTAATCGCTTATCTGCTACCTTGTATGCTGATTTGCCAGCCCCCGCGGACGAACACCAATTTTTTGAGGACGAGCTGGAACAAAAAACGGGGCATTCTCACGAAGGGCTGCTAAATAAAAACCAAACCAGCGCGCTCAGCGGCAGCCGCTTTTTCCAAAGTCCTCGTCGGCAGCAACCACCACCAATACCACCGGTCATTGCGAGCAGCGCGCCGCTGGGAGATGATGATGGTCAGCCCTATTATTTTGATGTTGTTCCGCTGCCCAGGGCAGAAGTGGTAGCGCCGGAAAAAAAAGAAGAGAACAAACCAAAATCGTGTTGCCTGGTGATGTGATAATATTAACAGAGAGGATACCAAGATATGCTGTATTCAGTGCACCAAGATGGCGTTACAAAGGGCATTGCTCAGATCGAAGCGCAATCGCGCGCGATGGAAACGCAAAGTGTCGTGACCAGAGAATGGGAGGATGAGGAAACTTGGCGCTATCGGCAAATCACAGCGTTAACGCAAAAAAGTGCAGGCGAGGGTCAGGAAGGTAGTAATTTACAAGAAAGCGATTATGAAAAATTAATAGCTGCTCTGAAGTATTTTCACTTGCAAAGGCGTTATGTGGATGAAGGGTGGGTGCCAAAAGAATTTTTGCCCGCAATCAAGCGCTATATTGCTTATGAAGCCAATTCCGCCGCTTCGAAGTCATCAACAAACCCCGTTGTTACTACCGGTTTGGCTCTTGCAGCAGAAGAAAAATCAGAATTTTCAGCGCAAAAACTCAAACTACAATCCTTTCTGCGCCAGCCGGTTGACGGCCAAGGCCACGGGGTTTGGTTTGTGTTACATCTCAATGATAACACGAGTGAGTCGTTTTTTGTTGCGGTTGGCGTTACTGAACCACAAGTGGTTTATGATCGACTCATTGCAATCATAGAAAACCCTGCGGTTATCGGAGCACGTGGTGGCTATTCTACCATGTTTTTATTTGCCGGCATTACGGCATTGGTATTGACGCAGCGCTCTGGTCAGGGTGAACAGCGAATGCTTATAGGGCAATTGCTTAACCGGTTTGGTTTTTACCCTGAAGACAATAGGGAGGTAGCGCAACTGATCAAAACATATTGTTTGGCTCCCTTAGCGCGCGCGGTGCGTCCCACTGCGCTTTCGAGCGGATTATTCCCGCCAGAGGAGCGTGCGGTGCCATCGCAACAGCCAGCGGGTCATCAGCAATCGGAGCAGAAAAACGCGCCAGGCTGTCATCAATGCACTATCCTGTAAGTTCGGTAACTATTTAGGGGGTCTGTTTACAATTACTTTTTGGGGCTGCAAATTATCGACATTTTCGCTCCGGAAAAGCAATTGTAAACAGACCCTCAGCAATTCTCGGTGAACTTCTGAGCCCCTATTTTTCGTACCATACCCGCTGCAGCACAATTGTAGATAATAGTTTGCTACATTTTATAGGTATGATTAGGGGTCTCATTTCAGTTTAAGCCCAATGAATGACAGGGAATAAAAATCATTGCTTAAAATCGCG
>CAYGNG010000047.1:0-15121 GCA_964351225.1 uncultured Gammaproteobacteria bacterium
TACCGGGACGAGCTGGTCATGTAGGTGTAACAGCAAAAGACAACAGTAGGGTGTACGGTGTATTACGGCGCTTACGCGCCTAATACACCCTACATATGTTGAATATTTGCACGAGTTAATTGACGACACGCCCTAGATTAATAGCAGCGAAAATTGTTACAATAACCCATGATAAAAGATAAGTTTGCAGCAATCGAAAACGACCCCATTATCGCTTCGTTAACCGCTGAAGAGCGCGCCCATCTAAACAAAACCGCTCAAAATATCTCCTTAAAAAAAGATCAGACCCTATTTAACCGTGGCGATCTCTCAGACTCCTTATATTTTGTTCTTGAGGGAAAACTCTCTGGTTTTTTGCTTATTTCACAACAAGTAAAACAAATCGCTAATCTACAACCAGGCGACGTTATCGGGGAGCTGGGTTTATGGGATGAGAATAACCGCTCCTTAAACATCTGTGCCTTAGAAAAGTGTAAGCTCTTAAAAATTGGTTATGACGCCATCAAACCGATCCTGATAAATAACCCTACGTGTCAGCAAGCCATCACGTCGCTTATCATATCACGCTTTCACCGCGTCATTGATATGTGGTCTACGCAAGCTTATTGCTCGCATGTACTACTCATCACCTTAGACCAACATCCCGTACATAAATCTTTTAGTGAGATCCTTAAATCTTTATTATCCACCTATCAAAATTGCCACTATTGGCCTGTTGCTTTTCCTGAAGAAAATACCGCACTCACCGCCTCCCACGCCCCAGAATGGCTTGCCAAGAACACGGTTGAGGGCGCATTAAATGTTTATCATCTTCCGAGCCATCAGCTTCATTTATTAAAAACATTAATCGGACTCGTTAATCATATCTATATCGTTACTTCCCATCATTATCACCTTTCAAACCAAAACCTCGCCTTGTTACATTTGCTGCAATCTCTCAAGTTGCAAGAAACCCACTTCTCGCTCGTTATGCTGCATACCGATCCCATCCCTTATATCACCAATGCCCACCTGTGGTTTAAACAGTTTCCTTTTTTTTATGTTCATCACTTATTAGTCACAGAGCGTGATCATAAAGATTGCTCTCGTCTAGCAAGACACATCACGGGCAATAGCGTTGCCGTGGTATTAAGTGGCGGCGCCACCCGTGGCTGGGCTCACATTGGGGCACTAAAGGCGATGCATGATCTCAATATCCCCATCGATTTTATTGCTGGCAGCAGCGTGGGGCTACTCATGGCTGCGGTCTATGCTACCACACGCTCACCGGATGAGACCTTGGCACTGGTTAGCAAAATGATAGAAGGCAGCAAGAAACTCTTTAGTTGGAAAAAATTAACCTTCCCAATTAACGCACTGTTTAATCATAAACCGCAAACGCATAGCCTCAAGCAACTGCTAAATAATAAAAAAATTGAAGACTTGGCTATCCCTCTCTTTGCCATTTCAACCAATCTAAGTATGCACTGCTTAGACGAACGAACCCATGGAGACTTGTGGCCACCCGTGCGCGCAGGGATGGCAATCCCGGGATTATTTGGGCCGGTTATGCTTGATGGTGCAATTTGTATGGATGCCGCTCTGCTCAACAACTTGCCCACTGACTTAATGCGCAAGCGCTTATTACCTGGCAGCAAAATTATCGCGGTTGATATTTCAAATATTGAGCCCAACACAACTAAATATGATTTACCTTGCGATCTCAGCTTAGCCGAATCCCTCATGATTTTTCTCAACTTAAAGGGGAAAAATTACCGTTATCCCAAAATATTTGAGGTGTTGCTACGCTCCGTCATGATAGGATCGGAAGCCAAAACCATCGCCAATCGGCAATTAGCTGATATTTTAATTATCCCTAATGTCAGTCGTTTTGCATTTACCAACTTAGGGGAGCTTAATCAGCTCTACGATATCGGATATCAATCCGCTTTCGAAGTCTTACTGCCATATGACAAACTTCAAATTAATTCTGACTCTTAAAAGCTTCTATTTGCATTTAGCCTGTCGCGCATAGATAATGGCAAAATAATTTGTGTATCATGAAAATATTAGGGCCGATTTACATGTGCAGCCAAAAAAGTAATTGTAACCAGGCCCTAACCTTGTAAGGAAATCAAAAATGCCATTCAACCGAACATTTCCCCATACTCGACTGCGTCGCTTACGAGCTCATGATTTTTCACGCAAATTAGTCCGTGAAACGACCCTATCCCCTGCCGATTTAATTTATCCCTTATTCATTCTTGCAGGCGAAAATCGTCGTGAACCAATTGCTTCGATGCCCGGAATTGAGCGAATGAGCATTGATCTCTTAATTGAAGAAGCACAAGCAGTCGCCAAGCTGGGGATCCCAGCCATTGCGCTTTTCCCCGCAATCGATCATTCCTTAAAATCACCCAATGGTGAAGAAGCCTATAACCCGCAAGGATTAATCCAGCGCGCTATCCGAGCTGTCAAACACACGGTGCCACAACTCGGTATTATCAGTGATGTGGCACTCGATCCTTACACCAGTCATGGCCAAGACGGCTTAATCGATGACAGCGGTTATATTCTTAATGATGAAACGGTTGCGGTTCTTTGCAAACAAGCTTTATCACTGGCTGAAGCAGGAACAGACTTTGTGGCACCCTCCGATTTTATGGATGGACGAATTCAAGCAATCCGTCAACACTTAGAATCCAATGGCTACCCACTTACCAAGATACTGGCCTACTCAGCAAAATACGCTTCAAATTTTTATGGGCCTTTTCGTGATGCAGTGGGTTCCAAAGCGTTATTGGGAACAGCCAATAAATTCACCTATCAAATGGATCCTGCCAATGTGCAAGAAGCCCTGCATGAAATCGCGCTCGATATTCAAGAGGGCGCTGATGTGGTTATGATCAAACCAGGCTTGCCGTATCTTGATGTCTTAGCCCGCGTTAAAGAAACTTTCCAAATGCCAACTTTTGTTTATCATACCAGCGGTGAATTCAGCATGCTAAAAGCCGCCTGCCAAGCGGGATATCTGAACTACGATGCGGTTCTCGCTGAAACCCTGATTGCATTTAAAAGAGCCGGCGCTGATGCCATATTGACCTATTGTGCAAAAGATGCTGCTGTTTTGATTCAAAATAAAGCATAATGCGTTTAGCATAAGGCCTAATTGTGCTAAATTTATATAATGGAAAAGGAAGATCTCAAGCAACCCAAATTCTATCTCAATCGTGAGATAAGCTTATTGCGTTTTAATGAGCGGGTACTGTCGCTTGCGCAAAATCCACAATACCCATTGCTTGAGCGCTTAAATTACTTACTCATTTGCAGTATGAATTTAGACGAATTTTTCGAGGTGAGAGTATCGAATTTAAGACGACACGCAACTATCGGCTCTTTCCACCCAGGACCAGACAGTTTATCTTCAGAAGAATTGTTACAGCAAATTAGCGACTTCTCCCATCAACTCATCAACAAACAGTATACTATTTTAAATGAGTCGCTACTCCCTGAGCTTGAACAACAAGGGATCCACTTTATCCCACAAAAGCAATGGACCGATCAGCAAACGGCTTGGGCAAAAAAATATTTTCGTGAGCATGTCCTGCCCTTGCTGAGTCCAGTCGCTTTAGATATTGCACACCCACTGCCGAAACTGGTCAACAAAAGTTTGAACTTCATGGTTTCATTAAGTGGTCAAGATGCTTTTGGGCGCAATTGTGATTATGCTATTATTCACGCACCGCGCACACTTCCGCGATTAAATCTACTTCCTAAAGAATTACGACAATTCGACTATGACTATATCTATTTGCACGAAATCATCCAAGTCCATGTCAAAGAATTATTCCCAGGCTTACAAATCAATGGTTGTTACCATTTTCGCTTAACGCGAAACGCCGACTTTCTCTTAGAAGAAGAAACTGTTAAAGATTTACCGAACGCATTAAAAAGCGAATTATTCCAACAACGATTTGGTCATGCCGTTCGCTTGGAAGTTGCGGCCGACTGCCCAGTTGCAATGGCAAAATACTTACTGGAACATCATGACTTAAATGAAAGAGATCTGTATTTGGTTGATGGTCCAGTGAATTTAAGTCGTTTTCATCGACTGCTGAATGATATCGATAGGCCAGAGCTCAAGTTTCCGGTATTTTCTCCTACCATTCCTCATCGGCTGGAGAAATTTAAATCGATGTTTGATGCCATTCGGCATCACGATATTTTATTGAGCCACCCTTACGAATCGTTTGTGCCAGTGATTGATTTGATACAACAAGCCACCATGGATCCCCATGTCTTAGCCATTAAAACCATTTTATATCGCACCGGTGCCAACTCCCCAATGGTCAAAGCCTTAGTGGAAGCGGCACGCGCAGGAAAAGAGATAACCGCTGTTATTGAGTTACGTGCACGATTTGATGAAGCGGATAATATTGAGTTAGCCAATCGCTTACACGATGCCGGCGCCTTAGTCGTTTATGGCGTTATTGGTTATAAGACGCATGCAAAAATGACCTTAATCGTTAGAGAGAGAGAGAATGAGCTCGAACATTTCGCCCATTTAAGCACTGGAAATTATCATGCCGGCAAAGCAAAATTATATGCTGATCTTGGACTCTTGACTTACGACAAAGACCTCACTAATGATGTACAAAGTGTCTTCCAACAGTTAACGGGGTTATGCAAGCTCATAAAACTAAAAAAACTGCTCATGTCTCCTTTCACGTTGTTTACCTTTTTACTCAGCCAAATTGAACAAGAAGCGCATCATGCCGCGCACGGAAAAAAATCCAGAATTATAATTAAAATTAATGGCTTAACAGACAAAAACATCATTCGATCCCTTTACGAAGCCGCCATGGCCGGTGTTAAAATTGATTTGATTGTTCGTGGGATTTGTTGCCTTAGACCTGGTGTTCCCGGTATCTCTGAAAATATCACGGTCCGCTCGATTGTTGGCAGATTTCTAGAACATGCCAGAATCTATTATTTCTATAATGATGGACAAGAAAAAATTTATTGTGCCAGTGCTGACTGCATGGAACGCAACTTACATCATCGTGTTGAAGCGTGTTTCCCGATTTTAGATAAAAAATTAGCCGAACGGATCAAGCAAGAGGAGCTACTCCTTTATCTCACCGATAACTGTTCCAGCTGGATCTTGCAATCGGATGGCACTTACCAACCCGCCCCATCAAAAAAACGTCCGCCGATTAATGCTCAGCTGGAATTGCTCAAAAAATCTGGGTAACTCGAATTAAAAGCACAATCCGGCACGGAGCGTGGATTTGCATTTAAGTACCGCCGGAAGCTTACGCTTTTTCATTGCGTCAGTGATGATTGCTTTGTGCTTTATCCGCCGGTTTGGTTTTGGTAATAGCTTTTAATACTTTCTCAGCCGTTATAATATAGTCATCTTGTTTAAAAGAAGCCGGAAAAAAACCCGATGAAGCTGGTTTTTGTTCTAAAAATTCTGGTCGTTGCCGCAGCGAGTTAAGATTTTCTGACAATGCGGCAACTTCGTTGTGATAGTTTGGATCAATCAAGTAGTCTTCTACCATTTCCTTCTCTGTTGCTTGGTTTTTAAGATCAGGATTGAATTCATATATATATTTACTGTGTAACAGGACACCCGCACTACCCTTATCGGCGACATCATCAAACTTTCGTTTAAGCTCATGCCATTTACTAGACAAGCCATCAATCTCTTGGGTAAGCTTGGTGATATCTTGTTGCAACAGCACATTGTCTTGGCGGCAATGTTGATGGTCCCGAAGATAAGTATGCGAAGCCTTCAATATATCTCTTAAGACAGAAGCTAATGAGCCAACTCGAATCATATCTCTTGCCATATCCGCTGCGGATTGGACTTTGGGTCGTGTCTTTTGAGCAGCGGCCCGGCGTCCAAATGAAATACGCGCCGAGTCGCTGTCTTGCTTATCCTCTCCGGTGATGATTTGATTATATTGTTTAGTGTAATCTCTTATTAACGCAAGCTTTTCATCAATACTTTCAGCAACCACCTCTTGCTCCGCAGCACCTTCACTCGGATTATTTAAAATGGTATTTAATTTTTGGGTAACCAGCCCCAAAATATGATCTAAGATGTCGGATAAACTGTAATCGATAAACTCGGCATTAACGCCACAATCTCCTGTTACCTTAGTAACCAATTCCACCCCCGGCTTGATTGCGTTTACCGTAACGACTGCCAGTTGTTTGGGTTGCCCTTGCTCATGCGCTCTATAAGCATTAGCAACATTAGCAAAAAACCGCGGCTTCGTTTTAGGATTATTTAGGGGCAGTCCCCGCATAAACCGCAAACAAGTACCCTGAATCGCAAAGTCGAAAATCTCGCCGCCAATTTCAACACTCCATAAATCATCATCTGTTTTTTTCAGATCGGGACTTGACTCTGGATAAAAAGCAATGACTTGATTGGCTTCAATTGGACGGTTACTAAAACAACTCAAATAAACATCATTTTTTGCTTTTTTATTGCTGCTCGCACCACGTGCGAATTCCTCAGCATAGGCTTGCACACGCGCGGGATGTGGCGCAAAAACGACGGCTATTTTTTGATTACGCCCATCAAAACGAAAGCCAGCATAGGCTTCCAATGCCTTTTGATCCGCTATCGAGTCAAAAACTAATGGCACGATGGTGCCATCCGCACGAGTTATTATAAAATATGACGCTGGCAGTGTGATCTTCTTTGGTTTTTTCACTGAAGATCCGCTTGCGAACTTTTCTATTAAGGTTTTGCGTTTTCTCGATTCCGGTAACATGGCTATGTTTTCCTCAATGTTTTGCAAGGGTGGAACCCGATTCCAAATCAATTCACACACCGATAATAAATCCAAATTGAGCAATCTCACTTTGGATCGGATATTAACGTTCTGAAGCAGAAAAGTCGCTTGCATCTCCTCTTCTGTCATTGGTACATCCTGATCCATACCCATATTATATAAATTTGCAAAAATATACATCGCCGATTTTTCACGGGTTGTTTCTCTATTGGGTTTGAATTGGTAAGTCCGATTATAGCTCAAGATTAGCTGTGATCCGGCAGGGATATCACTTATAGCACACAAGCACGGTTTATCATCAATAATTTCGATTTGGACATTGTATAGCTGAGCACCGCAACAATCATCGGGAATATCATTACAAAACGCCGCTGTTCCTCGTAAATGCTGCGCATCAACCAACCACCATTTACCCTGAGCATCTTCATACTGCAAGGCATAGGATAATTCCCGAGTGGCAACTGCCTTATCTAACTGCGCTTCTGACTCATAAGGCCCGAATACCTCTCCTTCATAAAAAACAATGGGATCCGCTGCCGAAATAAAACTTGCCGTAAACAACCCCATTCCTGTCCCTAAACTTGGCGTGGCCATCACAAATAAGTCTTGTCCCATTAAAGGGGTGCTCGTTACTAACGTTAGCTTTTCATCTTGATCTCTGGATTGCAATAATTTTTCTAACCGTGCTTGTTCGGCCTCGCTGTTCAAATCAAAAAGCAACGCGTGTTGCTTGAGACGGCTATACGCTTCCCTGAGTTCATTCTCTTGCTTGACAGAATCTGGCTCAACAGGCACTGCTAGTTTTATTTTGATTTTTTTAGACGGTATCTGAAGCGCCGAACCATTTCTTCTATTAAAGATATTTTTGATGGAGTCCATGACACCAGGAAGTAACTCGCCTAAACCATCAAAACTTTCGATCTTCGGATCTCGCCGCTCGGATTTTGCCCGAACAATCTCTGCTGCGATCCTATTTGTGGCGTAATATAATTGCATCGCAATGACTTGCGATCGGAAGACTCGATCGGATCCGACCAGCTCTGGATTTTCAGCGTATTTCTTTCTTATAATGCCGTGTTTTTGGGTCCGCGCACTCCCTGCACAACGCGCACGCATTTTAGCGCGTTGATGGTTGCTTAAGATGTCGGCTTCTTTGGGTGTTAGCTTACCGCGCTTGGCTTGGACTGCCTGCAACATTCCCCGATGTTTACGATAATTCTCCATGCGTCTTGCGTTTTCTTGCGCTCTTTTTTGAGGGATCGATGTCACTTTACCATAATACCTCATCGCGCAGGTCCCATCTGGTTTTGCTCTTTGCTCTACCCACGCTAATAACTCTTGTTTTTTTTCATCTGATAGACGATCATCTTCTTTAATTTTTTCTCTCTCACCTGTTATCGAACCCAGATTGCTCTTTTTCTCAATTCGCACCTTATAATCTCTTATCAGTAAGGTTTCTTGGTCTTGCTGCGCGTGCACTACCTCATAAAGTTTTTGGCATAATTCTTGTTGTTGCACCGTCAAATTACCTTTATCCCAAATACTCCGAGCAAAATTATTATTAGCGGCATGCTGCACTCGCGTAATCAGCGCTCTGATTTTGCTCGCGCTACCCGTCTTCTTCAGTGCGTCGTGTAAGCGCTGTTTTTTTATATTATAAGCCGCTTCTTTGGCTAACTGTTGTTTCTCAGCGCGGGTTAAGGCATTAAATGATTGGTGCAATGTGCTTTTTGCTTGGATCACATCACTATCTTGCTCAAGAAACGCTAAATAAGTATCTCCACTGAAATCCGCCGATGACAGCAACTTATTATATCGAAGGGCAAATTTAGTATAATGCTTTCGTAGGTAACCCATTCGATCGGCTAATTGTTTTTGACACCGCTTAATATTCAAGTGGATACCTTGGGTAATTCGCTCATAAAAATCACGACAGGCTGATATCTCTTGTGCTGCAGCACCCTTCTGCTGCAGTAAGGCCTCTGGAAAATCTTGTCCCGCATTGGCTGATTTTGTGACAGCTGCTTTCAATTGGCTAAGCTCAACGCGGTTTTTTTTGGGGCCAGTGCAATTTTGCTCATCTTCGGATCCTTGATCATCCTCTGATAATATTATGTTTTTTCTTTTTTTCATTGCGTTATTATTTTAATTATGAAATAGCGATAAATTATAACACTGCATTGGTTTTATCGCTGTAAAAAGATATTATTGTGTAAAATTTATTGAGTAGCGCGCTTGCTGATGTCGATTGAACTGCGATCACCTTTTACACCACAAACGCTGGTATTAACCGCCACGTTGCGATTAGCCAATTTTTTACAAAATCAATACGATAAAGAATTATCGAAAACGCAACCGGCTTGGCAAACCCCAGCCATTTTGCCACTCTCCGCTTGGTGTCAGCAATGCTTTGAGCTCTACCCTGACTTAATCGCCCCAAATAAACGTTTATTCACAGCCATTGACAGTTTTGATGCATGGGCCAAGATTTTAGAGCAAGATGAACAAGCGGACTTACTCAATCGTGAAGCAACCATCACCCTTGCTCAGTCTGCCAGTAACACATTATGCCAATGGCAAATGACCTTACACCAAAGCGATATTGAAAATGATCAGCAACAACGCTTTTCCCAATGGCTCATGCAATATCAACAACAAAAACAAGATCTCCATGGCTTTGACCACAGTGAGTTACTCACTGAGCTCATCCATGCCTTAAAAAATATACCACTCCCTTACCAACAAGTTTATTTCGCTGGATTTGATGAGTTAACGCCACAATTAGAGGCCTTACAACGACAGTTTGATGCCCGAGATATTGCCTGTGCGCCGCTGCACAATCCTAATATCAACTTAACCGCTTTTCGTACCCCTCTTAGCAATACTGAAACAGAGATTCAAACCATGGCGCTGTGGGCCAAACAGTTGCTCGATACCGATCCCAATCTTCACATCGCTTGTATTGTGCCTCGACTGCCCCAATTGCGTGATCGCATCGAGCAAGTTTTCCTTGATGTTTTCTATCCAAATCACAGCTTACCTTCGGTCCATATCTTTCAACCGCTATTCAATATTTCAGCGGCCAAGCCCTTATCCCAATTTCCCATCATCGCTACCGCGCTCAATTTATTGGAATTGCTCAAGCCCAAAACGACTTTACCTGTTTGGGATAACTTGTGTCATAGCCCATTTCTCGCAAACGGCGAAACCGAGTATTTCAAACGCAGTGCCCTTGCGGCTATCTTACATGAGACAGGCAATGAATGGCTCACCGGTAAAGAAGTATTAGCGCTGGCGAGTCGCAAGCGTGTCAGAAATTACAGCGGCTACTGCCCGCTTCTTTGTGCCAGCTTAACCGAACAACTGGAAATCAGCACCACCCCAACGAACTTAGCCGAGTGGTGCCACCGATTCCTATCGGTCTTATCAATTTTTGGCTGGCCTGGCGAGCGCACCCTCAATAGTCATGCGTTTCAACTCACTGATAGATTTTATCGATTATTACAACTGGAATTCCCAATCTCTTGCCATACCACGCCACGATATTCTTTATCACACGCATTGGAACGACTCTCTTTACTTTGTAATAAATGCTTATTCCAATTTAAAAGTGGTGTCACCCAAATTGAGATCCTAGGAACACTAGAAGCCTCTGGTCTTTGTTTTGACTTCGCCTGGCTCATGGACTGTCACGATGGCATTTGGCCCGCATCGGCCACTCCGAATCCTTTACTCCCGTTAAAATTGCAACGCAAATATAATATGCCGCATGCCAGTCCTTTCCGAGAGTTGGCTTTTGCCCAAAGCTTAACCAACCGCATTCTCACTTGCGCCACACATGTGATGGTGAGCTATCCGATTAGTGAAGCAGAAGTGAGTTTGCGACCCAGTCAACTCATCAGCCACTTACCCGAACGTGATCCAAACCAACTCGCCCTCGCTGCGTTCCAGTCTTTGAGTGAGCGCATTGCCAAAACCGCTGATCTCGATTACTACCACGATCCCAGCGCAGTGCCACGGCTAAGCAATGAAAAGATTACCGGCGGAAGCCACATTTTTAAGTTGCAAGCGGCTTGTCCTTTCCGTGCCTTTGCCGAAATTCGCTGCCAAGCCGTCCCCATTGCCGAACCCTATCCTGGAATGAATGCCATGGAGCGTGGCGCCATCGTTCATCGTATCTTAGAAACGCTGTGGCAAACGATTCAAAGCCATCAAACGCTTGTTGCTTTGCCATTGCAAAAGTTGAATGCACTGATCTGTGATCACATTGAGGCCGCATTAGCAAAATTTCACCAGGACTTCCTCCGCTTGCATTCAGAATACTATTACTCCTTAGAGAAGCAACGACTCTTGCGAATTTTTCAAGCCTGGTTCGAGTTAGAAAAATCCCGCGAACCTTTTTGGGTAATGGCAACTGAGCAACGCAATACCGTCACCATCGAATCCTTAACCATCAACATTTCTTTAGACCGAATCGATCAACTCCACAACGGCACTTTTGTTATCATCGATTATAAAACGGGAAAACCCCATATCAGCGCCTGGTTTGGTGACCGGCCAGATGAACCGCAACTTCCGCTATATTGCCTCACCAGTTCTAACCCGATATCCGGCATTTTGTTTGCTGAATTACGCAGTGACGGTGTCCGCTATCGTGGCATATTGGAAGACGATGCAACCAGTATCCCTGGAACCACCCCGCTTAGCAAAGTGAAAGAAAGCGACGCCATCACTTTTACCGAGCTGAAACGGTTTTGGCAAACGACCCTAAGCCAATTAGCCTCACAATTTCAGCAAGGAATAACGACGGTCGATCCCAAAAACCCAATAACCACTTGTCAGTATTGTCATTGCCAGCCTTTATGCCGGATTTTTGAGCTTGAAGAGAAGGCTTCGCGCAAGCCCTAAGGTTCAAATACTTGCCGGCTGGCGAATTGTCAGGCACACTTAATATGTCGGCTGATAACCAAGTATTTATCAATTAGTTGCTAGTTTATGAACAAATTAATGGCGTATTTTTTTCGATTTTCCCCTGTTTTCGCGGGCTTATTTAGCTTATCGATGATTGTTTTTATGATTAACCGTTGGCAATCGGTCTTAACCCCGGTTGCCGAGCCAGACAATGCGACTTTTATAACAACGAACACACCACAAACAAAACATAAAACCGCAGCGCTTAGCCATGTATTTGGTGAAGAGATTGGATCCGCGGCAACCATTGCTGTTAGCCAAGATTACCAGGTGCAAGGGATCCTTGGCGCCGACACCGCACAAGCTTCTGCTATTATCGCCATTGATGGCGACCTGGGCAAAGTATACTGCATCGGCAATCGTCTCCCAAACGGCAACCTCATTACTAAAATCACGCAAAATGCGGTATTTTTAAAATCTGGCAACCATTTAGTGAAGTTAGAGCTGCCCCACTATCACGGAAAATTCTTCACTAAAGATATAATCAAAACCACTTAGCCGAAATGGAAATTGCAACATGCTAAAGAAAATCGCTTTTTTCTGTCTGATGGCCAGTCTCACCGCTTGCGCAACGACTTATAGCCCCTCTGCGCAAACCAGCGAAGGGCAACGCTTATATCACCAACACGCTTACCCCCAAGCTTTTGAAAAGTTGCTGCCAGAGGCTATGAAAGGCGCTGCGCAGGCACAATATGCCGTGGGCTATATGTATTTCTATGGTTATGGCATTGGGCAAGATCAAAAACTCGCTGAGTATTGGTTGCGTGAATCCGCCAAACAAGGCTATTCGAAAGCGGTGCAAGCCCTCTCTCTGATCGATAACAACAAAACGCGCCAGTAGAAAGTTGGCAAAATTTGTTCCAAATTCTGAGCTCATCTGCTATTATGTTGACCTCAGTCGATTAAAACCAGAGTATTTTTATGATGAAGTTTTCTAAGTGTCTGTTTTTATTTATCTTAGCAATGACATTCCTTGGCACAGCCGCTCACGCGAATCACGGCGCTGCGTTCTCTGTCTTTGTCAGCAATCACTTACCCTCCGATTATTTGTCCGTTTCAGTCGTTGTTGGCAACCCCGATTTGGATTGCATTGCCTACCCGGCTAAGCGCTCATTTCGCGTTCCTTTTCAGACAACTTCTGAACCCATTGTAAACATTACCGAAGTTTCTTATGACTATTGCAAACCCTATACCGACAAACACATATCCTATGACTTTACGGCCATTGGAAAAAATGGAGAAACCTTATCTTCCGGTCGCTTTAGTTGCCATCTGCAAGAAATGTCTAATAAGCGCTGGTGTACTCAGACAAATGGCAATGCTTTAGTTAAAAGCATTACCAAAAGTGATGGTAACGTTTATATCGATGTATTGCCCCAATAAACTCATAAAGGGCCTACCGTTCGATCCGTGATTAATAAGACCCAAGCGCTTCCTTCCTAAGGGCAAAGCCATCCGAGTCAAGCACCGCTATGTATTATGCCGCCCGCCAGGCCACCATGCCGACTGGTTCTTTTACTGTTTCACCGAAAGGGAGGCATGAGATTGGAAAACAATTTGTTCAGCTGAAATTGCCAACTTTAATCGTTCAAGAAGGTGGCTATTCACTACGGAATTTACGCATTGGGATATCAGGTTTTTTCAACGGTTTTTTTAACCCCGCTTACAGCTTAAGTCCCCACTGCTCGATTCACCATCCGTCTCTTCTTGAGATTGATCAGTCATACCGTCTTTATTATGGTCTTCTTGATCATCTGAGCCCTCATCGCTATCGCTGTCTTGCACCTGTGGACTTCCCTCACCGTCACCGTCACCGTCACCGTCACCGTCACCGTCACCTTTATCTTCATCGACTGGTGTTTTATTCACACCACAACTGCTTGACAAGGTCCTGATCACGCTTTTTTCCGATTCCGAAATCGATAACTCGCTGTCTTCCGGCAGGCCGACCACGTCATTAAAAGATGATGGTTCGGCAATAGCAAGCGTCTGCTGAATTCGACTTAATTTGTTACTATAATATAACCGGTTGCCTATTCCGATAGTGGCTAAAACCGCCAAAGTCCAAATGGCCACGAAGGCAAACGGCGGAAAGAACACCATCACAGCCGCAACCGTAAGAAACATCACTCCCAATACCACATTCCGCAAATGATTAGCCACATTCGATCGATGTAAAGCAATATCGCCTGCGGGGCAGCCATCTTGTTGCGCTGTTCTTAAACCTAAATAACTCTTGATGCAATCTCGGATCCCCAGCAAGGTATTTAATGCCACCAAGCCAACCGCAAAAACAGCGGTAACAAAAGGGGCGGTTAATAACATTAAGCAAATTCCTGCGGCCAGTATTCCAACTGCGGTCAATACCACCGGAATACGAAATTTTAATGGTTGCTTAAAACCAAAATATAATAAAGATATAACTGTATTTACAACTTCTAAAATAAACAGCGGTTGAGCGAGCGGTCCTATGAAATGCGTTAGTGAGTGAAATAGACTACCATATGTTTCTGCTTTTCTTAATTTATCTAAAAGCGGCAATTCTTTTTGGACATCGTCTTCTTTTGATTTTTCAGTAAATGATCGCACCCGTTGCCGGCTCTGTTCCTCACAGCTTGACGCACGTGTTTTGTTACTAACACTCGCACCAGTGTCCAACTCCTTCATCGCTTACTTTCTCCAAAACACTCTATACAATGTAGTATAAAAGTACACGCTTTGCTAGGGCGTGTCGTCAATTAATTCGTGCAAATATTCAACATGTAGGGTGTATTAGGCGCGTAAGCGCCGTAATACACCCAATCAAAATCATTCAGCTTCGTGTATCCCGCTAAATATAATCGGTTCACCGGCACCCCAATCTTTTTCATATAATCCTTTATCAACACAATATTTGAAAGAACTATATTGCCAATCACCAGGGGTGAGTACATAGCCCTGTTTTACTGGATTGTAGTGAATATAATCCATATGTTTTCTCCAATCTTCTTCATCACGGATCATATGTTCCCAAAAGCGACGTTGCCAATTTTACTGCCGCTAAAAAATATTTACCACCCTTACAGTAGCGAGTAGCAATTCCACGAAATTGTTTTAATTTACAAAAAAATCGCTCGATTAAATTTCGACCTTTATAGTAGCATCTTTATCATCAAGTAAAGTATCTGCGCATATACTGTCATGGACTTCCTGCCTGTCAGAATAAGATCAACAGGATTTCCCAATCCATCTACTAAGCGTTCGATCTTTTTAAATTGCTCATCACTCAGTTCGTGGCGACGCATTCAACATCCTAGTCAATTTAAAACCTAGCCATGATAGAGGAAAAATTTAGCTTGTGAAGAGACAGAGAAATTTGA
>CAYGNG010000048.1:0-14187 GCA_964351225.1 uncultured Gammaproteobacteria bacterium
GCGCAGCTGGCGTTGCGCGTTCCGTCGGCGCTTCCTCTAATATCGCATGTGCGTTGGTACCGCCCATACCAAATGAGCTCACGCCCGCCCGACGATTTGGCGTCATGCTTAGCCATGATTGAGTTGTCGTATTAACATAAAATGGCGTTTGACTCAGTGAAATAGCCGGATTAATCGGCAGTGCATGCAAAGAAGCCGGTAATATTTTGTGTTGCAGCGATAACGCCACCTTGATCACACTCGCAGCACCCGCCGCTGTCACTGTATGCCCGATGTTCCCTTTAACCGACCCTACCGCCGTAGAGGCACTAGCATCACAGCCTGAGAAAGCTTTTTTCAAAGCTTCCACTTCAATAGGGTCACCAACCGGCGTACCGGTACCATGTGCTTCAATGTAAGAAATCGACTCAGGGCTTACTTGGGAATCTCTCAATGCAGCCATAATTGTTTCCGCCTGAACATCGCCATTGGGAGAAGTGAAGTCACGTTTATGTGAGCCATCGTTACGGACCGCACTACCTAGAATAGTCGCATAGATGTGATCACCATCAAGCTGTGCTCGGCGTAATGTCTTTAATACCACGACCCCCACACCTTGGGTTTCAACAATACCATCGGCATAAGCTGAAAAAGGCTGACAGCTTCCTTGTTTAGAGAAGATTGAAGCTGGCGGATGGTTCTCAGGCTGTTGTTCAAAACGAGACGTATGAATACCACCGGCAACCATGATATCGGCTTCGCCGGCACGCAAACTCCGCGCGGCGAGATGAATAGCGACCAACGACGATGAACAGGCGCTTTGCACTGTAAAAACGGGACCCGTAAAATTACAATGATAAGCCGTACGCGTTGCAAAATAATCTAGCTCGTTTGCTGTTCGAATTAATAACCCATCCCTCTCATAGTAAGATGCATGCAAATAAGGCTCACCACCACTGCCTGCATACATACCAATTTTAATAGCTTCCCCGCTATCCGGATAACCGGCATCTTCTAAAGCATGCCAAACGCTTTCTAACCACACTCGCTGTGCTGGGTGCATTTGTTTTGTTTGCTTGCTGCTGATATTGAAAAATCGATTATCGAAAGATAATAGGTTTTCTATTTGACCGCTGCTTTTTAGGCTAGCTCTCGCGCTATTAGCTGGTGCAGGGAAATATGTCAATCCATCTACGCCTTTTTCAAGCATATGCCAATAAGCATCCAAAGTGTTCGCACCAGGGAAACGGCAATTTAATCCAATAATCGCAATTGGTTCTGCTTGGCCATTAACCACATTCTTTGGTAATTGGTATTCTGAACGAGATTGGGAGATGGACGCTGGAACCGACACACTATTATTTTTGATAATTCGTTCAATTAATTCCTCAATCGTAAAATCTTTCATTAAATCCGTAATCGAAACCGACAAGCCCAAATGTTCACTCAATGCATTTTTTATAATATAAGCATTATAGGATTTAATCCCATTGGCTTGGCAAGTGCGGGCGCGATCAACTTGACCGCTAAGCTTTTCTGAAATTAATGATACAATTTTTTCAGCTAAGTCATCGCTTATTCTGCTGTGGGTAACCGTTGGCTCACGCAAACGTGGCACACTAGTGGCTTGATAAATTTCCCTTAATTTTTTTCGATCAATTTTACCATTAGCCGAAAGTGGCAGCGCTTCGATTACGCTTATTTCCTGTGGCAGCATGTAATCTGGCAATAACTGCTGCTCGCGTAATTTTTCTTTTACATATTGTGGTAGAGCTGGCGCCATCGCTTTCGCTTGGGACACACGACAATCCGTTTGCTGCTGCTTGGAGACTCGACCAAAAGCAAGCAACATCGCTAGATCCCCATCAAGTTTTTGCTGGATAACCTCAGGAACAATTGGCAAGCCGATCAAGCACAACCCAATATTTTGCTGTAAAGCATTGAGCATCCAACTCTGACTCAATTCACCTACTTTTTGCAAGATATCGGGTGTGTCACCATCTGCAATGGTAACTAAGATGATGCCCGCCGCATCGCGAAGTATCGCTGCATTATCATCTTGATGATGGACAAATATGGGGTAATCTGAAACACAATTGCACGACAACAATTGCTGGTCTACTCGTTTATATAAACCAGCCGGCAAGTGTTCACTATCCTGCTGCAAATAAATATAGCAATTAACATCATCTAAATTCGTGCTACGGATAGCGCTTTCGACATCCTGACCTAACGTATTCAACTCAAATTGGCTTAAGACATCAGCATTAGAAAAAATCCCAATGTCTTGAATGTTTTTCCCACACGCTCGCAACTGCCAGCCTAACTCATTGGCAGCGTGATTTAATAAAAATCTCATACAGCCCTGTTCGAAAGACATAAACTGTTTGCTGCGCTGGCCATAAAGCGGCTCAATTAATTCTTTATTGCCTGCTATTGCCAACACAATGCCATCGTGTTTCGGGTGATATTGATTATCGGAAAGACAGTAAATCGCATGCGCTTCGGGATGATAATAATAAACGCCGGTCTTGAGATTCAACGAATTGTTGCCAATGGCTAAATACAACTTCAGTGAATAGCTGCTGCCAGCAGAAGGATATAAATATTTAGGCATCATCTGATCTGAATCAAGGTATGCTGAACAAACAGAGAGCAGCGCATCAAGACTGGGATCGGAGCTTTTCAACAGCTGGCCCTCGTATGTTGTATTAAGCAATATTTTTATCGCAGCAACCGAGATGGGTTCTGCTAGAAAAGTCCGATAGCTTTTGCGCGCAATAAACAGCTGGCTTGTCACCTGTCTTTGCAATGGCGTACTGGTTGCGCTGCCAAAAATCTTCTCATGAAATTTACGCTGAGAATTTAATTTAAAATGTAAAATAGCGTCTTTGCCTACCAGCTTACCATTAAACGTTTTTTTCAGTGCCACTGTTTCCTGGCGAACCAGCGGTTGTACAAATGCAACTAATTTTTTACTGTTGCTTTCATCTATTACCAGTGCAGCGCTGGCGGCAAGCATTGGTAATTGATTTAAACAAGATTCAATCTCACCAAGCTCGACACGATATCCGTTAATTTTAACTTGCGTGTCTCTTCGGCCACAAAAAATAATCTCACCCTCACGATTTAAATAACCGAGGTCCCCGGTGTCATAAATACGTTGCTTGTCTCTAGGGAATTTTTTAAATGCTTTCGCAGTTTTTTCCGGATCATTCCAGTATCCTATCGCGACCCCTGCGCCACCGATATAAATACTCCCTATTACACTGGCTGGTGTTGGTTGTAGGAAATCATCTAATACGAGCATGACTTGGTTGCTTAGCGCTCGCCCATACGGAATAGAAGATCGCTCACTATCAGACTGATTGATCTCATGGTAAATAGACCAAATTGAACCTTCCGTTGCGCCCCCTAAACTAACTTGCTGCAACTGGGTATTACCACAAACTGTAATAATCTTAGCTGGCAGTGTTACCGGAATGTAATCACCGCTTAATAAAATTAATCTTATATCGTTTAGTTGCTTGGAGGCTTCTTCACTCAAATAATTCACCAGCATTTCTTTAATTTTGGGCACACTATTCCAGATAGACACTCGCTGAGCATGGCAAAGTTGAGCCCAAGCTTTAGGATCTTTATCATCCTCAAAATCTGGGATTACTATCTTACCTCCAGCGGCAAGCAGCCCAAATATATCGTATACTGATAAATCAAAACTTAATTTAGAAATTGCAAACACCGAATCTTTATCAGAAACCTGGTAGCGTTTGTTGATATCTAATATCGTATTAACCGCACTATAGTGGCTTATCATCACACCTTTAGGTTGTCCTGTTGAGCCAGAGGTGAAAATAATATACGCTAATCCCGCTTGCGCTAAGTCTATGGAACGACTGACTTCCTGGCTTATGGTCTCGAGGATCACTTTGCGTGCCGATGATTGCTGACAAATTGATTCCGTTAGTGCACTTGCTGCAGCACAACCGATAATGACTTTAGCACCGGTGGATTGTACTATGTTAACCAACCGCTCTTGTGGCCACGTGACATCCAAAGGAACATAAGCCGCACCCGCGAAGTGAGTCGCTAGGCAAGCAACAACCGCCTCCCAACCAGGGTAACATAACACCACAACCAAGCGTGTATCCTCAAGTAGCGGTAACAGTTGTTGTGCGGTAACTTGCACCGTTGCATAGAGTTCTTTATAACTTAATAACTGGTCTTTCGTTGCTATCGCAATATTCTCTGGATAACGCTGCCTGGCTTTGTCAAACAATTGATGTAACAGCAAGTTTTTGTCAGGAAAATCGCAAACCGATTCCGAATCGATAAAACTCAATTGACTATCAGCTAATCGGTCTGGAAACATATGTTCCCACGGGGTCGTGACCGTCGTATTTAGCAACTCACAGTAATACTCGTGCATATCCTTTATCACTTGTTTATCTAGAAGCCCCTCAACGAAATCCCATTCAATGACCAAGGCATGGGATCGTTCAAATACTTTATTATCTAAATAAACATTGGGTGTTTGAGTGATGCTATATCCAATATCCCCAAAAAGCATCCAATTATCTGAGTGATGCTCGGTTTCTGCTGTTGGTTTGAGGTTTAAAAAGCTGGTAAAAACCACCGGCGCGATAAATGGCATATCAGAAGCCGTTTTTGAGGAAAGTGCTCTTGCTACCTCGATACCTGAAAACGCAGTATTATCCAAATCAGTCCATAATCGTTGATGGATTATTTGCGCCATTTCAATCAGTGATTTCCCTTGCATCTGCTCATGATAAATAGCGAGCAACTCTATCAAGGTGAAATCGCCAACTAAGTTTTCAACTTGAGGATGTAATGTCGCTTGCCGTTTAAATAACGTCAAATTGAGTAGAAAATCTTTACGACTACTCCATCGAGTAATAACGATAGCAAACAGTGTTAATAGTAAACTGGTGGGGCTAATTTGGTATTGATATGATTTTGTCTGCAATAGTTGCCACTCTTCAGAACGTATTATTTTGGAAACACGATCAAAACGAATTTCCGTCAATTGCGAAGGATGTTTCAGCCAAGGTAATACCGGCATCCCAGGCATCGCCGGTATGTTATCTAGCCAATACTTCTTAGCCTTTTCATATCGTTTACTGTGTTTGTGACTTTGCAGCGCCAAAACATAATCTCGAAAACTTATTGATAGCTCAGGCAATACTTGCTCTGGCGTCTGATAAAGCTGCCACCATTCGCAAATCAACAATTGCAAGCTGTACATATCTATAATCAAGCAATCAAAACTGAAAATAATTTTGTTACGATCGGCATAATTGAGAACAAGCACACGAAACAGCGGCCAAGTCTCCGTGGAAAAATGTTCGTGTGAATATTTCTGCCTAATACGCTGCTCATGGGCAGCGATTTCATCTGAAGAGATTTTCGTCAGATCATAACATGCTATAGAATAATATGGTCGCGAAGCCGCAATGACTTGTTGTCCGTCGGCTTGAAACGATGCTCGCAACATCCCATGCCGTCTGATCAAGTGATTAAATGCCTTCTCAAAGCCAGTGAAATCATCAAGCTTACAGTCAACTTCATAGTATAAATGTGTTGAAAAGCCAGCGAGCTCTTTAGTATTTCCTTGACTTGCGACCCAGTACGCCTGCTGAACCGGGGTCAGCGGAAATGGCTTATTACCGTTTTTCTCATCAGGAATTAACGCACTATCATCGTTTAGCAACACCAACTGATCAACAGGATTTATTGTTTTTAATTTATCCGATAGTTTGCGCACGCTATTAAGTTGAAACAATTTTTTTTGAGGGAGATCAATATGGCATTCTTTGAGAATAAGCTCTTGCAACACAGCAAGTTTTAAAGAATTCCCGCCGCAATCAAAAAAATCACTATCGATGTGTAATTCTTTCCTTGGTAACACCTTTCGATATATGGATAGCAATCGAGCATCCATCTCATCTCTGGGCTCACGGTTACTCGCGAATGGCACTGGCCTGCCTCCTAAGCACAGCGGCCAGTAAGATTGCCTTTGAAATGGGTAGAGAGGAAGCTCAATGTGGTTACGAGGAAATCCCAGCCAAACATTCTGCCAATCAATCTTCTCTTGTCTGAGATACGCTTCAGCTATTTGTTGATAAAATGCTTCCATCGTAAAATGGTTTAGGCAATATCCTTGAATAGTCCCGACACCGACCTCGCTCGTGGTGTCAGCGCATTGCTGCCAGTAATTGGGTTTGTTACAGTGAATGGCTTCATGCCATACCGTTTTGCTGTCTGTCGCAACCGATGGAACCGGTGTCAATAGCTTTATTAATTCCTGCTCATCACTTTCCGGATTATGAAGCTTTACGAGCATTAGCAAAGCCGTGGATAACGGCAGAGATCTTGTGTAAACCGCTGCTGTGAGATTAGCCAACCCTTTTGCTTGTAACTGTTTAGGTGCTAATCCGACTAGGGCATAGCGCTTCAGTAAGGCAAGTTGCAAGACGAGAGCAAATGCTCTTTCTTCTAGTATAGATAAGTCTAACTCTATATTGCCTGCTATCTCACTCAGTGGACGATAATAATCTGTTGGCCAATCAACTGCAGCCACATCAACCAAGGATCGAAATAACGCATCACGCGTATAGCAAGATCGCCCTTGCCCATGGTCGACTTCTCGAAGATCGGGCAAGCCATAATGTGACGAATACGCTCCTGATAACGCGTTATCTTGTTGCCACTGGCTTATCTGAGATAAAATACTCTCTCTATCATGGGCCACAAAAGCGGCTCGGCACGATTGATGCGTACGTGCTAACGCTAAACTGTAGCTAAGATTGGCTAACTCACCAAAAGACTGGCTACCCTCTGTTAGTAATTGCCTGATTTGTAATAAGTGCGTTTGTAGCGCTGCACTTGAATGTCCGGAGAAGACAAACAAGTGACACACTTCATCTTGACTTGCTTGTTCGGGAATAGGCAATAAATGGTATTCGCTGTGGCGCTTGCCAAGTTCACACCACTGATTTTTTAACCACGTCTGTTGCGAATCGACACGCTCTAATTCTGGACCTTGAACAATGATATGCGCAGCCGCACCAGACATCCCCAAGCTGCTAACTCCCGCAATACGTGGTTTTTCTTGGTTTATTTGCCATTTTTCGCCTGTTTTGGAAACCAGCAACTTGTTTTTTTCTAGGGGCTCTTTCTGATTAAGTGTTGTATATTGAAGTTGGCCCGGGATATACTCATACGCAAAAGATAATAACATTTTAATTACCCCAATAAGCCCTGATGGGGCCTCGGTATGCCCGATATTGGGTTTGCTTGATAAAAGCTTTATTGGGCCCTGACGTCTTCCATAAACGGCTTCGAGTGCCGATAACTCAATAGCATCGCCCGTGCGCGTACCGGTGGCATGTGCTTCGATGCAATCAACTTGATCAATCTTACAACCCGCTTCATTCAAAGCACTTTCAAGCATTCTCATTTGGCTTGCAACGCCTGGCATTGCAAATCGCTTGCTTGCAGACTCTTGCATCAGCTTACTGGCAAGCAGCAAACCTCTAATTGGTAAGTTCCAACATCGGGCCTGTGAGGCCAATGTCAACACGGTAACGGCAGCGCCTTCACTACGAACATAACCTTCAGCGTCGTCAGAAAATGATCGTGTTTTTCCAGAAGCCGATAAAACGCCCATCGCTTTATCGCCCCACGTAAACTCTGACTGCAGGATAATATTGACACTGGCAACAATAGCGATTTCAATCTCGCCAGTTTGCAAGCTTTTTTTGGCATAATGCAATGCCGTCAAAGAAGAGCTACACGTCGTATCAAAAACCACACTAGGGCCAGTAGTTTTCAAATGATATGCCAAGCGTCCGGCTATCGAACCCTTGCTGCTACCTGGATTTACGTATCGATGATATTGAGTTGGATCATCGTGCTTCGCTATCAGTGTAGCAAAATCTTCATTCGATGCACCAACAAAAATCCCAACCTTGTGGCTTTCCATTCGCTCTGGACTTAAACCCGCATGCGATAAAGCGTGATAAACTAACTCCAGCAATATCCGTTGTTGTGGATCTAAATAAGCGGCTTCAGAAGCACTCATGTGAAAAAAATCAGCATCAAAGGCATCAAGCTCCCTTGACAATAAGCCACCGTATTGTTCTTTGCTATCATATTCAGGTAATTTTACATTTGGCAATCTATCGGCTGTACGATATTTTTTTATTGCTTCCTGTTTTTCACAAAGCAATTGCCAAAATGAACCAGGATTATTTGCTCCAGGCGTTTCCAAATGGTACCCCACGATAGCGACTGTGTGTAACTGCGCACTGGTTGCTCGAGAGCCAACAGAATCAAATTTGTTATGCCTCAGTGACTGGTCTAGCTTATTGCCGAGATCATATACCGATAAAGTTCGCTGCTGGTCGCCTGATAATTTATAGTCCGCTCGTAATTGTTGCGGCAATACTTTGTTGAGATATCTTTTTTTTGCAATACCATTGGGCTGAATAAAACAAATGCTGTTAATCGCCCTGGTTTGCGATGCCATCAAAAAAATGAATTGAATTAATTCAACTTGCAGGGTTTGTGCTACCTTTTCCTCAGTCATTTCAAAGATAAGCTGCAGACAGGAACCTAAGCCGGATTCAGTCCGCGCGACTGGCGAAGTATCTTGGTTAAGTAATATTCCCCAGTCAGTCAGTCGCTCGGTATAAACAGCCGCTGAGTGTGCATTCATTCGCAAGTGAAAATGCCCTTGCTCGAAAAAATCGCAATTATATTGATATTTTTCACCTGAGAAATTCCCATGTGTAGCAAGATCAGCACCCTTCTTTAGTGAAGAGGATGGCGAGAAATTGATTGAATAAGCAACTCTTGTATATTCCCCAGTAATCAACCCCAGAGAGCCATTTTCAGCGAACCATTGCTTTCGATTAACACATGGAACTAGATGATTACGAGCAAAAAATAAATTACGCGCCGCTAATGTGTCAATAGTAACCCCATGTTTTAACAAGGTAAAATCAATCAATCGCGTGGTTAGCTCTGCCTCATCGTTACGTGCTATTTGCAATACATCAAATGTATGAATTAATGCTGCAGGTAAATAAAGATGCAACAGCGTTACAAAGTTATCTTGCTCCGGTGAAGCATCTATGGCCGGATTTAGTAATACCCACAACGTTTTTGGGGAAGTCATTTGTAAAGTCTGCAATGACGCATCCTCAACGAATTCACCCAAAGAACCGTAGTAACTTAATGCTTGCCGAACGGATTCTGGCAAGCAATCAGTCAAATGATCCGTTGATATTAAAAAATGACTGGTGGCAGAGCTGATATTTTCAACAGATGAAGCAATAAACCCTATGAAGTTTTTTAATTCGGCGTTGCTGGAAATATAAATCACTCTCTCTACGCGATGGTTATTGGCTGATTGAATAACCGTAGCGCCCCATTCTTGCATGAGCGATACAAATTTTTCCACTAAGCAACTTCGTTCACCATATTCGATAAAACGCTTAAATCGTGACAAATAATTCATTGCCTGGCAGCCTTCAATCGAAAGTTGTGTTATTCGATATTGATGCAGCCACCCTAATCTTTGTAATAATTTCTGTAAAACACTAACAAGATCTTGGCTCTGAATTTTTTGCCAATGAATTTGCTTATCCGTCACAATATCAAGATCGCACAGAACGGTCAGCGCCGGGAATAAAAAAGTAAATAAACTTATATGCTGAACAGACAGCTTTGCTGGCAGTGTTGGGACCAATGTTTCATAAAATGAAGAAATATTATTGATTATTTCACTGTCTGGATTAGACAATAATTGCCGAAATTCAGCCTCATCTATTTCCGGTAAAGATTGTATTTTATCAATATAACCCAACTCGGTTGTCGATAGAAAAAGTTTATTTTGATCATGGCGACTGATAACCTCTATCGCTTGCAAATAATCCAAAATCCACGACAGCTGCTTTTGGTTTTCTTTTGGGCGTTGCAAAATAAAATCTACATCCCCCCCCCCATTACATATTTCTTTGAAAACAACTCCTTCTTCTTTCAAAAACCACTTAACTAAGGGATTAAAACAGTGCGCCGCAACAAGCGCTGCTGAATAGGAAAAAAACATGATTTGCCATCCAGAAAGATTACAATTTTAAAATAATACGAGATTATTCCGTAATAAGCTGAAAAAAAAACAATCGCGGAATTAACTATTTTTTGCCGGAACTTTTTTTTGTACTATTTCATCGGCGATTTCTTCTATTCTTTCCCTATAACGCGCATAGGTCTTTTCTCCGGCTGAGTCACGAACCAAAGCCCACGCTTCTCTAGAAGTATGCGGCTTACTAGCAAGATCTTGATTATAGTCTATGGAAAACTGATTATATTCACATGACTCATGCGCCACCAACTTGCGCTGCCCCTCATTTTTGGGTTTTGCTTTATTTCGTAGAAAATCTTTATGTTTATTAATAATGTCTTGATATGTTAATAATTCGCCTGCAGCCAATTCCTCTTTTATCCACTTCTGGACCGCAGCGCTAAAACCAGTAAAGCCTGCTATGTGTCTCTGCATGAAATTTCTCGTTACATCATCGCTCTTATAGCTAACCACCTGCCTTTCCGGAGTTATTGGTCCTGTTTTACTATCTGACTCTGCGGTCTTCTTAAAAGGTATTTTTTTGCCTTTTGTGCCATCACGTAAAAATGCTTCAATTGCACTATTTAATTCAGGTTTTCTCTGCCCTTGCGCCGAAATACCATATTTACGGCAAAACGCCAATAGCTCTTGCACTGTATAGTAGTGCTGTTGAAAAACATCAGGGGAAAGACCTTTGGCTAACAGTGGAGTTGGTTCACCAAAACCATTTTTTTCAATGTATTTTATGATGCTAGGGAAAGTTTTTTCGTCTACCACACTTTTTGATTGCACGGCAGGTTTATGATGTTTCCTCATCTCCTGGCCCTTAAAAAATTCACTTACTAAACCTCTTTTCATAATACTAAAAATCCTCCTTTCTCCATTGTACGGTAATATTATTTCAATTTTAGGTATTCGTCTATTATATGCTTTTTTGAAACCAGCCCAGTTAATCCATCTAAACATTTAAATGTTCGCTATTATTTTTGTAACTATTCAGCAAAAAAGCGGAATAGTTACTCTGGTTTTTACGCCGGGCAAGGCAAAGCCTTTCCACGGCGCTTAAGCGGGAGCATTGCATTCTCCCCCTTAAGAATTCCCCATCGCCTAAGGAGTGAGGTGGTCTTGTTATACTTTCGATGTCTCTGCACGGTTTGGATGAATCGTTACTTATTTTTTTGATCCGACTTGCCTCACGTCATTATTAGAAACTAAATCGAAATTTATATCCATCTCAGATTGATAGTATCTATCTGTACTATGAGTAGACCCAGTGCCATCCCTCTTAGCACGCCTGCGCCAAAAATTCACTGTATTATCGCTCCTATAATGGCTATTTTGCTTGTCTTCTCCCGACTCAGTGACAACTGTAGCAACCGCTTTGGGATCAACCCCTAACTCTTGACACTGCGCCACAAACTGTTTATAAAAATAGCCCTTGGCAGCCATAAGTTCGGAAAAATTGCCTTGCTCAACAATGACTCCATCCTCGAGATAAAGTATTCTATCGGCATTAATTGCTAAATTTAACCGATGCGTTACTATCAACATCGTGGTATTCTTGCGCAGAATATCATCTAACATATGCTGAATATTCTGCTCTGTTTTAGGGTCAAGGGATGATGTCGGCTCATCAAACAAAAAGGCATTGCCACCTTTCAATAAGGCGCGCGCTATTGAAACCCGTTGCTGTTCACCGCCGGACAATACGCACCCTCGTTCTCCAGCCAATCTTGTTAATACAGATGGATAATCACTGTCTAACTCATCGTCTTCAACCAGCTTTGCTTTTTTTGCAACGAACCCAATCTCGTTTTTATGGGCATCGAAATCGGCATAACGAATGTTTTTTTCTATCGTATCATTAAACAGATCGGCACTTTGCTCACACAGGGCCATTATTTTTCGTATGGAAGCAGCGGTAAAACGCAATATATTTTGGTCATTTATCAAAATTTCGCCGGAAGTTGGCATAGGGCACAAACGCAAGAGCAATTTGAGAATTGTTGATTTCCCTCCACCTGTTGGCCCAACAATTACAACTTTTTCTCTGGGTTTTACCGTAAAACTTACCCCGTTTAAAATCGCCTTTTCTGATTGTGTCTTGCCTGGATGATAACAAACATTTCTGAATTCTATTTTAAGTGGCTCCTCGCAAGAAAATGGCCGTGCCTCAAGCGCATCTTTGGCAAGAGAATCCTGCTTTAAAAAATCGAAAATAGCCTCAGAATCCACTGAGGCGGTGTAATACGCGCTAATACTGGGTGACAACAATTCCAGTTGTGCATTTGTTCGCATAGCAAAGTAGCTAATCAATATCAAGTCAATAGTGTCTAACTCACCATTTGTTACTTGAGTAGCCGCATAAATCAACGCGCCTAAGAATCCCAAACTGTTAATGCCAGTCCGCACCAAAGAATTGCTATCATCTCTCTGATGCATATTTCGGTACAACACTTCCGAGTTCTGTAAGCATCCATCAGCCCTATCTCTTTCATACTGAACATTGCCATGCAGATGGGCAATTGAATAGTTACCAATCGATTCTAAAAGCACGCCATATGACTGGTATGAAACCAGGGACAATTGATTTCGAATTTGTACTGTTTTTTGTTCTCCTGCAGCTGCAGCGAATAGATAAACCCCATAGGTAGTCAATACAATAGCGCCTAATTCACCATAAAGAATTGATAAGGCTACCCCACTAGCAAGCACTTCAAATGAGATGGGCACAAGCCCCCCCATCAATGCAGGAATACCCTTGTCAACTGTCGAATAATTCTTATTAATCGCTTGGGCAAAAACACCTGTTGGCGTGCCAATATGCTTACTGTATTCAATCTCAAAGCATTTCGCTACCATATCACTCGTTAACTGCCGCTGCACTTTAGCACGAACCGGGTTAACAAGCATATCGCGAAATTTGGGAATCATCTGAGAAAGCAATAACGCACCAGCAACCATACTAATCTCTCGGTAAGGCACCTCAGTCCCATCATCCGACTCATGTCGCACATACTCCGCTATCAAAATAGGGGCAAAGACATTAACCGTTGCCGAGAGCATATTAAGAACCATCACAGCGCTACTTTGGATCCGATTGTGTTGATTAAAAAGGTATTTCTTGATGTTACGTATGAAATTCAAAGGGGCGGGGTTTATCCTGAACATATAAAACAATCTCCTACTAAATAATATGCGGATAACTGACACTAAATCGATATATAAATATCCACAATGCTGTTATCCGGATCGGCTGCCCTTTGATCATAAACTTCAAAGTCAGTCGAATAAATACGCTTTCCGCCCAGATCATCATCCGTCATCGTCCATATCTTTTGCCATGCCGTGACAACAACTGCAGGCATTTTTCCAGGCGGCGTTGTAAATTTTTGATAGATGCCCGCAGGAATACGAATGGCAGTCAGTTGAGATAAATTTTGATTGTCTAATGAATCAACGACTTCCCCGATAAAATAAGTGTAATCCCCTTTCTCATTACTCTCGTAGTCTGTATAACAGGCATAAGTCACACCTGGACACACCCGATGCACAATTTTATCCGCCACTTGTTGCTCTCTGTAAGCAGTAATTGTTGCTATCATTTTTGAAGAATCTGGGTTCATTTCATTTTGATTATTGGTTCGAGTCGTTAAACCAACCAAATTTAGCGCAGGCAGCGGGATTTTTTCTTTATTCATGATAACGTCCTCTGTATATATAAAATTTGAATATATCTTATTCAGATTTTTTTGCTGAATGAATTACAAAAAAACCAAGGTCCGAGTTTTATATAGCAGGGCATTATAACTACTTTTTCCATAAAAAAAAAACAAACATAAAGCTGTCTGGTTTTGAATCATATCGATTGCTTTCCATGGCGCTTTTTTATATTTGCTTTTTCGGCTGCAAATGACAACAGGGCCTAAGGGAAAAAGTAACTATCCCACGTTTTGCTGATCGGCGGGCTTTGATCGTTTTTTTGTTATTGGTTGTGTCACTTTGGCAAACTCATCAAAAGCAAAATCATCGACCATGATGATTTGATAACGCAAGTT
>CAYGNG010000049.1:0-12457 GCA_964351225.1 uncultured Gammaproteobacteria bacterium
ATCTTGCTGTGGCGGAAAAATAAAAAAATCCAGAAAGAAGCCACCACAACAGCAGAAGAATCGGTTTCTTCAGTTTCTGATAAACCTGCTGGTAGTACTGCTCATATCCAGGATAGCCTAGTGCAGAAGCCGACGACAAAGACGACAAAGACGAACACAGACGGACACAGACGACACCGACGACACCGACGGACACAGACGACACAGCCGACGACACCGACGGACACACACACAGACGACGGCGGACATTATCTGTCCCCGGCTCAAGGGGTTAGGTAAGGGGGGCCTCGCTTATTTGTAAAACCTATGTTACCGCTAAATAATGCCACCTGAACATGAGTAAATTTTATTGCCGAACTCGCCAATTAGTGGCCCCACCCCTACGGCTGTTCGAGCGTAAAGCTTTTGGTCTTCACCTTCACGTTAGGATAATAATTCAAATCCACTACCAGCTGCCCCAGCTTGAGGCCTTTTTTAATCTGTACTTTATCATTGGTGATCATACCGACGGTCACGGGATGACGCGTTGCTTGCTCGTCGTTAATGGGAAGATAAACATAGCCCTGATGGTTATGAAAAAGCACGGCTGTTTTGGGCACAAAGAGTGCGCTATTCAATTGCCGAGTTACAATCCGGCCACTTACCACAAATCCAGGGCGTAACTTTGCATTCACTCGAGTGTTGAGCCCTTTTAAATCCAATTCGATTGGCACCGTATCACTATTTTTCTCTCGTTTGCCGATACCAAGGACTTTGGCGTGAAATGGCGCTTGATTAAAATCCCCAATCTGTACTTGAACCATGGTATTAACTTTGATTTTTCTGGTTTCTTTCTCAGGCAGCGCTGCCACAAAACGCAAATGATTGGGATCCGCAATGGTCGCAATAATATTCCCAGGGTGGCTTCGAGTTTTAGCAATAATATTATCTCCTTCCTCTATAAATTGAGCAATGATATACCCGGAAATCGGGCTCACGATTTCTTCAAGCGCTTCATTATGCTCTGACTGCAATAAAGGTTGTCCTTTCTCGATGTAATCCCCTGATTTACAATAGCGCTTTTTAACCATCCCCGTTGCGGTGGCAGCGACTTCGAAAGGATTTCGTGCCACAACATGCCCTTTGAGATCGATGGTTTGTTGCAAATATCCCCCTAGAACTGGCACTTGAGCAATGCCTGTGGCTTTATCTTGTATGCCTGAAAAGAAGATTTGTAGTAAAATGGAAACGAAAATCAAACCCATCAATAGCAGATGCGGACGATATCTACTCATACCCGCCTCGCTCTTTTTTAATCTCACCCAGCTTAGAAAAAAAACTGGTTGAGTTGAGCCCCAAGGTTTCAAATATTTTTGTGGCATTATGCCAGGCATTTTCCATATCGATGCTATTAACCACCATCCGATATCCCCGATCGAGATCTTGCGGCACACCCCAACCATTGACATACGCCATACCATGTAAGCGCATCGCCAAAGCATGACCATTGCTATGAGCATCCGTTAAATATTTAAAACCTTCGTCAAAACAATGTTTCGCGTATTCTTTCTGAATTTCACACCCAAGCTCTGAGTCTAATAATTCAATCCAAAACTTTCCTCTCTCTAAAAATAATTGCCCCGCTTTATACTGCCCTTCCTTGTCACCAAGTAATGCCGCTTGACGATAAGCCTCTTGCGCTAAAAAAATCGCATTTGGCAAATCGCGGTCATAGGCATTGTCTTCATAAAAGCGAGCAAGCTCTAATAACACCGAGACTTCCTGCTCTAAATTTACAGCATTGCCGGCCTCGCGTTTTTCTTGGTTTTTTTTGACCTTCCTCTTCAAGGCGCTTAATTTCATTTTCTTGATGGGATTCATCAATCAGTCCTCATTACATACTATCTTTGCTCATCATATCATATGTCCTGAAATCAGTAAGCTCACGCGCTTTCGATTACTTCAATAATGGTTTGCTGACAATTGCACAACGCAAGATCCAGTGTTTGTCCGGTTGGTAAGATAAGATCCGCTGCAATTTCCTTTAAGGGGACTAACACAAAATCCCGCTCAAGCAAGCCAGGATGAGGAATTCGTAAAGTCGGCAAATCAATTTGTTGGCTTTCGAACAATAAAATATCAATGTCCATCGTTCGCGGCCCCCACACGGCCGTGCGCACTCGAAGCATTTGGTTTTCAATGTCTTGGCAAAGCGCCAATAACTGCAAAGGAGATAAAGATGTGCTTATCTTAACAACGGCATTGACATAATCGGGTTGGGCTACCTGACCCATCGGTTTAGTACGATACCGACGAGAAGTCGCTTGTAAAGATACTTTTTTTTGCTCTTGCAACAGACGAATGGCTTGCTGTACCTGCAAATGGGGTTGATTGAGATTACTGCCCAAGCCCAAAAAGCAGATATGCGCCATCACACTTCCCCGAAACGTTTGCCCTTTGATAAGCCCTGGATCATCGCTTGCCGCGCCTCATCATCGCACACCTGTATTGTTGTCCACCAGGTTGCGAGCATTTCTAGCTTTGGCTCACTATTGGCTCGCAATAACAAAAAATCATAGGCAATCCGAAATTTTGGATTGGCCAATAAACGAAGACATTGGCGAGGACGTCGCGTCTCTAACTGTTTTTGTAACCGCCAAATTTCTTTGAGTCGAACGATTGAACGCTTTGGAATAGCAAACACACCCAACAATAGCGGTAATGTTTTTTCAAATGCCTGGATCGAGGCTAAGTTATACTTAACGTCTTTTTGCAATAGATCTTGTAAAATATCTTGGAAATTCTGCCAAAAGAAAACGGCAAACAAAAATATCGGCGTGACCGTTTTATCTTGTTTAATTCGCTGGTCAGTATTTGTCAACGCCTCTTCGATCATTTTTTGCATTTTGTGGTTGTTTTCCTGATAACAGGCCTTCCAAACTGAGGGCAGTAGTAATTGAAAAATCCCTGCCTTGTATAGCATTTGATACCCTTGCAATGCGGCACCGCTTAGCAATAATTTCTGCATTTCCAGATAGAGCCGCGCCGGACTCATGTGCAACAGTAACGCTTTAAAAACATCAATTTGCTTGTGCGTTTTATTTTCAATTTCAAATCCAAGCTTTGCGGCAAAGCGAATGGCGCGCAGCAATCGTACCGGATCTTCGCGAAAACGAACTTTAGGATCACCAATGAGTCGCAAAACTTTATGCTGCAGATCGGATAAGCCATCACAAAAATCAATAATGCTTTGATCGGCAATATCATAATAAAGCGCGTTAACCGTAAAATCTCTGCGTAATGCATCTTCCTCTAGGGTGCCATAAAAATTGTCAGCCAATAAAATACCATGTTCTGAAACTTCCGTATCGCCATGCGCTTCTTGGCCACGAAAAGTCGTTACCTCAAAAACTTCCCTATTTAAACGGACATGCGCAATTCGAAAACGACGACCGATTAAAAAGCAACTTCTGAAGTTACTTTTGATTTCTTCTGGTCGCGCATCCGTGGCAATATCATAATCTTTAGGCTGTCTTCCTAATAACAGATCACGCACACAACCACCCACCAGGTACGCTTGGAAACCGGCTTCGTGTAACACGCTAATCACGGATACCGCATTGGGGTTGATTGCAGCCAGTGCCACACCATGTTGCTCATATGGTAAACGTCTGGCATGAAAATGATGAGTGGGAACTTGTGTCATTTTTCTTTTATTTTCGAATGAATCTCCGCGATTGTAACAAATCTAGCGTAGTAACGTCTGCATTTTCACAGTATTATCGGTGAGGATTTTGCCAATGCCTATCAAAGCCTGATCAGCTGATAATATTCGGATCAATGATCCCGGCGTACCCGCTGGTATTCCAACAACATGCCCATCTCGTAAGCGCTTTTCATCACCGCTCACAACCGAGTGCGCTGGCCACATCTTGATGGCTTCCGATATTGATAATATTTTTTTATCACCCGCGGCTGGATCGGAAGCCATCGCGTCTTTTAATGCCGCTAATGACATCATATCGGCTTCATGAAAATCACCAACCTGAACTCGACGCAATTGGGTAACATACGCACCACACCCCAATCGCTCTCCGATATCGGTGATCAATGTTCTGATATAAGTCCCCTTGCTGCAATGAACCGTTAACTCCATCGTGTCTGGCTGCAATTTGTCTAAGGTTAATTGAAAAATAGTAATGGTTCGCGCTGCTCGCGGCACTGTAATTCCTTTGCGAGCGTATTCATAAAGTGGCTTGCCTTGGTACTTTAACGCTGAGTACATGGAAGGGATTTGTTGAATTTGGCCACGAAAAAAAGCCAAATGCTGCTCCATTTCATCTTGCGACACACTGGGAATGGGCTGAGTCGCAATAACCTCCCCTTCGGCATCGCCGGTGGTGGTTGTTTTACCCAGCTCGGCGGTAACTTGATACGTCTTATCGTGCTCTAAAAAATATTGGCACAGTTTAGTGGCGCGCCCAAAACAAATGGGCAACATTCCGGAGGCTAATGGATCCAAACTACCGGTATGCCCTGCTTTTTTGGCAGAAAATAATTTTTTAACTTGCTGCAATGCCGCGTTAGAGGTGATCCCAATAGGTTTATCTAACAAAAACACCCCATCAATGGGGCGCAACGGAAACGTCATCTATAAAAATCTTCTCTTTGGGAAAAACGGCATCATAACGGAAATGGGAAATAAAAACACCAATTTTAATATTATCGATAACACTCGGGTTATAGCGGATATTTGGTGAATCGGTGGTATAAACATCACCATTTACTATCAACATCCCATTAATTTTAACGGCTCCGCTACCCGTGTTGTGCCAGGTATTATCAATATAGAGAACGCCAAAAACTTGCAAATTGCCGCTTAATTGCCATTGCCCATCCAAAATTAACAGCACGGGTTCGTCAACTGAGCCAATCGTTCCGCTATTTAAGGTTCCCACCCCCGATTTTTGTTTAAGATAAATAACTTTATCTACCCTACCATCTAATTTTGAGCTGTAATTGGTGTCTTCAGTATGAACCAGGGCAATACTGGCATTATCTATCACGGCTTTTTTAGGTAACCCAAAAAAGTTTTCAAAAAAATCCTCTCGAGATAATCGTGATAAATTACCATCGTCTGAAAAAATATCCCTATTATTGCCACGCGGATCCGAATGAACTCCATAACCATTCGATGAAACCACCGATCCCGATAGATTGACTTGACCGCCACTCCAGATGGTATATCGCGCTGAAGAATTGTTAATTTCAATATGGCCGTCTAAATTCACATCGCCTTTGCTAATTAAACTGACGTCAGGAACCAGGATCTTTACCACGGCTGTTGTCTCTGCTGAAACCGAAAAATTAACAAGACACAACGACACACCAACCGCAATAATGGCGCGCCGCACCGCCGACTGTTTATTGAACATAGCCTCCCTGCCTGTAATCGCTTTGAGCCTATTTCATTATCGGCGCGGCAAAGCAAATCTGTAACTATTGAGCAAAAAAGCGGAATACGAAAATCTTTACATCATTACTTGTTGAAACCATCCCTGATGAAGACCCCTTCTTCTTCTCCCTGAGCAGCAGCGGCTTGGTCACCACCACTATTGCCATTTTGGTTGCCCTGCGACGGCGCCGGTAAGTAGCGTACGCTTGATGATACCATCGGGGGGATAGCGGCTTTTTCAACCTCTTGTCCTAAAATGATATCTGATAGCGGGGTTTTTTGGTATGAACTAAATAACGCTCTAAACTGCTGAGAATGAATCTGCTCTTCATCGAAATGGAAATCTCTATGCGTGTTATTTTGGTAAAGGCGCGCATTGTCCGTTTTTGCGTACAACAGCGCTACCGCTTTGCGCACAAAATTACGAAAATCTTGATATGCCCGAGCTGGGATCAATGGAATTTCTAATAACGCAATCCAAACAAAAGCTGGCATAAACCCTAATATCGTCCCAACAGCCCCTGCAATGCTCCAAAGCGGATCAGAAAGAAAACGGCTATCAGCCCATGGCGTGAAAGATTCAATGACTCGACCGACAGTCCAAAAAACGGATGCCAACAACAAACCAAGCGTTCCTGCTGCCAAGGTAGCACTGCGTCCAGCATGCTGAACATTGAAAAAATTTCTAACCAATTGGCGTTTATCACATGTTTTTACAAATTCTGTCGTGGCTTGATGTAATAATTCAAAACCTGCAGTCACTAAATTTACCACGAAGTCCACGGTATAAACTGCCACACCAAGCACTAGTCCCAAGGCTAAACCCACAAAAGAAGTCAATACATCAGTGATAAAAGAAAGTATCGCCATGAAGAATGGTAATTTTGTCGAGCCATCCCAGGGATCCTTTGCGCCATTGTTCCAGGCTGGAATTCTATATTTTGGATGAAAAGGTTTGCCATAAAACAACGATGAAAAAATGATATCCGGGACAAAGGTGACCACAAACCAAACGGACCGACACGACCACCGCAAAACGGTTTGAGCAATGGTCATGGATTTGACAACTTGCCCAAAAAAGGAAAGCTTTTCTAACTGTGAAATGGCCATTTAAAATCACCTCTTTTATTTTTTGAGCAATTTTATATCGGCCTTGGTGCTTAGTCAAAAAAAAACCAATATCTGTTCTTTAAATAGCCTTATGTGGTTTTAATATGTACTGCGTGCAATCTTTTGCCTTGGATTTAAGCTAAAATTATTACCCCAGCGCCTCAATGCGGATCTCACATGAACCCTGGCTTCTCGCTCTTTGAACTCATGATCGTACTGATTATCTTGAGTATCTTGATAACCGTTGGATACCCCGCTTATGTGTCATCCATCCGTAAAACCCATCGCCTAGAGGCAATAACCGACTTATTGAATATACAATTAGCCGAAGAACGTTATCACGCTTACCACAAAAAATATGGCTCCCTCACACAAATTCCATTTAAAAAACCAATATCGCAACATCCGTTATATCAATTGGTGATCACCAATCTCTCTCAAACACAATACACGGTGCTAGCCAACGCCATTGGCGGACAAAAGCACGACCAACAACACGGGATAAGTTGTGCGATATTAAAGATAATGGTGGCAAATGGTAATGAACGCAAAGCGCCAACCGAATGTTGGCTTTAACTGCAAACTACTGTATTATATGGTTTTTTTCGAATAAGTCCTTATGCTTAAAAACCTCAAAAATCTGCCATTAATGACAATTCTAAGCTTAGTTGCTTTGCTCAGTTTTTTAGTGACGGCTGGTTACTATCTCTATTGCCATAAACAAACGGCGCAGGTTCAGAGCTCGGTGTCTTCCGAGTCTCCTTCAGGGGTGTCAAAAGTCCCCGATACCGATTGAACAATCCCATCTACCTTATCCGCATAAGCGACGGACTCATCATAGACAAACTTGAGATTGGGCGTAAATTTCATGCGAATTTGCTTGCCTAAGAGTGAACGATAATACCCTGAGGCATTATTTAAATCAGCCAGGATCATAGCCATCTCTTTGGGCGGATTATAACAAGTAATATATACGCGCGCGTGTTGCAAATCACGGCTAATTTTCACCGCAGAAATCGTCAACAAACCATAGCGTAAACTGTCACATTCTTTTTGAAGGATTAAGGCTAAATGCCTCTGAACAGTTAACGATACCCTATCCATTCGATGCGATTGTTTTTTAATGTGGAAATTCATGGCAATGCAACGACTCACTACTACTCGACCGTACGAGCAACCTCAATAACTTCAAATACTTCGATTTGATCCCCAGGCTTGACATCATTGTAATTTTTAACCCCAATGCCACATTCGGTACCGTTACGAACTTCGCCCACATCCTCTTTGAAGCGACGAAGCGATTCTAACTCACCTTCATAAATCACGACGTTATCCCGCAAAACTCGAATGGGTCGATTACGTTTAATGTTACCACTGATCACCATACACCCAGCGATGGCGCCGAGCTTGGATGAGCGAAAAACATCACGCACTTCGGCAAGTCCAATGATATTCTCTTTTTTATGCGGTTTTAACATACCGCTCATGACCGTTTTCACATCATCGAGCACATTGTAAATAATGCTATGATAAAACAGCATGACCCCTTCATTTTCAATAAGCATTTTGGCCGTTGCATCTGCTCTGACATTAAATCCAAGCACGATGGCGTTTGATGCTAACGCCAAATTCACATCCGATTCATTGATCCCACCGACCCCGGCAGCAACCACATTTACTCTCACTTCATCGTTGGCAATTTTTATCAATGATTCACGCAATGCTTCAACAGAACCTTGCACATCCGCTTTCAAGACAATATTCAATGTTTTAATCTCAGCTTGTGACAATTGCTTAAATAAGTTTTCAATGCCACCGGCTTGTTTAACCAGTTTTAATTGCCGATATTTGCCTTCACGATACAGTGCTATCTCTCTTGCCTTGCGTTCGTCAGCAACGACATGCGCTTCATCACCAGCACTGGGCGTTGAGGATAATCCTAACACCTCAACGGGAGTGGAGGGACCCGCCTCTTCAAGGGGCATCCGGTTTTCATCGAACATCGCTCGAACTCGGCCAAAATGATAGCCCGCCAATAACACATCGCCTTTTCGCATTGTGCCATGCTGGACCAAAATAGTGGCAACAGGACCTCGGCCTTTATCGAGTCTCGACTCAATAACCACCCCGGCAGCCGGAGCAGCAACAACCGCGCTTAATTCTAAAACTTCCGCCTGCAATAAGATGGTTTCTAAAAGGGAATCAACGCCCTCCCCAGTCTTTGCCGAAACATATACGAACATCGATTCACCACCCCATTCTTCGGGGGAAACACCATGCAAGGCCAGCTCTGTTTTAACTTTATCGGGATCGGCATCTGGTTTATCTATTTTATTAACCGCAACCACAATGGGAACCCCACCCGCTTTGGCGTGTTGAATCGCTTCTAAGGTTTGTGGTTTCACACCATCATCTGCGGCCACTACCAATACCACAATATCCGTACACTTTGCCCCACGAGCACGCATTGCCGTAAAAGCCTCATGACCTGGGGTATCTAAAAATGTAATTTTGCCATTTTTAATAACAACACTATAAGCACCGATATGTTGGGTGATACCACCGGCTTCTTTTGCGGTCACTTGGGTCGTACGAATATAATCTAACAGTGACGTTTTACCATGGTCCACGTGCCCCATAATGGTAACGACCGGAGCTCGATGAAACTTATCGGCACCTTGATTGTCAATATTAAACTTTAATGTCTCCTCAAGTGCGTCATCATTAATCGCTCGCGGAATATGGCCCATTTCTTCAACGACCAATGTCGCCGTATCTTGATCAAGCGGCTGATTGATGGTGGCCATCACCCCTATCCCCATCAATGTTTTTATTACTTCAGCACCTTTGATGGACATACGGCTAGCAAGCTCTGCAACGGTAATCGTGGTCGGAATATTAACCTCTCGGACCACGGGTTCTGTCGGCTTCTCAAACGCATGTGTTTGAATAGCCGACTCTTTGCGCCGGCGCGATTTTTTCCGTCTGGCACCACCAAATTCTTCATCATCTGCCGCCCGCATCAACGCCTGCCGACTCACTCGATTGGAAGGAACTTTCTCCACCCGTTTCTTCGACTTTCGATCATTATCACCCGCATCAGAAAATGGCTCCTTAGCTGTTTTAAGCTTAGGTTTGGGTCTGGCTTTATTCTCTGCGGTTTCTGGCGATACACCATCTTCCGCTTTTTTGGAAGCCTCGTTCGTTGATTCATCGGCTAAAATAACCGAGGGATCCTCAACAATTGCCACTACATTCTCGGTAACTGGTTGCGCTTTGGTATCCCCAAGCACCTCAACAGCTCCGGTTACTGCGCCATCAACCGCTTGCTTATTGTCATCTTCCTCAATGGTTAAATCTTTTTGCTCTTCTTCATCGTCATGAACTTCGGCTTCAGAATCAGAGGAAGGAATTTGATAAGTTCGCTTTTTGCGAACAGCCACTCGAACTTTGCGCTTTCCTGAAGCAACTTTAGTCTCACTCGCTGGATTTTTCTTCTTGAGAGTCAACTTTTTCGGCTTTTCTTCAACACGAATAATCGTGCGCGCGCTTTCCAAGTAAGTTAGTAATTGTTGTTTTTGTTCATCAGTAACAACAGTTTCGGGGTCGTCAATTGACATACCCGCTTCTTGCAATTGGGTTAGCAAGCTTTCTACCGGCATGCCTACCACTTTTGCTAACTGCTTGACTGTAACCTCTGTCATAACTGTATCAATCCTCAATATTCGGATGCCTCATGTTGTTCATCTATTCTGCGAACCAGGGCGCCCGTGCTGTCATAATAAGTTCAGCAGCTTGGGCTTCACTTAACGATTTGACGATATCCAATAATTCTTGTACCGATTGTTCAGCAAGATCTTCCATTGTCACAATACCATTTTTAGCAAACTGATAGGCCCACTCCCTTGTCATTCCTTCCATATTTAACAAATCGTCTGCTGGCTTAGATGCGGCATCTTCCCCGGACAGGGCCTTAGCTAACAATACCGATTTCGCTCGATTTTGCAATTCGTCAACAATTTCCTCATCGAAATCCTCTATTTCATCAAATTCCTCTGGTGAAACATAGGCAATTTGCTCGAGAGACTGGAAACCTTCTTGTACTAAAGTTAATGCTATTTCCTCATCTACATCGAGCGCTTTCACGAATTCTAAAACGATATCTTGTGATTCTGTCATGTCTTTCTCTGTCGCCTGCACTTCGGTTAACACATTTATTTTCCACCCAGTCAACTCACTGGCCAATTTAACATTTTGCCCATTACGCCCGATCGCTTGCGATAACTGCTCTTCAGCAACAATAACATCCAGAGCATGCCTATCTTCATCAACGACGATAGAATTAACTTCGGCTGGCGCCATCGCATTAATAACTAATTGTGCGGGATTATCATCCCATAACACGATATCAATCCGCTCTCCGCCCAACTCCCCAGAAACGGCTTGCACTCGAGAACCCCGCATCCCAACACACGCACCAATCGGATCGATTCGGCCATCATTCGTCTTGACTGCGATTTTCGCCCGACTACCGGGATCGCGCGCTGCGCTCTTGATCTCAATCACTTCTTCGCCGATCTCTGGGACCTCTATTTTAAATAATTCGATTAACATTTCAGGTCTGGTTCGGCTTACATAAATCTGAGCCCCGCGGGTATCGGGCTTTACATCAAAAATATAACAACGGACCCGGTCCCCCATTCGAGCAGTCTCTCGAGGGATCATTTCTTCTCGCAGTAACATCGCATCCGCATTACGCCCTAAATCCAATAAGATATAATCACGGGTGACTTTTTTAACCACGCCAGTAACCAACTCACCGAGATGCGCCTGATACGCTTTAACAATTTGAGCCCGCTCTGCCTCTCGCACTTTTTGCATGATCACTTGTTTCGCTGTTTGGGCGGCAATACGACCAAACTCGACGGACTCCATCGGTTCTTCGATGGTTTTTCCAGCTTCGATATTTGAATCTTTTGTTTTGGCTTGTTCTAGCGTCAATTGTCCATCGGGAAACTCAAACCCTTCTTCTGGCTCACACTCATACACATCCCAATAACGAAACGTTTCATACTCGCCAGTTTCTCTGTCAATTTGCACCCGAATAAAGATATCTTCTGAATGACGTTTTTTGGTTGCCATTGCCAAAGCGCTTTCTAACGCTTGAAAAATAGTTTCTTTCTCCACACCTTTTTCGTTAGATACGGATTCCACCATCATTAACAATTGTTTGCTCATGGTTACTTCCTCGGGTTTTAAAGTATGTCTCACAAATCCGGCACGACATGTGCTTTCGCAACATTATCGTATGGGAATACTGTTTTTTCCCCATCGACAATCAATTCAACTATCCCATCTCGCACTTGACTCAAGACACCCACAAATTTCTTTCTACCATTTAATGCTATAATCAGTTGTATTTTTACTTTGTTACCTTGCTGTTGCTCCAATTGCTCACAAGTAAACAACGGCCTATCTAACCCGGGCGAGGAAACCTCTAATCGGTACTGCCCATTTATTAATTGCTCAACTTCAAGGACAGCACTCACTTGTGTCGAAATCCGCTGGCAGTCAGCGATGGAGACGCCCTCCGAATTATCTATGTATAACCGCAATATAGTACTGCGTCCACTCGGAAGACACTCACAGCCCAGTAACTGACAACCGAGCCCCATTACCGTGTTAGACAACCTGTCACTAATTGTTTGCGCTCGTCTATCCACTTCTTCGCCTTTCAATGATTATTTCGCGTTAGCTCTCTCGAGCATTTTAAAAAAAATAGCCGGGCTCTGTTTATCTCGATAAACAAACCCTAACAAAAAGCCCCATATAGGGGCTCTTTATCATACGCACTTTTTTTGGTAGCGGGGGTAGGATTTGAACCTACGACCTTCGGGTTATGAGCCCGACGAG
>CAYGNG010000050.1:0-11016 GCA_964351225.1 uncultured Gammaproteobacteria bacterium
CCTAATACACCCTACATATGTTGAATATTTGCACGAATTAATTGACGACACGCCCATCACTTACCGATAGATTCCGCTATCTCAGGACCTGATTTATTCAGCTGGGTACAACGCCACCAGCGCGGCAAGTCTAAGACAATAACGACCATTGTTGCAGCCATGCGTGAGCAAATTCAGACTTTATCCGGCGATTTTGTGGTGTAATTTTGTGCATTCGTTACCCTTCGTTACGATCTTTTACGCGCGCGCAATACGCCGTTTGCAAAACCACGCTATAGTGCTAAAAACAACAAAATGAATTGATAAGAGGGCTTCATGAGTGGATTAACCGTAACAAAAAAATTATGGGAGAAATCACTAACACTCTGTAATGGGGTTTATCGCCATTTCACCACCCCGACTTTGATTGGGATAGTGTTCAATAGCGTTTTCTGGATTACCTTTTTAATTTTGGTAATCGCGGCTGACGCTTCCCGCAGAGATAATCGTTCCTATCCTTCATCGAGCCCTGACATTTACTTTTTCAACCCCAGTGACCGATTCCTTTTTGTGTTTGGTTATTTAGCGGCCGCCATCATCACCTTGCTTGTAATCAGTGCCACAGTTTTATTAAGCCCTCTGGCTCTCTCTCTCGATGTTTTAGCGAATATATTTATCCCGAGGATGACCATATCCGATCACAACATTCCCAGAGTGGCTAACGCTTATGTGCCCACGCAACAATCGCTTACTGACCCATACCAACAAGCGGCGAGAAACCGCTTTTACCAAAGCGCCAATGAATCGGTGGCAAAAGCAAAAGCCGGTGACATGCCAGATGAATTCACGGATCCTATTACGTTAGATGTTATTTCCGATCCCGTTCTGGTTTATTCACGGAAAGTCGGCGACACCACAATCTATGCTCACGCCTATGACAAAGCAAGTATAAAACAATGGCAAATAAGCAGCAGCAACCCGAAAAAACTCTGCGCTAAAACCCGCTATCCGATTGTGCGAATCGAAACGGCACCTGAATTGAAAACGATGATAACGACTTATCAATCAAATCCGGTAACTCCTGTCATTGAGCCCAGCGCACCTGAATTGGACAGCCTTGACAACACAAGGTACACTCCTGCAACAAGCCCTATCGCACAAGCCGGACTGTTTGCAAACCGTTTTCATCAATTTGATTTTAGCAACAGCGTCCCTTCCGCGCCCGAATTACAAGCGGTTAGTGGGAGGCTGCAATATTGATTCCGTTGCCGTTATTCATCGGCACTATTTTACAGTTTTTTCCTGGAACCACACTGGTGATGTTTGGCTCTTGGATTGGAATTCTCTATGCCCTCCATTATTATAATGCCTGGGGTGTTGCCCTCTACCCCCAGTAGCCCACTCATCGGCGCGGTGGCCGCACGAGCAAGAGAAGGCGCCTAACCCATTGAATCGATTTGTGCAAACTCAGGCAGTTGAAATCGCGATCTAAAAAAATGCTCGCCATCATTAAAGTGTGGGAAATTATGACCTATACTAATTATATCCGTATTTAATAAGCAATCTTGAAAAAGAATCGCTAACGACACAGGTGTTGTAAATCATGCTCTCTACAGAAAAAGCAAATAATCGGCAACCACCGGGTTTACCACGAGCAGCCGGCCTGTCTTTATCTGAGATGTTTTGCACGGAAAATCATACCGCCACTTCCTATCGCGATTCTAATGCTCTCCCTCAAGAAGATGAAAAATTATCCTATGACAATTCTCACGAAGCGAAATTTGTTGCGCTTTGCAAGCAACTTAAAAAAAAACCAACACCACCATCAGATGCAGAAAAAAAAGAATTACAACGCTTATTTGCCTATTGCTTGGATAATATATCCGGCAAAAACCAACAAGACACCGAAAAGCGCCGCATGTTTTTTTGCTTTAATATGTTAGCTTTTTATCCCAATTTGCTGCAAAATTTTGATGACATGACGCGTATTTTTAATTTGGTTTCGCAAAAAAATCGAGCGTGGATAAAAATTTGCGTCACGCAAGCCCTAAAAAATAATTTTAAATTATTAGAGGAAAACGAAAGCAGCAACAGCGAATCTTCCATTGAGTGGCTAGCGCTTATCAATAGCTTAGAGACAGCGGTTAAGTCCTTGCAAAAATCCATAGCCAAAATAGCAAAGGAAACCTACAAAAAACCACTGTTTGAGAAAAAACTCGAAGAGCAATTAGCGCAGCTTCAGAAAGGATTACAGCAATTAGAGACAATTAAAAAACAATTTAATATCACAGGAAACACGGCGCTGGAAGAAAACCTAACAGCCCTTGATTTAGAATTATCTAATTTTATTAATCAAGTAAAAGAAGCTGGAAATTATATTAACTTTAAAAATGAATTCGATGCCTTATTTACCGGCGCCTTAACCCAATTAGCGCAACATAAAAAAAGCGGGTGGCATAATGCTGCTTTGGATATTGCTTATGTTGCTTCTGAAATGGCGAATATTGGTTTGGTGTTGCAAGAAGTTGTTGGTGGTCTATCCAGAAATGATTACTGGCTCAATTTGGGCACCCTGGTAGGGCACTACTCTAATCCATTAATTTATGCTTTCAAAGCCGTACAACGCGGCTTAAAAGTCATTGGTCGAAGATGCGGTTTGGAGTTTAGCGAAGATGAATCCGGGGTAAATCCCAAACAAGATAGAGCGGATTTATTTGCTGCCGGCACTTTTATCGTTATTACCGCATTATTATTAGCGGGCACCCTTGCCGGATTACCAATATTGGAACTTATTGCTTGGGGGCTTGCGCCATTGGGTCTCGGTGTGGTGTGGAAATCTGAATATGGTTACCAAAATCAACGAGCAGCAGAAAGATTGCAAAACATGGAAAAATCAGATGGTTTATTTGATAAAGAAACGCAAAAGCGTTCAAAAAAAATTGCACAGCATAAAAAAATTGCCAGCACGGCTTTAGTCGGGGTTATTGTTTTTATTACTTTAGGTATGTTGGCAACCCTCTTGGGAGGCTTTCCAGCAACGCATTTTTTATTTGCTTTCGTCAGCGTCAAGGATATTACCATGGTAACAGGCGGTGCCTTGGCACTACTTGCTTTAACACGTGCACTTAACTTCCTTGTTGAACGTGGAATTAAAGAAAGCCTCAAAGCAGTAGGACATTATTTATACCAATTGCCAGGCAATATTTGGCAATTTAGTAAAAAAATTATTCCCAGTCTCATTGAGTCATTTAAGAACTTCCTTGATAGCAGTCCTTACAATAAAGCAGCGGTTATCTTTACTTTGGCCGCTCTCGCTATCACAATTTTTACTTTAACCGGCGGCATCGGATTTTTTATTGGTTGCGGTATTGCGGTAGGTCTACAGATTTTTGCTAGTATTGCTAAATCTATCGAAACTTATAAAAACAGAAATCGTATGCAGATAGAAACTGAAAAGGCCAATCCTATTAAATCATCTGATGACTTTGATAACACAATATCGATACTTCAACCAAAAACATCGGTCGCTGATACAAAAACATCGGTCGATGATACAAAAAAATCGGTCGATGATACAAGCGTTGATTATCGAAGAAGTAGAAGATATGAAGATGGTCGGTCGCCAACAACAAATTTTTTTGCTACTTCTAATGAAGCTGATTCTAATAAACGTGTCATATCTCCTACTGATGAAACAAACCCAGCAAGATATCGAGCCAAAACAATATAAGAATGATACAACAGAGGTCATTGTTGCGACGCCGTGCCAATAAGATCAGACGGCACCCCTCCTTTTTTGACTTAAAATTGCACATAAATTACGCTTTATTACAATCATTTCCTCCTGTGAAATACCCGCTTTGACTGATTTTATCTGCAACCACGCCAACATTCTGCAGCCCGACGCCATCAAGATAAAAAAACAACAAAATATCAACCACATAAATTACGCATATTTTATCGTGCGCAATTAATGTGCACTTAACATTGGTCGGATAAACTTATCTTATCCGTTAGTAATTCGAGATAGGGTATTAAGCTATGTTTACTTCTGAGGAGATTGGAAAGGGATTAAGCACTCTTGATCCTGCACAACGAAAGAAGCTACAAAGTAAGCTACGTATTTGTCGTAAATATGTCGAAGAAAGCGACTTTGATTTCTTGGTTCGAAGAATCGGAATTATTGACACCTACATATCGAACGAATCTGAAAAAATACAGGCACTCTTGGATAGGGAGCGGGCGCTTACTAGCCTGGTATATAAAAATCAGGATAAAAGTAATGTCTGTATTGATGAGTTCTTCGAAGCAATAGAAAATTTTATGTCTCATACCTCTCATCAATTCTCTAAAATTGATCCCCCCCCACCTTGCAAGGAAATTCCGGAAACAGGAGAAGCAGCAGTCATAAAGAAAAAAGAAAACGATGGAAACGCATATGACATAATCCGTTCTATTCCGGATCAGTTTGAAAAAAACGCCGAAGACATTTTTCCAAACAACTCTTTTACTGCTAGTAACAGAAGTCACCCTAATATATCAACATTGACCAATTATGAACCCCAAGAAGACAAACAAAACCCTACAGCTGAAGAAAAAGAAGAAGAAGAAGAAGAAAAAGAAGAACAAAAATCACCACCAGAAAACACTCCTTCTAGAGCGATCTCACTCTCTCTTGTTACTGATATGGCCTCCGCGCTTAATCAGAATATATCAAACCATGTTAGCCGATTCTGGCAAATACTAAGCTTTTTCCAAATGCTTTATAACTTCTTTAATTACAGCTCCAGTGTTAAATTTATCAAAGAAACCCGAATCAATCCACTCTTAGCCACTTGCCAAAGTATCGTGATAAGCGTTGGAAATCTTGATGAAGAGAAAAAAGCTAAAGCGTTAATGGACCCCCTTGAAAAGGAAAAATCATACATTGAATGGCTCCTTTCAGAAAAATTTAATACCGATAAAGATAAAGAAAACGCTTCTGCTTTTGAAGTGCCTCAATACAAAGCTAACGGGGAAAAACCCTGGGGTGCTAACAGAAGATATTTAAAAGCTTACTTAACAACGCTCAAAGATAAAATTTTAGAGCTTAACAAGCTATGCGAATTGGAAAAAATAAGACGTGAAATAAAAAGTCTTATCGCCACAACAACCCCTGAAGCACTTATCAGCCTAGCTGAGATTGAAAACAAAATCGGTACTGTTTCAACAGCATATGCTGCGATCGATCCTCTATGTTCTAATGGTGAAGGAAATTATTTTATTAAAAAAGGATCTTTATTTAACGGCTATCTGACACGATATGATATTACCATCGAGAATTATCTGCAAGTATCTGAATTTGATAATTTAAAAAACTCGCTTGCGCTTCTTAAAGATACGCTTACTACCAGGAAAGAAACGCGCAATAATGAAATTGCCGCAGCATCGCTTCGATCAACAGCAGTTAAATCTCGTCTTGCTGAATTAATAGCTAATTCCAAAAACGACCACGTTCCCCTCACCGCTAGAATAGAAACTCTTATATATTATAGAAATGCATTAATCACGATAGCAGAGCCATCGCCGGAAAAAACAATGGAAGAGAGGAAGGTTATCTTGAAAGATGATTTTAAAATTGATATAGGAAAAAATGATCCCTTAGACCCTGATGAAATAGCTGGATACCAAACTGCTTTAATCGACATAAATAACGAACTTTCAAAATTAATTCAGCAAGCCAAAAGGGAACCGAAGAGCCGCAATCAGGATGTGATTTTTTTAATTTACACTATTTCTCAAAAAAAAGAAGCAAGTCCTGTTATAGCAGCGCTCGAGGAATACAGCCCAAAAACACCAACTAACTTACTTTCCATTATTGACGAGACGATAGGCCTTTTTGTTCGTGAAAAAAGCTCTAGCGTCGTATACCAAGATGGCAGCCTTCCCACCGAGAGAATCAATCTATTAAAGACAGTGAGAGCTCATTTCCAAGCCATTGAGCAAAAAGATGCCGCAGATAAAGATATCGATAAGACCACATATCACCGCAACGGTGCCCTAATATATCCGCAAGTGCTGCAAGAAGAAACAATGACAGTCAAGCAGCGAAGCGCTGGTATTCTTACTAATCTTTTCCACCACCATAACCCGACCATAAGACTAATTCCTGACGTTTTAAATCATTTCCTCAAAATATCCACCAAAGATTTCTATCCGGCTTTTTCCAGTTTATTTGATGCCGTCTGTAGTGAAGAAAATTCGACATTAGCAATGATACTTACCCACGGTATGGATTACTGTCAGAAAGCCATAGAATTACTTGGTGAACTTCCCCCAAGGCATACATTCGAAGACGGGCAAACCCCTGAGGAAAAAATTGCGGCACTTAATGAATTAAAAGCTTCGTTTAAGGCCATTAACGGCGCGAGAAAGGATGCTAATGCTCCTCCTGTAGGAAAAAAAAATCAAAATCAAACTCAAAGTCAATTAATTGCTCTATCATTGATGCAAACAACCGACAACCAAGAAAAAACACTTCTTACATCAGCTATTAAAGGCAAAATAGCAAATATAACATATCAGGAGACAGCGCAAACCCCTCTTGGTCAACACACTCGCCCCAGCAGTAAGCCCAGCACCTAACCAACCTGGCTTACCCCCGAGGGCGAATCGCGTATCCGTCTGATTTAACCCTTGTTGCCGCCCGGGAAATGACAACTTCCGGTAAAGTCTGAAAAGTGCGCGGCGCCGGCAGGGCCGACCTGACAAGTGCCGTCGGGTTTTTGCACTATTGTTTCAGCATTAACCGGTGCTTTAAGTGCCGCAAAAAACCCGTGCAAGTAACCGCCGGCCTCGTCATATGCCGCCTGGGTTGTAATAGTCCGCGCGACAGAAGGATCAATCCCCCCCTCACGCCGGGCCGCTTCAGCGGCTGTCACAATACTCAAACGAGCAATTTGGTGACCTGTGCGCGAGATTTTTTCTTCTTGGGTAATATCCGCATAAGAACCAACAGGATGAGAAGCGCGATGTTGATCTGAAAATAACCGTTTCAATCCTGGGTGTAAATCAACACTATGCTCGCGAAAAATGCTCTTTTCCTGATTATCGAGCCAAGAGTTAACACGCCGAACTGGCGTATCATCTGAGCCAATATCTTCTGCTAACTGCTTTCTACCGGGACAGTTATAATCCTGCTTTTCGATTGGCTTTGGCTGAATCAGTAATCCCACCATGATATCTAAAGCGGCTTTTGCAATTTGCCCTACTGTAGGCTTTAATTGTTGATCGTTATCTAACCTGAACATGTTTCACCCTTTTTCGTTATTCTTTGGTGCCAATGATATTTGAGATTTATTAACACACTATTAACTTAATGTAACTTAATGTAACAATTTTTTTTGGGACTGTTATTTCATCTAAAAATCATTAAAATTCGATTCATTAATGACAACAAGGACGCTGGCATGGCATTTATTGAACATCTTGCTGCTTTTTTTTCTGACGGAGCAATCGATTACCCTAGTTCAGAAATAAACCACCCAATACCACCGGTTACTAAAATCAAAACGGCAACTTCACCGTTTATCACTCAACGAGAATTCCTTAGCAAACACCCGGATCTTGACCCCAGAGGTGTTTGCTCTGAACTTACCAATGCTTTTGCGCGTGGCTTACTAACCGGTACCGGCACGATGTTTCTTAACAATGAACAACAAACCTATGAGGCAGTAAAAAAAGAAAGCGCCATCCAAATACAACTTGAACAACAAAATCACGCATCCAGGCATTCCGCATTCACAAGCCGCGGGATCCCACATACAGACACCATACTATCCACCGAAGAATTAAAAGATGAAACTCAATTTAATGCCGCCTTACCCAATGATAAGTTGAATCTATTTTCTTACCCAACCTCACGCCAACATGGTCATCTGGTTTTCTTTGGGAACATCGGCAATGAAGCAAAACCGGACCAGTGCGTCTTTTTTGATGCAAATAAATCCGGAAGGCGCATGGGCCCATGCTCTGATGTCAAACGATTGCTATACCTCTCATGGCTATCTGAGGTTAGCGAAGGTGATTGCATCATCGGCTCAGCTGATCCAGCAGCCTCCCCCTCACCTCTTTTACCAAAATTTTGTTAAGATTTGCTGGTATTCTGAACAAGAATGACTACAATATAACGATGGATTTTTATAAATGTTACAAATCTGTCGCGATAATGCGTAACTTTGCAAAGAAAATGACGGGAACAATATGGCAGCCATCGCAATCCTCCACGGCCCCAATCTAAACCTGCTCGGCCAAAGAGAGCCAGAGCACTATGGCTATAAAACCTTAGCCGACATCCATGGTGAGCTCGCAAATCGCGCCAATACCCTTGGTCACGAGCTATCCTTTTATCAAAGCAATGCTGAGCATGAACTAATCAACACCATTCAGCAAACCACCGCTGATGTCCTTATCATTAATCCAGCGGCCTACACCCATACCAGCATCGCCATCCGCGATGCCTTGCTTGCCGTTGCCATACCCTTCATTGAAGTGCATTTAAGCAATATCGATGCCCGCGAATCTTTCCGTCGCAGATCCCTACTCGCGGATATCGCAATTGGACGCATCCAAGGATTTGCTGATTTCAGTTATCACTTAGCTGTGCAAGCCGCCGATCATTATCTCAAAAATCCGAGAAGGATAGTTAAGTAATGGATATTCGTAAAATTAAAAAACTCATTGATCTCATCGATGAAACCGGTGTCATGGAAATCGAAATCAAAGAAGGTGAAGAGTCCGTACGCATTAGCCGTGCTGGCACTCAGGCAACCATGCCATCATTTAATGTCTTCCCCGCACAACCGATGATGACAGCACCATTGCCGCCGGAGCCCCACGTTAATCTCGGTGCAAGTGCAAGCAGCGAAACCAAACCCAAAAAATCATTGCCCGATGGCTATGAAATTCAATCACCCATGGTCGGCACGGCCTATCTTGCGCCTTCTCCGGAGGCGGGTAACTATGTTGAGATAGGCCAAACCGTGAAAGCGGGCGATACCTTATGCATAATAGAAGCGATGAAAATGTTTAATCAAATCGAAGCCGACGTTTCTGGCGTCGTGGTTGCTCAATTAATTGAAAATGGCCAACCCGTTGAATACGGTCAACCCCTTTTTATCATTGATGAAGACTAGGGCCTGTTGACAATTACTTTTTTGGAGCGAAAATGTCGATAATTTGTCTCAATCATCGTTTGGGCGAGGAAAATAGTGACTCCTATTTGACGAGATCAAACGATGATTGAGACCAAGAAAGCGGCATTTGCAGCCCCAAAAAGTAATTGTCAACAGGCCCTAAATTAATGCTAGAAAAAATCGTTATTGCCAATCGCGGTGAAATCGCACTTAGAATCCTAAGAGCTTGTAAAGAATTGGGGATTAAAACCGTTGCCGCTTATTCCACCGCCGACCGAGACATGATCCACGTTCGTCTGGCCGATGAAGCGGTTTGCATCGGCCCAAGCGATCCGACCAGTAGTTATCTCAACATTCCCGCTATCATCAGTGCCGCCGAGATCACCGATGCCGTCGCCATCCATCCAGGCTACGGATTTTTATCGGAGAATGCTGATTTTGCCGAACGGGTGGAAGAAAGCGGCTTCATCTTTATTGGTCCACAAGCCAAAAACATCCGCTTAATGGGCGACAAAGTTTCAGCCATTGCCACCATGAAAAAATATGGCATCCCCTGCATTCCAGGCTCCGATGGTCCTTTAACAAAAAACGATAAACAAAATTACCGTATTGCCAAAGAAATTGGCTACCCCGTGATTATTAAAGCCAGCGGCGGCGGTGGTGGCCGCGGCATGCGCGTGGTGCACAGTGAGGCGGCACTGGCCAACGCCATCGTGACAACCCGAGCCGAAGCCAAAGCCGCCTTTAGCAATGATGCAATATATATGGAAAAATACTTGGAAGATCCTCGCCACATTGAGATTCAAGTATTCGGTGATGGCAAAGGTCATACCCTTCATCTTGGTGAACGCGACTGCTCCATGCAGCGCCGCCATCAAAAGGTTTTAGAAGAAGCCCCAGCACCGGGGATTTCAAACGAGCAAAGAGAAATCATCGGTGCCGCCTGCGTCAAAGCGTGTAACGCCATAAAATTTCGCGGTGCCGGAACGTTTGAATTTTTATATCAAGATGGCGAATTTTACTTCATCGAAATGAATACCCGTATCCAAGTAGAACACCCCGTCACGGAAATGATCACCGGGCTAGACATCGTGAAATTACAGATCCGTATTGCCGCCGGTCTACCGCTGACCTTGCAACAACCCGATATCCAACTCCGGGGTCATGCCATTGAATGTCGCATCAATGCCGAAAACCCTTTCACCTTTACACCGAGTCCTGGCATTATCTCATACTATCACGCGCCAGGCGGCCCAGGGGTACGCATGGATACCCATATTTATTCTGGTTATACCATCGTTCCCTATTACGATTCGCTCATTGGCAAGTTAATTGTTCACGCGCCGGACAGAGCAACCGCACTCGCGCGAATGCGCAATGCCCTCGATGAAATCGTCATTGAAGGGATACAAACAACCATTCCGCTGCACCAAGATTTAATCCGTGATGCCAATTTTGCTACCGGCGGCACCAATATCCATTATCTAGAACACAAATTATCTTTAAAACAAAAATAGGCCCTAAACCACATGGCAGCATTTTGGTATCAAGTATTCTGCACCGTTTTACAACCCCAAATCGACATCGTTTGTGACGCATTGGAATCGCTGGGGGCTTTATCCATTTCCATGCAGGACGGCTCAGATGAGCCGATCTATGAACCCGATCCAGACGAAATCCCACTGTGGCAAGTCATCCATCTAAAAGTATTATTTGCTGATGACGTAGCCATTCAAGCCATTGTCCAAACGCTTTGCCAACAATTCGAAAATATTGCCTTTCATTACGATAAACTGCCCGAACAAGCGTGGAGCCACACCTGGAAACAAGATTTTAAACCCACTTTATACGGCAATCGATTATG
>CAYGNG010000051.1:0-10876 GCA_964351225.1 uncultured Gammaproteobacteria bacterium
ACACCCTACATATGTTGAATATTTGCACGAATTAATTGACGACACGCCCTAGTGAAATTGAAATAGACTACCAACAACTTAGTGGTTCTATCTCATAAAACTGGACACTGTTTAACTCAACGCCCTATCATAAAGCCCTAATACCGCTATTTGCGAAAATTACCCTCTGAATGGATAAAGGAGCACCGTGTGTCTGGATTTAATAAAATCGTAACCACCTATGAGCAAGCACTTACCGGGATCCGCAGCGGCATGACCATCATGATTGGTGGCTTTGGTTTATGTGGGATCCCCGAAGGGTTAATCCATCACGTCCACCAAATGGGGATCACCGGCTTAACCTGTATTTCTAACAATGCGGGGGTCGCGGATTTTGGTTTAGGACTATGGCTTAAGAACAAACAAATCAAAACCATGATAGCCTCTTATGTTGGTGAAAATGAACGCTTCGAACAACAAATGTTATCTGGTGAACTCGAGGTGATATTAACCCCACAAGGCACTCTGGCTGAAAAAATTCGCGCCGGCGGTGCCGGGATCCCAGCTTTTTACACACCCACAGGCTTTGGCACGCTTATCGCCGAAGGCAAAGAAACCCGCCAGTATGGCGATAAACATTACGTATTAGAACCCGCCCTCACAGCGGATTTCGCATTAATTCGCGCCTGGAAAGCCGATAGCTTAGGCAATTTGATTTATCGCAAAACCGCCATGAATTTCAATCCGATGATGGCAACCGCTGGTAAAATAACCGTTGCTGAGGTAGAAGAAATTGTTGCGCCCGGAGAATTAGATCCTAACTTCATCCATACCCCTGGTGTTTACGTCAATCGCGTGATCCAAGGAACATTTGAAAAACGCATCGAACAACGCACCATTAAAATATAAGGAAAGTGTCATGGCCTTATCGAGAGAACAAATTGCCAAACGCATCGCCAAAGAATTACAAGACGGCTACTACGTCAACCTTGGAATAGGCATTCCAACCTTAGTCGCCAATTATATCCCTGAAGGGATCTCGGTCTGTTTGCAATCTGAAAATGGCTTACTAGGAATGGGTGAATTTCCCACGGCAGCAACCATCGATCCGGACTTAATTAATGCCGGCAAGCAAACCGTTACCGCAAATATTGGGGCTGCATTCTTCTCATCCGCGGAGAGCTTTGCCATGATCCGTGGTGGCCATATTGATTTAACCGTTCTTGGCGCCTTTGAAGTCGATCAGCATGGCAGCATTGCCTCATGGATGATCCCCGGTAAACTGGTGAAAGGCATGGGTGGTGCCATGGATTTAGTGGCCTCTGCACGCAACATCATCGTTGCCATGGCTCACGCCAATAAAGCTGGCGAATCAAAAATATTACCCGAATGCACCCTACCCTTAACGGGGAAAAACTGCATAAAAAAAGTTGTCACGGATCTTGCTTATCTTGAAATTGAAAATGGTGCTTTTCATTTAAAAGAACGCGCGCCGGGGGTAAGCGTTGCAGAAATTCAACGCTTGACGGCCGGCAAGCTGGTGATTGAAGGTGATGTTCCAGAGATGGTTTTTTAAAAAGAAGAACCTGGCTGTTTGAGAAAAGTAAGTTCTTCTGCTGTTGATTGCCGTCCGAGGATTTCATTGCGATGCGGGAAGCGGCCAAATCTATCGATAATGTCTTTATGCCTGCAAGCAAATTCATAATTGCTGGTAAGCATTTCCTGCAACTTAAGCGGAGCAGACTTTGCTAACTCACGATAAATGGTTACCGACAATAATTGCAAATCTTGATCTTCGGCATGCATCAATGGCATATAATAAAAAACCCGCTTCACGTGTGGTAACTGCTCATCGTGTTTCGCTTTCATCCCTTCCAAACACCACGCTCTGGCCAAATGGTCATGAGCAAACGCATTCGGTTTGCCACGATAAATATTCCGACAGAATTGATCAATTAACAGAATAGCCGCCAACCGACCCGCGGCTTGTTTTAACCAAGAATTGCATTCACCCACGATGGCTTGCTGAATATCTTCCCCAAATGTTGCGGCAATTTCAGTATCAAATTCCGGATTTTTTTGCCACCACCGCGCGGATTTTTGTGCGTCTACCAAGCCTTCGGTATCGAGACTCCCAAACCAAAACGCATGAATTTGTTCAATTTTAGCTAAATTCATTCCCTTTCCTTCAACTGGCGTAAATATTCATCATGAGCAATAATGCTTTGAGTGGATTCTACTCTGTCTAAATAAACTTTACCACGCACATGATCATACTCATGCTGAAACGCCCGTGCCAAAAACCCAGTCAACGATTGCTTAACCCGCTCCCCAGCTGCTGTTGTATAACTCACCGTCACGGCAATCGGCCGCTTAACAAAAGCACGGATCCCTGGAATACTCAAGCACGCTTCACAAGCAACATCTTGCTCAGTTGCATACTGGTGGATAATAGGATTGATCACCGCAAACGGTGCAATCCATTCGGCATCGGGATAGCGTCGATTGGGTTTTGAAGCGATCACAAAAATATCTAACGAACGGAAGACTTGTGGTGCTGCGAGCCCGAGTCCATCGTAATAAGCACACGCTTGGAATAATTCGCTGATAAATTCTTGAATATGCTCATCTTGCACATTCTCTATCTGAGCAACTGGCGCCCGTAAAATAGGGTGACCCAGCAATGCAATTTCAAACATTCCCCTCTCTCCTCATAAACCTGGTTGACAACACCTGTTAAATCCTGTTCAATAGCGCAATGCGCTGATTTGATCTACAGCTTGCTGGGCGCATGATAAATTCAGCTAAAGCGTGCGTCAAACCGCCAAGCTTCAGCTGTGGTGGTTTTTTTTTGCTTAAAATTTAGAAAATTATGATCAGACTGGAAAACGTCACCAAAACCTATCAAACCCCCGAAGGCAGCCAAACGGCCTTGCACGATATCACGCTTGATATTGCCGCAGGGGAAATTTTTGGGATTATTGGGGTAAGTGGTGCAGGAAAATCGACACTTATTCGCACCATGAATTTATTAGAGCCACCGACGTCCGGCCACATTGTGGTAAATCAACAAAACCTTGTTGCATTAACCCCACCGCAATTGCGACAAGCCAGGCAACACATCGGCATGATTTTCCAGCAATTTAATTTATTATCTTGTAAAACGGCATTCGAAAATATCGCATTGCCGCTGGTATTATCTGGAGCAAAATCCGAGGACATCCAAACCCGCGTGTCTGAATTATTAGCATTAATTGGATTGGCTGACAAAGCGCAGTATTACCCAAACCAATTAAGTGGTGGCCAAAAGCAACGAATTGCCATTGCCAGGGCACTTGCCCACAATCCCAAAGTCTTGCTCTGCGATGAATGTACTTCAGCGCTCGATCCGCAGACCACGCAATCCATTTTAGAATTATTAAAACGAATTAATCGGCACCTAAATATCACCATCGTCTTAATCACCCACGAAATGGAAGTGATTAAAACCATTGCGGATAGGGTTGCCGTCATCGACTCAGGAAAAATCGCTGAGGTCGCTTCCGTGATTAACTTCTTCAAATCACCCCAAACTGAGTGTGGTAGACAATTGATCCAGTCGGTTTTAAAAGAAGAATTACCACCCTCGATTAAGGACAAAATCACCCCCGATCATAAGACCAACAGCGATCCGCTATGCCGCATTTGGTTTTCAGGGGAGGCTTCCTCTAAACCGTTGATCACAGAATTATTGCACCGATTTTCGGTATCTGTGAATATTCTACAAGCCAATATTGAATATATTCATGGCGAGCCCACCGGCATCATGCTGGCTATCTTAACCGGTGAAGAAAACAGCATAGCGCAAAGTAAACATTTTTTAACTGAAAACAACATTGCTTTAGAGATTGTCGGATATGTTAGTAGAAACCATTTCATTATTGGCTAAGCCCACCATTGAGACCATTTATATGGTGATCACTGCGACGCTGCTCTCGACCGTGGCAGGACTCCCACTTGGGATATTATTGTTTTTAACCAATAACAAAGGTTTGCTTAGCAATAAATCATGTTATTTCGCTCTAAGCACGCTCACCAATACCGCGCGCTCTATCCCCTACATTATTTTAATGATAGCCATCATCCCGGTTACCCGATTATTAACCGGCTCATCCATCGGTACCAATGCCGCCATCGTGTCGTTGACCTTAGCGGCTATCCCTTTTATTGCACGAATTGTAGAGAGCGCCATGACTGAAATCCCTAAGGGCTTAATTGAAGCAGGCTTAAGTATGGGAGCAAATCCGATAGAGATCATCCGTTATTTCCTTATCCCGGAAGCCACACCCGCGATAGTCAATGGCTTAACATTAACAATGATCAACTTAGTGGGTTACTCCGCGATGGCTGGTGCCATCGGTGGTGGTGGGCTTGGTGATTTAGCCATTCGTTACGGCTATCAGCGATTCGATGTTCACGTAATGTTGCTTACTATTATCGTATTAATTTTTCTAGTGCATATCATCCAATCTTGTGGCGATAATATTGCAAAACACTTTGATAAAAGATGAGGTTTATCATGAAAAAATTACTTATTCTCTTCGGCCTGCTTATTGGTCTTGGTTTGTCCGCGGCATGCAGTCAACCGGAAGAACCCAACGATCATCTCAAAGTGGGCACCATCAGTGGGCCAGAGTCGGACTTGATGAAAGTGGCGCAAGAACAAGCTCTAAAAAAGTATGGCTTACACATAGAGATAGTGGAATTCACCGATTACACCATGCCAAACCTCGCATTGAATGACGGCAGCATTGACGCCAATATGTTTCAGCATCAACCCTACCTCGATGCCGTCGTTCAATCTCGTGGCTACCCCCTCGTGAGTGCGGGGAAAGTGTTTGTTTACCCCATGGCGCTGTATTCAAAAAAGTTTCATTCTTTAGCGGATATTCCCAATAAGGCAACGGTTGCTATCCCCAATGATCCCAGCAATGAAGGCCGAGCACTATTATTATTACAACAAGCCAATCTCATTCAACTGCACGATCAACACACCACATTTGCCACCGTCAAAGACATCGCCAGCAATCCCAAACAGTTAGTCTTTAAAGAAATGAATGCTGCGCAATTACCACGCGTTTTAAAAGATGTGGATCTGGCAGCCCTCAATACCAACTATGCGATCGTCTCCGGATTAAATCCGCAACAAAATGGCTTAATTTCTGAAGATCATTCTTCACCATATGCGAATATTGTGGCTGTTAAAAAAGATAGACTCCAAGATCCGCGCATTTCGCAATTATTAGACGCCTTACACAGTGAGCCTGTTCGCGATGCTGCAAAAAAATTATTCCAAGACCAAGCCATTCCGGCATGGCAAAACCAGTGAATTTGCTAAATTATCGAGATAATACTCTCTGGCGGGGCAAGATTGGGGAAATCTTTCCCTGAAATTTCATAAGCAAGCAATTCATATATCACTGAAAATACTTTAAAGGTTAATGTTTGATTGCGCAGATCTGAAAAACAAGACTCTTGCTCTGGCGATAACGCTTGTCCCGATAGATGCAATAATTGATTTTTAACAATTGTGCGATAATGCTCGCTGGTGGGATATTGGTTATCGTCAATGTCTTCATGAAAGTGCACATGAGATAAACCAAACATCGGATGAATAGAGCGTAAAACCTGAGTTTGTGATCGCCCAAAAACTTCACCCATACGACTAACCAAAACCCGCTGCATAAAGCTTTGATGAATATCATAAGATTCTTGCTTCATGCGACCACCGAGGGGATGTGCGGCCGGGTCAATAATCTTTTCGTCAAATCCCAACAATCGAGTATTCATCCCAGAAGAAAAATTGGCTAATTGCATGAGCCCAATTTTTTGTTTGTTCTTATTTAATAATGTGATATGCACCATAAAGTCAAATTCACTTTGTAAAATAGGATCTGGAATTTCAGCAAGCTCTATTTGCGGGAGTGGCTTTGACGATTTTGCAAACCTTTCTAAAGGCTTTAATACTTGCTGCGCTATATAATCACCCGCGCGCAAGGTATATGGTACTGAAATCTGTAAATAGGCAACCGCCCCCGGAGCGGTTTGTAAATGCCAAATGGCCAAATCCAAATTATGATAGAAAGTGTGGCAAGCGCTGCCAACGCCATCAAGATAGCCATGGGCCGCACTATTATTTAAAAACTCAATTGCAAAACGGTGAATGCCATAGTTGAACATAAAGGCAAGGTGGGTAATACCTTGACCAGACAATTCGTATATTTCTTTAATCGCTTGCTCTGTCATCGCATGGGCTCTCGCCTGTCTTCGTCCAAGTGGTACCACAAAATTTCGAGGACAAGCAGCAAATAACGCTTGCAACGACAAAAAGTCTGACCATATTTGTTTGGCTTGATGATAATCCGACGAGGCATTCTGGCGCACCACCATCGGTTTATCACAAATCACCGCTATCCCGAGCTTACCCGCCCATTCACAATAATCGTAATGATGGCAGGGCGAACACGCGATGATAATCACATCGATGGGGTACTTTTGATGATATGCAGTTAACGCGGCTAGCGTTTCGGTGATGAGCTTATTTGCTCGTATCCAAATAGGCTGGTGATCATTGAGTATTTGTTGCAAAAATTGGTGATGTGGTCGAGTCTGGGGCTCTGTGAAATCACAAATAGCCCCTACTCTTATAGAAGAAAAATCACGACTGGATAATTCTGAAATGGCTCGGCAATGATTGCGATCACTCCAATCTCCCGAGCCACCGATTAGAACAATGTTTGTTTTGTTAACAACCACCACCTAAACTACTTTTTTTACTATCGCTACCACGACCGCTATCTACGCCAGGAGTGAAGCTGCTTCGGTTTACGCCATAAGAATCATCATGGTAAGGCTTACCATCTTGAGCATATGGGCTATCCCGCCATTCTTCGCCGCGATTGGAGCATGCATTTGTAGCATAATCTAACAAGGTAATACACGGTTGACTCAACTCACCCGTTTGGATCAGGTTTAACTGTACCTGTTCCATTACCTTCAAAAGTGAATCGCACGCACGGCTCTGTGACAAAAATCCTTGATTCATTTTTAATAATGCCGCATAAAATTCATAGGCATTCGGAAAGTCTGGATTTCCTAAAAACATTTGGGTAATGTCCGCGACAAGATTATCTCGCTCCACTTTATCTCTGACTATTGAATCATCAAGCTGATCCCATTTTTTACAGAATGTTTTAATCGAATTCGGAAAACCACCTCTGACCACATGAGCAAGTTTGAGTCTTAATAATAGCCCATATTTACCTTGATAATTATCAGGGGCGGGACAATCCCTCTCTATAGGGGTTATAGCCCATTCCTCTTCGGTTTGTGGCTCATCTGAGCGGCCAACAAAATATTGATAGTATTTTGCAAAGCTTGATTTTGGTTTGAAGTCCGTGTTTGGCAATCCTTGCGCTAATCTTGGATGAATTAATGCGATTGCCGCCGATAAAGATAAATGAGGTAATTTTGCGCCGACTGAACTTTGCCACTGCTTTTCAATGAATGTCATAATCGCGGTACAGGCTTTGACGACTTCAGCGTGCTTATCATCTCTTTTTGCAACACCGGCATGAGCCAATTTGATTTTATGCAAATCTGAATATAATTTAAAAGATGAAAATGGCTGATTATCGCGTGGGATCATATTGTGACGGATGTACGCCGCATAGGACGCGTCATTTTCCTTAATATCTTTAGCTAACTGAATGAGGTTCGCGACCAACACGTCAGGTGAAGCAACCACCGGCACCAAGTCGCCTTTTTTTTCGTCATCGCGATAGTAAGTGCTTGAGCTCGAGGAGCTGGTATTACTCGATGTGAACAAAGCCCCCGAGAGCTTGGTTAATTTAGATGGTGCACCACCGCTTATTCCAGATACTTGACTGGTCTCACAAAACCGACTCAATTCCGCACTCACCTGTAACACGTGCTGCTGCAACTTATCCGAGACATCAACTGCCATCACCGCTGGCTTTTCCATCGTAACCAACAATTCCAGAATATAAGCCACGTCATTCTTAAAGCTGGTATCTTGAATTTTATCACTCAGTGATCCTAAACAAATATCAAACTGTTCTTGATATAACTCTTTTTCCTCGATCTTCGTTGCTGGCGCTTTAATTAATTCCGCCAAAATATAGAGTTTGAGGATAGCAACCGGCACATCATCGCGCACCACTTCCAAGCAAAGATCGCTTTGTTTCAACGCCTCAAGGAAATTTTCTTGCTTATAATACAACGTCGCCAAGGCTTTATTGGGTCCACGCAATTTTGGTGCTAATCCAGTTGCCCGCTCTAAATAGATTTGAGCTTCGTTATAAGCTTGCAAGAGGCCCATAAAAATTTCTGCATCACCTGCGCTTTGTTGCGCAATAGTTGCATAACGATTTTCTGCTGTTTTCTCATTCTCGGTCAATGCTAATGCACTTTGGTAATACATGGCAACCCGATATTTAGTTGGAAGTAATTCGCTATCGGCTGCCCGCGCTTTATCACACGCCTCAGCAGATCCCTTGATATTTTTCATAATAAATTGATATTTTGCTTGGGCCAAATGAAGCAATGACTTCTGTGCTTCTATCAAGGTAAACTGATCATCATCCGCTTCTTTACTGTCTTCCTCTGCCCACTCTCTCAGAAATTTGTCATATTTCTGTGTTGCCGTTCTTTTGCGAAACTCGCCGGATGCCGTTCGAGCATCGGAAAGTAACATGGTCGCCCATAATTTATTTTCATGCAACAAGGCTAAAAGATATTGATACTCTTGATAACTGGTTTCGGTTGAGTTGGGTTTATTCTCAAGCGCAAGACCAATGGCTGCATCATAGCAAGCGATGGCTTTGTTGAAGTCCGCATCCCCAGTCGTTCTCGCGAGCTTACGGTGAATATCGCCTTTTCTAACGGATAACTCTAAAAACAACACCAATAATCGTTGTACCACACCTTTGTGGGTAGTCGTGAATTTATCACCTAACGAATCAATCTCACCTGCGATAGATTCTGTGGTAGACAATACCTGTGTTAATCGAGCCGTGTCTTGCACCGCAGCTGGTACTTCAGAAACTTTATCATCGATCGCAAGAAATGGAGAAATTTTATCTAGGGCTCGGTTAACTGTCCCGATAGCTTGGTCAAATTCACCGGCACAATCTTGTAAATACGCATACTGAGCAAGAATCTCAATCTGTTTAATCGGATTAACGTCGGTTGCAAATCCATCGCTCTTCACTAATGCTTCAATAGCTGTTTTTATCGTAATCAGTCTCTGTGGTTTGTTGCGAAGATTTTCGATCAGTTGATCGAGCTGTTTTTCGAGCGCACTGGTTTGTGGTTTGTTAATAAGCATCTATGTTCTCCCAAGTGTTCGGTGGCTTTTATAATAATTTTGATACCCATGTCCTGTTTTTCAACACCGCTACAGTATTCGTTTCGTTTGCTTCATTCAAGAACAATTTTCTTTATGAAATACAAACTTTTTCCTAACTATTTCGCAAAAAATCGGAATAGATGAAATAGCCCCACCCACTTTCAAATCGTTACCCTTTTGTTATATTAGGACTTACGCTGTTTGCTCACAACCGGTTTCTTTGATGAAAAATAAAACAAAAAAGGCAACGATTTGACAGAGGGGTAAAATAATTAACGCCCGATGATAGGCCGGCAATGCAAAAACATAAGCACCATGACTATTGATCCATGAAGACTGGGTGTCTAACAACCAACCAGAAATTGGTTGGAACACGGCTGCGGCCGCCATTACCACCGTATTGGTAAATGCCACCGTAACGCCACTATACTCAGAGGGATTCATCTCGCGATTCAGGGCAAATGACAATAACATCGAGCTTGAGCTAAAACCGAATAAAAACAATAACCCCGCGGCAAATAATCGATTGTATAACGGCAAATAAATGATAAGTGATAACGTCACCAGCGCGACTAACGTCCCTGCGAATAACCACGGCACCCGCTGTTTGCTTATGCCAGACAACCAACCAATGAGGGGACCACCACAAGCGATCCCTAAGAAAACGAGTGATTCGAGCGCCGCGGCTTGTGGTTTATCTAATCGTAAATCAATTTGTAAAAAAGGCACCCCCCACAACTCAGCAAACGCGGCAACCGGTGCCACTATTAAGCCTGCAAAAACAGCATTAAACCAAGTTTGCGGTTGTTGTAATATGGTTTTTAAACCTTTCAGAATTTGAGTATGACTCCCTTTGATACGAGTGAAGGCTTTGGGATCTTTAATAATAAAGAACATAAACATCGTCAAGATAAGTCCCAATACGCCAGCAAAGACCATACTCAAGCGCCAGCCTAAATAACCAACCCAGTGTGCTAAAGGCGCTTCACCACAAATCGCCCCTAAAACCCCCAACATATTGGTAAGCCCAACCACCACTGAAAATTTTTGTGGCGAAAACCACAGTGCCGCAATTTTCAAACAACCCACAAAGGCAAAAGCCGAGCCAACCCCCATCAATACTCTCGCAAAAGCGGCGATACTCAGCGTGCTCGTGGTGCCCAGCAAAAAACAACTCAACGCAACCAACACCGTCGCACAACATAACGGCAAACGCACCCCAAAATTATCCATAATAATCCCAACCGGGATTTGCATTACGGCATACGCGTAGTAATAACACGCCGACAAATTGCCAACCGCTAACGCGCTTACTGAAAAAGAGAGCATCAGTTCATCGATCATCACATTCGGAGAAATACGAAGGAAAAACTCGTAACTGTAAAAAGCAGCTGCCAATGCCCAAATTATCCAGGCAGTCATTAGGGTCTGTGTACAATTACTTTTTGGGGCTGCAAATGCCGCTCTCTTTGTCTCAATCATCGTTTG
>CAYGNG010000052.1:0-10710 GCA_964351225.1 uncultured Gammaproteobacteria bacterium
GTGACACTATATGGTTACAGCGAGCAAATCTCTGCTGTTTAATTTGCGCAGGCTCTTGTTGTAATGGCAACTCAGGGCCTAAGGGCATATTAGGAATACGCTGCATCCAATAAGCTTTATCTTCCGCATAGCGTTTGCTCTGCTTATTTGCCTCTATTGCATAATAATAATCTCTAAAAGTAATAGTTAACGGCTCTAGCTCTAAGTCTTCATGACAGTAGAGCTGATACCATTCATCAAACAATAATCTCATGCTATACATATCAACAATTAATGAATCAAAGCTTAAATGGAGTATGCTTTTACTATCTGAAATCTGCGTAATATGCACTTCAAACAAAGGCCATTGACTTGGATCTTTGACTTGATGCGACAAACTTTCTCTCAAGGCATCTAACTGCCTCTCGCGCTCACAAACTGGCTGCAAACGCAAGTCAGCAATTGGAATACGATACGCCGGAACTTGCTCTTGAACGCGCTGCAATCCGTCTTCACCTATTATCATTCTTAACATGGCATGGCGGTCAATTAATTTATTTAAAGCGTGCTGCAATCGCTCGACCGATAAGTCAATAGCAATAACTTCTAAATAACCATGCGCTGAAACATTTCCTAAAGGTAATAGCCCTTGGCGCCCTATCCAATAAGCGTATTGGATCTGATTTAATGGGAAAGGCTTATGCCAATCGGCCGGTTTGATTGCAACTCCTGAGTTAGAGGCTATCTCATTTGGCAAGCGATTAACTATCGCTGATATCGTTAAACTATTTAATTCCTGGAGAGAAAAGCTTACTCCCGTCGTTTGAAATAGCAATGATTGAAAATCAGGCAGATGGATGGAATCCCCACCCAATTCAGAAAATGAAACATCGGTTTTATTGACCGCCCGCCCAAGACAATCTAATAAACACTTCATTACCAATCGCTCTCTTGGATCAAGTGGTTGCGTGTTAACTGCTTTTGCTGGCAACTCCCTATTCGATTGATCAGGCTCCATTTTACAATTCGCTTTTCCACCCAAGGTTGGTGGCCAATAATGTGATCGCTGAAATGGATAATGTGGCAAATTAAGAAGCTCTGCTTGTTGCCCTAACCAAACCCTGCTCCAATTGACATCACCTCCTAATTGATACCAAGTGGCAAGCCCTTGCTGTATTGTGACGGAATTGGGGCTCGTTTTTTTTAGTGCCTCTAACCATTCTTTAGTGCTCGCCTTCACGCCCAAACATTGTTTGGCCAAAGGCAAAAGCACTGAGTTAGGCCCTAGCTCGCAAAAAATCTCTACATTATCAGAATCCAACGTTTGCATGCCCGCAAAAAAATCCACACCTTGACGCAAGTGTGCCACCCAATGATCAGCTGTCAACATTTGCATAACTGGTTTCCCAGTTAGGGTTGTAATCAAAACCGCATGCTGGCCGGCTTGGTAGGTGATCCGCTGAGCCACCTGTCGAAAATCTTCTAATACAGCATCCATCAATCGGGAATGAAAAGCTTTATTTGTTTTCAGTAAGCTACAACGCATACCATTAGCTTTTAAATACTCAGTTGCTCGCTGAACATTATCCGTAGTACCTGATAAAATCACTTGTTTTGGGCTATTCACTCCAGCAACATCTAAATCAATTTTTTGATCCTGTAAAATTCGCTCAACAGTATCCTTGTCCGCTGCTACCGCTAGCATTCGCCCAGCAGGCGCTTTTGCCATTGCTTTTCCTCTTGCGACAATCAATCGCAATGCATCAGACAACGATAGGCAACCCGCCAGAGTAGCCGCAACGTATTCACCAACACTGTGGCCCATGACATAGTCAGGTTTTAAACCATAAGCAACCCATAACAGTGCTAGCGCATACTCAACAATAAATAGCGCAGGCTGAGCATATTCCGTGCTTTGTAATTGCTGTTCTAACTTTTCATTGAACATAATTTGTTTGATATCTTCAGAGAGGTACTTGCCTAACTCAGCGGCACAATAATCAATGACCGATCGATAATACACATTATTCTCATACAACTCTCTTGACATATTGGTGTATTGAGAACCTTGCCCAGTAAATAAAAATGCTATTTTTTTTGGCTTTTTACTTGGGACAATTTCAGCCACCCATTCTAAATCGCTGGCAAGCACTTCACACAGTTCATCGATATCTTTGACTTGGAAAGTAAGGCGGTAAGGATAATGGTCACGCCCATGGCTTAGACTATATGCGATGCTTTTCAAAGTACGGTTGTTCGACTTGCCTTTGTTTGCCATCAACCAGTCTTTAAAATTAGCGACACAAGCTTGCAAAGCTGAAGACTGTTTGGCGGATATCACAATTAATTCTTTGGCGCTGGCTCTTTCAATAGGCTGTACATAATTAATGTCACGCCACCAAATTTCTGCTTGGCGCAGCGCTTGCCAAACTTTGTTAAGTTGCATAGTGAAGCTCACAGTTGGTCCGTCTGCTTCTGCAATAACGGCTTGCGCATTGGTCCCACTAAAGCCGAAACTGCTAATTAATGCCCGCCGCGTTCGTCCATCGGAGGGTCGCCAGGGGCGATTTTCCTGGATCAACTCGACGGATTGCATGAATGGCTTTAAAATTGGGTTCAACTTTTCAATACCACGATTAGCTGGGATTTCTTGATTTAACAACGACAATACCACTTTAACCAATCCCACCGCACCGGACGCTGCTTCAGGATGTGCGCCTAAATTTGATTTAACCGCCCCAATAGGGATTTTGCGATCAACACGACCTAGTTCGTTTGCAATAGCTTCTACTTCGATGGGATCACCAAATTTTGTTCCTGTACCATGCGCTTCAATCCAATCTACCTGTTCGCGTGTTATTCCTGATTTTTTCAAACTCGCTCTATGCAATGCCTTTTGGGCATTGAGATCCGGCGACATTAGGCTGACACTCGCACCATCTTGATTCGTTGTTGTGCTTTCAATGACGGCTAACACCCTATTGCCATCTTGGCGCGCATCAGAGATCCGCTTTAAAATAAAAACCACAGCCCCCTCTGAGCGTGCGATCCCATCGGCATTCGCAGAAAAAGTGTGGCAACCATTACCGGAAGATAGCATGCCATTTCTCTGATATAATGCCATTTGTTTTGGAGACAATATAATGTTGACACCACCTGTGATTGCTAATGCCGAATTATGGGACCACAATTGCTGGCATGCCAAATTAATACTGACCAACGATGAAGAACATGCCGTATTAACCGCGCAATTAAACCCTCTTAAACCAAAATGATATGAAATTCTACCAACTGTCGAGCTGGGGTTATTGCCAGTCGCATGATGACGGCTTAATTCCGATGGGTCACTGTGATGCAACAGTAAATCGCCAAATTCACTAGACGCGATACCTATAACAACACTGGCATCCGATCCGTGTAAGTGAGAGGGGGGAATACCGGCATGTTCTAGCGCTTCGTGTGATAATTCAAGTAACAGTCGCTGTTCGGGCGCCATGACCGTGGCTTCGTCACAGCTGATATTAAAAAAACCACTGTCAAATTTTGCAATGTCGGTTGCTAAAAATGCTGCATTAAGCATAGGCGCTGTTGCGCTTTTCTCATCCGCCGAATAATAGCATTGCTTCCCATGACGATAAGGTGGATTGCCTGTTTTAGGATCAGCATGCGAATGCAATAAATTCCAAAATTCCTCTGGGCTATTCGCACCAGGAAGACGCAAACTCATTCCAATAATGGCAATGGGTTCAGCAGCACTATCCGTATTCTCATAGGGATTTCTTTGCGCTGTTATTACTTGTTGAACATCCTCGTCTAATGACTGCGCCTTCAGCCCAGAGGTACTCGCCGACACATCACTTTGGCGCTCGTCCAGATGCTCCAGTACAGCACTGGCAATTGCATCGACATTTTCATATTTATATACGGCGTTACTACTCAACTCCGCTATGCTACCCGTTAATTTAAAAAACTGATTAACCCGCTCGATAAATTGGCTGTTAGCATATGAATCAATCTCCACAGGAAATTCATTAAAGCGTTGTTGAACTGACAGTGACTTACGCGATTCTATCATTAACACATCAGCAAGTTGCATTAGTATATGCTCAGCGATGACCGCCTGTTTTTGCTTACTGTTAAGCGATTGTTTGCTAATCGCTGAAAAATCAAATTTGAGTGCGGACGCTTCATGAGAGATTTCTCTTGAAACCCCTCGCGTGAAAGCCTGTGAAAAAATTTTATCTATGTTTTTTTCGTGTTGTTGATATTTATCCCAATCAAATTGAGCAAGTACTACGGTAGCACGCTCTGCATAATTTATTTGTTGCAACAATTCTAACGCTTCTTGAGGAGACATCGAGAGAAAACCTTTTTTTGCGCCGGCCGCAATGGCCTGGTGCTTAGCGGCCGATCCTATGCCAGACCAAAAGCCCCACGCGATCGATAAAGCAGGGAAACCTTGTTGTTTTCGGTATTGGGCAAGGCTATTTAAATAATCATTTGCTGCAACATGATTCATCTGTCCTGGGGTAGCAAACAATGAAGCAACTGATGAGAATAAAACAAACTGCTTAATGGGGTAGTCTTGTGAAAGCACATGCAAATGGTAAGTGCCTATGATTTTTGCAGTAAAAACGCTTAATAAATCTTGCCATTCCATGTTACGCAAAAGTTTATCGGACAATGTCCCAGCCAAATGATAGATATGAGTAATCGAGCCGTATCGAGCACTAATTTGCTGAAACGTCTTTTTAAGCTTTGCAAGATCACTGAGGTCATCTTGATAAAAATTTACAGTGCCCTCCAATGATTGATTCAACGTTGTTATCGCCCTGGCGGATGCATGCCGCGCGATGAGCGCAAATTTGCGCGCACCTCGACTCATCAAGTCACGCATTAGCGCTTGCCCTATTTCCCCAGTCCCTCCCGTGATCAAAATAACATCATCCGATGAATAGGCGTTGTTTGCTACCACAGACTCATTTTCGCGAGAAGGCATGAGTCGCGGAACCCAGATGGTGTTTTCATATAAAGCTATTTCATTCTCAGTGTTCGGCAAAGCAAAGCAATTTAACAGTTTTTGCACTCGAGCACTGTCGACTCTCGACAGATCGGAATGAATAATTTTGCAATGCCATTGAGGATTCTCTTTAGCCGCACTTTTTATCAGCCCACGCGCTATGATCTGCTCAGGGGAAACTATTTGATTATTCGCCGTAACCGCGCAGGCCCCGTGTAAGCACACCAATAAATTCACGGCATTACCGTTGAGTATTTTTAATAAATTTAACAGCGGTTGGCAAAGCAAAGCTTGGTAATCTTTAATATTAAAATCAGAAAATACTTGTGGCGGAATATAAATAACCATTGGTCCGCTATCTTGGCCAGACAGTATGGCGACATCGTTCTGCCAAGCATCCAGCGCTCTCTTATGGGACAAATCGATTGCTTTAGTAAAGTAACCCATCTCTAACAATGTTTTCGCCAGGTTATCAATCAATTTTGTTTCATAGGCACAAATCACAACATCCGGTTGAGGATCAACAGCACCATCTGGTCTTAGTGAGTGCACTATCGCTTCGCTCACGAATACGGTTTGCCCCTCGCCTAACATATGCTGACAAGCAAAACCATTGCCTTGCAATAAATCAACCCATTTTTCTTTTGATAGTAGTGGATGCTGTTGTCGATAAGCGTCACGAGCAAGCCACCAACCAGACAACAAACCAAAAGTTAAATCAATCCAAGGAGATTTTTCAGTCGTCTCCGAAATAATAGCAACACCACCAAGTTTGGTTAAGCGCCTAACGTTTTTTACAGTGACCTCAATATCGACAGTGGCATGCAGCACATTGGTCGCTATAACCAGATCGAACTGCTTGCCGAAAAACGCTTGCCTTTGTAAATCACTACCAATATTTAACACTTCATATTGATGCGTAATGTTTTCAAATCCTGCAAATATCTCTAAGCAATTCGCGCGAAAAGCGGGCGATATATCGGTATAACAATAATCAACTCGATCAAATTGCTTCAGCGCAGGCAGGATGGCACGAGTGGTCCCACCAGTGCCTGCTCCGATTTCTAATATTCGCAATGATTTGGAGTGAACATAACTACTGAGCTTTGAAATAACGGCTGCAACCAACGAATTCGCCAAATAAGCATCCCTTGCATACTGATAAATATACCCGGCATGATTGGGCGATTGCGCTGTTGTTCCCACTGGGAACAATACCGCAACGGGTTCGCGTTTTTTTGAAAATACATCCTCTATTTGAGGATAGACAGCAGTTAAAAATACGTTTTGCGGATCGCTCGCATCTTGCATAGAGCGCGCTTGCTCTTGCAACAAAGAACTTTCAGGCAAAGCCTGTTTCACGATGACGTCATCCCCAGTCAACTGTATTAATTCTTCCTCCGCCAAATAGCAAAAGCACTGATAAAAAAATTTATACGCATGAGATGCAGTAAAATGACCTTTTTCAGGCTGCGCTATGTTAAAAGCACTTCCTTGCTTTAATAGTGAAGGCCAGTAATTAATTAACAACTGTTGGATTAATACCATGCCATATTGCTTTAGAAGATGTTGGTTTTTATTTGGCAAAACAGTATTCCCAGCATGGCTAATTTGCCAAGAAGGCATGTCTTTAAGCTCGACGAAAGCTAATGGGTCATTCCACAACAATTTGTAATATTTCTGCTCTTGTTGCCATTGGACTTGATAAACATTTTCAGGAAAAACCCTATTATTTATCGGCATTTTAGCTACTGCATAGTGCTTGATTTCCGCAACTACGGCGTTGCTTTCCGACAACAATTTTATGTTAAATATTGCAAAACTTTCTTCGGTTTTTTCTCTTTCCACATAAGCAGCGCTGACTGCCGCCATCTCTCCATTTATCTTAATTTCTTCAAAGCTTTTCGGTAATAATGTATCATCATTTTCAAGCTCTTCATGCGCTATCAATGCCATACAACCATGTAGCACGGCATCGAGATTACTAACCTTAATTGCATTGACATCTGTAATTGATCTATCGCTCACTAACTCAATTCGCGCATTGACTTCGTTGTGTTCAATTTTTTTAACTGCGCGCCATGGGGCACCATACTTTAGGCCATGATTTTGCAAGCGCTCATATAATGCACCGGCTTGACAAAAGCTCATATTTTCACTTGTTTTTAATCGAGCAACCACCTCACGTTCAGGCTTTTCATCTAGCCACTTTACCTGAGCAGTCATATGGACAAGGTGCGCATCACCGGATCGCTCTGTAGCATAACTGGCAATTTCAAGATAATAAGTACTTGCCAAGCCATTCAAGGAATGCCGGCAGACAATTTGACAGGTGCGACGCTCCCCATGCTGTAATATCAAGGGCCGCTGCAATTGCAGCGCTTCAATTTGCAATGATTGATTGGGTTGCCATGATTGCAAAGTATCTATCAACAAATTGATAAAAGCCGCTGCTGGATAATAACATTTCCCTAAGACCTGATGATCAAGCAGATAAGAATGCCCAACAGATGACAGATCAATATCGTGCTGCCAAACCATTTCAGATAACCGTGCTGGAATTCTATTTAATTTAACTTGATGCGCAAGGGAAGTCGTTTTAAGAACTTTTGTATACCAGTAGGATTGTCGTTCAAAAGGATACCCGGGTAATTCAACTTTATTGGCCGCACGATTATACCAGAAACTCTGCCAATTAATTGTATAACCCCGTTGATAAGCCCACGCCACATTATCAATAAAATGATTATAGCCATCGGCCGGTATAACACATCGATCATTAACACCTAATTCAGCATGAGTCGCTCCCACCTTAAGCGGCGACAAGCATGCCTCCAAACCGGCTTCAATGGTTAGCGTTTCTTGCAATATCTTAACGATCAACGACCCAATACCGATGCCAAACAAATTTTGTAAATTTAATAATCCACAACTCTGGTAGTTATTAGCCGCAGCCAGCTGAAAAACCATACCAACGGCGTACCGCTCTACTTCGGTTAGCGTATTAGGATGATCATTGATAATGGAGAAATCTCTCAACCCAGTTACTTTTTGCCAGGCTTCAGCGTAGCATCGCGTATGTGCATGGTAATTAGGATCCTGCAGCAACCAATTCTGGCAATTAATAATCTGTTGATCCGTTAAGTTTGAAAATTGAAAACTAATTAAACCCGTGGCTTGCTGATCTTCTGGATTAAACTCACCTAACTTGATTGACCACTCTGCAACTGAGGCAACCGACCATGACGCACGATAGCGATAATGAGCCCGGCCGATAGCAGCGGTATACGCAACATCCGTCAGCGAGATAACATTACCCAGCTTTTCCTGGTCATTTAAATAAGCTTTGTAGTTTTTAACTAATTCGCACAATGCCGATATCGTTTTTGCAGACAACACCAATAATTGAAGCTCACTGCTTTTTTGCTCTGCAAACGTACTGATCGACTTAGGCGCTTCTTCAATAATGACATGCGCATTGGTTCCACTAAATCCAAAACTGCTGACCCCTGCTCGACGTAATCGCTCATCCGATCGCTTCCAAGCTATGGTTTCTTCACTAATCATCAACCGCCCTTGTGCCAAATCCATTTTGGGATTCAATGGCAAGCAGTTTATTTGCCCGGGGATCTGACTCTTTGTCATAGACAAGATTACTTTAATAAGACTAGCCATCCCGGCTGCAGCTTCGGTGTGTCCAATATTCGCTTTAACGGAACGCACTTGCAAAGCTTGAGATCGGTTAGATCCATCATAAGCATAAACCGATTGTAATGCCCCCATTTCAATCGGATCACCTAATGCTGTCCCGGTACCATGTGCTTCCAGCAAATCAATTTGCTGAGAATCTAAATGGGCATCTGTCAAAGCTTGCTTGATGACTTCAATTTGTTGTTGTTGATTTGGCGCAGTTAATTGACTACTTGCGCCATCTTGATTAACCGCACTCCCTTTGAGAACCGCTAGTATGCGATCACCACCATGTTGTGCGTCAACCAATCGTTTAAATAATAAAACACCGACCCCCTCGCCTCGTCCATAACCATTGGCTAAACTTGAAAAAGTTTTACATTGCCCATCTCGGGCAGTCATCCCCGCTCGTGCAGCTGTTTCTTGCAAGCGTGGATCTAAAATCAGATTAACACCACCCACAATAGCCATATCTACTTCTTTACGCCGCAAACTATTTGCGGCAAGGTGCGCAGCCACTAAAGAAGAAGAACATGCGGTGTTTACGGTCAGCGACTCCCCTATGAAATTAAAAATATAAGATAATCGACCGGACAACACCGAGCCAATGTTACCCGTTGCCAGGTTAGGATCACCTTCGTGACAATCACGAGTGATTAAATCCATATAGTCATGCGTCATTTGCCCGACATAAACCCCAACACGAGCCCCATTAAGATCGCTCGGGCTGAATCCGCCATTTTCCAACGCGTGATACGTTTCCTCTAATAATAAACGCTGTTGTGGATCCATCAAATGCGCTTCTCGTGGGCTTATGCGAAAGAAATCGGCTGCGAATTGGCTGATATCTCCTGAAAGAATAGAAGAAAAATACGACTCGCTATCCTGGCGAGCTTGCTGAAAAGGGAAGCGACTATGGGGAACTGATTTTACTTGGCTCTGACCAGCTACCAGTGAATTCCAAAAACCATCAAGATCTTTAGCCTGTCCAGCAAAGCGGCACGCCATACCGACAATAGCGATTGCGTGCACATCGTCTGGATCTTGATTACTCAAATGACTGGAATAAAACGCCTCCGGTAAGATTGCTACTGTTTCCATCGGATTGGTCAGCAAGCTAGCAATTTCATCGTGTCCATTCATTAATGCAATATCTAACGCAGTCTCACCTGATTCATTAGTCAAATTAGCGTGCATTCCTTCTCGAAGCCCCTGGCTAACCAACGCATAATTCGCCTCTTGGATAGCTGTAAAAAATGCTTGTAACTTCATATGACGCCTTACTAAATTGAATTGTTTATTGTTGAATGCTTAGGTGTCATTACGACAGATTGCGCTTGCAATATCGACATTACCCCCTCATTCCCCATGGCGGACGCTATCGCTGTGCTGCTGACACCCTGAGTAGTCGCCAGAGCAGGATCCGCACCACGCTCAATTAGCCAGCGTATCGTATCTATCTGCTCATTACACACCGCCACGTATAGTGCCGTTCGACCTTGTGGGTCTTTCAGTGCATCAACTTGCGTAAATTGTGAAACATGATTTTGTAAAAGCTGTAACCGACCAAAATAAGCAAATTTCAGAAAAGTTGGTAATTCCTTCCGCCAAATTTCCTTGGTAGCTAAATCAACTTTAGCCGCGCTCGCTTTTGGTTTTGTATCAAACTGGTTAATCATATATTGAGCTAATCGATTAATATCCGGATAGTTTAATAGCAGTTCACCAGACAGCTTCGCTATGGAAGAAAAGTCGACAATGATATCATTGGCTAATTGCGATAAGGTAAGCGAATCTTCGATCATATCCTTAAAACCACGATCACACTCTATGCGCTCTAACTTTTCGCCTAAGGCATCGGCAACTCGCTGTTGCAAATCAATTTTAATAATACTTAAGCGCGCCTGGTTATTCGGTGCAATTTGTATTTTTTTTATAATTACATTTTCTTGTGTTATCTGCTTTTCTTCATTTGCTGCGACCAGATGTGTTACCACCGCCTGCTGTGTTCGGCCCCGCCA
>CAYGNG010000053.1:0-10546 GCA_964351225.1 uncultured Gammaproteobacteria bacterium
AACATACATGACCGATTTGAGCGAGTTTTTAACAAAGCATAGCGCGTTTTGCGTAAGTCCTACACACCATGGGAGAAGCTGCACATGTTTTTTACAGATATTTTGTCCTCGTTTATGGATGTTTTATGCCCACAATCACAACCAGCTGACCGCGAAGCGGAAGAGCGGCGTACGGAGGAAAAATTATTTCAGGACGCCCAAGAAATCGCACAGCGTATTGGTAATGATGGGGTGTTAGATTTATCTGGGATCATCGCCATTCCTAATCCTAATCGTGGAGATGTTCAAAGACCTTACTCCCTTACCAAACAACAGTGGCAAACGATATTTACGACGGCTGAAAACACCGCCACCCCAAAAGGTGTTCGCATCTCCAAGCTGGTGTTGAAAAATAATCTCTTTGGCATACGGCCCTCGACCAGACAGAATGATCCGACATTATTCGATATTCTTACAGTGCTCCCTGATTCAATGCGCAACTCACTCGAAGAGCTAGACTTATCGGGCAATGCGCTTATGAACCGAAATTTTTTGTCTAATCCGATGGTGACGCACACCTTCGGGCAACTTGGACCCAACGTCACTACCCTAAAGCTAGCAAATAATGTGCTGTATATGTGCAGAATAGAAGAGATCGAAGCCCTTCTGAATGCGATACCTGCGCAGGTGCAGACTATCGATCTAACAGGGAATAAGTTGGATACCTACCTTTCATCCGAGCAAAATCAGCCTAGACTGGATCCAAATATGCTGCGAGCGCTCTTACTGAATACTGGCAAGAACATCGTACTGGAAGTCCCATTACAAGACGATTTAGGACGAGAAGGATTACCCGTAAACGTAAATTCTCTCAGTTAACCCTTTTATTCTCATCTCTATGTCGAGTAGATGGGCCGAGCATGGGTGGGAATCGCCGGCCCGCCTCACACAACCCGTTATGCCGATTTCCGTTTGGTGATGTAATCTGCTGGTAACGATTCAGCAGAAAAGCACCCCACCTCGTTAGGCGATGGGGTGGTTTTGTTATCCTTTCGATGTCTCTGCACGGTTTGGGTGAATAGTTACATCTACATTAATTAATCGTAACTACTCGCCCTATCGGGGCAGGTCATACGAGCGCTGAAAGATCTGCATGGTTAGAAGGCTATGCCTGCATGCAACGATCAAAGGCAACAACTTTGTTGCCAAACACCGATCATAATCCGGATTTCTTAACTTCAAATCCCGCTTCCTGCCAAGCGATAATCCCGCCTTCCAGAGAATACACATCCAGACTCGGATCAACCGCTAATAGGTTTAAGCACGCTTGCGCACTGCGTTTCCCTGAACGACAATGGATCACTATCGTTTTGGATTTTGAGGGTAATTTTTCTAAGGAGAATTCACGAAGTGGAATGAGACAAGCTTCTGCAATACAGTCACTTTGATGCTCAGCAAGCTCTCTGACATCAATCAAAAGCACTGCCTCATCGTTAGCTAATTTTTGCTTTAATTCTACCGCTGTAATTGTTTTCATCATCGTCTTACCTGTGTGAAAGCCTGCCTAATTATGGCTATTAAAATTTAAACACGCAACGGGCAAAGCACACGAACATCATCAAGAGACACGACACGCCCACTCGCTGACGGGCTCTTCGTGATTTTGTGTGGGCTCTTTTTTTTGTTCATTGGTATCTCCATGAAAAATGCTATGCCGCAATTCTCCATGCATCTTCTTGTCTTTTATAGATTGCGACACCTGAGAACGCGCTTCAAGCTTGCTATCCTCTTCTTCAGCTAAAACCACACTTGGCTCTTCCAGCTCGAGCTTTTCCTCACTCCGTTGCTTCTGTTGCTCGACAACCCTATCTACCAAATGTCTGGGTGATTGTGGTGGCATCGACTTTCTAATTTTAGTTTTAGTTTTAGTTTTAGTTTTAGTTTTGGCTTTGCTTTTATGTCGCTTTTTACGTCGCTGTTGAGGTTGTTCTTCCTTGCTACTCGCTTCTTGTTTAGGCACGCTGGCGTTTTTGATTGGATTAAGGGGAGCGATATCATTGCGTTTTAGCTCTGATTCCCGCTTTGGCGTTTTAACCGCTTTTGTTGCTACTGAGGGTTTGGCCGCAGCGTTAGTTACCGACTTACATAAGTGGCCACCGCTCATCGCGAAAATAAGACATTTAATTAAATACCACACGCCTTTAACCAATTGAATCGCCGGCTGTAACCCCAGCGGGAACCACTTGCGTAAATATTGTGGCTCATCTTCGTCAGACAGAGAAGCTAATTGGCTGAAAGTAATTTTGTCATTAGCCTTCCAAGCGTAGTAAAAACTAAGGCAAGCGGAGACCAAGACCGCAGCGGGAAGCGTAAAAAACACGCAGATCGCTCCCAGTACAAATAAAAAAACGCCAAAGATGAACCCTTCACCGCCAAGCCCGATATTACCTAAAAATTTCAGTAAATAGATTGTATCTGCCACCAGGCCATAAAATAAGCCGGCAATCGTCAATCTCAAAATTTGCCCAAGTTTTTGCTGGAAACTTACTTTCACTTCTCGCTTTGGCGTATTTTTTATAGCTAGCATATCAACTCTCCGTGTTTTTTTAGTCTAAAACCGTGTCTAATCCAACTTGTAATCCCTGAACTGCGGTCACTTTATTGCAAGCCAGCTGGATCCCCACGATAAAACATTCTCTATCAATACTATCGTGTGACAAAGTCAACGTCTCCCCGCTGCCACCAAAAATAACTTGTTCATGCGCCATTTTTCCTGGTAACCGAATCGCATGAATGGGGATATCACAATACCTTGCGCCCCGAGATCCGGTAATGGTTTCGTGAATAGCGCGGCTTGTGGGTTTGGCTATACGCGCACTTGCAATTTTTTGAGCAGTCGCCATCGCGGTACCGGATGGCGCATCTTGTTTCAGTGGATGATGGCTTTCAACAATCTCGACTTCACTGAAGTACTTTGCAGCCATCGCAGCAAAACGCATCAATAATACCGCACCCAACGAAAAATTTGGAACAATTAAGCCACTCAGATTGCGCAGTTGTGCGCGCATCGCTAAATCACTAACCTGTGCGGCTGTTAAACCACTGGTTCCGATGACAGGGCAAACATTGGATTCAATAATTGTCACGGCATTGTCATACGCAGCCGTGGCCACCGTAAAATCGATGACAACATCAGGACTTGACGCGATAATAACTGAACTCAAATCATCTTCTCGATTCGCCACACCCACCAATTGGCACTGTGGATCGCGTTCAACCGCTTGAATAGCAATTTTACCCATGCGTCCTCTTGCGCCATTGACCAATACCCTGATCATGCTTACTCCTTCACCAAAGACTAAAGACCAACCCCAAAAACACGCCCATCCCCAACCAATGATTATTACGAAAGGCACGAAAACATTGTGCATTGTCCCGGTGGCGAATTAACCACTGTTGATAAACCATCAAAACCATGGCAACCACTAATCCCAAATAATAAGATAGGGTTAACTGATATTGTCGCCCGACAAGCCACAATAAAATAATCACCGCGCTTTGGATCAGAGCGATAAACAATCTATCGTATTTTCCAAATAAAATGGCCGAAGAATGAAGCCCAATTTTTAAATCCTCCGCTCTATCGGCCATTGCATATTCGGTATCATAAGCGATAGGCCACAACCACGCCGCAACCCATAACAACCATGGCGCTCCCTGCAAAGAGCCATGCACCGCCGCATAGGCCATGGGGATCCCCCAACTGAATGCCACACCCAATACAATTTGAGGTGCCACAAAAAATCGCTTGCAGAAGGGGTATACGGCGGTAATCGTTATTGCCAAGCACGACAAGCCCAAGCAAAGTAAATTGAGGCAAAGAACCAAACCCAACGCTAACGTCAGTAGAATAGCCATTAGCCCCAGCGCTTCTTTCTCCGTCACCCGCCCTGCGGTTAAGGGCCTATCTCTGGTGCGCGCCACCGATCTATCAACATCGCTATCGGCAAGATCATTGATCACACAGCCGCAGGCGCGCATGATAACCACTCCGCTGATAAAGAGTATCAACAAGAACGGGGACGGCGCTCCTTGGCTAGCAAGCCATAATCCCCATAACGTTGGCCAAAGCAAAAGGAAAATCCCAATCGGTTTATCAAACCGCATGAGCAATAAATAATCTTTGATGGGGGTGGTCATATATAAGTCACTACGAATCGGTTGCGCTTTAAGCCGCGGGTTTCGGTTTAATAGACAATCCGTTTTTCAGTAAGGTAGTCATCTCTTGGCTGGTTAGCGGATCACTATAAAGGCGCCCTTGAGCATATCTCCCTTTATTCTGAACGATTAACTCTTTTTGCTCAAGCGTTTCAATCCCTTCAGCGATAACCACCATTTCTAGGCTCTTGCCCAGCTCTAATACCGATTTTACAATCTTGAAATCGCTGACTTTATTTACCACGTCTTTGATAAAAGTTGAACTGATTTTAATACCGGTTAACGGTAAATAACGCAATAAATCTAAAGAAGAATACCCAGTACCAAAATCATCTAAGATTACTTGGCACCCCATATTATGCAGTTTTCGCAAATACCCTTCTGACACCCGTGGATTAAGCATTACCGCTGACTCGGTAAGTTCGAATTTAATCATCCCGGGCGGGATACCATGGTGCTCAATTAATCTTTTCACTAAGGTGGGTAACGCGTCGTAAGTCAATTGGCACGCCGACAAATTAATAGTAAGGTAAATATCATCGAAACCAAGCTGATACCATTGGCCACACTGGATACACGCCTCTGCAATAATCCACTCTCCTAAAGGCCAAATCATTCCGGTTTTCTCTGCCAGTGGAATAAATCGGTCTGGTGATATCAGACCACGAGTCGAATGCTGCCAGCGGACCAAACATTCCATACCAACCATGCGTTCAGAAATCATATCGACAATAGGCTGGAAACATAAAAAAAACTCGTTGCGCTGCAGGGCACCGGGCATCGCGCTTTCTAACGTGACATGCTGCGTGGTATCGCGATCAAAATGCTCTGAATAGATTTTATAGCAGTCACCCCCTTCGCTTTCAGCGAAATACATTGCGGCACTGGCATTGCGCATCACGGCAGAAACAGAGCCACCATGCGTCGGATAATTTGCAATCCCAATGCTCACCTTAATGTGGAGCACTTTGCCACACACTTTAAAGGGGATTTTCATTTCTGATAATATTCGAGTGGCCACCTGAGTCGCATCAGCATCCGAGCTGGTCTCTTCAAGTAAAATCACAAAATTATTGCCACCTGAGCGAGCTAATGAATCCGCTTGCCGAGTGGTTTTTTCTAACCGAAACGCCACTTCAGATAAAACATTATCCCCAACGGCTATCCCGGATGTCTTATTGATCTCATGTAAATTGTCGATGTTAATCAATATTAACGCGTATTGCCGAGCAAACCGCTGACTCCTTGCTAAAGCTAAAAGATGAATTTTTTCAAATACAATTCGGTTAGGTAATCCGGTAACGATATCTTCAAAATTTACCGCTTGAATATTGCGTTGGCGATCACGCATATTTCTCATATGTTCTTTAGATTCCAAAGCAGATGAAACCGCAATCAGTAACGCTTCTTTGGTCACCTCTGCTTTAACCAAATAATCATAAGCACCCTGTTTTAGAGCCAATACCGCTATCGACTCGGAACCACTGTTGGTGATCATAATAGCAGGTGGCAAGGATGCGTCACTCTCGTATCCCATTGCTTGAAGAAAAGCAACACCGTTTAAATCACGAAGTTTATACTCCGTCAAGATGCAATCAAATTCCGTTTTGCGACACAGCTCTTGGCCACGCTCAACACTATCACACACCGTAATATCAGCCTGCTCTGGAAACCCTTGCTGAAGATAAGATTGATAAGTGGTAACATCCACACCATTGGGATCGATGATGAGAATTCTTTTGACTTTCTTCACAAAATCCTCATAAAACAAGGAAGCCGTCAATAAGATATTGTCCGGCTTCGCTTAACATCTGTCGTTTCTTTGCTATGCGACTTTTGCAACAAATTGGGTAACCGCAAATCCGGCATCATTCTCTTTTGAAGACACCGAGACAATGCCTAAATTAATTTCTAAACGTTGTTTAACTTGATGGGATTCACTGGCATACGTTACTTTTATGGGAACAATCACGCGCCAGAGTTTGCCACCACCAGTGACTGCCTCCTGTTTCACCAGAGCAGCTTGGCCATCAAGCATGGCGGTAACACTGAGTTTCTCTTGCTTAACGATGTCTAAATTTTTCGAAGCGTAGAGCGCCTTCTCAAATTCTTTCCAACCCTCTTGCGTAAATAATTTTTCCGTTTTATCCAGATACTCGCCGGTATTATCAAACCGATACGTAAAGGCACTAATACTTACTTTTTTAGCCAAATCTATGATAGTGGAAGGATTTACTTCGCCATCAGATGAGGCTTGTTTTACGGTCGCCGTCACAACATCTGGTGCAGGCATTGCCGCAGTTTTGGCATCTTTTTCTGGCGCAATATTTTTAATGGTCTCAGCTTGTTGCTCGATCTCAGTGGCTGTTTGCTTATTGGCGTCAACCGCCGCATTGGCTGTTTTAGCATTATCGTTTTGAGAAACGACAGGGGCTGTTTGTGACTCATCGTTTAGTGCTAATTGTACGGGTTGCTCGTTTGATGGTGTTGTAACATTCTCAGCGGATTGTTGAACACTCGGCGGCAATACGGCTTGCAATTGCGCTTCCAAGCTTGCCGTTAATTTACTAAGGTCAATATCATCTTTACCGATGGTATCTGTGGCAAAACACACAGAAGACATCCCTAAACATGCAAACAGGGCAATCAGTCGCTTACAGGATTGCCATTGACTCAAACACCGTATCATTCTGAATTCCTCCAATTTAATCAGCATGGAAGAAAGTGTAACAGATTCTTATGTATTAACGAAAACAAAAGTGTGTCGGTAAAGAACTTACCATTTTGATATGATAATTTTAGTAGCAAAGCCAGGAATAAATGCCTTTTCTCTAAAAATCTTGCTACTATTTTGGCATTTTTAGTGGTATTGGTTGCAAAAATGATAAAAAAATTATTAATTGCCAACCGCGGTGAAATCGCCGTACGTATCATCCGGGCTTGTACCGAATTAAATATTCGATCGGTTGCCATCTATAGTGAGGCCGACCGCTACTCTTTGCATGTCAAGCACGCGGACGAATCGTATTGCATAGGACCCGAATCGTTAGATGCCTACCTCAACTGTCACCGAATAATCAATGTCGCGCTAACAACCCAATGCGACGCCCTTCATCCCGGTGTCGGTTTCCTCTCTGAAAATCCCAGCCTGCCTCGGCTCTGCGCCAATCAGGGAATAACTTTTGTGGGACCCGATGCCGATACCATTGCAGCCATGGGCGATAAAACCAAAGCCAGAGCTTTAATGCAGAAAGCCGGCGTTCCTATCATCCCAGGCTCAGAAGAAGCAATCAGCAACAGTAAAGAAGCGGTGATTGTCGCCAATCAGCTAGGCTACCCGGTCATGCTCAAAGCCTCATTGGGTGGTGGTGGTCGAGGGATCCGTTGCTGTCATGACGATAAAGAAGTTTTATCTTATTTTGAAACCGTTCGTCGAGAAGCCACTAAAGCATTTGGGGCCTCCCGTGTCTTCATTGAAAAAGCCATTGTGGCTCCCAAACACATCGAAGTACAAATTCTTGGCGATAAGCATGGCAATATCATTCACTTATTCGAGCGCGACTGCTCGATACAACGACGCCATCAAAAACTCATTGAAATTGCTCCTTCAATACAGATCACAACACAGCAACGCCAGCAAGTCTGTGCTCTTGCTCTTAAAGCTGCCAAAGCCGTGCGCTATGAAAACGCCGGAACCATCGAATTTTTGTTAGATAACACAGGGAATTTTTATTTTTTAGAGATGAATACCCGTTTGCAAGTTGAGCATACCGTCACTGAGCAAATTACCGGTGTTGACATTGTGCAACAACAAATACTTATTAGTGCCGGACACCCCATCGCTTATTCACAATCCGATATCCAACTTCATGGTTACGCGGCAGATTTTCGGATCAATGCCGAAGATCCCCGCCATGATTTCCTACCTTCTTTTGGCCGCATCACTCGCTATTACGCACCTGGCGGGCCTGGTGTGCGGACTGACAGTGCCATTTATACCGGCTACGAAATTCCACCTTTTTTCGATTCGATGTGCGCCAAAGTCACCGTCTGGGCGCTCACGTGGGAAGCCTTAATCGCCCGCGCTAAACGGGCATTGCAAGAAATGAGGATGGCTGGTATCAAAACCACTATTCCATACTATCTAGAAATATTAAATCACGAAGAATTTACCAATGGGCATTTTAGTACTGACTATATTGAACGCCATCCAGAATTATTAAAATATTCATTGCGAATGAAACCACGGCACCTGGCAATTGTAATTGCCGCCGCCTTAGTTGCTCATCTTGAATAGATCCGAAGAGGAAGACATGAGTAAAATTTTTGTTACTGATACCATCCTACGCGACGCCCATCAATGCTTACTGGCCACGCGCATGCGCACAGAAGACATGCTCCCGATATGTGAAACACTCGACCAAGCGGGGTATTGGTCTTTAGAGGTTTGGGGGGGAGCCACTTTCGATGCCTGTCTCCGATTTTTAAAAGAAGACCCGTGGCAACGTTTACGGGCTCTCAAAAAATCGCTCCCCAACACCCCTTTACAAATGTTATTGCGTGGGCAAAATCTCTTAGGATATCGCCATTATCCGGATGATGTTGTGAATGCTTTTGTCGCTTTAGCGGCAAAAAACGGTATTGATGTTTTTCGGATCTTCGATGCGCTCAATGATACCCGCAATTGTGAAGCGGCCATTCGTGCAGTCAAAACGGCAGGCAAACACGCTCAAGGTGCGATAAGCTACACAACCTCACCGGTACACAACATCGAACAGTTTGTGGCAATTGCGCAAACCTATGAAGCGCTGGGTTGTGATAGTATCGCCATCAAAGACATGGCTGGCTTGTTAACGCCTACAAATACCGCACTCCTCTGCCAAGCATTAACGAAGAAAATTTCTGTTCCGCTACATCTCCATACTCATGACTCCGCCGGTCTGGCCTTACCCTGCTTATTTACTGCTATCGAACACGGCTGCAGCCATGTTGATACCGCAATTTCAGCGCTTGCCTTTGGCGCGAGCCACGCCTGCACGGAAAGTTTTGTTGTGGGACTTAACCCACAGCGATTCCAAACTGATTTAAACCTTCATAACCTGCAAAAAATCGGCGATTATTTCCGAGAGGTTCGCAAAAAATATCACCAATTTGAAAGTGCTGCCACCGCCGTGGATCCACGAGTTCATATTTACCAAATCCCCGGCGGAATGATCTCAAATTTATATAATCAATTAAAAGAGCAAAATGCGCTATCGCAATTAAACGCTGTTTATCAAGAAATTTATGCTGTCCGCAAGGAGTTAGGCTATCCACCCTTAGTCACGCCGACCTCGCAAATCGTCGGCACGCAAGCAGTCATGAATGTATTAACTGGTAAGCGCTATGAAAGCATCACCAATGAGGTCAAACTTTATTTACAAGGGAAATACGGTAAAGCACCTGGAACGGTTGATCCAACTATTCGGCGCCAAGCCATCGGCGATGCCGACATCATCCGTGAGCGACCTGCTGATTTATTAGCGCCTGAGCTGGCTAACTTAACCCAAGCCATCGGTGCGTTAGCCCACAGTGAAGAAGACGTATTAAGCTATGCCATGTTCCCGGATGTGGGTAAAGTTTTCCTACAAGAGCGCGCCGAAAATCGACTCAAACCAGAACCGTTATCGCCCCCGAAAAACACGGAGCAAGAAACCAGAGGTACTGCACCCAGAGAATTTAAAATTACCTTGCACGGCGAGGTCTATGATATTAGATACACCGGCAGCGGCCATGAGAATGTGAGCCCCCGCCCATTTTATCTCACGGTCGATGGTGTTCCAGAAGAGGTATTCCTTGACGTGCTCGATGAAGATAACCCGATTAAAATTAAAAAACAGCAAAATAATAAACGCCCACTTGCGACGACCCCAGGACATGTCACCACCTCCGTGCCATCAACCATTATTGATATTTTAGTAAAACCCGGTGAGACCGTCAAAGCGGGTAAGCCCATCTTAATAACCGAAGCCATGAAGATGGAAACTGAAATCCAAGCGCCAATATCGGGAACAATAGAAGAAATCTATGTGCGCAACGGTGATCACGTTAATCCCGATGAAGCACTCATCTTGATCCGTTCAGCTTGCGCGACAACGGGTTAAAAAGGAACGGGGTGCTTTTATGGTTTTGACGCCGGGCAAGGGCAAAGCCTTAGCCTTCGCGCTTAAGGGGGAGAATTGCATACTCCCCCTTAAGTGAATTAGGGCGTGTCGTCAATTAATTCGTGCAAATATTCAACATATGTAGGGTGTGTTAGGCGCGCGAGCGCCGTAATACACCCAATCAAAATCATTCAGCTTCGTGTATC
>CAYGNG010000054.1:0-10530 GCA_964351225.1 uncultured Gammaproteobacteria bacterium
TGCTTGGAAAAAAGCAGGGCTACTGGGGCGAGCATTAAGGGGGGAGATAACACATGGATTGGAATTGGTATCGTTCATTGATGACTGGTTTGAGTCATCGTAATGACCGCCGACTAAGCGGCAACTGTTGAGCGGGGGCAATGGCAAAGCTAAATCCTCTTCATCTGCCAAAACAGGGCAGCTAACGTGCGTGTGCGGATGAGCGTCGTGCAAAGGCGCAGCGGGATCCGCCGAGTTTGTGATAAAACTGGAAAGTGGCGATAGCGGGAAGCTCGTCCCTTGCCGGAGTAAACCCGCTTCATCCATATTATTCACGAACGAACCCTCGTCACGGCTTGGTATCACAAGATCAGCGGCTGTCGCAACGGTAATCGTCGCGCGGCAATTACGTGTTCGCTTCCTTGTCACGAGACTGAAACCACAATTCGTTAATGCTGTGTCAACGTCTTCTTCTCCATCGGCGATTATCTCAGGTATTATGCTGTTCTTAGTTTTCTTGGTTTTGCCTTTGCTTCTCACAACAACGGGCGGTTTTCTTTTCCCAGTGGGCGCGCGACCCGCTTGGCTCTCTGCCGCAGGCAATAACGCTTGTAGCTTCGTTAAAATCTGAGATGTGCTTCCAGAAATTTGTGCCATAATGGCCGCTACTCTATCGTCTTGAGGAATTTGCTCAAAATTCCTTGTAATGAAAGACAATATCGGAGCGCTACACCTTCTTTCTACAATAGTGAAAATTTGTTGCTTAGTAAAGCCCAACTGATCTAAGGTAGGGTGATTTATTATCATAAAATCAACTGCTTTAACTGAGCCCTGCTGATCCAGCATTCTTATAATCATTTCCGCATTGAAACCCAATGCCATCAGTGTGGTGTGAAATTCTAAAATAAATTGGAATTTAGCCCGCGCATCTCGTTGATATGCCCATTTCGCAATCCTGTCATTGTCAAGGCCACAAGCCTTAAGTCTGGTGTAATTTTCAATGATAAATCGCTCTGTATGAGGACCGTCATTACTTTGCCCTATTGGAGAGAGCATCTCATGAGTAAACCCCAACGCCTTTAATGCTGCTGCAGATCCTATGCCATCGTGGTTATCCTTACCCTTTTTTTGTCGTCGAAAATTGAGGTTGGCCTGATAAACGTAATTTCTTCCCACATTCTCGCACTCTCCTGAAGCTAATGCCTTGAGATTCGTTAAACTCTGAGATCTTTTTCCAGCAATTTGTGCCATAATGGCCGCTACTCTATTATTTTCGGGAAATTTATCGAAATTTTCTAAAATAAATGCAAATACATCGCTGACGCAGCCGTCTCTTCGGGCAATAGAAACAATTTGTTCGTTAGTAAACCCGTGTTCCAGTAACGCATCATGGGATTTCATGATGGTTTTAATGGTTTTTTGTGCCCCATCATAGCTCAGCATCCTCGTAATCATTTCAACACTAAACCCCAGCGCGATAAGGTGGTTATGATTTCTCAATAACCATGGCAACACCCGAAACCCACCACCTCCCGCTACGATTTTCACCATCATGGCGCTCGTAAAGTCACGGGTTTTAAAAAAATCATGGTTTTCCAAAATAAATTTGAGTTTGCCCGATGCGCACGGTCGACTAGCGAGTCGCACAATCATTGGATTGTCAAAGCCACACTTTTTTAGGTCACTATAATTCTCGATTATAAATTCCAGTGTTTGGTAAGCCCCCCCATAACTCGCGAGTTTGGTGATCATTTCGTTATCGAATCCAAGATTGAGCAAGGTGGCATGTTTTTCAATTAAAAACCGAATGGTAGCAGCCACGCCATTGTGCGTTGCAATTCTCACTAGGTGGTGATTATTAAAACCCAAATCCAGCAATTGCTGATGATTGTCAAGGAGCGCTTTCAGTGCATTCGCTGCACCATGGTAAACGGCAATCTTTATAAGATCCTTCGCGCTAAAGCCTGCCTTTGTTAACTTCTTGTGATGGGAAAGAAGAAACCGCCGTGTCAGTTTGCTTGTGCGCTTCTTAAGCTGATTAAGATTTTCTGGAGAGTAAAATTTCAGGTTCTCTATTGCTGTGTCAACGTCTTCTTCTCCATCGGCGACTATCTCAGGTATTATGCTGTTCTTAGTTTTCTTGGTTTTGCCTTTGCTTCTCACAACAACGGGCGGTTTTCTTTTCCCAGTGGGCGCGCGACCCGCTTGGCTCTCTGCCGCAGGCAATAACGCTTGTAGCTTCGTTAAAATCTGAGATGTGCTTCCAGAAATTTGTGCCATAATGGCCGCTACTCTATTATTTTCGGGAAATTTATCGAAATTTTCTAAAATAAATGCAAATACATTACTGACGCAACCGTCTCTTCGGGCAATAAGAACAATTTGTTCGTTAGTAAACCCCAGCGCGATAAGGTGGTCATGGTTTTCCAAAATAAATTTGAGTTTGCCCGATCGACTAGCGAGTCGCACAATCATTGGATTGTCAAAGCCACACTTTTTTAGGTCACTATAATTCTCGATTATAAATTCCAGTGTTTGGTAAGCCCCCCCATAACTCGCGAGTTTGGTGATCATTTCGTTATCGAATCCAAGATTGAGCAAGGTGGCATGTTTTTCAATTAAAAACCGAATGGTAGCAGCCACGCCATTGTGCGTTGCAATTCTCACTAGGTGGTGATTATTAAAACCCAAATCCAGCAATTGCTGATGATTGTCAAGGAGCGCTTTCAGTGCATTCGCTGCACCATGGTAAACGGCAATCTTTGTAAGATCCTCCGCGCTAAAGCCTGCCTTTGTTAACGCCGTGTGATGGCCAAAAAGAAACCGCCGTGTCAGTTTGTTTGTGCGCTTCTTAAGCTGATTAAAATTTTCCGGAGAGTAAAAATTCAGGTTCTTTATTTTTTCTATAATTCCCATAATTATCTCCTCAAACTGGTTTTGACGCCGGGCAAGACCAAGCCGTAGCCTTCGCGCTTAAGGGGGAGTCGCCTTTTCGCTTGATAATCTCATCTTCGGATCCGCTCCATTAAATCGGCAACCAGCCAACGGTCTGGCCATTGTATTGTCAAAAAATTAAGGGAAAATTAAGTGTTTGCTTTTTGATCGCAACGATCTGTTCTGATTTTTTTCATGATTTGGTGCGCTTGCTCTGGCTCAGTACCCAACTTCTCCAGTAATAACTCCGCTATCCGCAAACTCGACTCCAGCGTTTCGGTGACAACATAATTTGCGCCTTGCTCATAGAGCGCTTTGGTATCCATAATATCTCTGGCGCGGACAATAATCGGCAACAAAGGATACTCTCTGCGCAATAATTGAATGATGTTTTTGACGCTCTTATAATCATCAATGGCGATAACCACCGCCTCAACACCGACATGCATCAACCGTCGCCACAATTCTTTTCTGCGGGCATCGCCATAAATAACTCGAAATCCTTTCTTCTTAAATTTTTGGACGCATTCACCATCGAGATCAAAGCCAATATAAGGGACCTGTTGCCCCTCTAAAATATGCCCAAGTGATTGCCCTATGCGGCCAAAACCGGCAATTAACACGGTTTGTCGCAGATGTTGCCGATCGGGTGCCGTAGATAATGCTTGTTTACTAAAAAAGCGTTGACTTAAATTGCCCATGAGCGGTGCTAACTTTGATAGGAATGGCGTTAACATCATGGCAACCACGGTAACTAATAAGAAAAACTGCACATCATAAGCAGGCATCAATTGTGATGCCATGGCCACCCCCAAAATCAATAAAGCAAATTCACCTGGCTCTGCCAAATATATCGCCATTTGTGCACTTAACCGAACCGGAATTCGAAACAATAACCCCAGAACAAAAAGGATAGTCGCCTTGAAGGTATAAATTCCGAAAGTCGCTAGCAACAAAAGCCCAGGATAACGTAAAACCTCTACCAAATTAATCATCATCCCAATCGACAAGAAAAATATACCCAGTAATAATCCTTTGAGTGGGTTGATGATGATTTCAACTTCATGTTTGAATTCCGTCTCTGCAATTAACAACCCAACGATGAACGCGCCAAGCGCCAATGACAAACCCGCGGCATACGTGAGACAAGCACCTCCAATAACGGCAAACACCACAAATGCGGCTAACCACTCTGGCTCGGTCGAAAAACTAATGGAACGCAACAGCGGGGTTAAAATTTTCTTACCGAAAAAATAGATAACGGCGACCACCCCCCCTCCTAGCAATAATGAGGACACCAGGCTAACAATCACATTTGTTTCACTGCTGCCAGTAAAGGATGAAGCCAACACCAAAATTGGGATCACCGCCAAATCCTGCATCAATAAAATTGAAAAACACAGGATCCCCACCGGCCGACTCAACAAATGCTCAGACTCTAATATTTTCATTACAATGGCGGTAGACGAAAGTGCAAACGACGCACCAATCAAAATCGAAGCCTGTAACGAATTATTAAACAGCTTCGCGATAACAAAAATAACGAATCCCGTTACCACGATCTGGGCGCTACCCAATCCAAAAATATAACGAGAAAGCGACCGCAGCCGCTCAAAAGAAAGCTCTAGCCCAATCATAAACATCAACGTGATGATGCCAAGCTCACCCAGCAAATGCACCGTGCTGGTTTCTTGAATGGTGACATGATAAAGCCATGGGTATCTATTCGTGAAGGCCACTAAGCCATGAGGGCCAATGACCATACCACAAAGCAAATAACCATGAAGGGAAGAGATTTTAATGCGTTGTAACAAGGGCACAATGATCCCTGAAATACTGAAGAACAATAAAATATCTGTCAGCACAGAAATAAGGTGATGATCCATTGTATTATTCCTTGTTAACTTCGCCATGGCGCGGCGTGCCATTATTTTTTAATTATACCCATAAAATAAAAAACCCGAGCACCATCAACGATCCTCGGGCCGTAAAAATAAATTTACGTAAAAAATAGATAACTAGTTGTCTGAGCCAAAATCGTCGGAATGAGAGGATTCTGTTTTATGTAAATGATTTTGCTTATCTTGACGAACAGCGTGTGGCACCGTTAAGGGCTTATCCTGATGAGACGCCTGATCCGCACTATGGTGATGCGTCACCACTAATGCTGCATTTTTAACAGCGCTCTGTTGCTTACTCGCTTGTTTAACAACTGTTTTCACTTTTTTGGGCTTAACACTTGGCTTCCAAGACTTTTCAAACGCACTCCACGTTTTTTTGAATGCTTGATGCTTTTCAACCGCGTGGCGAATTGGTTCAATTTTAGCGTCGATTTTAGCGAGCTCATTTTGGAACTTCACGACTTCTTTCTCAATTTTAGCAAGCTCAGATTCCAAAGTTTTCCATTGTTTGGTAATGGCTTTGTTCGGATTATTTTGGAATTTTGGAGCAAGCTGTTGGCGTTTGTTTTCAAGCGCTGTGCGTTTTTGTTGAAATTTATCGATTTGCTTTTCAAGGTGTTGTGATTTTTTTTCCCACACAGTCCACTCTTTTGTTAACTGCTTTTCAGCATTCTCTCTTTCACGGATCCACGCTTTTTCGAGTGCAACAACATTAATGGTTTTTACACTCGGCGATTTTTTTGTTGCTCGCTTTTTGCTCGCGGCTTTCTTTGTTGTAAGCGGCTTCGCAATCGGACGCTTGGTGGCCACTCTTTTGGCAGCTTTACGTGCGGTTAATGCTGTTTTGCGAACTGCAGATTTTTTCTGCGTGGCCTTAGATTTCGTACTTTTCCCTTTTGACATGGTTTTCTCCAAATAGTTTGCTGTGAAGGTGGTAAATAGTGAATAATACCAGTTCTTATTCTTTTGCAAAAGTTCTCAAAGAAAAACCGATGAAATTAATTTTTGCTGGCACACCCGATTTTGCTGTGACGACACTCGCCGCTTTGCGGCATGAATCCTCCCATGAAATTCTTGCGGTTTTAACACAACCGGATAGGCCTTCTGGACGCGGTCGGCAACTGAAAGCCGCACCCGTTAAAGCCTTCGCGCAATTGCAAAATTTTCCCATTCTGCAACCAAAAACTTTAAGGGATCTCTCTATTCAACAACAACTTACCGCTCTCAAACCCGATCTAATTCTCGTTGTGGCTTATGGCTTAATTCTACCAAAATCCATTTTACAACTGCCGCCATACGGCTGTTTAAATATCCATGCCTCGCTGCTACCACGGTGGCGTGGTGCCGCCCCCATTCAACACGCCATTCTGGCAGGAGACGACATAACGGGAATAACCATCATGCAAATGGATAGCGGCTTGGATACAGGTGACATGCTTTGCAAAAGTGAAATTCCCATTACCGACCGCGAAACCAGCGCCTCACTGCACGATAAACTGGCATCCTTAGGCGCCAAGCGGTTGCTTGCAACGCTCACCGCTCTGGAGCAACAACGACTGTCTCCCGAAAAACAAAATGAGCATCTCGCAACGCTTGCCCCCAAAATCCAAAAACAAGACGGTAAAATTAACTGGAATCAAAGCGCAACCGCGATAGATAGAAAAATCCGCGCCTTTAATCCTTATCCCATTGCGTTTTCACAACTAGGGCAGCAAACGATCAGAATTTTTGCGGCAACCCCACTCAATGAAACCGCCTGTTCTGCCCCAGGAACTATCGTTCGATCGGATAAAGAAGGGATCGATATTGCCACTCGAGATGCCGTATTACGAGTAAGCTGCCTGCAATTGCCTGGCAGTAAACCCTTGCTCGCCCAGCAAATCATTCACTCGAAGCGTGCGTTATTCACCCCGGGCGCAAAATTAGAATAGCTATGGAAGACCGTATTATTGCTTGCCGCATCCTCCTGGCGGTATTAATTCAAGGAGAAAAACTCGATGTGGCACTAGCGAAACAACCCAACTTACCACCGCTCTCCCAAGCAATAAGCTACGGGGTCTGTCGGTTTTATAATAGGCTTTTGGGCTTGGCACAAACACTATTACCCAAACCTTTTAAAACCAAAGATCACGACATCCTGATGCTATTACTCATCGGCCTCTATCAACTCGCTTACATGAATATTCCAAGCCACGCCGCCGTTAATGAGACCGTGCAAAGTTGCTTAAAACTACGCAAGCCTTGGGCGAAACGGGTTCTCAATGCAACCTTGCGGCGCTTTCAAAGGGAACAAAACGATTTAATTCACAAAGTTGATATCAACCCTGCGCTACGACTGGCGCATCCCGAGTGGCTCTGGCAATTACTGCAACACGACTGGCCTTTCGCAGCGGAAACCATTGCCTTGCAAAATAATCAACACCCCCCGCTAACGGTTCGCTTGAATATTCGGCGCGAATCACGTGAGCATTACTTACAAACCAACCCCAACACCCGAGCCGTCACCAACATTGCTTCTGCCGTCATATTTGATGAACCAAAATCCGTGACTCAACTCCCTGGTTTCACGTCGGGATATGTCTCTGTACAAGATGCCAGCGCCCAGCTTGCCGCCTTTTTGTTGCCGCTCGCGCCCAATTTACGCGTGCTCGATGCTTGCGCGGCACCAGGTGGCAAATGCAGCCATTTGCTCGAGGTGGAACCCAGCCTAGCGGTCACCGCGATTGATATTAGCCTTGGTCGTATTGCTAAAATTGAATCTAATTTGCGCCGCTGTGGCTTGCACGCCACGCTGTTCTGCGGCAACAGCTTAGCGCCAGCGGCGTGGTGGGATAAGCGCTGCTTCGATCGGATTTTACTTGATGCACCATGCAGCGGAACTGGCGTGATTCGGCGTCATCCCGATATCAAATGGCACCGCTCATTAGAAAATATCGAGCGCCTGGCACAACAACAATTGCAATTACTCCATAGCCTGTGGCCATTATTAAAATCGAGTGGCTTTCTGTTATACGCGACCTGCTCGGTGTTGCGACAAGAAAATGAATCTGTCATCGCCCAATTTTTGCAAACAACGCCCGATTGCAAACCCACCCCCATTGAATGGCAAACAAACACGAACACGCAATTTGGTATCCAAATTTTACCGAGTAGCGATATGGATGGTTTTTATTACTGTTTGTTACACAAACAATAGGGCGTGTTTACTTCAATACTTTTGTTAACCATTTGCCAATAGCAACCACCTCATTAGGGCTCACACTGTGATCGATGGGATATTCCTGCCATTCGACCGGATACCCTAATGCTTGCAATCTATCTCGAGAGCGGTGCGCCCAGTCAATTGGCACCACCGGATCATGGATCCCATGAGCCATTAATATCGGGATCCGTTGATTCACGAGATTGTGCTTTTCTGACAAGTGATCGGCCAGCGGTAAATAGCAAGAAAGTGCCAAAATCCCCGCCAGCTTTTTGTTATGATTTAATCCGACATAGAGAGCCATGGCACCACCCTGGGAGAAACCAGCGAGCACAATGCGATTAGCCGGGATCCCTAAGCTGTTTTCACGGGTGATGAGTTTCTCTAACTCGGAGGCTGACTCGGCAATCCCGTGCTCATCTTCTCGGCTACCAAGCGCTAACTCGTAGATGTCATACCAGGCGCGCATGGGGAAGCCGCCGTTTAAGGTAATCGGTTGCACCGGTGCATGCGGAAAAACAAACCGGGTTTTGGTTTCTTCCGCTAGGCCCAAATAGGGAACCAAACTCTTAAAATCATGGCCATCGGCACCAAGACCATGGCACCAGATGACGCTGGATTGCGGTTTTTCATGGGTACAAACGACCTCACAATCGAGATATTCAGAAATCATCATCGCTAACCCTCATTGACTATTGGATTGAATTAAGTCACCCTGTGTCGAAACAGTCGGTGAGTTTCAATTATGCATCTACGGAAATTATTACAACTGTGCCTTCTTGCAGGGCTATTATCGGCCTGCGGCCAAAGCGGCCCACTGGTTCTCCCGGAACAACTTACCAAAAACCCCAATACCCAGCAAGCGAGGTAAGCAGCCGTGGATTTTTTCAATCGCAATGAAGCTGGCGAATTATTTGCAGAAGCGGTGCCTGTCAGCGATATCGTAACGCAATATGGATCCCCTTGCTACATCTACTCCAAAAAAACCTTAACCCGCCACTGGCGTGCTTTTGACGCGGCACTGGGTAAGCATCCACATTTGATTTGTTACGCCGTCAAGGCCAATAGCAACATCGCTATTTTGCAATTGCTTGCAAACTTAGGATCTGGCTTTGATATTGTCTCTATTGGCGAGCTGGAGCGGGTACTCAAAGCCGGCGGCTCTCCCAGTAAAATTGTTTATTCCGGCATTGTCAAACAACCGCATGAAATTGAGCGCGCACTCGAAGTTGGGGTACATTGTTTTAATATCGAATCAGAACCAGAAATGCATCGAATCCAGGCGATTGCCAAACACCATAATATCCAGGCTGCCATTGCTTTGCGCATTAATCCCAACATTGATGGCAACACCCATCCCTATATTTCTACCGGTTTAAAAGAAAATAAATTTGGGATCCCTTACGACAACGCATTAACCCTCTATCGCCTTGCCAGTAACGCCTCACATCTGCAGCCCATTGGTATCGACTGCCATATTGGCTCACAAATTTTAACGCTAAACCCTTTTATCGAGGCACTAGAGAAATTACTAAATCTTGTTGCCACTTTAGAAAATGAAAAAATTAACATTTCGCATATTGATTTGGGTGGCGGACTTGGGGTCTCTTATACCTCACAACAAACACCGCCGAACCCCTCAGAATATGTCCAAGCCATTCTTCAAACCCTATTGCCCAGAAACCTCTCGCTCATCCTAGAGCCCGGTCGCGCCATCGCCGCCAATGCCGGAATATTAGTAACGCAAGTCCATCACATTAAACACACCGCAGATAAAAACTTTCTCTTAATTGATGCCGCAATGAATGATTTGATAAGACCAGCATTATACGATGCCCATCATCGGATAGAGCCCATTCAGCCCGATCCCAGCGCGCATGAAGCGCTCTATGATATCGTCGGGCCGGTGTGTGAAACCAGCGACTTTCTCGCAAAAAATTACCCGCTTAGCATTCGTGAAAACCAATATCTCGCTGTCTTTGGTGCGGGCGCTTATGGCTTTAGCATGAGTTCTAATTATAACTCACGGCCACGACCACCCGAAATTTTAGTTGACCATGACACCGTTTATGAAATCCGCAAGCGTGAAACCCTCGCGTCGCTCTATCAAGATGAGTGTTTACTTTAATCCCAATCCTCGGCGCGCGCCGAGGGCTCCCGCCAGAGGCGGGGTGTGAACAAACGAACTTAGCAACTTCAGCAAAAAAGCCAGGGTCTGTTTACAATTGCTTTTATAGTTACCGAACTTATAGGATAGTGCATTGATGACAGCCTGGCGCGTTTTTCTGCTCCGATTGCTGATGACCCGCTGGCTGTTGCGATGGCACCGCACGCTCCTCTGGCGGGAATAATCCGCTCGAAAGCGCAGTTGCTCGTCTTGCAAGCGTTGTTGGAACTGTAGCAGGGAGGGATCTTGAAAATACATGCATGCCAAGCCACTCATCATGGCATCATGGATACTAGGGCGTGTCGTCAATTAACTCGTGCAAATATTCAACATATGTAGGGTGTATT
>CAYGNG010000055.1:0-9064 GCA_964351225.1 uncultured Gammaproteobacteria bacterium
GAGTCTGGGCCGTGTCTCAGTCCCAGTGTGGCTGATCATCCTCTCAGACCAGCTACAGATCGTCGCCTTGGTAGGCCTTTACCCCACCAACAAGCTAATCTGACGCAGGCTTATCCTAAAGCGCCAGGCTTCTCTTTAAGGTCTCTTTTTTAAGAAAGCTTAAAGAGAAGTCCCCAGCTTTGCTCCGTAGAGCTTTAGTGGTATTAGCCCGAGTTTCCTCGGGTTATCCCTCACTTTAGGGAAAATTCCTACGTGTTACTCACCCGTCCGCCACTCGTCAGCACAATTACCGAAGTAATTGCCTGCTACCGTTCGACTTGCATGTGTTAAGCGTGCCGCCAGCGTTCAATCTGAGCCAGGATCAAACTCTTCAATTAACAGGTCGTTACGAACAATGAGTTGTTACCTCACGCGTAACTATTTGATATAATGGCTCCAGTTCTTGAACTGGCTCCATTTATGTTTTGTCTGCATCTTACTACTTTCGTAAGTGCCCACACACATAATGGTTTTCATTAAATAGATTTTTAAAGAGCGTTTTCTCAGGGCTTTGCTTTTTTTTCAGAGCACTGCGCTGAGGAGGTGAATTCTATACAAACCAGATTTAATGTCAACGGATTTTGATAAAAGCTGAAAATTACCGCAATACTGTTCGAAAAAATTCCTTTTTTGGCGTTTTTTGTGTCAAAAAAAGTCAAAAACTCGGCGCGGTGTCCGATTAATTAGCCGATTCAGGGGCTTCTGGCTCGGCAACAGCGGCATCAGGAGCAACCGGCGGCACCACTGAGGCTTGAGTATCTCCCGTTTCATCAATAGAGACATTCGAAGGGATGGATTGCTCTAACTGTTTTAATGATTCTTGTCGTTCCTGATCCTCGCCTGTCTTGTTAATAATAATCTCTACTCGACGATTCATCGCTTTATGTTTCGGCGTGTCATTTTGCACTCGCGGCCGAGTGTCACCGTGCCCCACAATAACAAAGCGAATCGGATCAAGATCACTATTGATTAATAAGGCATGCGTCACCGACACCGCGCGAGCCGATGACAATTCCCAGTTTGAACGAAATTTCTCAGTATTAATTGGCACATTATCCGTGTGCCCGGCAACCGTAATCGAACCATCAATCTTTGTTAACACGCGACTTATTTTATTCATGGTATCTAAGAAGTCTTCATGAAATACCGCCGAACCAGAAGGAAATGACCCCCGCTCCATGATCCGAATTACAATCCGGCTGCCCTTGCCTTCAATTTCAATTTTACCTTCCTCTATTTCACTGCCTAATTCTTTTTTGATTTTTTGTAAGGCTTCTTGTGTTTCTTCCGATACTTCTGTGTTGGTATCTAACTGTATTTTTTCAACCTCTGTTGTGCTTTGCTTGATCTCATTTTTGACGGTGGGTTCTGGCTTGCCGGCACTGAACTCTTGTGCCACATAACTGGTTCCTTTCGGGGAGTCCATTGCTTCAATTTCTCGCTGCACACCAAAAGCATAATCCATTGATCCTGCAAGCTGTTTAAATTTTCTGACATCCATTTCAGAAAACGAAAGTAATAAAACGAAAAAACACATCAGCAATGACATCAGATCCGCAAAAGTCATCACCCACGCTGGGGCGCCGGCTGCTTCTTCTTTTTTCTTGCCACTCATGTTACTTACCCATCGCTTGATTCAGCTTCAGCATTTTTACCATTCTCGCCCAAAGTCAATCTCCTATGATTGGGCAAATAAGACTTTAACATTTCTTCCAATAGCCGAGGATTTTGACCCGCTTGTATCCCCATGATGGCATCGATTGCTAGTGATTTTGTTTGTTCTTCTTCCTGGCTGCGCAAAGCTAGCTTATCGGCAATTGGCGTAGCGAGCATATTGGCAATCATCGCGCCGTATAATGTCGTTAACAACGCGATGGCCATTGAAGGCCCTATCGACTTGGGATCATCCATGTTCGCTAACATCTGCACCAATCCCACCAACGTTCCTATCATTCCCATTGCTGGCGCAACATCCGCTAATGCTTTAAAAATTTTCTGTCCGATGACGTGTCGCGTAATTGTTTCATTTAAATCCTTAGATAGGGTCTCTTGCACCACTTGAGGCTCTAAACCATCCACGACATACTGAATACCTTTTTTCAAAAACTCGTTGTTTATCTCCATGCTCTCCAAAGCAAGCAATCCTGATTTACGTGCTGTCGTTGACATCTCAACGGCTAATTGAATTAATTCTTCTATCGATTCTTTTTTAACAGTGAAAACCCTTGCGGCTAGCTTCATCGAACCCAGAAACTGCTTGCCACTGAATTTCATGAGCACCACAAAACAACTGCCCATCACCACTATCAAAATCGAAGCGACATCAATGAACATACCAACCCCACCACCAACAGCCATTGCCGTGATGACGATTGCCCATCCACCAATTAATCCAAGTATCGTAGCTAAATCCATGTCTCACCCCTGTATGAAGTAGACTCTTGTTCTAGGGCCTTCCACTAGCCAAGAAAGAAAGCACCTTCTACCCCGTAGTTAGCGGCAAATTGATGAAAAAAGTTTAGAGTTAAATTTGTCCATTGCGCTTTCCTTTCCGGTGGGGATTGATCCTTGGCCAGGTCTGAGGTAACTTGACCATTCTTAATGGAGCTTAATCATGTCGATAAAAAAGTATAAATCTCTCAAATTTGAAGAGGCTTTAGAGGAATTGGAAACGTTGGTCAATACTTTAGAGAAAGGTGAATTGTCTTTAGAAGATTCTTTAAAATCGTTTGAGCGTGGCGTCACACTTACTAGAGTCTGCCAACACGCTTTGAAAGAAGCCGAACAAGCCGTACAGATCCTAACTGAAAATAACGACGAGCTCTCTCTGGATGAATACAAGGAACCGTAGTGGATTTTTCTGAATATCGCTCACAACGCAACAGCCGCATCCACAAAGCACTTGAGCGCTGGCTTCCTTCTTCCTCTACGATCCCTCAGCGCCTGCATCAAGCCATGAACTATGTGGTATTAGGTGGCGGAAAACGCATTCGTCCCTTGCTCGTATACGCCACGGGCGAAGCATGCGGTGCCGCGTTGAATCTATTAGATATTCCAGCTGTCGCCCTAGAACTCATCCACTCCTACTCCTTAGTCCATGATGATCTGCCCGCGATGGATGATGATGATCACCGTCGAGGCAGAAAAACCTGCCACAATGAATTTGATGAAGCAACGGCGATACTCGCCGGTGACGCCTTACAAACACTGGCGTTTGAAATACTCGCCCATGACGATAATTGTGAATTAACTGCCAAACAACGCGTGGCCATGATCCATGTCTTAGCCCAGGCAACGGGCTCCTTCGGAATGGCTGGTGGTCAAGCCCTCGATTTACTCGCCATGAAGCACCCTTTGTCAAAAATTGAACTTGAAACCATCCACCAAATGAAGACTGGGGCCTTAATCCGAGCGAGTGTATTGCTCGGTGCACTCGCAAGCCCTAAGGTGGAGCCCTTACAACAGCGCGCCTTACACCAATTTTCCGAAAGTATTGGCCTTGCCTTTCAAATTCAAGATGATCTGCTCGATTACGATCCGCAGAATGAAGCGTCTCGCCACAGCGTCAGTTATCCCGTCTTGGTTGGCGTGGAAGCGGCGATTGAAAAAGTACAGACACTGCATCTTACCGCACAAAAAGCGCTAACGTGCTTTGATGACGGTGCAAAACCATTAAGAACGTTGGCTGATTTCTTACTTACGAGAAAGTCATAACCCTTGCCTTGGGCGTTTGAACGCGGCATTATGGCTCTTCTATTTACTAGGCTGGCTTACATCTGATCATGATTGAAATTGAACAATTCCCCCTGTTGGCTAAAATCAAAACTCCTGAAGACTTGCGAGCACTTTCAGAATTGCATTTACCTCAGTTGGCCGTTGAAATTAGAGAATTCATCTGCCAGTCATTAAATATCTCTGGCGGCCATTTTGGCGCAAATCTCGGTGCAGTCGAATTAACCCTTGCCTTGCATTACATTTTTAATACCCCTGAAGATAGACTCATTTGGGATGTCGGACATCAAGCCTACCCGCATAAAATATTAACGGGTCGCCGGGATCGTTTGTATACCATTCGTAAAACACATGGGCTTGCACCTTTCCCCCGTCGCGGTGAAAGCATTTATGATCACTTCGGCGTCGGGCACTCCAGCACTTCCATCAGTGCTGCTTTAGGCATGGCGATTGCGAATAATGAATTTGCGCAAAATAGACATGCGGTTGCGATCATCGGCGATGGCGCCATTTCTGCAGGCATGGCTTTTGAAGCGTTAAATCACGCGGGGCATCTTCACGCCAATCTTTTAGTTGTTCTAAATGATAACGATATGTCAATTTCCCACAATGTCGGCGCGCTTTCAAATTATTTTGCACGAATTATTTCTGGGAAACTTTTTTCAACCATGCGCGAAGGCAGTAAACACGTTTTGAAAAATGTTCCTCCTATGTGGGAATTAGCCAAGCGCGCCGAAATGCATGTCAAAGGCATGATCACCCCAGGTACTTTATTTGAGGAATTGGGCTTCTATTATATTGGTCCGGTCGATGGTCATGATATCAATGCCTTATTAAAAACATTACGCAATTTATACGCACAAAAAGGCCCTAAAATTTTGCACGTTGTCACCAAGAAAGGCAAAGGATTTGCTAATGCAGAAGCCGATCCGATAAGTTTTCATGCTGTGGCACCAGGATTTTATTCCAAAACAGCAAGCCCAAAAACAAAAACGATGCCCTCCCCAACCTATTCGCAAGTCTTTGGTGAGTGGATCTGCGATATGGCCGAGCACGATGAACGCATTATGGCAATTACCCCAGCCATGCGTGAAGGCTCAGGACTGGTAGAATATTCTGAACGTTTCCCCACGCGTTATTTTGATGTGGCTATTGCCGAACAACACGCCGTGACCCTTGCCGCAGGCTTAGCGTGTGAAGGTGCCAAACCGGTTGTCGCCATTTATTCGACTTTTCTGCAACGCGCATATGATCAACTTATCCACGACGTGGCTATCCAAAATTTACCCGTTCTATTTGCCATCGATCGTGCCGGAATTGTTGGTGGCGATGGCACCACCCATAATGGGGCTTTTGATTTAAGTTTCATGCGCGCTATTCCTAATCTGGTGATCATGGCCCCTGCCGATGAAAATGAATGCCGACAAATGCTTTACACTGGATACCTTTGTGATGGCCCGGCTGCCGTCCGTTACCCGCGCGGCACAGGGCCTGGCGTTCCTATTGAAAAAGCCTTTTCCGCTATCCCCTTGGGCAAAGCTAAAATCATCCGCCAAGGACAGCGACTGGCGCTGTTGGCCGTGGGCTCGATGTGTACAACTGCGTTGCAAGTTGCTGAAATACTCGATGCCACTGTCGTCAATATGCGCTTTGTCAAACCACTTGATGTCGATTGCATCGTGGCGATGCGGAAGCAACATGAATTTTTAGTAACCCTTGAAGAAAACGCCGTATTAGGCGGGGCTGGCAGTGCCATCAATGAAGTATTATTACAACAGGATTTGGCCGGAAAAATATTAAACCTCGGCTTACCGGATTACTTTATCGATCATGGTTCATCGGAAGCTTTACTTAAGCAATGCGCATTGGATCGAGAAGGAATCCTGCAAAGTATCATCACCCGTTTTAAAATCGCTGTGCACAGCTGCTGATTGCTTCCCTGTTGCAAATGCCCCCAAAGCAGCCATGCTTTTTGCAACGGAGTTATTTGGTGGTCTGTTGCCTTCCCCAGAAAAAACGCTTTGACCGCTCATCTCCGGTAAGCTGCACTGTTGTTGATATTGCGCTTTTGCCTCAACAATTCGCTCACTGGCCACTTGCCATTCTGAGTAATACAAACCAACACCAATTGCTAGAAAGGCTGGCACGGTGACAACATAAGCCCATGGTGCTGCGGCCAGCCCAAGCAAAGGCACTACGAATTTAGCCGCGACCAGTATTGGAAACGTATCGGCAATCGCGTGTAAAAAGCAAGCCGCTGGCACCAACCAGTTAGGAATATAATGGGCTAACTTATTTTCGGAATTAAGATCAATAGGGGCGCGGTTTGCATCGGCCAGAGCCTTATTGCCATTTTCATAAAATTCACCACCATCAAAATAATAAGTCTCTACAAATAAAGCAACAAACATCCCCAACACAACAAAGACAGAGCTCGCCAATAATGCGGGATTGCTGGCTATTACCAACACCCATTCCGGCGGCATCATGCCAACAATTGAAACCACATGCTCTACCGTATGCCAAAACACGCCCCATAGCCGATAACCCCACCGCTTCCAAGCCTTAGCCATTACGGGGATAAAACCTTTATCGCGCAACCAATCTTTTACCGGATCATGAACCGATGATTGACCACGCATTTCTTGAATGTTACTAACGCCTTCCGTCGCTAAAGAAAAAGGGAAATTGGATACCCAATAAATAACAAACAAAATCCATCCCAGTGGATTTAACCCCATCGTCAGTACGTTCTTCGAGAATGCCGAAACCAGCCAACCACCAAAGCCTATCACCGTAAATAACGAAGACACAAAATCATTCGTTATATAAAAAGCAAGATAGCCATAACGTAAAATTAAAGGCTTCTCAAGAGAAAAAAATTGCACTAATTGCATTACCGTCTTTTCTAAGACGAACGCAGCCAAAAATAAGGGTGAAAGCAAAATGGTGATCATCGCTTTAAGCCAGATCCAGCGTGACATCTTTGGCGGATATTCTTTGATAATGTATTTCCCTTGGAAATCTCGTCGATTTTTATAAACCAAAATTAAAACCACTGCAGCGATACAAGCCATCAACCAGAGACTAAAACCCAAACAAAAAGCAAAACTCACTCCAGCTGACAACCCACAAGCAACACAATAGGCACCCGTCACCCACGTTGCTGGTTGATAAAAATTTAAACTTGATGATTCATCAGGACTGCTGGTAAGCATGGTTTCATTATCCTTAGCAAGGGATCCTTATTCACTGCAAGGAAGTATAATGAAACAAAAACAATAATACAAATGATAATCATTATCGTTAAAACCGAGAGGAAAATTATTGTGCACTTTTCATCGCGAAAATTTGATGCCGAGCGCGATGTAAGCATTGCGCTTTTTGCTGAAGTTACTCCGCAACTTGCTTAATTTTGTGGTGGTTATGCTCTCTTAATACCGCCATACCTTTGAGCAAATTAATGGCTTGATGCAGTTGAAAATCTTTCTGGTAGCTGGCTTCCTTATTATTGCTGCCATCTTTATTCTGTGCCGCATCGTCATCTCCTGGTTTATCCACTACCGCATCGAGATGTCCGATCAAATCCGCCTCTTTGATAAGCCCTTCTTTGTCTAAGGCGTTTTTAACATCCTCCAATTTGATTTTTTCCACCACGATATCCGGCATAATCCCTTTTGCTTGAATAGAGCGACCCGCCGGGGTGTAATATCTGGCTGTGGTTAACTTAATGGCGGTCTTGGAATCCAAAGGCAAAACCGTTTGCACCGAGCCTTTGCCAAAACTCTTGGTTCCCATGATGATGGCACGGCTATTATCTTGTAATGCCCCTGCGACAATTTCAGATCCTGAGGCCGATCCGCCATTCACTAATACCACAATCGGCTTACCCTTAATAATATCGCCAGGAGAAGCTTTGGCAATATACTCACTACCTGGCGCTCGTCCTTTGGTATAAACAATCAGCTCTTCTGGTAGTTTATTGTCATTACTAATGAAGGCATCGGAAACATTAATCGCTGAATCCAATAAGCCCCCTGGATTATCACGTAAATCCAATACCAATCCTTTGAGCTTTCCCTTCGCTTGCTTTCTCAGATCGCGAACCGATGCAATTAAATCTTCATCCGTCGAATCTTGAAAATGACTAATGCGAACATAGCCATAATAATTATCCAGTAATTTACTTTTAACCGTTTTTAACACGATTTTCTCTCGCAGCATGGGAATGTCAATAATCGGGTCTTTAGCCTCTTTGCGGAAAATAGTTAATGTTAGTTTTTCCCCCACTTTGCCCCGCATCGCATCGACCGCATCGGTTAAGCTCATGCCACGAATGGATTTACCATTTAACTTAATTATCAGATCCCCTGACTGCAGACCCGCTTTAAAGGCTGGCGTATCATCGATGGGACTAACGACTTTGATAAAGCCATCGCTTTGCGTTATCTCAATACCCAAACCACCGTACTCGCCAGAAGTGGTGATTTGTAAATCTTTAAATTCTTTTTCATTTAAATAATCTGAATGCGGATCTAAGCCGGTCAGCATGCCACGAATGGCATTTTCAAATATTTTAGGATCGGATTCTTTATCGATGTAATAGTTTCGAATATGACTCAGTGTTGTGGTAAAACGATCGATCTCTTTATTAGCAGCCGCAGGCTGCTTGTCTACATCGGCTTTGGCAAACCCAAGTTGACAAGACAATCCCCCCAATATCACTACTGAAATAATAAGTCTTACGATATCCATGTCTTAAGTCCTATTTTAACCAATGCTCTGGATTAACCGGTTTTCCATCCTTTCTTATTTCAAAGTATAACCCAGATTGATTAAATCCTCCGCTCTTTCCAACAGTGGCAATTATTTCTCCTGCGGATAGGTTATCTCCTTCCTTCTTATACAAGCTCTGGTTGTGTCCATACAAAGTCATGTAATGTGCGTTATGCTGAATGATTAGTAATAAGCCAAAACCACTTAACCAATTAGCAAAAACCACCCGCCCAGGATAAGACGCTCTCACGGGCTGTCCGGACTCCGCTTGAATTAAAATGCCATTGGTTTTTAAACTGCTGTTACCCAGCTTTGTATGATAGTGTTCGGTTATCCGCCCCATTGTCGGCCAAGCCAGTTTCCCTTGAAGATCCACGAGCGGTATTCTCGCTTGCTCTAACATCAAAGCCTGTACTTGCAATTGCTGGATCACTTGCTCCAACTTGTTTTTATTACTTATCTTTTCTTGTAATTGTTGCGCTTGGTCATCTATCGTTTGCGTTAACTGGCTCAGCAG
>CAYGNG010000056.1:0-8838 GCA_964351225.1 uncultured Gammaproteobacteria bacterium
GAGCCTGCGCAAATTAAACAGCAGAGATTTGCTCGCTGTAACCATATAGTGTCACCCGAAACCATCGAAAAATTACAAGCTAAAAGTAAGTCACATCAGCTAAATTTAACCAGCATTCTGCTAACAGTATTTGCTGTGGTTCTAGGTCGTTACAGTCGTCAGCAACAGTTTTTAATAAATTTAACTTTATTTCGGCGCGAACACATTCACCCTCAAGTAAAAAATATTCTAGGAGATTTTACGGATATTGCTGTGTTGGGATGTGATGTGCGAGATGCTCATCAAATTCAATTTTCAGACTTGGTCAATCGCCATCATCAACAGTTGTGGCAGGATTTGGAGCATGCGCAATTCAGTGGGGTGGCGGTGCAACGTGAGTTGGCCCAACACCATCAGTTGGGTGCGGGGCAGGCTGTGGCGCCGGTGGTTTTTACCAGCTTGCTAAATTTGAACCTAAATCGAGAAGGCGAGCAGCAATTTACTGCTGGCAAAAAAGGCTCAGTCTGGCAGCAGTTTGGTGAAGTTCAATATAGCATTACCCAAACGCCACAAATTTGGCTGGATTTTAAAACATTTATCTCAGATGAAGGCTTGGCAATTGAATGGGATTATGTTGAGTCGCTATTTGATAATCGAATTATAGGGGAAATGCATGGCTTATTTTGTCAATTTATTGAATCATTGATCTCCTTTGATTGGCATAAACCACTGCCTGACATACTGTCCCAGCGCCTTATTGCTTTGGATAAGAGTCAAAACCGAGCATTGTGCAATACGAGTTATGAAAAAAATGCCAGCTTATTGAGTCTGGTTTCTATGCAATTTGTATTTTCTCCACAAGCCATTGCCGTGATAGATCAACATCGAGAGTTAACATATCAGCAATTGCAATTGGCAAGCATGCAATTGGCGGCTGCTTTACAGCAACAAGGCGTTCGAAAAAATGATGTGGTTGCTGTCGCACTCGATAGAGGTTGTGATTTGATTGTGGCAATTGTTGCTATTGCATTCGCAGGTGCTGTTTATTTGCCAATAGACGTAGAGATGCCTGATAAACGTAAAGCGCTGATTATCGAAGACAGTTCGCCTAAGGTTATTTTATCAATTTCGACATATGCTGATTTATGGAAGAGTCGCTATAATGTGTTGGCTATTGATGAGAATGGTTTTAGCCCGAAATTAGCGTATCATCCAGTTATTTCGCAACCAATGGATTTAGCTTATTTGCTTTATACCTCGGGCTCATCTGGCAAACCTAAAGGGGTTTTAATTGAGAACCAAGCAATTATTAATCGCTTATTGTGGATGCGTGATGAGTATGAAATCAACCATCAAGATGTCATCTTGCATAAAACGCCGATTGCTTTTGATGTTTCACTATGGGAGCTTTGGCTGCCATTAATTAGTGGCGCCACCGTGGCTATGGCGAATCCGGGAGCGCATAAAGATGCGAGTGCATTAAAGAAGGCAATTATAGAATTTAAAATAACGCACTTGCATTTTGTTCCGCCAATGCTAAGTGCTTTTTTATCAGTTAGTAAACAAGATGAATTTCCTTTGTTGAAAACAATTACTTGCAGCGGAGAGGCGCTAGCGCCCTCTCAGGTTCATCTTTTTAATGAGAAATTTACTCGTGCTCGATTATACAACCTATATGGACCAACCGAAGCGGCAATTGATGTTACTTACTGGATAGCTCCAAGAAATAGCGAGCTTAACAGAGTGCCTATTGGTAAGCCCATCAGTAATGTTGGATTTGTTATTGTAAATGCGCAAAATCAGCTGTGCCCACCTGGTGTTCCAGGCGAGCTGTGTTTATCGGGTATTCAGCTTGCTAGAGAGTATTTGAATTTGCCAGAAAAAACCGCAGGGTCATTTATCAAAAATATATTTTATGATGATCCGAGACATGACCGATTTTATCGAACCGGCGATTTAGTTGAGCTGGGAAGTGATGGTGATATCTATTATTTAGGCAGAATGGATAGCCAAGTTAAAATTCGAGGGCAACGTATTGAGCTTGAGGAAATCCAATCCGTGTTGGAGCAACAGTCATTGGTAGAGCAAGCGGCGGTATTGTGTTTCCAAGACGATAGGAAAAATTCATCATTGGTTGCTTTTATTAAACCCGCTGTGGTGCCCAGCTTGCAAATTCAGCAAGCCAAATTACATGGCGTAATTTCATCACCACAAGAGCGTGATCAGTTCAAAACACAACTATCTGCAATTTTTAATTTACCAACAAGTGATGTGGTTATGCAATTGGATAAGCCGGATCAACAACAGGCAGCCAAAATGTTCCAGCGGAAAAGTTATCGGCAGTTCCAAGGTGATAATTTGGCGATCAGCGATATTGTCGCTTGTCTTCAGTCATCAGCCTATCCGGTTGTTCCAGACAGCAAGCCTCGGCATGCGCTTGCCGAAATATTACTTCGATTAGCGGCTTATTCCGATGAGAAAACGATTTTTGCCAAACATCCTTATCCATCAGCTGGCAGTCTTTATCCTGTTAAATGTTATATAGCGGTGGGTGATAATGAATTTGGTATAGCACGCGGATTTTATTATTTTGAATCGATAACGGCTAGACTTATTCAAATTGCGTTGCCGGCTGAGCAAGTGGATATATCTACTTATCCTGGCTTTAGCATTGCCTTGGTGGCGCATGGTCGATTAATTCAACCACTTTATGGCCAGTATTGGCGGGATTTTGCAGCGATAGAAGCGGGATGCATGCAGTATTTGTTAGCAGAGTCGGGAGGAAAATGCTACTTAAATCCATCGTTAGGTCCGACGCCTGCATGGATTAAGGCATTACCAACGCTGGAAAAAGAGGATTTAATTTTGGGGGCGTGGCGTTACGACGATTCAAGTTCTGAAAATGATTTTCGTGATGTTGAAAAACCATCACTAACGGTTTGGGTATATTTTCCTAAGGCGCTTGGTGAAATAGAGGCTGGATTATATCACTATAATGCTCAGCAATTACAGAAATGTGCTGAAGCCGCCTATCCTTTATTTCTAAATAGTCAGGGTGATAATGCAGGTGTGGTTGCAGCAGCCCGCGCAATGGTATTTATGACCACTTCAGAAATCACTATACCTTCCCAAATGGCAGTTGGCCAAAAAATCATGATGCTAATGCAAGCCGGTATCGGAAAATATATTGGATTTTGCCCTTTAGGTGTTTGTCCGTTACCCAGAGCGTATGAACAAATTATCAAAGAGCCAGTGGTGATGACACTTGCATTAGGTCCTATTACGCACGAACAGTTAATGGCGCATAATACCTCAACCGCTGAAAATCATAAGCTGTCATTATCAGAATACTACCGGGATTGTTTAACTCAAACGAGTTTAACAGAAGCAATGTACCCCGATTATTTTATAACAGTACCAGAGATCCCCGTAACGCTGAATGGCAAGATTGATAGATCGCGATTGAAAGCCATTTATGCGGCACACAGTCAATTGTCGCAAGTGCAATTTATTCCGCCTGCCAATCGGTTAGAACAAGAAATTCATGATTTATGGTGCGAGTTGCTACCAGGGAAATTTTATGATGGCGATCAATCCTTTTTCTCAGTGGGAGGTAATTCCCTATTGGTTAATCAATTGGCTGGCAAGCTTTCGCAACGGTTCGCTGTTACGATTTCGTTGGGTGAGTTGTTTCAAAATAACTCAATTAAAAAAATGGCCATGGTCATTAATTTTAAACAAGATGCCTCATGGGCATTGCAGACTTTTCCGCTTGCTAAACTAGTGGCACAAGGTAACGTGGATTTGATAAAGCGCTTGATAGCAAGTGGTAAACTTAATTTAAATCAACAAGACAGCGCAGGACGAACGGCACTTTATATTGCAACCCAGCTGGGAAAGTCAGAGATGGTGACTTTTTTATTACAATGCTCAGCCGATATGACCATTCGCAAGCATTCAGGTATTAGCGTGCTGGATTGTGCTCGGTATCATCACCCGGATTTGGTGGTTTTATTGAAGCAGCACCAAGGAAGTCAAGGATCTTTAGCGAAGGGGGTCACTGCGCAAGTCAAGCAATGGGGTGTTTTTGCCATTAGCTCGCCCAGGCGTGAAAACTCAAATCAACCAGCCGCGTCAGCGAAAGAATTCGTAATATAGGAATAGTAATGTTTATTGAAAATATTTTTGTTTCGTTAGAAGGCAATGATCTCGCTCCACTCAAACAAGCCATTGAAGAAAAGCATGATCTTAATATACACGATCCGAGAACAGGGCAGTCGTTAGCTAATTTCATTATTGCACTGGATAACAGCGAGGTTATTACGCTATTACTTAGCTATGAGACTTTCGTCTGGACATTGGCAGATAAAGAGGTCAATAATGTTTTGGTGGTGTCCGACCCGTTTATCGTAAGTGAGCAAAAGGAAGTGGTTTCCTTGGTGGTTGCGCCAGCAAGACAAGCCAGGTTATGGGCACAGCAATTTTTATTGCCAAGAGACAATCAAGCGGTATACCACATCCCTGTTGCATTACCATTGGTTGGTGGTGAGTGTCAGGAAAATAAAATCATAGCGGCATTACAGTCACTGCTTATTAAGCATGACATACTGCGGCAACGGTTTTTTGTTGAAGATGAGCAACTCTTAATTGAAGACAGAGGAATGATTGAGTTGCCCTTTCAATCGTTGTCATTCCGGGGGCGTGATCAAGATTTCAATAAATTTTGTTATAGTCATTTCAATACGCCTTTTCGATTAGATGAGGGGCCGCTGTGGCGGGTTGCGTTGCTTAATATTGGATCACGGCAAGCGTACTTGTTTTTTGTTTACCACCATCTGATTATAGATGGTGACTCACTGGACTTATTAGCAAATGATTTTGCTTTGGCTTATAATCAAGAAATTTCCAGCGCGTTTGTAGGGACTTGGTCTGACTTGCCTGAACGCCCTTTTCTAAATTATATTCACAAGAGTTTAAATACGCGGGCGAGTGATCCGGATAAGTCATATTGGCGCGAGCAGTTAGCAAATTTCCCAGCAGTCACTCGGCCACTGCCCGATAAGTCTTCAGCTGCTTTGCCGAGTTTTCAAGGGGGTCTTTACCGGTTTACTATCACCACAGAGGGCTCTATTACACAACTTCATCAACAATATAATGCTTCATTAACTCAAATCGTGTTTGCGGCTTATTATTTGCTGCTTTATAAGTTGACGGGGAAAACCGATTTGATAATCGGTACGGCTGTTTCTTCTCGGGCAGACCAAGTGTTGGCGAAAATTGCCGGTTATTTTATTGATGTTTTACCCGTGCGTATCCACATTAACTCAGAAATGACAGTACGTGATTTGGTTTCACAAATTGCTCTTAAGCGAACAGAGGCGTATTCCCATCAAAACCTCGACTTTTCTGAAATTATTGATCTGCTTTCAGTGCCACAAAACACAATGATTTCACCATTATTCCAATGCTTTTTTATTATGATGGAACAAGATCAACGAAGCGTAAATGATATTACATTAACTGGATTAACACCTGTTTCTCGATTGGCGGCAAGAGGGATTGATTTCAATCTGGTTGGTTATAGCTCGGCAAAATATGATTTAACGCTGCGTGTCGATCAGCAAGGCAATCAATTGATCTGTTGTTTTGAATATGCGACTGATTGCTATCAATCCGAGAGCGTTTATTACTTCTCGCGCTATTTGCAGAATATTTTTCAACAATTAACCCGAAGTACGTCAATCTCATGTGGGCAGGTTAGTATCGATAGCGAGAGAGCATCATTGTGCTTGCTGGGTCGGTTGGCATTAAATGCACAACGTTACCCAGAGCGGATTGCATTATCTGATCAAAATCAGCAAGTTACTTATGCCGAGTTGCATCAAAAAATATCACGCCTCGCAACTGTTTTGTCGTCAAAGGTGTCTCAACATAATCCAATAATAGCCTTCGCTTTACCACGAGGTGTTGAATGCGTTATAGCAGAGTTGGCCATTTTATCAATTGGTGGAACCTATGTGCCACTGGATCCGACGCATCCGCCAAAACGAATAGCGATGATTTTACAACAAGTAACGCCTAGTATGGTACTAGTTGATCAGCCGTTAACTGTGACGATTGGTGAACAATATCAAATAAAAGAGTTGATGGATAGTAATGATCATGACCATAGTCTTCTAGTACCAGTTAACCCAAATCCGAATCAAAAATCAGCTTATATTTTATTTACTTCGGGTACGACCGGGATCCCTAAAGGTGTGGTTATCAGTTATCATGCTTTGATCTGCTTTTTAAATAGTGCGGCTGACATAATCTCACTGACGCCCGAGGACGTTTGGTTGTCTGTCACAAATCCGTGCTTTGATATTTCAGGCTATGAATATTTTGCTCCTTTGCTTGCTGGTGCGCGTTGTCATATTGTGGATCCGGTTTGCGTGCAAGATGTCGCTTTGTTGTCGACTGAGTTAGTCAGACAGAAGGCCACCATCATGCAAGCTACGCCAACGACATGGGACGCTTTAGCGAATATAGCCTGGCAGGTACCACCAGGATTTCGAGGGATTTGTGGCGCTGAGTTGATGCCCCAATCGGTTCATGACTTTTTTTGTCGTTCTGCTGGACAATTTTATAATTTTTATGGGCCAACGGAAGCAACCATTTGGGCGAGTTATACGCCGGTTAGGTCTGCAATATTACCAAGAAATATTGGTCGGCCATTAGCGCATATGCAAGCGTATTTATTAGACGATAAACAAAAGCGATTACCTGTTGGGATACCAGGTGATTTGTACTTGGCAGGTGAAAGCTTGGCCGAGGGCTATTTCCTTGATGAGGCCAAAACGAATGAATCTTTTATCGAAATTAACGAGTTGCCTGGCAGACGCTTATATAAAACAGGTGATAGAGCAAGATTACTGCCTGATGGCTCGATTGAGTATCTGGGTAGAGAGGATAATCAGATTAAACTATCTGGTTATCGCATCGAGCTCAATGATATTAGTTCGGTGTTAACAGCGCACGCTGATGTGACGCATTGTGCTATTATGCGCAATGATAATAACGACTCCTTAGTAGCCGCTGTTATTGTCAAGACAGGTTCTTTTTTAACACCGGTTGATTTGAAGGATTTTTTATCGGCACGTTTACCAAGCTACATGGTGCCCGAGCAAATAGGTCTCTTTGAAAGCTTTCCCACGGATCGGAATGGTAAAACCGACAAAAAAGCGTTGTTATTGCAGTGCCAGCGTGATTTTTACGAAAAAAAACAGGTAGTTATAGCTTCAGCGTCTTCAGACAAACAAGCGTGGCTAGTTGGGTATTTGCGAGTACATAGTCAGCGTGCTCATTTCAGTGAAGAGGAAATGCTTACGACTAATTTTTTTGATTTGGGGTTAAAGTCAAAACAAATTATTACACTGGCGCAAGATATGGCGCGAGAGTTTGCTGTTGAGGTACAGCCTACCTGGTTTTATCAATATCCTACAGTCAGATATTTATTGAATTTTTTCCAAAACCAACAACGTGTGCCTGCTCCACAAAAACCATTATTTTTGCAAAAGCAGTCGATTGCCTCGGATGTGGCTATTATCGGGATGGCTTGTCGTTTTTCGGGTGCCGATGATCTGGATGGTTATTGGCATTTGTTAGCAAATGGTAACTCGGGATTGCACCGATATACGCTTGACGAATTACGTGCTTTATCTATTGCTGATCAGGTTGCTCAAGATCGTCACTATGTGCCGGTTTCGGGTCGGATTAGCAATATGGATTATTTTGATGCTGGCTTTTTTGATTTTACTCCGAAAGAAGCTCAACGCACGAGTCCAAGTCAACGCCTCTTTTTGGAAACGGCTTTTCACGCACTTGAAGATGCGCACTTAGCCGATATTCCGTCGGAAGGGCTTAAAATAAGTCTTTTTGCCGGTTGTGGTGACAATGATTATTTACAGGGCGGCTACCAAGATCATGCTCATTTTCAGGCATTGCTTGGTGTTGAGAAAGACTTTTTAGCGTCGCGAGTGGCTTATAAACTCAATTTAACTGGCCCAGCGGTTAGTGTACAAACCGCCTGTTCTTCTTCTTTAGTCGCTTTACATCTCGCTGTTAATAGTATCCAGCTGGGGGAAGTGGATGTTGCCATTGTCGGTGGCGTCTCGACTGCCCCTACCACAATCGGTGGGTATTTCGCTAATGAAGGATTCATGTTTTCTCCAAACGGTCGTTGTGCAGCATTTTCGAATAACGCCGATGGCATTGTTGCTACCCATGGGGTAGCCGCTATTGTGCTTAAGCGTTTTAATTGTGCCGTGGTTGATGGCGATAGCATTCGTGCGGTTATTAAAGGTTCAGCCATTAACAATGATGGTTCGTTGAAAGCCGGATTCGTTGCTCCAAGTGCAGAGCGTCAAGCCGAAGCCATTCGGCAGGCATTAATTCGTGCTGAACTACCGCCAGAGGCCATCAGTTATATTGAAGCGCATGGCACGGGAACCGCACTGGGTGATCCGATTGAGTTTGCCGGCTTGGAACAGGTGTTTGGCAAGCAAGCACATCATCCCATTGCGTTGGGCTCAGCGAAATCGAATATTGGGCATACACTTGTCACTGCAGGTCTGGCTGGAGTAATCAAAGTAGCGTTATCGCTGCAACACAAAATATTACCGGCTACTTTACATGTTGCACAGACGAACCCTCATATTAATTTTAAAGATTCAAGTTTTAAAATTCAATCAAGCACCAGTCCGTGGCAGACAGAGCGCTTACCACGTCGGGCGGGCGTGAGCTCATTTGGTATAGGTGGCACGAACGCACATGCGATATTAGAGGAAGCGCCGACGGAACGCGCAACGCCAGCTGCGC
>CAYGNG010000057.1:0-7771 GCA_964351225.1 uncultured Gammaproteobacteria bacterium
GTATGCCGAAGAGGGTTTATTACAAAATGTTTTAGTCGCGTTATCTAATAAAGTAGGGGTCGTGACGGTTAATCAGATTGAGCAGTGTTTACAATTACTTGCTGAGTGCGCCAATGGCAAACGATTTCTTCTGCAAGCGGGTGATTGCGCCGAACGCTTTAAAGAAGCCGGCACGGCGAATACCCAAAAAAAATGCGAATTATTACAGAGTTTAACCACCATTATTGCGCGCGAGATGGCGATACCCGTGTTGTGTGTCGGTCGAATTGGCGGTCAATTTGCCAAACCGCGAAGTGTTGCCTACGAAGCGCAAGGGTCGGTAAGTCTACTGAGTTATCGCGGCGATATGATTAATGCGGTTGAATTTTCGCAACAAGCCAGAGAGCCCGATCCCAAACGATTATTAGAAGCCTATCAATGCAGTCGGCGGATTTCAGAGATAGTAGTGACACAAGAAGGTCCAATTTTTTGTTCGCATGAAGCATTGCACTTGCCCTATGAGCAGTCGTTGACGCGAGAAGTTTTGGGGAAGCATTATAATTTATCTACCCATTTCCCTTGGTTGGGTGTGAGAACAGGCGCCATTGAAGAGGCGCATGTTGATTACTTGCAAACGATTGCCAATCCAGTTGCCGTTAAGATTGGCCCAAATACGACAAGAGAGTGGCTTTCCCAGATAGTGGAAAAATTAAATCCACAGAAAATTCCAGGAAGGCTAACCTTAATTCATCGTTTAGGGGTTCGACATATTGCAAACAAACTACCAGAGTTGATTAGCGTGGTGCGAGCCAAAAAAGTTCCGGTTGTTTGGAGTTGTGACCCGATGCATGGCAATACGTGCACGACCACCATAGGTTTAAAAACAAGGCATTTGACTGATATCACGCAAGAACTGTCGATGGCTTTGAGCATTCATCAGCAAGCCGGTACGCAATTAAATGGTATTCATTTAGAAATTTCTGAAAAAGATGTGAGTGAATGCATCGATGGTCACACAATTATTGACGAGCGCGCTTTACTTGGTGCCTATGATACCGATATTGACCCACGTCTTAATTACAATCAATCAAGAAGCTTGGTAGAATGGTTCAGTCAACAGGCCCTAACAGAGAGACTTTATTGATCATGACCGACGTTACGATGCCAGCAATACAAGTTTATCAATGGCAAGAGATATGCCGAGAGGTCGCGCAAATTAATATGCCGCTTTTTGAAATCATTGAGTCGATGGCGCCAGAAGTTCGAGCCCGTTGTATTAAAATCAGTTACCACTATGGCGATTTAATTATAAATAACGGTGTTTTCCATGTTCCCGTTGCAAGTGGCAAGACCATCCCGTTGTCAAGCCCTGAGGTGCCACAGTGGTTGCGAAAAAGTTTATCTTATTGTGAAGTGCCTTTGGGTTTACTTTTAAATAAACATATTGAAGTCTATGTCGATATGGAGGAATCAATTACCCCTTTGAATAGTATGATCAAGGGGCAGTTGATTGGGTTGTTCGAAGTTTTGGATGCGTTTGATTTTGCGGTTACGAAACCTTTTTGGAGTGTTTCGGCTGGTATTCGTTCTGCTTTTTTACTTCCTAAAATTAGCGAAAGAAATCGGCACATGAAGTTATCGCGTAAATTTTCCATTCCCAATCATACGCCAACGTCTTACCACGATCATTGGCTGATTTTTCAAGGGTTAGCTAATGTCGATGAGGTGAAAGCGCAATGGAAGTGCGAAGTTTTGTTTTTTACCAATGAGTGGTTTGAGTACCCCAAAGATGATCCAAGTGGTTTAAAGTTTTTAAATTTTTTATATGGCCGCAGCTGGCAACAGGCACGGTTTGCTCGAGATACCGTCTCATTGGGGCTTATGTGGAAACGATTTACGATGTTGCTCGATCAAAAAGGGTTAAAACCGAGGCCTTATTTGGCGGATACGGTTAAAAACATGATTGCGATTGCCAAGGGGGCGGCACCTGCGTTTGTGCCATCTTCTGATTCAGAAGATCCGTTGCCAGCGCAATGGATTAAAGAGGTTTATGTTGATCTTTATGGATTGAAAGAATACTTGCCCACCATTATGCACTTGTCTAACCTGAAGCAAAGTAATAACCCCGCCGTGTATTATTCTTTATCGCACCCGATTTTATTAGCAGGGTCAGAGTCGGGTCGGCAAGGTACGGCCATCATGACGGATTTAAGAGATTTAAAGCTGCTGTTGGATACTTTGAAAAATTCATTTGCTACTGAAGAGTTTCATCAAATCCATAACACCCTAGAAGGGATCCAGTTTGATTTTTATCATACTGAGCTAGATAACTTTCAGGATATTCAGCCGGTGGAAGACTTGATTCAAGAGGATACCCGTTTTTCTCAAGATACCAGTTATTTTCCTGATAGAACGATATGTTTGAGTTCGCCATTTTTGCGTGGTTGCGTGCGCACCGCTATGTTGTGAAGAACGAATGTGATGTTGACGGCAGTTGCGTTGTGTCATTGTGGGCTGAGTGAGGCATACTGTGGCAAGCCATTGCTCCGATCAGAGCGATCGTCGGTGTGATACCCATCCACCAGGTGCGATAACATCAAGAATAATAGGCCGGCGCAAAAACCCACCGCGAGACCGATCCCAAATGGGCAGAGACTCAGAGCAATCAATGGTATTGCGACGGTTGCTGTCACGGCCAACACCGAGGAAGTGGCCGCTCTGCCTTGGCGCCATAACATACCATAACGCTGAGCATAACTAACCGACTTAAAATAGTCATTAAAAGCGTCGTGGATAATTTGGCGGCGCGTGGCATAGCCACGATCTCCTTCCTGAGATAGCGATAAATCATGTGTGGAATAATCACCAAAGGCATAATCCCAATAGTTAATGGCAATGTGATACGCTCGATATTGTTGTAACAAAAAGGTCAATAATTTTTTCATATCGTCAGTTCGAGCTCGCCATTGCTTTTGAGTCACTGCCGGTAAAATATCATCACCACCGAGCTGCAATATTTTTCTGCGTTGGTTAGGAGTCGCCATTTCAAAAATTTTTTGAAATTCACCGCTGCGATTGGGTAAATCATCGAGCAGGGGTTTCAGGTAATCGTGGTTGCTAAGCAAATCGATTACGGCTTGCTTAACAGGCTCATGGTGTTGCAAAAATTCTGATCCCGGATCGATAAGCGCCGTTACTAAATCGGCGCGAGAGCTTAAACACTGGGCGATTGCTTGCTCAAAGAGAGGGAGTGATCCCAAATACGGCAACAATGCGATGGCGCGATCGGCGTCATATTGCCTTAACCATCGGCAGGCACTGGTGAGATCACGCAGGGCATTACTTTGAGTAAAGCGTTGGGTAACCCACGAGTTGTCGTTGATTTTTTCAAATAATTTTACAGCGAACGGGCAACCAAGGACTAAGAAAGATAGATCACACTGCGATAATTGCAATTTTAGAAAGTGAGATGGATTGGAAATGCAGTCAAGCATCATATTAAAGCAAGACTCAGGGAGTGGCATCGTTGCTGCTGCGTAATTAATGTTTGTTAAAGTTTCTTGCAAGACATCTTCAATAACCGCTTGTCTTGTGTTTCCATCTAAGGCAAGCAGCAATAAAGCATAGGACTCGATATTGAAATTTAAGCCGGGTTGGCTTAAGTGTAACTTTACGGTATTTATCACCGTTTCAGGCATATTGCCGGATGATAATGCTAGAATACCCAGTAACGTGGTGTCGACGACAGGAATGTGAGCATTTCTCTCAAGCACAAAGCCCCACACTATTTCGCGAGCTTGCTCGCCTTCATTTAAGAACACAAAACAATTTAATAGCAAACTGATATCAGAGAAACCGTCGGTTTTTTTTAGGCGGCTTGCTGATAGGAGTTCGTCATTAAACAATCCGGTATTTTTAAGGCGTGCGCATCGTGTGCGAAAAGCGTCTAAATTGAGTTCGAATCGGGTTACGGGGTCATCAGTCCATCCGACCGTTTCGGATTCGGCTAAACAAGCGTATCTTTTAAGATAGGCAATACAGGCCGATATTAATGCTAATCCCTGAAGGGCTTTTGCTGTTTTTTGCGTGGGCGAGAGGCTCTGGTCATTGCGTAATTGATACCGGATAGCAAGCAAGGATCCATCGGAATGACGGGTGGCAGGGCAATGCTCATAGATACGTGGGCTTAACAAGCGCTCGGTTTGTTGTTTTGCTTTATCGCTTACAAATACCATGGCACATATGCCCTCTATCTATACAACAAGTGCTCATTTTATACCAAACACGACGCAAGCGATAGAATTGATCATGAGTTGGATATTGCTTTTTCGGTTGCAAATATCAATAGGCCCTGGTTTCATTCTCCCTGCGAGCTCAGCCTAACCAAATTATCTAACGAAAAACGCTGCAATTCTAATCAAAATAATTAAAGGTCAAAAAAACCCACCAAACAAATTGACTAAATTTGCCGATGGGGTTCTCCTCGGGCTTCTACAAGCCTGGAGGAAAATAAATGTCTCAAAAAATCGTTTTAAATGTCAGTGTTTTTTTGCTGATATCAAGGTCTTTAACCCCGGTTTCTGATCGCGGTGCGGGGTGACACGTGATCCCCTAGTGCCTATCAACTTTAAGCCAAATGGTGGTGTTGGTTTTTCTATGGTCTTCGGTCGTGTAAACATTCATTCTCGATTCTTGCTTATCGCTGCTTTGTTCTGAGCCGCCAATATTCACCCACTCGCCAAGTTTGGCAGTGAGCGTGGTCGAAAGATTTTGTGATCCTATCCGCAGCGAGTCATCACCGGCACGGGTTTGGGTTTGCTGTTGGATAGTCAGCCGCACGTAATTATGACCAGTTAATACCGGTATGACATAAAATCCGGTGGTAACGGGCTTAAATTCTGTGTGGGTATTATATCCCCCTAGGGTACTATTCACCGTGGTGTAAGGGATCTGTTCTCCGGTAGCAATAAATGCCTGTGATCCTTCTAGGACACGGATATGTTGTTCAGTATTATCGTCGGTGTTGGCTTTGGTTTCTGCGATAACCCATTCTTTTTGTGCGGCTCGTGCGTGATCGCGACGAACGCTGATATTGAGAGAGACAGCAGGAATATCGAGATGATTAATGACTTCCTGCAATTCCACTAGCCGCTGAGGATCGGTCCGGATAATCAAGGTGAATTGATCGCCGGTGATGCTATCATCAGAACCGAGTAATGGACGGATTACGGGGATGACGCTGGATGCCGATCGATATTTTAATTGGATGATATGGATATCATTGGCTGTGGCGTATGAGCAGAGACACAGTAAACACAAACCCAGTAAAACTTTAGATGCATTGATGGCTAGGGCCTGTTGCCAATTGCTTTTTCGGCTGCAAATGTTGCGCTGTTTATCAAGTTTTCCGTTCGAGCTCGTCAAATAGGCGTCACTATTCGCCTCGTTCAAACGGAAAGCTTGATAAATTAGCGCCATTTTCACTACGGAAAAGCAATGGGTAACAGACCTTAGCATTTTCATATTATCTCTCCTGGTTTGTTCTAATAGTACAATAATTGTTTAAATCTCGGTAGTGAGCATGGTGCTGATCTGGCGATCCGGGTATGATTGCGGTAAATTGTAACTTGGGATAGCGCAATGAGCATTTCATCACCATTGTTAAGTATGTTTGGTCGCTCGCCAATTAAACCATTGACTGAGCATATGAAGACAGTGTTACAAGCCGCAGAAGGGTTAATGCCTTTCTTTCAAGCGGTGCTGGACGCGCAATTTGACCAGGTCTCTCAATGGCGTAATCAGATAGCAAGCTATGAAAATGAAGCCGATAAGTTAAAACAGGATCTCCGTTTACACTTACCCAAAGGCTTGTTTCTTCCCGTTGCCCGCGGTGATTTGTTAGAAATATTAACTTTACAAGACAGAATCGCGAATAAAGCAAAAGATATTGCCGGTTTGGTCGTTGGCCGCAAAATGAAAATCCCACAGCAGATAGCGGTAAAATTTATGGAGTTGCTGCAGTTGAGTGTAAAAACGGCAGCGCAAGCTGAACGAGCTATTAACGAATTGGATCAATTGCTGGAAACAGGATTTCGGGGCAATGAAGTGCAAATCGTGGAGGATATGATTGTAGAGCTCGACAAGATGGAGCATCAAACCGATGAGTTGCAAATTGAAGTTCGGCGGCAATTATTTAATATCGAGGAGCTTTTTTTGCCTGTTGATGTTATGTTCTTGTATCAGATTATTGAAGGTACTGGCGATCTGGCGGATAGAGCCCAGAGTGTTGGCAGACAATTGCAATTATTATTAGCGCGGTAAGGGATGATGAGCAGTACGTTGTATCTGGGCCTAGCGGGTTTATTTGGGATGTTGATGACTTGGGGCATTGGCGCCAATGACTTGGCGAATGTCATGAGCACCACGATGGGATCCGAGTCGCTCAGTTTGCGCCGCGCCATAGGAATTGCCTTGATTTTTGAGTTCGCGGGTGCTTTGTTTGGGGGGACACAAGTCACAGAAACCATTCGTAGTGGCTTGTTAGATGTCCACCTTTTGCAGTTTGAGCCGCACTTGATTATTTATGGCATGTTAGCGACCTTGTTAGCTGGCACCACGTGGATGTTAATTGCCAGTTTTGTTGGTATGCCCGTGTCAGTTACTAATGCGATAGTTGGTGCGTTAGTTGGTTTTACCGTAGCGGTCTTTGGCGTTTATGCGGTTCACTGGCGCAAAGTGGGATTAATCGCCTTATCGTGGATTTTATCTCCTGCCATTGCTGGGGCAATTTCTTATACCCTGATTCGCAGCATACAACGATTAGTTTTAGAGATGGCGCAACCCATGATTTATGTGCTGCGCTATTTCCCGGTATATTTATTTTTAGTGGGTTTAGTCCTCGCTAATATGATAGTAGTTAAGGGCCTATATCATTTCTCTATCGATGTTTCTCATGCCCTTAATATTAAAATAGGAATGATGGTGAGCTTGCTGCTGACGTTAATCGGTTATTTGTATGCGAAAAGGATTCACGTGCCCTCAGAAGCCTCCCTGCGCGAGCAGTTTCAATATGTTGAGCACTTATTTAGTCTGCTGGTTATTATGACGACCTGCGCAATGGTGTTTGCGCATGGTTCAAATGATGTTGCAATTGCCGTTGGTCCTATTGCTGCGGTTTTTAGCGTGACACAGGGCCATATTACCCAGCAGAATCCTTTGCCTATTTGGGTGATTGCTTTTGCCACCAGCGGTGTAATTTTGGGATTGGTGATGTATGGTCGTAAAGTCATAACCACCGTGGGATCGCGCATCACCACGTTGACACCGAGTCGAGCTTTTGCGGCCACTTTAGCCGCTTCTGTGACCGTTATTATTTCGACAGGGACCGGGATCCCCGTGTCTGCTACTCAGACCTTAGTTGGGGCCGTGTTAGGAGTAGGGCTTGCTCGCGGCATTGGTGCGCTCAATATGACCGTGATCCGCAATATTTTTATGTCTTGGGTCGTGACAATTCCCGTCGCTTCGACATTAGCGATATTGTATTTTTATTTATTTAAAGCCACGTTGCCGGCTTGAGAGGGTACCGCTTGGTATCTTGTAGCGCGCGCTTCGCAATGACTGGTGCCGTTAACGATTACCTTCTGTGCGAAATTAAAACTTGTAACCATTCACCCAAAACGCGCAGAGACATCGAAAGTATGACAAAACCACCCCATTCCTTTTCCGTGCAAATATTCAACATATGTTGAATGCGTCGCCACGAACTGAGTGATGAGCAATTTAAAAAGATCGA
>CAYGNG010000058.1:0-7172 GCA_964351225.1 uncultured Gammaproteobacteria bacterium
TTGATTGGGTGTATTACGGCGCTTACGCGCCTAATACACCCTACATATGTTGAATATTTGCACGAGTTAATTGACGACACGCCCTAGGATCTTTAAGAATTCATCACTTTCAACTAGCAACAATAAATGCTTCAATAGGGCCTATTGATAATTGCCTTTCGGTAGTAAACATGACAAACCCTTGGGAACAAACACTTAAACAACACCTTGCTAATAAGCAAACACACCTTTCTCCCTTATGTGTTTTGCCTCAAATCGGTATTTTGGCCATTACTGGCAATGATGCCAAAACCTTTTTGCAAGGACAAATGACCAATGACGTTTCTTTGCTCACGAGCGAAAATCCCTTATTCACCGCATTTTGCACACCTAAAGGGCGAGTAATCGCCTTGGGGCATTTATTACAAAACCAAGAAGGCTACTTGTTCGTTAGCCAAAAAAAGATGATCGCCATCCTACAAGCACACCTCCAAAAATATGCCCTATTCTCCAAAGTCACTTTGTCCGATCCGAGTGATCACTGGCACATCCTTGGTTTCACGCTCAATCAACCACCATCAAGCCTCATCACGGCTCCCATGCTGGTTTTAGCGCAGCAACCAACGCTATCCCTCTGTTTAATCCACAAAGATTCTGAACAACCCCATCTGCAAGCATTGGCAAAACATTATTATTACGCTGAATCTCGCTTTTGGCGTTTAGCGCACTTGCAACAAATGCTGCCAATCGTGACCACGGCTACCAGCGGCATGTTTACCCCGCATGATCTGGGTATGCATTTATTACAAGGGATCAGCTTCAACAAAGGCTGTTATGTCGGGCAAGAAATCATTGCGCGCATGCAGCACCTGGGGAAATGTAAAAAGCAATGCTATCTTATTCGCTTGCCGGCAACTGCAAATCCACAAAGCGGCATGCGCATATGCCCGCAAGGAAGTGACTCAGCCGTCGGTCATGTCATTGACTGGTGCCAACAGCAAGACCACATCGTGGCACTTGCCGTCATTAACAGCAGCGAACACCATACCCATTTAACCCTAGAAAATGGCGCCACTATCGATTGGTGCTCTTAATCTAAATCAACTGCTCGCATATGCGGAAATAAAATAACATCACGAATAGAAGGTGAATCCGCAAACAACATCACCAATCTATCAATCCCAATGCCCTCACCGGCTGTTGGTGGCAAACCATACTCTAAAGCCGTGATATAATCCTCATCATAATGCATCGCTTCTTGATCGCCGGCATCTTTAGCCGCAACCTGGGCACGAAAACGCTCCGCCTGATCATCGGCATCATTCAATTCCGAAAAGCCATTGGCAATCTCTCGACCGGCAATAAACAGCTCGAACCTATCGGTGACAAAAGGATTCTCATCATTTTTTCTCGCTAATGGTGAGACTTCAGCCGGGTATGCCGTAATAAAGGTTGGAGCGAATAATCGATGCTCGGCAACTTTTTCAAATAATTCAATTTGCAATTTTCCTAAACCATAATGCGGCTCGGGCTCCACCCCCTCTGCACGAAGTATGGCAGTCAGTTTATTTTTATCTGACAGATCCGAGATAGTCCACTCAGGATGAAAATGTACTATCGCTTCCAACACCGTTAAGCGAGCAAACGGTTTGCTGAAATCAATCGTTTGCCCTTGGTAATGCAGTGCGGCACAACCAAATATCGCTTGTGTTAATTCACGCAATAAAACTTCTGTTAAATCCATCAAGTCTTCGTAATCGGCATAAGCTTGATAAAACTCCAGCATGGTAAATTCCGGGTTATGGCGCGTTGATAATCCTTCATTACGAAAATTACGATTAATTTCAAATACCCGCTCCAATCCGCCAACCACCAAGCGCTTCAAATATAATTCAGGCGCGATACGCAAATACAATTTCATATCCAACGCGTTATGATGGGTGATAAAAGGCTTGGCCGCAGCACCGCCGGGGATAACTTGCATCATGGGTGTTTCTACTTCTAAAAAGTCATGGCGCTGTAAAAAATTTCGGATCCCATTGACCACCTGGGAGCGAATGCGGAAGGTCTCTCGCGTTTTCTCATTTACCATTAAGTCGACATAGCGCTGGCGATAACACAGCTCTTTGTCATGAAGGCCGTGGAATTTATCCGGCAAAGGTCGCAATGATTTCGTCAGCAAGCGTATCGCTGTGGCTCGAATGGTTAACTCATCCGTTTGGGTTTTGAATAATGTTCCTTCTACCGCAATAATGTCACCGAGATCCCACTGTTTGGTTTGTTCATAGATCCCCGCTGCTAATTCATTTTGTTTAAAATAAACTTGTATGCGATCGGACATATCTTGCAAAGTAAAAAAAGTGGCTTTACCCATAATACGCCGTAACATTAACCGACCGGCTATTTTGACGTGAACGGGTTTTTCGGTAAGCTGTGCTTTATCCATCCCGCCATATTGGTGGTGCAACGATTTCGCTAAAGAATCACGCTTGAAATCATTCGGATAGGCCACCCCAGCTTGTCGAATGTGTTCAAGCTTTTTCCTACGCTGTGCAATTAACTCATTCACGTCTTCATGGGTAGACTCATTATCAACTTCCGCCATTACCACCATCCCTCTGCAAAAGGGCAAAAGTTTAGCAGAATCCGCGACGAATGAACAGACCCTAAATGTTTTGCTGCAAACTCGCAATGATGAATTTATCTAAATCGCCATCTAATACCGACTGCGGGTTAAAAGACTCAACGCCCGTCCGTAGATCTTTCACGCGCGAGTCATCTAAAACATATGAGCGAATTTGACTACCCCAACCAATATCCGATTTACTGGCTTCAAGCTGTCTCTGCTCTTGGGTGCGCTTTTGCAATTCGATTTCATACAGTTTTGCTTTAAGTTGTTTGAACGCCTGGGCTTTATTTTTATGCTGTGATCGATCACTTTGACATTGGACGACAATTCCCGAGGGTTGATGCGTGATCCGCACAGCCGAGTCGGTTCGGTTAACATGCTGGCCACCGGCACCACTGGCGCGATAAGTATCGATACGCAGATCAGAAGGATCAATTTCTATCTCAATGCTGTCATCAATTTCTGGTGAAACAAACACAGCGGCAAATGAAGTATGGCGCCTATTGCCAGAATCAAACGGCGAGTGACGCACTAAACGATGCACCCCGGTTTCCGTGCGTAACCAACCATAAGCGTATTCACCGGTTACGGATATGGTCGCACTTTTGATACCCGCCACTTCCCCAGAAGAACACTCAATAAGTTCCGTGCCAAACCCTTTGGCTTCAGCCCAACGTAAATACATTCGCAATAACATTTCCGCCCAGTCTTGCGCTTCGGTGCCACCCGATCCCGCTTGAATATCCACATAAGCATTATTGGGATCCATTTCATACGAAAACATACGCCGAAATTCAAGGTGAGCAATAACTCGGTCACACTGATCAACATCATTTTTGACAGCACCAACCGTAATCGCATCATTATCTTCGGCCGCAAGTTGCACTAATTCACTACAGTCCGCCAATAAATTTTGGGTTTGGCTCAAATCCCTGATGAGCGTTTCTAATATTGCTCTTTCTTTACCGAGCGCTTGGGCACGTTCAACATCACGCCACACCTCTGGCTGTTCCAACTCTCGGTTAACCTCTTCGAGCCGCTCTTTCTTGGCGTCGTAGTCAAAGATACCCCCAAATTTTGCTAAGACGAAGTTCAAGATCGCGAATTTTCTGCATAATCGGATTAATTTCTAACATTAAATTTTTTCCTAGCCAATAAGGCCCGTTATTCTACTAGATTCCAACCACAATATTCTATATATTCGGAACCTTCAGCCGTGAAAAGGAGTATCCCATGACTATCGCGAATGTTTTCTATGCTCAATCTGGCGGCGTCACCGCCGTTTTAAATGCGACCGCATGTGGCGTCATCCAAGCGGCAAAAAAACATTCAGATAAAATCGGCACCGTCTACGCGGGGCATAATGGCATCCTCGGTGCCCTGAAAGAAGAGCTCATTAACACCAGCAAAGAAAGTGATGCAACCATCGCGGCCCTACGGCACACTCCTGGCGGATTATTTGGTTCTTGTCGTTATAAACTCAAAAATCCTGAAGAAAACAACGAAGAATATCTGCGATTGATCGAAGTATTTAAAGCCCATCACATCCGCTACTTTCTTTACAATGGCGGCGGAGACTCTCAAGACACCGCACTTAAAGTTGCTAAAGCCAGCGCCGAATTAAATTATCCGCTTACCTGTATCGGGATCCCTAAAACAGTCGATAACGATTTAGCCATTACCGACAATTGCCCAGGATTTGGCTCAGCTGCAAAATACATTGCCGTTTCGATTAAAGAAGCCGGACTTGATATCGCTTCGATGGCAGCGACTTCCACCAAAGTTTTCGTCATGGAAGTGATGGGGCGACACGCCGGATGGATTGCTGCCGCCAGTGGCCTGGCCAGACAAACCCCCGAACACGCACCGCATATTATTTTATTCCCTGAAGTACCATTTGATGCCGAACGGTTTCTAAAAAAAGTCGATGAATCCGTTAAAAGATATCAGTTTTGCGCGGTTGTCGTCTCTGAAGGATTACGCGATGATACCGGGCAATTTATTTCAAAGGTTGGCTTAACCGATGCTTTTGGCAACCAGCAACTCGGTGGGGTGGCGCCGATGATTGCGCGCCTGATTAAATCATCACTGGGATATAAATACCATTGGGCTGTCTCTGACTATCTACAACGAGCAGCCCGGCACATCGCTTCTCGAGTCGATGTCGAGCAAGCGTATGCTTTAGGTAAAACCGCTATAGAAAAAGCATTAACTGGGGTTAATAATGTGATGCTGACCATCGAACGCCTCTCCTCCTCGCCTTATCAATGGCAAATTGGCCAAACTGAATTGACCAATGTCGCTTGCGTCGAAAAAACACTGCCAACCGCATTCATTACCGAAGATGGCTTTGGGATCACCGAACCATGCCGGGAATATCTAAGCCCTTTAATTCAAGGAGAAGATTATCCACCCTATCTCAATGGCTTACCCGTTTATGCCACGTTAAAAAAAGAATTCGCCGCAAAAAAGTGCCGTCTCAACGAGGGTGAGTTTGCGTAAATCACGACTCCCACCTCATTTACAAGCCAAGGGATGATTGGTCGCTTACGAGCGCACCTGTCTTCTGTGCTGCCCCGCTCGGCGGCGTAGTGCCTTGATGAAATACCCCAACGGCTTGTAGCACAGCAGCAGATGATGCCACGACGGAATATTCGTTGATTTTACTTAACCAGTTCGCTTCACTAAAAACCGTTCCCTGCGTTTGTGTTTGCAATAGCTTCGACAAAAGACCCGCTAACTCGCTTGTGTGTTTGGCAATGAGCTCGTTAAAAACAAATTCTGGTGTTATGTCGTGTAACCAAATAATAGTAAGCAATTTAGGCAAACACGGGGCAATATTGCAAGCCGCCAGCTTAGCAAGATTCTCTTCGGTGTTAAACGCTGCCGGCAAAATATGCCGATACATCTTCTTCGAAATGAGCTGGGCCATACCCGCTTGCACGCGCGCAGGCGTTAGCTGTTTTTTAATATCGTGCGACAATAAGACATTCGTACAAACTTCTGCTATCTGTTTCTGTTCGTTTGGCTCCAAAGGCTCTGGAATGCCCGCAGCCTTTTCTTCTGGGGTGCGCGGCTGTGCAATTGCCGCAGCGGTTTGTTGGGCAACGGTTGTTAACTCTTGGCAAAACCCCGCTAACGATTGCTCCGGCTTTTCTTCAGCGCACCAGGCTTGCCAAAGCGGGGAGTTGGCAATCAGCCCTTGTACCGCCTCGCTCGAGTGAATGTTAACAATCGCTTGCTGGGAAATCTCTGCCAAACACATCTGTGCTATCTCGGGAAAACTTGCAAAAGTTGTTTTTATGGCCGCTCCTATGGCCGCAACAATGCTTGCTTTAGGCTGTTGCGGAACCCACACACAAGGGAAAAGCATGTCAAGCGACTCCACCAAACCGTTGAATGTCCCGCCTTCACAGACATTTTTATCGGCTACCCGCTCAAGCTGAGTGGCTTCTATGTCATAAACCAAATGCTTCCCCGCTGCGTCATAAGATAAGTTATCCCCTCGACGATAACAATCGACTTGCTTATTCCCAATGCGATAAACCACCACTCCCGTGCTGTTCGCAGGTGCCGCGCCCACGACACGGGCAGGATTATACTCGAGAGCCGAGTACCCTCGCTCAATTTTAGATAGGGAACTAATCAATGACCGCAGCCGCATCGCCACCGTCGCAAAACCACCACCTGCACCCGCTTCCACACCCAACACCTCTCTTGGTCTTGCCAAAACCATATCCGGCATGCTTGCCAATTTATCTTTGGTCAACGGCCAAAGCGACGCTTTTAAAATTAATTCAAAAACCGCTTGAATTGAAAACCCGTCTTGTACCGGATGCGTGAAATCGCGCGAAAAATTGGTCCGAGAATGCAAGCAGAAAAATGGTCTCGCAATCTCTGGATCGCTTTTTTGTAATTGTTCGAAAACTTTATCGATGCCTAGTTCACCGGGTGTCATCCCGGAGTAATTCGCTACACACCTCAGCGCAACCAAAGCTTGCCGATACAGCGCTTGGGCAGGCTGGCGAGTATGGCTGCGATCTGCTGCATTCCAGTCTTCAACCAGTAATCCTGTTAGTGGCTTCTTCTCAGCGAATGCTAATACAAACTCACAAATGGCAGCGACAAATTGCTTAATGTCGCTATCCCGCGACGATTGCGCCGCCCCTTGAAAATAGAGGTTCAACCGAGCCATTGAAATTGCGCAATGACGATGCACGCTCGCGTTATGGGTGGTTTGATTTTCAATCGCCACGGCTCTTATGTCGCTTGACCCAGGCCTAACCGCCGTGCCAAGAACCCATTGGGCACGCTGCCTTGGCGCTAATCTCCCATTTTGATGGATGACAGCACGGATATTGGGTATCGTTAGAAAGCGCGGACTTATTTCACGTAATGCTGAATAAATATCCTCAGTGAAAGGGGCTCTGGCAAGGCATAAATTAAATAGTTCAGTTAAAACGTAAAACGCCGTGTTTTGCGGTATTTCAAAGAAAATGTCGGCGATAGAAACAGCATGTGGCGCGACCTCAGGCGTGTAGAGTCTGTTAAGGCTGTCTTGCGT
>CAYGNG010000059.1:0-6619 GCA_964351225.1 uncultured Gammaproteobacteria bacterium
GGAGCCACACCTGGAAACAAGATTTTAAACCCACTTTATACGGCAATCGATTATGAAGCCATGTGGATTATATCAATCGCACGGTTTGGTTTAAGCAAGAGTTAACACCGTCATGATCCATTACATAAAGGTATTGGTTTTTACTTTTTTGGTGAGTTTGTTGGCAACCCGATTTTTGCTGCTGATAGCGGGGCCTATTCGATTGATTGATATTCCAGGGGGGCGGAAAAGTCACTCGGGTCATGTGCCGGTGGTCGGTGGTATTGCGATGTTTATTTCCGTGATAGCCACATTTATTTTTAAAGTACCGATAACCCCCCCATATCGTTGTTTTGTTTTTGCAAGTTTTTTATTGATATTCATCGGCGTACTCGATGATAGGCAAGAAGTTTCACCAACGCTTAGATTGATCATGCAAATCATGGCGGGATTGTGCATGATTGGGTGGGGTGGCGTTTCTCTGCATAATCTAGGGAATTTACTGTTTTTGGGTGACATTCATTTGTCGCTGCTCTCCATTCCGGTAACCCTATTTGGAATTGTGAGCGTGATTAATGCCATCAATATGACAGATGGCCTGGATGGCTTAGCTGGAATACTGGTATTGGTTGCCTTTTTATTACTAAGTGTTCTCGCGCTCTGGGCGCAAGACTATTATACAGTAAATATCTTAACGATGTTTATCGGTGCGCTATTGGGTTTTTTATATTATAACTTTGGATTGTTTAAGCAATTGCGAGTTAAGGTATTTATGGGGGATGCCGGTAGCATGTTTTTAGGTTTTAGTTTGGCGTGGTTTGCTGTATTACTTACCCAGGGTGGGTCGGCAATTGCAAGACCAGTGGAATTATTATGGATAATGGCACTGCCGCTTTATGATTTTTTAGCGGTGTTTATTCGGCGTGTTTGCCAGAAGCGGTCGCTATTTACGCCAGACCGACAGCATTTCCATTACATTTTATTGGATTTAGGGTTTTCATCCAGAAAAACCACCCTGTTTGCTGGAATGTACGCGCTATTGCTCGGTGCTTTTGGGATGGCGTTATTTTATACCCAGGTGTCTGAAGGGGTGAGTTTTTTAATATTTCTTGGTGTGTTTGCTATCTATTTTGCCTTGACTCGAAGCGGTCTCAATTACATTGGAAACCGGGTCACCTGAAAAACCCAATAAGGATTTTAGTAAATGAAAATTACGATATATGGAGCAGGTTATGTTGGATTGGTTACAGCAACGTGTTTAGCGGAGTTTGGTAACCAAGTATTATGTGTGGATATTAATGACTCACGCATTGATCAGCTCAATGCAGGGGTATGTCCGATCCATGAACCCAGCTTGGCCGCGATGATGCAGCACAACCAAGAAGCAAAACGCTTGTCATTCTCAACCGAAGTAAAAAAAGGCGTCTTGCATGGTTTTTATCAATTTATTGCCGTGGGGACGCCCCAATCCAGTAGTGGTGCAGCGGATATTAGTGCGGTAACGACAGTGGCCAAACAAATCGGTAATTTCATGGAGGATTATCGGATTGTCATTACCAAATCAACCGTGCCAGTAGGAACGAATCTTCTTGTTAAAAATCATATTAAACAAGCCTTAGACAGTAGACATCGGATGATTGATTTCGATGTGGTATCAAATCCTGAATTTTTGCGGGAGGGAGCAGCCGTTAATGATTTCATGAATTCAGATAGGATTGTTATTGGTGTTGAGAATGAGCGAGCCAGACAGTATTTACAAGTGTTATATGCGCCATTTAATCGTAACCAAGACAGGTTAATTACGATGGGATTAAATTCAGCTGAGCTTACCAAGTATGCGGCGAACGCCATGTTAGCCACTAAAATCAGTTTTATCAATGAAATGAGTCGGTTGGCTGAGTGCCTTGGCGCAGATATCGAACAAGTGCGTATTGGTATTGGAGCCGATCCGCGAATTGGATACCATTTTATTAATCCTGGACCAGGATATGGCGGATCGTGTTTTCCCAAAGATACCAGCGCATTGGAAGTTATGGCCGATGAAGTTGGTTTAGAGATAGACTTAATAAGAGCCGTACGGCGTACCAATGAAAAGCAGAAACATCATTTAGGAAATAAAATCTTACAGTATTTTCACCATGATCTGGCCAATAGGGTTTTTTCGGTTTGGGGGCTGTCATTCAAACCGAATACCGATGATTTGCGCGAGTCTCCCAGTCTCAGTCTTTTATCCGATTTATGGCAGCATGGCGCTCGAGTACAAGTTTATGATCCGGTTGCGATGCCTAATGCCAAACAGTGGTTTGGCACAAGAGCGGATCTTTTGTTTTGTGATAGCCTGGAACAAACCTTAGAAAACGCCGATGCCTTGTGTGTGTTGACCGAGTGGCATGTGTTCCATAGCCCAGATTTTGAGTTAATTAAAAACAAATTGAAATATCCCGTTATCTTTGACGGTCGAAACATTTATGATCCGACTTATTTAGCGAATAGAGGTATTGAATACGTTGGGATCGGTCGCGGTCTAAATTTAACTAGGGATGTGGTATGATTATTCGTAAAGCGGTTTTTCCAGTGGCCGGGATGGGTACTCGATTTTTGCCTGCCACCAAAGCAAATCCGAAAGAGATGTTGCCGATAGTCGATAAGCCATTAATTCAATATGCCGTTGAAGAAGCCATTTCTGCTGGAATAACCGAGATGATTTTTGTGACGAGCAGTAGTAAAAGAGCCATTGAAGATCATTTTGATTCCAACTATGAATTAGAAATGAAATTAAAAAAAGCCCATCAGAAAGAATTATTAGATATTGTCAAAAACATCTTACCATCTGGGATTTCTTGTGCTTATGTTCGGCAGACCGAAGCGTTGGGATTGGGGCATGCGGTATTGAGTGCCGCACCGGTTGTTGGTAATGAGCCGTTTGCTGTGATATTGGCGGATGATTTAATTGATGCGGGAAAACAAAGTTGCATGGCACAAATGATAGCGTTATTCCAAAAAATGCATCATTCCATATTAGCCGTTGAAGCCATTCCGATTGAGCATTCCCCCAAATACGGTGTTGTTAAATTCTCCAAAATGCAAGACGGGGTCGCGACGGTATCGGGTATCGTCGAAAAGCCATTACCGCTGGACGCGCCTTCGAATTTGGGGGTTGTTGGCCGCTATATTTTGACGCCGGAAATTTTCTCATTATTAGCAGAGACCTCACCAGGATTTGGTAATGAAATTCAGTTAACCGATGCCATTGCTCAGCTGCTCCAAAGAGAGTCGGTTAGTGCGTTGCCGTTTCGTGGGGTGCGGTATGATTGCGGGAGCAAATTAGGGTACTTACAAGCAACCGTAGCGTATGCCTTGAAACATAAAGAAGTTAGTGGTGAATTTCGAGAATACATTCGAAAGTTGAACCATGCTTTGAGTACTCCCGAGTTAGAGCATACACAATAGCGTAGTGGAATATAGTAGATGTCTGTCGAGAAAACCAATGTTACCCCTACCCCCCCTTTTTGGGGAACTAAATGTATTGAGTCCGTGCCTGTTCCAATGCTTGTGCCATTTATTAATCGGGTGGCGTTGTATAAAGTGCAGTGGGGATTCAAGTCGGGCAAGCAAAGCAAGGAAGCCTATAAAGCATTTGTTAAAACCGAAGTTGATCCCATTTTTAATAGATTGGTAAGTGAAAACAATCAAAAGAAAATCATTCAAGCGAAAGCCGTATACGGCTATTTCCCAGCTCAAGCGCTGGGGAATGAATTGCTAATCTATGACAGCCCTCCGCATTATAAGCCATTATGTCAGTTCTCATTTCCACGGCAAAACGGTAAGCGCGAGTTGTGCATTAGCGATTTTTTTCGAAGCCAAGATTCTGGAGAGTATGATGTGGTTGCGTTTCAACTTGTGACCGTAGGGCAAGAGGCTTCTGATTATGCTCGCACTTTATTTAAAGCCGGTAGCTATCAAGAGTACTTATTTTGGCATGGGTTTAATGTCGAAATGACAGAGGGGTTGGCCGAATACATTCATAAGCGAATAAGGGGTGAGCTTGGCTTTGGCTCAGAGGATGCTCGGGATATGTTTGAAATTTTTAAACAACGCTATCGAGGGTCCCGATATTCATTTGGTTATCCTGCGTGCCCTAATTTACAGGAGCAGCGTAAAATTTTACGGATACTGGATGCGGATAGAATTGGTGTTGTGATGAGTGAGGAAGATCAGCTATGGCCTGAAGAGAGTACCTCAGCAATTGTTGTGCATCATCCACAAGCAAAATATTTTGTCGTTTAATATGGAGCGTAGCATGGAAAAAATTCATATTTTAGGGGTGTGTGGTACTTTTATGGGGAGTTTGGCTCTGCTCGCTCAAGAGCTGGGTTTTTCGGTATTGGGATACGACGATAATGCTTATCCTCCAATGAGCACCATGCTTGCGCAACAACAAGTTAACATTCTGCCATTTAAAGATGCTCAAATGATTGAGTCGGGAACCGTTATTGTTGGCAATGCCATGAAGCGCGGTCATCCGGTTATTGAAGCCTTATTAGATAGACATTATCCCTTATATTCTGGCCCGGAATGGCTGGCACGGCATGTGCTGCAGGGTAAAACCGTTATCGCTGTCTCAGGAACGCATGGCAAGACGACAACCAGCAGTATGGTGGCTTGGATATTGCAATATTCGGGGCTTGAGCCAGGATTTTTGATCGGCGGTGTGCCGCAAAATTTTGGGGTCTCAGCAAGATTGGGTAATCCGCGTTATTTTGTGATTGAAGCAGATGAATACGATACGGCGTTTTTCGATAAACGCGCTAAGTTCCTCCATTTTTGGCCTTCGACTTTAATTATTAATAACATCGAGTATGATCATGCCGATATTTTTCCCGATCTGGCAGCGATACAAACGCAATTCCATCATTTAGTTCGTACGGTGAGCAGTCAAGGCCACATTATTACACCATCAGCCGATCCGCAAGTAGAACAGGTTGTTAATAAAGGGTGCTGGAGTCAACGTCACACCATCGGGTTAAATTGCGGTGCTTGGCAGGGTGTATTAATTAATTCTGATGGTAGTGCGTTTGATGTCATATTCCAAAATCGGAAAGTGGGCGTGGTCACTTGGTCATTAATGGGAGAGCATAATGTGTTAAATGCGCTCGCTGCGATTGCTGCTGCTCATACGGTGGGTATTGATCCGGCAACCAGCATTGCCGCATTAGCTCAATTTCAGAATGTTAAACGTCGATTAGAAAAAATTGCTGAAATTAATGGGATCAGTATCTATGATGATTTTGCGCATCATCCAACGGCAATTACCATGACATTAAAAGCACTGCGCGCGCACAGACCGCACAAACGAATTATTGCGGTTTTAGAGTGCCGCTCTAATACGATGAAAATGGGGATCCATAAAAACACCCTTGCACCGGCACTGTGTGTTGCCGATCATTGCTTTATTTTAAGGCCAACGCCAGACTGGGGGATTGAGTCACTTTTTATGGGGGTCTCCGCGACTATCCGTGACACAGTCACCGACTTGATCCATGCCATTGGGCATTATGTTAAACCGGATGATCAAATCCTCATTATGAGCAATGGCGGGTTCGACAATATCTATTCGTTACTGCCAGCAGCGTTATCGACCAAGAAGAAGGAAGTCATTTGACATGTTGCAATTACCGACTAAACCCACAGCCGCTGGGGCTTTAATTACAGCGAGCTTTGAGTTATATGCTGTCAGCTGGAGAAAGCTTTTTCGATTGGCAATGGTTCTCGCCGCAGGTGCTATGTTGCCGCACTTGTTGGTAATGGCCGGCTTTGGCGATTTGATGAAAAATAATATTTTTCACTTGAGCATAAGTGTTGTTATGCAAGGCGTCAATGCGGTTATTTCTGCGTTGATGATATCTCAAACGTATCAAATCATGCATAAAAAAACGATCAGCATCAACGCATCGTTGCAACAGGTGATGCCATATCTGTTTATCCTTGTTCTCGTTCATTTGTTGCTTTATGGTATGGGTTTATTTTGGCAGCTGGTGAAATACTTATTAGTTGATGTTGGGGGTAACCGTTTAGATGTAGGTACATCCCTCATTATTTTGCTAGCGGGTATGTTAATGATTTACGGCTATGTTCGCTTGAGTTTCGCTATTCCTATTATTTTACTCGAAGATAAATCATTGTTAGCCGCACTCATCCATTCTTGGTATCGCACCAAAGGATATGTCATGCATATAATCACGGTAATATGCATCCCGATGATAATCATTCCGATGGTTCTTGTGTTGTCGATTGTTATAACGGTTGTCCTGCATGCGATGGGATTGGTATTAAGCTTGTTGATATTGGCAGCGGTTTCGCCGCTCATGAATGCTTTTTATATGATGTTATACTATGATTTACGGTTGCGCAGAGAGGTCAGTGCTGGCCGTGTGGCGTAGGTAAGGAATGGGTTGCTTGCGTTATGTTTTTGCTGCCGCTGCCGGTTTTGCGTGAGTGCTTACCCCGTTTTTTTAATATGCGTTACAAACGCCACCGGATTTTTTATCCGGGCGCTAAATTCACGCGAAACCCTGGGATCGGGATAACCAACAAAAAATACCAGCGGCGTATGAACACGCACCGTGGGCGCTTTATTTTT
>CAYGNG010000060.1:0-5746 GCA_964351225.1 uncultured Gammaproteobacteria bacterium
TCCCCTGGGGAACAACAAAGATATTCTTATCGCTTTGCGGGGTAAATGGTAAAAACACCAGCAATTAATACGATTGGTGAATATCAGGAGGACCACGATGACCAATTGTCAACAGACCCTAGTTGCACGCACGCTGGTGCACCCTTAGATTCAATTGATTTGGTGAATGGCATGATCCTATGCCCATTTCACGGAGTGTGTTTTGATGTGATGACCGGCAAACCCAAAGGCCCACCCGCATTCAATCATTTTTCTATCAACCTTGCGCTATATTGCGAAGCTCTTCGACTGAAAGCCCGGTGAGTACTGAGATTTTTTCAATATTCATTCCTTCAGCCAAAAGGCTCGCCGCAATTTTTTGTCGCTCCAATTCTCGTCCTTGTTGCAGACCTTGTTGAACGCCTTGTTGGATCCCTTGTTGAACACCTTGTTGGATCCCTTGTTGTACGCCTTGCTGGATCCCCTGCTTTTGACCTTTTTCTATTAAAGCTTGAGCCAATGTCATGACATCATTCCTTAAATGTTGGTTGTGTATGGTTTCGGTAATTTTTAAGAAAGTTTCTAATTGCTCGGTATCTGTGCTGTTCAGGATGTATCCGATTACAATTATAGCAAACGCTTCGATTTCTGGGTAGTTGTCCTGAGCGCCAAGTTTTTCAAAGAGTTGCGAGACAAAGCAAAAAATTCCGTGGCGACACAGATGTCTTGCATGGCGCGTTTAAAAAATTTGTCGTCGGCTTGGTGTATGCTTTTGCTCATTTATTTATTCCCCTGGGGAACAACAAAGATATTCTTATCGCTTTGCGGGGTAAATGGTAAAAACACGGTAACTTATGCAGTTTTTTTGTGGAATAAGTTACGAATAGAATATTATTTTCTTGCCACACCGGATTCTTTAGCCGCTTGCATGACGGCTTCAGCAACAGCGGTTACCACACAGGGGTCAAAAACGCTTGGGATAATATAGTCGGCAGCGAGTTCATCTTCCGCTATTACATTGGCAATGGCGAAACTTGCTGCGAGCTTCATCTCTTCATTGATATCGCTGGCATGACACGCCAGCGCCCCTTTGAATATCCCGGGAAATGCTAACACATTATTGATTTGATTGGGGTAGTCGCTACGCCCGGTCGCTAATACCGCAACATGATCGATGGCTAATTCAGGCGATATCTCTGGCGTGGGGTTGGCCATTGCAAACACGATGGGATCTTTATTCATGGCTTTTAAATCGGCAACGGTTAATACATCGGGTGCCGAGACGCCGACGAAGACATCGGCTCCTTTAATAACTTCTGAAAGCGTGCCAGTCTCATGATAAGGATTGGTTATTTGGGCATAAGCACTTTTTACGGGATCAAGATCCGGTGACGACGTATCAATTGCACCCGCTCGGTCGACACCAATAATATGGGTGACACCCAGTTTCATCAGCATCTTAGAGCAAGCCACACCGGCAGCGCCAACGCCACTGACTACAACTTTAACATTTTCAGGCTTTTTATTGACAACTTTGAGGGCATTAATAAATCCCGCAGCCAGCACGACCGCCGTACCATGTTGATCATCGTGAAAGACCGGGATATCAATTTCTGATTTTAATCGCTCCTCGATTTCAAAGCAGCGTGGTGCGGCGATGTCTTCGAGATTAATGGCACCAAAGTTTGGGGCCAAATATTTCACGGTGGCAATGATGGCTTCAGTATCTTTGGTATCTAAGCAAATTGGGAAGGCATTAATATCGGCAAAATCTTTAAATAAGAGTGCTTTTCCCTCCATGACGGGTAATGCGGCTTTGGGGCCGATATCACCCAGACCCAAAACGGCCGTGCCATCGGTTACCACGGCGACCATGTTGCCGCGCATCGTTAAGTTATTCGCAACGTCAGGATCTTGATGGATGGCTAAACAAACACGAGCGACACCGGGCGTATAGGCACGAGATAATTCATCGCGATTTTTGATGGAGACACGACCTTTGATTTCAATTTTACCACCTAAATGTATTAAGAAGGTTCGGTCGGAGATGTGGATGACTTCAACACCGTCGGTGTTATTGAGTGCTTCGGTTATTTTAGTGGCGTGATCCGGATTTTTGCTATAAATAGTAATATCGCGGATCATGCAATTTTTCTTGACTCGAATGATATCGATTGCGCCGATGACGCCTTCGAGATTGGCAATGGTATTCATCGCGTTATTCAAGGCATTGAGTTTGGAGCTCAGTTTTAATCGCACAATAATCGAGTTACTGGGATTCGCTAACATGGTTCACCTCATTAGGGCCTGTTGACAATTGCTTTCTCGACTGCAAATGCCAACAGGCCCTCGCATTATAAGCCTAAATGTTGCAAAATTTCGGTTACTACTTTTTTGACCGACTTACCATCTGTCATAATCGAAAGATCAGAGATTTCTTCATATAAAGGCTGTCGTTCATCCCGGAATTTTTCTAATTGCTTTTCTAAGTCATCCACTTGCAGCTGTGGTCGATTACGGCGATTATTTAATGTTCGGGAATATTGCTCTGGCATCGAAGTGCTTAAATGGATGACAAAGCCACGACTGGCGAGCAATTTACGACTCTCCGAGTCGACCACACTGCCGCCACCAGTCGATAACACGATGCGATCGAGTAGCGTCAATTCGGCGATGATTTGGTTTTCTCGGATGCGAAAACCATCTTCACCTTCCACACTATAAATCCAAGCAAGATCGACGCCAGTTTTTTCTTCGATAGCTTTATCGGTATCAAAAAATTCATACCCTAATTCGGCAGCCAAATTTGTGCCAACGGTGCTTTTTCCGGCACCCATCGGACCAATTAAAAAAATGTTATTGAAATTCATGCGAATAACAGATTAAAAGTAAACCCCCAGTATATCAGTTAGTGGCGAAAGTGTCTGGTTCCGGTAAAAATCATCGCTAAGTTTGCTTGGTTGGCCGCTTGGATAACTTCTGCGTCACGAAGAGAGCCGCCGGGCTGAATGATAGCGGAGATGCCTTGTTTGGCAACGAGCTCAATGGTATCCGGAAAGGGCAAAAATGCATCAGAAGCCATTACCGAACCCACTAAATTCAGTTTGCTTTGTTCGGCTTTGAGTATCGCAATTTGGGCTGAAAATACCCGACTCATCTGTCCGGCACCAATGGCAACGGTGGTTGCTTTTTTAGCATAAACGATGGCATTTGATTTAACAAAACGCACAACATTCCAAGCAAATAATAAATCTTGGGTTTGTTCATGGGACGGGGCACGCTGAGTCACTGTTTTTAAATCTGCCAGGTGCATATTTTGATCGGTTTGTTGAATTAATATCCCGGTGCCGACTTGGTGATAGGCTAATAGCGAGGCGCGTTCTGTTAATTTAGGCTCATTGGGGATCCGTAAGACTCTTAAGTTGGGTTTGCTTTTAAAGAGTGCAAGTGCTTGTTGGGTAAAGCATGGGGCGATAATGACTTCAGCAAATTGGGTTGCTAGAATTTTTTCTGCAGTAGTGCTATCCACTTCTCGATTGAAGGCGATAACTCCCCCAAATGCCGAGAGCGGATCGGTAGCATAAGCTTTTTCATAGGCTATCTCCGGTTTGTTATCGCAGGCTGCACCACAAGGATTGGCGTGTTTGACGATGACGCATGCGGGTTTATCAAAATGGATTGCGCACTCCCAAGCGGTGTCGGCGTCACAAATATTATTATAAGAACACGGTTTACCTTGCATCCGATCCGCTTCAGCAATGGTTCCTAATTTTTCTGAAGTGGTAAGATACCATGCGGCTTTTTGCTGTGGATTTTCACCATAACGCAGATCTTGAATTTTGGTGAATTGAGGGGCGAAAACAGGGGGGAAAGTGCTATCGGTCTCATTTAGGTATTGCGAGATACTCATCTCATAGCGTGCGGTGTAGGCAAAGGCGGCTTGTGCCAGTGAGAAACGATAATCCTGGGAGAGCGTAAATTGATTTGTTTGTAACGCGTGTAATGCGGATTGGTATTGTTCGGGGTTAACCAGAACAGCGACCCGTTGAAAATTTTTTGCTGCAGCGCGGATCATCGCTGGGCCTCCGATATCAATGTTTTCGAGGGCTTTTTCTAATGGGCATTCGCGGTTTGCGATGGTTTCTTGGAAGGGGTAGAGATTAATAATAATCATATCGATTTGATTAATCTCGTGTTGGCCAAGTACGGCTTCATCTTGCGGGCCGCGGTGCAGCAGGCCGGCAAATAATTTAGGGTGTAATGTTTTAACACGGCCATCGAGTATTTCAGGAAATTGCGTATATTCAGAAACCGGGATGACAGCGATACGATGTTCTTTGAGTAGTTGTGCGGTGCCACCGGTTGCTAAGATGCGAATATTTTTTTTCGCTAATGCTTGTGCAAACGCGACGATTCCCGTTTTATCCGAAACACTGATGAGGACCGTTTTGATTGCAGTACGCATAAAAATTTATTCCGCTACAACACAGGCCCTAGGCGATGGCGTCAAAACCGGAGTAACGTCGGCTTTTTTGCTGAATCGTTAAAAAAATCGGGTGTATCAAAGATACACCCGAGTATTTGCTCAACCTTGGTGGGTTTAGCTAATTTTCTCAATCCCATAGTGTTTGAGCTTTTTACGGAGTGTTCCGCGGCTAATTCCGAGCAAAATAGCGGCTTTGCTTTGATTGCCTTTGGTAAATTGCATTACCGCTTCTAATAAAGGTGCTTCAACCTCTGAGATAACCATTTCGTAAATGTTGGAAGCGGATTGATCGCCTAACTGAGCGAAATAATTTTTCATGGCTGCTTCAACACTCGCGCGTAGTGTATCAGGAGAAGAATGTTGTACCGTTTGTTCTCGAACTGCAATTTCAGGTGCTTCTACTATCGTTGACATAATCTATCGACCTCTCTTCCTTAGATGGTTGGCTATCGATTAAAATCCACACAGTATCACTGCGTGGGGTGGAATTTAGATTTACGTAACAGGTTTACTATGATGAACAGGTCTTTCTTGTAACTACTGTAGTCGTAGGATCTAAAGTTACTTTTTGCTTCCTAGCAAATTTGTCAGGCAAAGCGTATCTGGAAAAAAAGGACAACCTTTACACGACAAGTAGAGCTATTATAACACTGGCTTGGTGTTGCTCAAGTACGATTTAAGGTTTTTTTCTTATGCCATCAAATCGTACCCAATCACTTCTTGTGATTGGCGTTCGTAGTGTAAACCAAGACCGATATTTGTCAACAATGAGATCAATTTGTGAAGTAAGCACCCCAGAAATGACAATTAATCCACCATGTTCAACGTATTCGGCAAATTGATGAGCGAGCTCCAATAATGGGTTGGTTAGAATGTTGGCAATCAAAATTCGAGCTTTGATCGCTTTAATTTGTTCCGGGTGCATAATGGATAGTTGTTCGAGGTTAATATTATTGCGAATGGCATTTTCCTTAGTAGCAATTAATGCTTGAGGATCATGATCGATAGCCCACACCTGTTGGCATCCTAATTTCAATGCACTGATCGCCAGGATCCCGGAGCCGCAGCCGTAGTCAATGACGGTATCGGTTGCCGAAATATTTTCGGCTAACCAATCTAAGCATAAAGCGGTTGTTGGATGATGCCCGGTTCCAAAAGCAAGGCCCGGATCAAGGATGACATTGACGGCGTTTGGCTCTGGCGGTGTTATCCAGGATGGGCATAGCCATAATCGATTGCCGTATAAAGTGGGTTTAAAATCTTGTTTCCAGGTGTGGCTCC
>CAYGNG010000061.1:0-4779 GCA_964351225.1 uncultured Gammaproteobacteria bacterium
AATAATCGACCGGTTATTTTGCCACCTGGGCGCCACATTATTAATTCACCCCTGTTTCGATTTGATAGATTAATTAACCAAAATGCTGCGCATGAAAGCTTGAGTACGTTACAAGTATTAAATATTCCGCAACATTGTTATGGTGTAGCGACGTATGAAAACAAACCGGTGTTGATCCCACCTGGGCGCCATATCATTGATTCACCTAATTTGGTGTTTCATAAAATAATTGATCAATTCCCGAAACAGGCGGTTACCCATGATACTCTGTCAGTTATCAGTGTGAACAAGGGCCAGTTAGGATTTGCTTGGTATGGTAATGAGCCTGTCGTTTTGCTGCCTGGGCGTTATATTATCGATTCCGCTCAGTTTGCTTTTGGTGAAGTGCATGCTAAGAATGAGAGTTTAGTACGGTTTGGGCCAATTACCATGATGACTGTCAATAAAGGTATGGTGCGAGAGTGTTTCCAAAGTGGAGAACGTGATGTAAAAGAGGAAGGCTATTACTTAATAAATGCCCCGGAATTTAAAGCTGAGGAACAATATTCAATTCAAGAAAAATTTATTGAGTTTAAATCGCCATTTGATGTGACAACCCATGATGGTGTGACTTTCGAAGTATTGCCACTATTAAATTATGTTATTAAAGATCCGAGCGTGGTAGCTGGGGGATTAGGATTTGCTAAGTTAGATGGCGCTTTAATCGATTACACGGATGCGGCTATCTCACACATATTTAATAATATTAACCATAAAGAATTTAGTCCAGTGACACTGGATTCCGCAAATGGTGAAGAGCAAAAGAGAGAAAAGGAGGAAGCCCAATTTGGGGGACATCAAAACATGGATGGCGAGGATGTGCGCAGTCGTATCTCCAAGTACATTCTAACGCATGTGCAACATGATACCAAACATTTAGGGGTTGAGATTATCGGTGTGCAATTGCAGTATGTGCGCTTTAAAAATAAAACTTTTGCAAGCCAAGTTGAGCAAGCGGCTCTAGAAGCCTCAACACAACAAGCTAAACTCAAAGCGATGCAGGCAAAAAACAGAGTACATTTGGCAGAGAGTCAAGGCAGAGTAGTTGCGGATAGAGTGAACATTGAGGGTCAACGAGCTAACCTTAAAACCCAGGCGGAGGGCGACGCTGAACGAATTGCTATTGCGGCAACAGCAGCGGCGGGCAAACAGAGGCAAGAAGCCGAGGCGCAAGCCTACCAAATTTCTATCACAGCTAAGGCAGAGAATGAGGCATTAGAAGCGAAAGGCCGGGCCTTAACGGGTGGCGTGTTAGAATTAGAGCGATCGCGCTTTCAATCTGAGGCGGCAAAACAAGCTTTATCAGGGTTGCAAACGTTAAACTTAACGCCATCGGCTATGCCTCAATTATCACAGTTGTTATCAGGGCTGGGCCTTTTCCCAAACAGGGGTTCCGAAATGGATTGTACGCCCCGTATTGCGCAGCCTCGTGCTTCTGATGATATTGGTATAGCCAAGCCACAATGAAATATTTTTAACCAATGAGTATGATTTTTTTCTATTTCACATGGCAGTGGTTTTTGTTTTTAAATTCAGAGACATCAAATTTGACAGCCTCTAGCAAATAATGACCTAGCTCTGTATCATACACCTCCCACGGATCGAGAATAATTGCTGGTGGTTTAAGGAGGCTTGGTGAAAATACTATTACTTGGTGGCAGTGGTATGCTGGGCCACCAACTTTACCACAGTCTCAGAGTGCGCCATCAAGTTAAGGTTTCCTTATCTGGAACAATTAGTCAATATTCAGCGCAACAGTTATTTCATGCAGCCGATGTTTACCAAAATATCGATGTTCGAATTGATGCCGATCTGCAGAGCATGCTGGATGACTTTCATCCTGATGCGGTGATTAATGCAGTCGGTATCGTGAAACAACTCAAGGCGGCAACTCAGGCAATACCCAGTATCACGTTGAATGCTTTGTTACCACATCGCTTGGATTGGTTGTGTGGTTTGTCAGGAGCGCGTTTAATCCATGTGAGCACGGATTGCGTATTCTCAGGTAAGCAGGGTCACTATACCGAATCCGATGTGCCAGATGCCGAAGATTTATATGGCCAAAGTAAAGCATTGGGAGAAGTGAGAGCCAGCGATCACAGTTTGACGTTGCGAACCTCAATCATTGGATTGCAGTTACAGCGGCAAACGGGATTAATAGAGTGGTTTTTAGCGCAGAAAGGCACGGTTCGGGGGTTCACCAAAGCCATCTATACCGGCGTGACCACACTGGAATTTGCTAAAATCATTGAGCACATATTAGTGTCATACCCCGGTTTATGTGGCTTGTGGCAGTTGGCTTCTTTGCCCATTACTAAGTATGATTTGTTACGAATGCTACAAGAAATGATAAGCAAAGAGGATGTTCGCATTATTCCAGATGAGACAGTTGTCTGTGATAGAAGTTTACAAGGGCATAAACTGGCAGAGAAAATCCAGTATGGTGTGGCACCTTGGGATACCATGTTAGCAGAGCTTGCTCTTCAAATTGCGCAGCGTCAAAGAAAGTGAGGTACAGGTGATTTTTCAAGATAAAACGATTTTAGTGACCGGTGGCACCGGATCGTTGGGGAAGATTTTAGTATGGCGATTATTGTCTGGTGAGTTAGGAACACCCAAAAAAATCATTGTCCTATCACGTGATGAAGCCAAGCAACATCAAATGCGCTTGTCTTACGCCAGGAAAGCGGTGAGTACCGATGAGATCATCTACCAAAATTTTCAAAAAACGCTGCAGTTTCGCATTGGCGATGTGCGTGATTACCGTGATATTTGTGCAGCGTTACAAGGGGTGGATGTTGTCATCAACTCAGCGGCCTTGAAACAAGTGCCGACGTGCGAATATTTTCCGTTACAGGCAATTAACACCAATTGTTCTGGGGCAGCTAATATTGTGCAAGCCATCCTCGAGCATGATTATCCAGTCGAGTTGGTTGTTGGTGTGAGCACCGATAAAGCGGTAAAACCCATCAATGTGATGGGAATGAGCAAAGCATTGCAAGAGCGGATTATCATTTCAGGAAATTTACAGTCACGACACACAAAATTTATTTGTGTTCGCTACGGCAATGTCTTGGCCTCGCGCGGATCGGTTGTGCCGTTGTTTATTGATCAGATTCGTCATGGTGGGCCTGTTACCATTACGGAGCCCAATATGACGCGTTTTTTATTAAGCATTAACCAAGCCGTTGATACCATTTTTGCCGCTGTGCGGGCAGCAAAACCCGGCGAAATTTACGTTCCGATAGTGCCGGCCGCAACCATCATGAATGTAGCCAAAGCCTTAATCGGGGATCGCAACATTGAAATTACCGTCACCGGGATTAGACCGGGCGAAAAAATTCATGAAATTCTGGTGTCCGATGAGGAATCTTACTTTACGGTTAAACGCGGTCAGTATTATGTCATTGAGTCAATGTTGCCAGAAATTTCTCAGCGTAAGCCTCTGCAAACGGATTTACAGCAACCGTACAGCTCTGGGGATGATCTGTTGGATTTGGCAGCAACGAAAGCGTTATTAGTCAAACATCAATTGCTTTCCATGCGAGATCACCGGGCAGAGGAATTGTTAGTCTAATGTTAAAAAGCACCAAATTAAAAGTAGTGACCATTGTGGGAACGCGTCCTGAAGTCATTAAATTATCGCGGGTAATTGCCGAGCTTGAAATGCACACGGATCACGTTTTGGTTCATACCGGTCAGAATTACGATTATGAGTTAAATGATATTTTTTTTGATGAACTTGGCGTTAAAAAACCAGATTATTTTTTAGAGGTTGATAAAAGCTCAGCTTGTCGAGCAGTCGGTGATGTTATTGCCAAAGCAGAAATGCTCTTATCTGAAGTTAAGCCGGATGCCGTTTTGATTTATGGTGATACCAATAGTTGTTTGTGCGTTTATGCGGCTAAGCGGTTAAAGATCCCGGTTTTTCACATGGAGGCGGGTAATCGATGTTTTGATGAACGTGTGCCAGAAGAAATTAATCGTCGGATCATCGATCATATCAGCGACATTAACATGACCATTTCAGAGCATGCACGGCAATATTTAATAGCGGAAGGCATCAAGCCGAACACTATTATCAAAGTGGGTTCTTGTATGGCTGAAATTTTCAATTATTATCAGCATCAAATCGAAAACTCAGCGATTTTGCACAAACTAAATTTAACGCCGAGGCAATATTTGTTGTTGAGTTTTCATCGTGAAGAAAATGTTGATGTTAGAGAGAATTTAATTAAAATCTTGAATACGCTTCAGGCCCTTTCACAGCGCTATCAAATGCCGCTTATTATCTCAACCCATCCACGTACGCGAAAGCGGTTAGAACAATTGAGCTCGGAGATAGCCAGTTTAAGACTCGATGACAATGTTCAGTTTTTACTGCCTTTTGGCTTTTGTGATTACGCAAGGTTGCAACGACAAGCCTTTTGTGTGTTATCAGACAGTGGCAGTTTAACGGAAGACGCATCGGTGTTGGATTTTCCCGCGGTGACCATACGAGAGCAGCATGAGCGGCCAGAAGGGATGGATGTGGCCACACTGCTCATGAGTGGCTTAGAGCAAAATCGAATGCTCCAAGCAGTCGAATTAGCCACTTTGCAGCATGAGACGGGCAGTCGAAATTTTGCCATGGTCCCAGATTATTGCGTTGAAAATGTCTCCAGAAAAGTGGTGCGTATTATTTTAAGCCATGTGGATTATATCAATCGCACGGTTTGGTTTAAGCAAGAGTTAACACCG
>CAYGNG010000062.1:0-3223 GCA_964351225.1 uncultured Gammaproteobacteria bacterium
TTGTTGAGCGGGCGCCCTCTGCCGTGGCTTTGGTATGCGCTGCTGAGCCAGTTAATTGATATTGCCATTCAAACTCGAACTCGGCTAATCGCAAATTATATTTATCTAAAATCCGCTGCATCTGGGCATTGTGCACATTCGGATTCACTCTCAGCGCTAATAAAACGGCATCTTGTAAGGTGAGTGTTTTGGCTTCGGCAAATGAAAATAAAATGAGCAATACCGCACATTTTATGATACAAAACCCTCTCCGTCGTATTCGATTGCGCATTAAGCCTTCAGCCCCACGTTCTGTTAGCAATTTCAACAATATCTATGGTATAGACATCTTAACGCGGTTCCAAGCAATCCGGTGGCTCATCCATTAGCAATTTCCCGGGATTCATGATCCCATTCGGATCAAAGACGGATTTGATAGCGTGCAGATAGGCTTGCTCGCGGATAGAGCGCGAATAATTAAGATAAGATCGTTTTAATAAACCAATGCCATGCTCGGCTGAAATACTGCCATGATATTTTTGCACCAAAGCAAATACCGCGTGATTGGCTTGTTCACAACGGCGGACAAAATCTTCTTGGCAAAGCGGCTCTGGTTTTAAAATGCCTACGTGTAAATTACCATCCCCAATATGGCCAAAAACCACCACCTCGAACTCGGGGTATTGTGCATTGAGTAACGTTGTTAACTCAGCGACAAACGCGGGCATTGCGGAAACCTTTACCGCGATATCATTTTTATAGGGGTTTTTAATCGCAATACACTCGGTGATGTCTTCACGCAAGCGCCATAAGGCTTGTGCTTGCGCCGCACTACTACTTAATATGGCATCTTGGCATTGTTGTGAATCGAGTAATCTTGTAAATAATGCCATGACGTCTTGTTCACACGCTTCATTTTGCTCAAACTCCATTAACACATAATAGGCTGTCCGCGCGTCAAACGGTCTTGGCAATTGATGCTTATTCAAAACATAAGACAGTGCATTATCTGAAAAAAACTCAAATGCGGTAATCGCGACCAGCGCGCGAAATTGGCGTAATAGCTGCGGAATAGTTGGTAAATCATTCACTGCCATTACCATTACTTGCGTTGGTTTTGGCGCTGCAGCTAATTGCAGTGTCGCCTCAACAATAAACCCCAAGCAGCCCTCGCTCCCAATGAATAAATGCCGTAAATCAAAGCCTGTGGCATTTTTAATAAGCCCATGATTGAGTGATAAAATATCGCCTCGGCCTGTCACCACCGTTAAGCCAGAAACCCGCTCCCGCGTTAACCCGTAGCGCAAAACATTTATCCCCCCGGCATTGGTCGCAATATTCCCACCTATTTGACTGGAACCACGTGAAGCAAAACTCACGGGATAATATAATCCTTGTGCGCGCGCAAAATTTTGCAATTGCTCGGTGACCACCCCTGCCTGCACGGTTACCGCATTATCGATGGCATTAAAATCCAAAATACGATTCATCCGCTCAAAGGAAACCACCAATTCTTGATGGCTGGCAACCGCACCACCACTTAAACCCGTTCGCCCACCAGAAGGCACTAACCCCACTTGAAATTGATTGGCTAATTGCACGAGTGTTTGAACTTGCTCAATCGATTCCACAAATGCAATGCCTAATGGTGCCACTTCAAATTGAGTCGTCCAATCTCGGCCATAAAGCGAACAAGTTGCTTCGTCTTGAGCAATAACCAACCCAGGGCATTGTTGTTGGCATAATTTGATAAACCCATTCATCCTCTTTATCCTATAATTGCAAAACCTGAAAGGAAAACCCCGTGACCGCCTATTCATTTGCCAAAGACAAATTACAGATCTTGTTATTAGAAGGTATTCATCCTGGCGCCATTGAACGGTTTAAAGCGGATGGTTATACCCACATTACAACGATAGATAAAGCCATCGCACCGCAAGAATTATTATCCATTATCCCAGATTATCATTTTCTTGGGATCCGCTCACGCACACAAGTTTCGGCGAACATCATCCACGCCGCAAAACGATTATCGGCGATAGGCTGTTTTTGTATTGGAACCAATCACGTGGATCTCGCCACCGCCATGCGGCTTGGGATCCCGGTATTTAATGCGCCTTATTCCAATACCCGCAGTGTCGCGGAATTGGTGTTAGCTGAAATCATCATGCTGTTCCGCGGGATCCCCGAAAAAAATGCGCTGGCTCATCGGGGTGGTTGGCACAAATCTGCCAAAAATTCCCATGAAATTCGTGGCAAAGTTTTAGGGATCATCGGTTATGGTCATATCGGCTCACAACTCAGTGTCTTAGCCGAAAGCTTAGGCATGCAGGTTTATTATTACGATATTGAAACCAAGCTCGCGCTTGGTAATGCGCAAGCCATGGCCACCCTACATGACTTACTAAAAATAGCGGATGTGGTCACATTGCACGTTCCTGCTACCAATGAAACTAAAAACATGCTGAGCACGACACAATTCAATATCATGAAAAAAGACAGCCTCCTCATCAATGCCGCTCGCGGAACCGTCGTTGACATCGATGCCTTGTGTTTCGCCTTGAAAGCAAATCAACTTGCTGGCGCGGCCATTGATGTTTTTCCACAAGAGCCTTCGTCCAATAATGATGAATTCCTATCTCCGCTGCGCGCTTTTGATAATGTCCTCTTAACGCCGCACATTGGTGGCTCCACCGTTGAAGCCCAGCAAAACATAGGCCAAGAAGTCGCCAGCAAAATAATTAAATACAGCAATAATGGCTCAACCTTGTCTGCCGTCAATTTCCCTGAGGTATCGCTACCACAACACACCGGCTTTAGTCGTATTTTACACATCCACAACAATGTGCCTGGCATTTTGCAGCAAATCAACCACGCTTTCTCCGAGCGAAACATCAACATCGCCGGACAATACCTACAAACCAATTCGGAAATCGGGTATGTCGTCATCGACATCACCCACACCGCCGATGAGACGTTGGTAGAACCATTGCGCCAAATCCGTGGCACCATTAAGGTGCGGATTTTGTATTGAGCTCATCCTGCCTGTTTTTTTACTGATTTGTACCCCCAATGATCCCACCTGAAAACCAATAATTTTTTGCTTGCCGCCACAACTCATTATCTTTATTATTTGTGACCATTTACGTTACCACGGTTCATCTTGTTGTTAATCTAACCACAGGCCCCATTCAGATACGCAAAATATTCATTCTGATAAAAAAACACGACGATATCGTAATCA
>CAYGNG010000063.1:0-3087 GCA_964351225.1 uncultured Gammaproteobacteria bacterium
CGCGATTTTAAGCAATGATTTTTATTCCCTGTCATTCATTGGGCTTAAACTGAAACGAGACCCCTAATCATACCTATAAAATGTAGCAATCTATTATCTACAATTGTGCTACAGCGGGTATGGTACGAAAAATTTATGTGCTAATCGCTAAGGATAGTACGAAAAATAGGGGCTCAGAAGTTCACCGAGAATTGCTGATTCAGATGCGATAATGCTAACAACCTCCTCTTTTAAGCTGCACATCTAAAGCCCACCTCACATGCTCAACAACTAGGTTAGACGGGTAAGTCAATTTATCGGTTAACGCCTGGATGATATGAGGATCAAACGAGGCATTGCCTAAAGCAATTGCGACATTGCGCAACCAACAGGCATAACCAATTCTTTTAATTGCTGAACCCTCAGTCTTCGTCAAAAAATCCGACTCCGTCCATTGGAACAGCTCAAGCAACGTCTTAGCATCCAGTCCATGCCTGGGATGAAAATCTTTTTCTTGTGTTAGCTTTGCAAATCGATTCCAAGGACAAACTAATTGACAATCATCACAGCCATAAATCCGATTGCCCAACAAGGGTCGCAACTCAATAGGAATAACGCCTCGATATTCAATGGTTAAATAAGAGATGCATTTTCGCGCATCTAACTGATAGGGTCCAATTATCGCTTTTGTTGGGCAAATAGCTATACATGCCTGGCAAGAGCCACAATGTTGTGAGCTTGGTGCATCAACCGGCAAAGGCAAATTGGTAAACAGTGTCCCTAAAAAAAACCATGACCCTTGTTTGCTATTGATTAGATTGGTGTGTTTTCCTATCCACCCCAATCCCGCTTTTTCAGCAAGCGGCTTCTCCATCACCGGCCCACTATCGGCAAAGCAACGGTATTTTAATTCGGGACATACCTCATTAATTCTGGTGGCCAACCGCTGCAAGCGCTTGCGAATGAGTTTATGATAGTCTCTTCCCAATGCATAACGAGAAATATAAGCTAAATTTGATTGTTTAAGCACAGCAACGCTTTCGGTAACCGTAGGCGGTAAGTAATTCATTCGAGCGGTGATAATTCGTAACGTCCCAGGCACCAAAGCCGCAGGGCGGCACCGCTTGAGCCCATGATGCGCCATGTATTTCATATCGCCATGGAATTTTTTGCGCAGCCATTGGGCTAGACGCTCCTCGGCATCTTGTAATACCGTATCCGATATTCCAATCTGCTGGAAACCCAATTCTTGTCCCCACTGTTTGATATCTTGAGCCAAACGATTAAAATCCATCGATTCCATAACTTTCACGCTGAACAAATATGAAACAAAATGTGCTGCCAGGTGATAATGGTAAACAATTATACCATTCTGACCAACCTTTTCTTTTTATTTCTGGAGAGAGCATTCCAGAGCTGACATTGGCCTTTGAAACTTTTGGACAGCTGACGGCACAAAAAGACAACGCCATCCTGATTAATCATGCATTGTCGACCAATAGCCATGTCTGCGAAAGTGCGAGTAACCCAACCCCAGGCTGGTGGAACAGCATGGTAGGACCAAACAAACCCATCAATACCGAAGAATACTATGTAATTTGTATCAATAATCTCGGCAGCTGCTTTGGCTCTTCCGGGCCAACGAGCATTAATCCACAAACACAAAGGGCTTACCGCACCACGTTTCCTCAAGTCAGCATCCAAGATATGGCCCGCTCTCAAAAAATGTTATTAGACTTCTTAGGGATCAAGCAAGTATGTGCCGTCATTGGCCCCTCAATGGGTGCCATGTGCTCTTTAAGTTTTGTGGTCTATTTCCCAGAATACGCTCGTAAATTCATTTCCATTTCTTCTTGCTATCGCAGCTACCCAACCACAAAAGCAATCCGCCAGATCCAACGAGATATCATTCGCTTGGATCCAAATTGGAAGCAAGGTGCCTATACCAACTCTAATTTTACTGGCTTTGCTCTCGCTCGTAAACTCGGGCAATTAAGCTACCGTGATAGCATACAATTTGATAGCCATTTTAAAGATCAAATTGAAAACGCGGCAGAAAAACAAGGCTTAGAAAGTTATTTACAATATAATGCTGAAAAATTTACAACTCGCTTTGATGCGAATAGCTATTTGAATTTGACACAAGCTATGGATGATTTCGATATTTGCACCGAATTTAACTCGCTTTCAGAAGCTCTCTCACGGATAAAAGCTGAAACATTAATTATTTCAGAGTCTTCTGATAAACTATTTTTCCCTTATCAACAACAAGCGCTGCATGAGATATTAGTTGATGCAGGGGTAAACTCACAATATATCCTGCATCAATCAGATTATGGGCATGATGCTTTCCTATTGGAGACAAAATCTTTTGGCAGATACATCGCAGATTTTATCAACGCATAATCTCATTCCATGGCATCATCAAAAATTCTTACGGCAATATAATTTGCCTGTCTCCGTCATCAATCTTTTTTGTAATGCGCATTCAATGACTCGCCAATTAGAAGCGCTCGGGCAAGCAAGCCTGCGTGTCATGGTATGCCAACATAAGTGGGAACTCCCCGAACGCAATGAAGCAATGCTTTTAAACATTCCTAACCGGCAATACGCACTAGTTCGCGAGGTTTTTTTATTGATGAATGATAACCCTTGGATGTTCGCAAGAACCGTATTCCCTAAAGCAACCCTCCAAGGAGAATTATACCGATTGCGATTTTTAGGGGATAAACCGCTCGGCAAAGTTTTATTTCAAAACCCACTCCTGAAACGATCGTCTTTTCAATTTGCCACACTAACCCAAGAGCATTCTTTATTCTCAAAATCTTGCAAACTTGATAATACCGTGCCAAATAAATTATGGACCAGACAATCACAGCTGTTTATTAAAGAGAAAAGACTGTTGTTAAAAGAAGTGTTTTTACCAAAATTAATAGCGACAATTTCTAAGTAAATAGCTTACTTTATCGCAGAAGCTGCGGCGCTTAAGGGGGCCAATTGCATTCTCCCCCTTAAGAATTCCCCATCGCCTAAGGAGGTGGGGTGCTTTTATGGTTTTGACGCCGGGCAAGGCCGTTAATCTCCCATTGTGATTGATGACAGCACGGA